>NZ_CANLFB010000011.1 GCF_947489755.1 uncultured Psychromonas sp.
CCCATGACCTTTTGAGTCATAGGATTTTGATCTTCTTCAGCTAAAAATCAACTAATTTTCTTAACTGATCGGCATTATCCATTTGGGTCGCTTTTTATTATAGATCATCACGTTATCCTCAGCTTTTTATGTTATCGAGGATTAGTCTATTTGGCTATATTTTACGAGAACTTGTTAGACACTCCTGCCTCGGTTTGTGCCCCGAAGCGACTTAAAAAGGTATGGTTTATTACTCAATACCCTCGAGAGTAGCCATATCAGTTTACCAAAATATTTAGATTACATAATCATTAGACTTGGGTGCTTAAAAAGTGGTAAACAAGAAACTTTCATTAAGTGTTACTTATCGAGTAAATGAGTGACAGCATCAGCCCACCATGTTAATGCAGGCCCCATCGTTTTTTGTTTTGCCATGACACGTTCAACTTGAACTGGGCAAGGCTTATGGTCAAAACTTAGGTTCATACGTACCATATCGCCATTCTTTTCATATTTTTCTGCGATAAAGGCAGGTATGTAACTCCACCCTAAACCTTCTTTCACCATAGTGTTTATTGCATGAAATGAACTTCCCCACCATATATGTGAAGATATCATAGGCGAGTGCATTGAACTTTTTCCATCAAGCCCTTTAATCAATAATTGACGGTAAGGCATCAAATCAGAAACCGTGACTTTATCTAAGCTTGCCAATGGATGATTTGGATTTACAACACCATTAAAAGGTAAGCTGCCGACATAACATAAATCGACTTCTTGTGGAAAATCACCATTCGAAAACATTAACCCTAAATCGGCTTGACCAGAATGAATCATTGTTAATACATCGGATGCTGAAACGGTTAAAAGATCTAATAAAGTACTAGGAAAGTGCATTACAAAGGTATTCATCAGATCCGTGATTAAAGGGAGTAATGCATCATCGACGGCAATTCTTATCTGAGTTTCATGAGATAGATTTAATGAATCATTCACAGAATTAAGTTCATAAGTTTGCTGTAGGATGGACTCGGCAAATGGCAATAATCTTTTCCCATGAGGGGTTAAAGAAGGCTTACGACTAGTACGATCAAATAATGTCGTATTAAGCTCTATTTCAAGATTTCCTATGCCCTGGCTGACAGCAGATTGGACTTTACCCAACTTGCGAGCGCATGCCGAAAATGAACCTGATTTTTCAGTTTCTACAAACATTCTCAGTTGTTCTAAATTATACATATCACTTTTCCTGATAGTAACTAACTACATTCTTTCATAATAAATGATTACTATACATCTCAACACCCACAAAACAAAAAATGAAATTAAACATGAATACGAAAGAACGTATTATCCACAGCATATTATTTGAAGTGATTGCTTTATGCTTTATGATTTCTGCTACTAGATTATTCACCGATGTGGAATTTTCTTCAGCGACAGGTTTAGCAATTAGCTTGTCATTAATTGCTATGTGCTGGAATTATATATACAACTTAGGTTTTGACCATAAATTTGGCAGTGAGCGTATTAACCGTTCTTTTAAAATGCGAATATTCCATGGATTAATTTTTGAATTAGGCTTAACGATTATCACTCTTCCGCTTATGATGTGGGTGCTACAGTTAGATTTCTGGACAGTATTTATTATGGATATAGGGCTTGTACTTTTCTTCTTAATATACGCCATCATTTTTAATTGGTGTTATGACCTAATTCGTGCACGGATTACATATATTATTCATTACAGTAAAACAAATAAATACGAGTAGAAGCTAAGATTTCTACTCGCTCGAAAGTATTTCGCTACTGATTTAGAGTAATGAAAGTTGCTGTGAAAGTTGCTGGACACCCAACGACTTTACATCCTAAACCTTTGATTTAATTTCGATTAACTAGTAGATACCCAATACTTTATCATTCCTCATGCATTACCACGCAGAGCGTGGGAACGAGTTAATTGATCAAACTAGGTGTCAGTGAACGTTTAGCTATTTCCTTTGGGATCACCAGCAAAGGACCTTATTGTAGTTCGAAAACTAAAGTGATCAATATAACGATCAGTAATGAGTTTTTAGCCAGACAAGGTTTGATGTCATTAAAGGACTTGTGGATTAATATTCACTATTCATCATAAGATGAACCGCCCTGTGCGGAGCCGCATTCAGGGTGGTGTGGGGGCTGGGTTAGATACCTCCGGCTACCCGATTATATATTAGTACTTACAACAACTACCTAACTAATGAAATATGTGCACTAGTCTCATTATCTAACCGCAAACTAGCTTTAACCATTTGAGCTACAGTAGTTTTTCCTTTGTTATAATTAGAGACACTAATTATTGGTATAGTATCTGTATTACTTTCAAAACGGAGCTTCAGACGAATTTTTTTTATTCCGTATCTCAACTCTCCCACAGGATAATACCAATAGCCAGGATCCATCTCTATGTTAAGAGTTAAAGTATCACCTTTTACCTTTCGGGCTTTATCTTCTTCAGAAACTGTTGAATCATCCATGAGGTCCAGTAAATCTTTAAGCTTAATTTCCTTATCAGCAGCACCGGTATATGCTATCACTGCGTCATGTTGATATTTATCCATTTCAGCATCCATATGAGGCTTCACCAAACCACTTGGCTTATTTTCATTTTCAACTTGAAGATGTAACTCATCAATATGCCTGAATGTAGAAATAACTGAAAAACTTAAACCATCGAGCATAGCCAAAATTTGCTCATCTTTAACTTTTTCACAGGTTCTTAACTCGATCCCAAACTCTTTCGCAGTTATCTGCGCGGGTTTAGTAAAGCCTTTAGATGAGACAGCAATTGTTTTGATTGCTCCAATTTTCCGTTGTTTAGTAACTAATTGCTCAATCCACATATCATCTTGGACTTTTTTTCTATCTCTACACTCAACAGTAATTAGCACTGGCGTATTTTTATCGAAATAACGAATTGAAGCATCGACTTCACGTTGCCGATTAGTTACTAGATCAGTAATTCGATCTGGGGATTTAACAACAGCTCCTTTCGGAGACAGTACTTTCTCAATTTGAGCAACTGTTTCCTCAAAAATCTTCCAGTCTTCTTTTATTGAACTCTTCATACTTAATTGTACCAATGAGAAAATAACGCCAGCTTAAGCGGACTAAAATAGTTGGTTATAATGTGGAGCGAAGCGAAACCTAACCAACTGTTTTAGTTCCGTTTAAAGCTCTTGTTATCTCGTCGCTAAAGACGGCTTAAAATCAATTGCCTTGACCATATCAAATAACCACTTTTGAGCCTTGACGATATCTTCACTTTCGTAGCTATTATCATCATACCTAGCATTAGCACCACAAGTTATATAGTCCAAGTTTTGAGTAGACACCTTTTCCACATAGTATTCGTTAAATGCATTTACAAGGTTATCTATTTTATGCCCAAATTTCTTTTGATTTCTTAGCTCTTTCTCAGTTAAGCCAGCTTTTAGCAACCATGACTTCAATATTTTCTCTGCACATTGCATATATGCCCACCTTACTTGGCCAAAGTTTGATATATGAACATCAAGCTGTATTGTTATAGTTTTCAAATCAGCTCGAATAGCTTGATAATAGGGAATTTTAACAAGCCTCCAACCATTTAATATTTGGAAAGCATCAAGAGCGGATTGGAAAGAAATAGAAATTTCAATGCACTCAGTTTCATTCAAAGAGTCAATATATACTTGTGTCATCTTAGGTGACATTCTGAGGATATTCGTTTCATTATCACAACCTGTGTCCTCTAATTTTTTACTTATAAAAAAATTGCAACACCCATAAAACTCAGGAACTCGATAGAACCATAAATCACCTCGTATTTTATGATACAAGAATCCCAAATCAGAGTTGTATTTTTGATTATCACCATATTTATGGTCATACCATTGATGTAGCCATATACATAGTTGATTCCCGAAATCATTTTCCGGTAATAAAGAGTTAGGTGAAATAGGAATCCGTTCATTATTAAAATATCGGCTTACATCGCCTATAGCCTCCATATATCTAGATGTAATAGGGATCCCTTTCTTTATTAGCTCTTGATCTATATTCTCAAAGACTTCGTTAACTAAAATATCCTTTTTCACAAAAGTACTCCTGAGATATAACGCCACAAACAACAGCGAATAGGTTGGCGTTGTTTTTGCTCTTTTTTGTTCTTTTTTGTTCTAGCAAAAACGATGACAACCGTTTATGCGTCTAATTAATTTGTCTTGTTATAACTTACATATTTGCTTGCTCTACCAGTTTTACGGCTGCTCTTGTAAGCCTAAACAACCTACCACCACTTTTATTACGATCAGGGATTAATAAACCTAAACGGCATAATTTATCTAAGTCGTCATCAATAAATCGAGCATCGGTGATTTCAATACTACCTTGAGCATCCATTACTTGATAACAATTCCCAGACGAATCTTTGATTTCTAGGAACACACTCCCACCAGAAAGATCAAATTGTTTCAGTATTGAAAAAGCTTGCTCAGATAAACCTGCATGTGGAGATATCGCAGCTGCGACATCTGTAAACCCCTCAATTTGTGAAGCTAATTCGATTAAAGAGCTATCAAGCTGATTTAACTTTTGCAAAATTGCATCGTGGTTTCTCGCTAACAAGCTTTTGATACTTATCCCTAGCAAATGGTTAGAATGTATTTCATTAATTACATCTTTATGCCTTTTAGTCTCTAACCATTCCATGAATTCTTTATATTCATCATCTGATGCTGTACGCCTTTCAGACTTAAAATTACAAATTAAACCAATAAGCGTTGCAAAAGAGCTAATTAGTTCCATAGTTACCTCGTGTGTTATAACAGCATGTTAGCTTACAAAATGTCGCCTTTCAGGATGAAAGACCGCAGTAGCTAACATATTAAAAATAGATTTATATTACGCCACTTCTACAGTAAAACAATAAATTACAAGTGATAAATGAAGTTTACATCATGATAAAACACGGCAGTTTGCAATAATTACGGTGGAAATACATCAAAATAAGACACTGCTTATAAGGACACCAAAATAAAAGATGAAACATGTATCGTTTCGTTAAAATGTTAAGTGCTATTTTGATGATAATGTAGGTAGCAGAACGTTCAAAATAACATAAAAACTTAAATCGCTTTGAGCACCACAAGCTACTTACGACAGCTTCATAAAGTAAATAAGACTTCTGGCTGCATTGTAGGGAAATGAACATAACAAAGGTAGGATTTAGTGGCCTTTCATTTAATTGTGCTTAATAGATAGTATGATTTACTGTTTAGCAACTCGACAACTCATTATAAGCCTAAAAATAATGAGAATGGCAAAGAAAAAGAATGTGACTCCTAAGTAAAACTTAAGACTTGTAGTGCATAATTGAATTTTACAAAAAATCACGAGGCTATTTGCATGAAATTACTCTTAGTTGAAGACTCTGAATCACTTAGAAATAGTCTAAAAATGGGATTGGGGAATTTAGGGTTTACTGTAGATACAACAGGTGATGGCGCTGAAGGGTTAACAATGGCGACAATGGGAGATTATGATCTTATGATTTTAGACCTTATGTTACCTAGTGTTGATGGTTTAACCTTATTAAAAACAATTAGGCGTAAAAAGAGTGAATTAAAAGTGCTGATTCTCTCAGCTAGGGGAGAGACTGAAGACCGAATTGAAGGTTTAATCTCGGGAGCCGATGATTATCTAGCGAAACCGTTCTCTTTTGATGAATTACACGCCCGTTTACAAACCCTATCTAGAAGAGGAGCTTTGGTAATAGATGAAAATATTATTAAGGTTAATGATTTTATTTTAAATACTCAATTATTTACGCTGTCATTCCATGGGAAAAATATTAATTTAACACCAAATGAATATAAGCTAATTGAATGTATTTTTAAGCAAAAAAAACTCGTTTTTTCACCAGAGAAATTGAGTGAATATGTCGTAGGGCAATATGATTCTATGTCTAAAAATACAATAGAGGCTCATTTATCCTCAGCAAGGAAAAAAGCAAAAGCAGCCGGTGGAATATTACCAATTATTAATAAGCGTGGCTTTGGCTACATGGTTGATCAAACGTTATGATGTCTATCAGAAATAATTTAGTTAAAAGTCTATCGATTTCACTTTCTGTTGTTTTTGCTTTAGTGATGCTAATTATAGATGTAGTACTCGATAATTGGGTAGATAAAGAGTTTGAACAATCACTTACGAGTAAAGCTTCATTACTTGTTGCGTTAGTCTCAGAAGATGAGAAAGGTGTTGAATTTGAATTCTCTGGTGAATTCATGCCTGAGTTTGAAACACAAAATAACGCCGAATATTTTCAGTTATGGAGAGGTAATGACGTTTTTGAAAAATCAAACTCATTAGGTTTTCAATTAAATAGTAGTTTACCTTTTGTGCCTTTATTGGAAGGTAAAAAGAAAATTATTGAGGCCCAGTTACCTGATGGGCGTGACGGGTTAATTATTTATTATGCTTTTAAAGCACAAATCGATACTGCCAAAAGAGATGCATTTTATGCCCATTTAAAAGAAACGGGTGCTACCCAACCTACCATAGTCTTAGCTTATGCGGCTTCTACAGAAGAAACAGAAAGTATATTAACTTTTCTAGATATTTTGTTTGTTCTGGCGACATTTGTTGTTGTTTTTTTAGTGGTAAATGTGGTGCGAAATAAGGTAGATCGAGGTTTAATTCCATTAAATGAACTAAATAGTGAGCTTAAAAAAATCAAAATAAGCGATGATAATTTAAAGTTATCAAATAAAAATTTGTCGATAGAATTAGTACCGTTTATAGATAGTATTAATAGTTTTATTGATAAGAATAAAACCTTATATGAAAAAGAAAAACGGTTAACGTCAGACATCGCACATGAATTAAAAACCCCTATTACCGAATTGATTAACCTGACTGAAGTGGTTATTAAATTTCCTCAAGATAAAATAGCTAAAATTGATTACCCACAACAAGTGTTAGGTATTTCTTGGCGTTTAAAAGATGTGATATCAAATCTTTTATTACTCAATAAGTTATCCGGTAATGGACTCCCTAAGGATGATATTTTTGATTATCAACAAATTATCCATTCACTATATGTACCTTATGAAAGTCGCATAACTTTAGATTTGCAAACAGATCTCCCCCCTTTAGAAAATAATTTATTTGCAGTTGAAACCATTTTAAAAAACTTAATTAACAATGCTATCCAATACAGCCCTGAAAACTCTACAGTATTATTTACTTTAGCATCAGTGGGACAATTACCTCGCGTATCAATCTCTAATGAAGTATCTGAAGCATTGTCTGTTGAAGATTTAGAAAATATGTTTGAACCTATGTGGCAAAAAGATATTTCACGTAGTTCTAGTGAAAGTTTTGGTTTAGGTTTGGCTATTGTAGCGTCTCTTTGTAATGCGATTGATGCAGATATTAAAGTTACATTAGCCCAAAAAACGATTACTTTTGATGTGCTATTTACTTAACCTCAATTCTGGTTAATGAAAGCGGGTTTATATTTCACATCATAAGGCTATATTTTTTGATTAGCCACTGCCGTTAGCTTTGCCTAGGTCAGCGAATTATTGAAGTAATAACGGGTTATTGGGAAATAATTTAATGCATAAATTCGCTTAAATAGCGGTGTTGTATCGTTTTTATCCGGAACTAAGATTATCTATATTAAACCTTCAGTTTATATTAAGTGAACCTTAAGTCTTCCATGAAATAGTATTTCCTATCTTAACTTAGGAAAATTTCTATGATCTTATATACCTCTACAGGTACCAAACAGAAAAGTGCAGGGTCTTGCTCTATTGTTGTGCCAATTTATAACGAAGAAAATGTAATTACCCAGTTCCACTCTAGGTTAAATCAAGTTGTAAAATTATTAGATTTTCAAGTTCACGTCATTTATGTGAATGACGGCAGCCATGATAAAACAATTCAAATGATTGAGAACTTAACTAATTTAGAATATGACTTTACGTTAATTAATTTAAGTCGAAATTTTGGTAAAGAAGCCGCTATGTCGGCAGGGTTAAGTAAAGCTGATGGCGATTTCACTATTATCATTGATGTAGATTTGCAAGATCCACCAGAATTGATCCCTTCTATGATTGATAAATGGAAAGAAGGAGCCGATGTTGTTTGCATGCAGCGTAATAAAAGACATGGAGAATCATTGTTTAAGAAGGTTTCTGCGTTTTTATTTTATAAAACGATTAACCGTTTGGCAGATTGTGATATTCCTGAAAATGTGGGTGATTTTAGGTTATTAGATAAAAAAGTCGTGCACGAGTTAATTCAGCTACGCGAAAAAAATATATATATGAAAGGTTTATTAGCTTGGCCTGGATTTAATCAAGTTATTTTACGTTTTGATAGAGACCAACGATTTAGCGGAGAGTCAAAATGGCCGTTACAAAAATTACTCGCCTTAGCAATGGATGGTATAACGTCGTTTAGTACAAAACCATTACAAATAGCAACCTACCTTGGAGCAGCAATTGCTAGTGGATCATTCTTTTACGCTCTCTTTACTATTTTAAAAACATTCATTTTAGGTGAAACGGTGACGGGGTTCCCTACCATCATCGTGGCTATTACAGGGTTAGGAGGGGTACAACTACTTTCGATTGGCTTAATAGGTGCTTATGTAGGAAGAATTTATAACGAGGTTAAAAACCGACCTCGATTTATTGTAGCGTCTGAAATGAATAAAGCAGCAGCAGAAACGAGTAAGGTCGTTTCAATTTCATCCTCTCGAAAGGAGGTAATATAATGCAGAAATTGTCCATTCGCATTACCCTTTTTATCTCCATTATCATGCTCATTCGATTAGCCTCACTCCAGTTATATCCTTTAATGGATACTACAGAGGCAAGGTATGGAGAAATGGCCCGTTTGATGGTGGAAACCAATAATTGGATCACACCTCTATTTAATTATGATGTGCCTTTTTGGGGTAAGCCCCCTATGCAGACCTGGGTAAGTGCATTATCCGGAAAAATGTTGGGAATAAATGAATTTTCATTACGTCTTCCTCATTTTATCAGTGGCATGTTGACACTCGTCATTGTCGGTTATTTTGCTGATAGAAAACGCATGTCGCCATTACTGAGTGTGTTAATTTTACTGACTTGTACCGGTTTTTATATTGCAAGCGGTACGATTATGACTGATTCATTGTTAACTCTTTCAATGACTTTATCCATGTTTGGTTTTTATGTCGGATGGCAAAGTCATAGTAAAAAACATGCTTACTTAGGGTTTATTGGAATAGGCCTAGGGCTCCTCATTAAAGGGCCACTTATTATTGTTTTGATTGGCTTATCGATTCTTCCTTGGATCATTATTAATTATGGAATAGTAGAAGGAGCAAAACAATTTTGGTTACGTATCCCGATTGTTTCAGGGCTATTATTATCGTTAATGATTGCTGGTCCTTGGTACGTAATTGCCGAACACACTACGCCAGGTTTTCTTCATTATTTCTTAGTTGGTGAGCATTGGTCTCGGTTCACTGTTAGTGGGTGGAATGGAGATCTTTACGGTAATGCACATGATGAACCTAGAGGTATGATTTGGTTGTTTTGGCTATATACCGCATTTCCTTGGTCTTTGGTTCTCTTGTATCGGTTAATCAAAAGGTCAAATCAGAAAATGTTGTTTGCAAATAGTGAAAGTAAAAGCTGGCATACTTTTTTGATCTGTTGGTTAGTTTCACCCATGTTATTATTTACATTGTCGGGTAATATTTTACCTATGTATGTATTACCCGGTTTGCCAGCAATGGCTCTGTTATTAGCATCGGGGAAGCAATCATTAAGTAGAAGCGAAATAATCATCAGTTGTTTTGTGCCTGTTGCTGTTATTGGCTTATTAGTCTTTGGAAAACCAATATTTGAAGCAAAAAGTGATGTTGGCTTAATAGAAGCAACCAACAAGAAATTTCCAATATATTATCTTGATAAATACAGCTTTTCGGGACGATTTTACACCCAGGGGCAAGCTAAAATATGGACGGAAGAAAATCAACCAACAACGGCACCCTTCTACATTGTGACCGCTAATAATCAAATCAAAAACAATATGAAAATATTAAATGACTGTCGCTTCGAAGCTAAAAATAAAAAGCGCTCTCTGTATTTTTGTTCGAATAGTCACAATGAATAGTCACAATGAATAAAAAATTCTGCTTTTTAACCATTGGCGCAATTGCATTCTGCATTGACGCCAGTGTTTTTTGGTTCTTATTTGACGTAATGAGTATCGAAATGTATTGCGCTAGAATGACAGCATTTACTTTTGCAGTGTTAGTTACTTGGTATGGAAATCGCACCTTTACTTTTCAAGAGCGGAAGCAATTACCAATATATAAACAACTTAGAAGAGCTTTTGTTAGCTCTCTTTGCTCACTATTACCCAATATAGCGTTTTTTTACCTTTTAACTTCCGTTTTACCACAGCCTCATTTTATTCATATAGCATTTATAGGAGGAGTAATTGCAGGAACAATCAGTAATTTTATATTGAGTGATAAATTTGTTTACAGAGAATCCTAGCACTTGGAGTTAACTTATTTATTGGACGATCTGATTTAATATTTGTATCTCACTTTCGCCCCCAAAGTGAGATAGAACGCTCCGCTAATATGCCAATTATATTCACATATCTACACCTAAACCAGACCGATAAATAGTGTCAAAAGGATGAGATAGTTAAGAATTTAAGTAGTGATTAGTTCGGTACGCCTTTTGATTTAAAAACATAAAACAATAGTGCGCCTCGACAATCACAAATCCTTATGCTGATTAAAAAATCAGTCCAATCAAGCAAACGATAGAAGTTGAAATAAGTGATAATGGATACAGCATCTCAGATAATATCCGAGAAAAATGATCGATAATTTTTTCAGAGGAGAAACAGGGAAAGGAAATGGTGCAGGGCTTGGCATGTCGATTACGTTAGATATTATAAAACCTCACCGAAGTAAAAACAGGCGTTAGCTCGTCCAAATAATGCCAATACCCCAGCACAATCTTCCCCAAAACTAAAAATACACAGACTTTCTTAAGTTTCCATTAAGTTTCATTTCCTATTGTTATTTCAACAGATAAAAATAGGAACAAGATGATGACAGCAATTAATTCAAGAAAGCAGGTTAAGTTACAGATTATAGATAAAGATCATGCTTGCAGAAGTGATGTTGAATCTTATATAAAATCACGTTATGAGCAGGCATTTAATGCTCATATCGATGAGTTTATGCCAATGTTTGTTGCTATTTATGACCAACACCAACAATTACTATCAACATGTGGTTATCGAGTAGCTAGTGATGCCCCCCTATTTTTAGAGCAATATTTAGATGCACCAGCAGAGCAACTGATGGGCGAAGAATTTGGTCAAACTATCGAACGTCAGAAGTTAATTGAGTTTGGGCAGTTAGCTTCTTTTTCTCGTGGCATGTCACCCATGCATTTTATGCTGATGGCAGAGCACCTTGTCGCATTAGGTTATGAATGGTGCATTTTTACCGCAACCGATCCATTATACGCGATGATGTGTCGCTTGGGTTTAGAGCCAACTATATTAGCACATGCAAACTCAGGTCAAATTTCAGATACTCAAGATAAATGGGGAACCTATTACCACCACCGCCCTAAAGTTTCAGCAGGAAACCTCAAGGAAGGGCTACAGAAATTATTACAGCGTCCACTGCACAGAAGCAATAATTCAAAGTGGGTAGCACAAGCATGAAAACGTTATTTGAGACCATACAAAAACTTGCCGAGCAATCCCCCAGAAAAATAGCTTTGATAGGTGATCGCTATCATGAAGCGGATGATAAAATAGTTAATGGAAAAACTAACGAACAGATCAATTATCACCAACTCTGGTCAGAAATAATAGCGACTAAACATGCTTTATTAGCCCTTGATGTAAAGTGTATTGCACTACGCGCTGAAAATAGCATTGACTGGGCTATTATTGACCTTGCTTGTTTACTCGCAAAGATAGCTATTGTCCCCGTACCGCTGTTTTTTACTCAACAGCAAGTAACCCATATTTTAAGTTCAGCTAATATCGACCTACTAATTGGTGATTGGCCTGAACACCATCAGCAGCAACAATCAATGCTCTCTGGAATGCCTGTTATCGTTGTTACTCCGCAATCTATAGAGACATCACCATTAAATGAAACGATATTAAATAAAACCGCAAAAATCACTTTTACTTCAGGCTCTACGGGTCAACCCAAAGGCGTTTGTTTAAGCCAGCTACACTTGCAACAAGTGACACAAACATTAGCGGATACCCTCTCTGAAAGCACTCTACCTTCTCGTCATTTAGTCTTGTTACCTTTGTCTACTTTGCTAGAAAATATAACCGGATTATATGTCCCACTATTACTCGGTGTAACTTGCATCATTAAAGAGGGTAAATCGGTTGGTTTAATAGGTTCAAGCCAGTTTGATATTGCACTATTTATGCAAGCTCTGAAGCAATTTCATCCACAGAGTTTAGTGTTGACGCCTGCTTTACTGATGGCACTTATTCATATTTCAGTAATTAACCCTGAGTTGATTAAAGCATTACGCTTTGTGGCGGTGGGCGGTGCACGTGTCGCCAGCGCATTAATAAAGAAAGCGCGTAGTCAGCGCATCCCTGTTTATGAAGGTTATGGCTTGTCAGAATGTGGTTCAGTAGTAAGTTTGAATAGCCCACATTCAAATAAAATAGGCAGTTGTGGAAAAGTATTGGCTCATTGTACAGTCAGCATTGCCCCTGATGGGGAAATATTGGTTAGTGGTGCAAATATGCTTGGTTACCTTGGGCAACCGTTAACAGAGAAATCTATTCACACCGGCGATCTTGGTTATTTAGATAAAGATGACTTCCTACATATCAATGGGCGTAAAAAGAATGTCGTGATCACCCCTTTTGGACGAAACATTTCCCCAGAATGGATAGAGTCAGAAGCACAGGCTTATCCTGAACTGCAAAAAATAGTGGTACTGGGTGATAAAAATGACCAATTAACAGCCTTTATTGCAAATGCAGAGATTCCACAAAGTGACCTTATTAAAACGGTTCAGATATTCAATCAACAAAATCCAGATTACGCATCCATTAAAAAAATAATTGTCTGTAACGACTTTGTCACTTACCTCAATTTATTAACCAGTAACGGTCGACCTCGACGTTCTGAATTTAACGGACTTTTAAACAAAACCGAACAATTAAGTAAAGAAAATCAGTTAAGTCCACAGGTGAAAAATGAGTTAACCATTATTGATATACGTCATGCAGACAACAATTTACAGAACTGTAATTTAAAGGAAAAAGCCATGAACCAACCAACACCTTTTTTTGAAAAACTTAAAAGCGCAACACTTGATGCACAACAAACAATGTATCAAGCACCTATTTTTGCAGCCTGCCAACAAAAACAAATTTCATTACCCTTATATACGAGCTTTTTAACCCAGGCTTACCACCATGTGAAACACACTGTACCGCTATTGATGGCTTGCGGAGGAAGATTACCCGAACATTATGAATGGTTACGAAGCGCACTTGGCGAATATATCGAAGAGGAAAAAGGTCATCACGAGTGGATATTAAATGACATAAATGCCTGTGGAGAAAATGCTGAGCTTGTTCGTAACAACCAGCAACAAGGTAAAGTATGTGAGGCTATCGAATTGATGGTGGCTTACCTTTATCACCAAATTGATCGTTGTAATCCAATGGCATTTTTTGGCATGGTCTGGGTATTAGAAGGTACCAGCGTCAGTGTAGGTGGAAATATCGCATCACTAGTACAAGAAACCCTTGGCTTACCTGATTCAGCAATGAGTTATTTAACCTCTCACAGCACACTAGACCAAGAGCATATCAAATTATTTGAGTCGTTGATGAACAACATCACTGATATCGATGATCAACAAGCCGTAATAGAGGGGGCCAATATGGTGTTTAACTTATATGGAAAAATGCTGGCACAACTTACCATATCTGCGCCAATTCATAATATGCAAGTCGCTTAAGGATCACTTATGCAGCTACAACAAAAAGTCATCATGTTGACTGGTGCTTCAGGTGGAATAGGGAATGCAATTGCAGAAGAACTTGCACAAGCAGGTTGCTACTTGGTTTTAATCGGTCGTGACTATTCTAAACTTGAACAACTTAAAGCGAGCTTAGACAACGCAAGTAAACATCGCATGATTGTTTGTGATATCAGTAAATCGGCTGGCTTAGATTCTATTAATAAGCAATGTGACACATGGTTTCAACAAGGTATTCATATTGATGGGATCATAAATAATGCAGGTTGCAATCAATTTTCGCGGCTCTCTGATCGTGATACACAATCCATCGTTGACGAGCTAACGATTAACTTAACAAGCCCAATTATCCTCAGTAAATTGGCATTAGGTTGGCTAAATCGTCCCGGTTTTATCCTCAACATAGGGTCGACCTTTGGCTCCATCGGTTATCCGGGTTATAGCAGTTATTGCGCGGCTAAATCAGGGTTACACCGTTTTAGTGAAGCATTGCAACGCGAGCTAAAAGGCACAGGTATTAATGTATTTTATTTAGCGCCAAGAGCCACTCAAACAACATTAAATGATTCACAAGTAAACAAACTCAACAAACAACTTGGAAACCAGACTGATACACCAGAAGTTGTTGCTAAAAATGTATTAGAAGTGCTGCACAAAGAAATAAAAACACGCTGGATTGGCTGGCCAGAAAAGTTATTTGCAAGAATAAATCAGATTTTTCCAAGTTTGGTTTCTTCTGCGATTTATAAGCAACAAGCTACGATTAATACTTTTTTAAATAAAACACAAGCCCACAGTGCAGTTACTCAAGGAGATCAACATGAAAGCATTTAAGTTTATAAAAACCATTAATGTGATGAAAACAGGCATTTTGGGTATTACTATCACCTTTTTAAGCATTCCTTTTGTGGCCAATGCGTCTAATCAGAGTTTGTTGAATATCCAGCATCAGTGGGCAGCTTGCCAATATGAAATAATAAACACAGAGAGTAAAGAAAATTGCTTCCAGCATCTTATCGAAGATAATGAACAAGCTCTGTCAGTTAATCCAAAAAATAATGAACTCAAAGTGTGGCTTGCGATCAATAAAAGCTCTTTAGCAGGTGCGAAAGGAGGCCTAGGTGCCTTATCATTAGTGAAACAAGCAAAGCTTTTATTTGAAGAAGTCATTGCCGATGAGCCAACTACACTTAATGGTTCCGCGTATACTAGTTTGGGCTCTTTATACTACCAAGTACCAGGCTGGCCAATAGGTTTTGGTAGTGATGATAAAGCAGAAATAATGTTACAAAAAGCATTAGCCGTTAATCCCGATGGTATTGATAGCAACTACTTTTATGCTGATTTTTTACGTGAAGATGGTCGAAAAACCGAAGCGATAAAATACTTTAAAAAAGCACAACAAGCGATTCCACGACCAAACCGTCCCCTTGCAGATAAAGGTCGCCAACAAGAGATACAAGGCAAGCTAGAGGAGTTAATGTAACAATGCGGTTATTATTGGTCGAAGATGATCTAATGCTTGGCGAATCGATACTGGAATCCTTATCTCGACATGGATATACCGTCGATTGGTTACAGCTAGGAAAACCAGTTGAGTTAACGTTACGCACTGAAGAATTTTTGGCCGTTATTCTTGATTTAACGTTACCCGATATTGATGGTTTAGACGTTTTACGCCAACTTCGACATGCTGGGCATGAATTACCGGTTTTGATACTTACTGCTCGCGATGATATCGATGACCGCGTTAAGGGGCTTGATGGAGGGGCTGATGATTACTTAGTTAAGCCTTTTTCATTACGTGAGTTTTTAGCGCGACTTCGTGTATTAATTCGCCGTGTCTCAGGTAACGTAGAGTCCACCATCGAACTCAATGGCCTACAAATATCCTTAGTAAATAATGATGTACAATATCTGGGGCAACCGGTTAAGCTCACTAAAAATGAATTTAAACTCTTATCCACATTATTAACCAAAGCAGGCAGAGTGCTCAGCAAAGAGCAATTACAACAAAGTTTACATGGATGGGATGAGATACCGAGTGATAATACCATTGAAGTCCATATTCATAATTTACGGAAGAAAATCGACAATAGCTTTATTAAAAACATTCGTGGTGTAGGGTATATCATTGAAAAATAATCAGAACTTTCCTTTCTCCATCAAGAAGCGTTTAATCGCTTCAAGCATACTCTCTGTTTCGCTACTAATCCTGCTTTCTTGGTCATTCATTTTCTATGAAACTAGCCTTGAAATCGATGAAGTTTATGATGCTCGTCTTGGACAATCTTCCAAGATACTTGCACTCAGTGCACCGACTTTAATAGAGGCGTTAAATAATGATAAAACGCTACATTATGATGATCGTATCAGCGATATTTTACGCTTTGCAAGCGATGACGATTCGGTAACTCCCTACGGGCACCCTTACGAACAAAATATTCTCTTTCAATTTTATATCGATGATAAAATAGTGTTAAAATCACAAGGGGCGCCAGCCCAGTTTTTAGGAAAAGAAGGAAAAGATGGTTTTGCATTTACCACGGTTAATCAGAAAACTTGGCGCTATTTTCAACTGACTTTAACCAAGCAAAATAAAACCATTTATTTGATTGTTGCAGAGCGACAATCCATTCGAGAAGAGTTGGTCAATGAAATTGCTATGTCGACCGCCCTACCGTTACTTTTTTTAATTCCGACACTCGCAATAATACTTACTTGGCTGATTAATAAACTGCTCAAGCCGATTGATGAATTGCGCCTCTCCATCTCACAACGTAGTGTAAATCATTTAGATGAGATTTCGGTCATCACCCCAACACTTGAGCTACAACCTTTAGTCTCTCAATTAAACTACTTACTCAATGAATTAGATAATGCTTGGCAACGAGAAAGGCGCTTAACTCGCACCGCCGCGCATGAACTCAAAACGCCTCTTACCGTTTTAAGGTTAAATGCAGAAAATGCATTAAACAGCCAAAACAAAGCACAATTAGATAACGACTTAAATCATATATTAGCGGGAATTGATCGAACTGACCGGCTTATTCAACAACTGTTAATGCTGTCGCGTGTTGAAGGGCAAAAACAGTTGCAATTTAATCCTGTTGACTCAACACTTTTAATTCAAGAGGTGATCGCAAACCTCGCGCCTATTGCCTTGAAACAACAACAGGAACTTATTTTTGAGTCTGAAAGTAAACTATTTACACAAGGAGAACCGACCTTCCTCAGTATTTTATTTAATAACATTATTGATAACGCTATCCGCTATTCCGGTCAACATTCAGAGATCATAATTAAACAGACTTACTCGCCATCACAACAGACGATAGAAGTTGAAATAAGTGATAACGGAGGCTGTATCTCAGATAATATCCGAGAAAATATGTTCGAAAAGTTTTTCAGGGGAGAAACAGGGAAAGGAGATGGCGCAGGGCTTGGCATGTCGATTGTATTAGATATTATAAAATCACACCAAGGTAAAATTGAGCTGTTGCCTTATCAAGTAAACCATAACAACACATTTAAAATCACATTACCTGCTAGCGAAGCAAACTATAAGTTGGAAAGTTAGACTGGAAAAGGAAGTTGTTAGCTCTAATTCATTCATTAAAGAATATAAGCTCATATTTATATTCTGTTGTGGCTAAGCGATTTTGGCCACTAATTTAGAATGAAATAAACCATATTTCCTATCTCGGTTTGTGCCCCAGAACGAGATAGAAAACAGCTCTCTTTCTCCTTTCCGAGTAAGAAACAACAAATGCGTCGGTCATTTAGTATTGGTAGCAGGTAACTTTTAACGATAAACCCAGCCATCACGTAATATCTGAATTCATTTAGCAGGGTTGATTTGAGTATTGGTAAATGATGCTTTAGCCATTATTGTAAGAGCCTTTTTAATAAACTGACATCGTCTTACAAATGGACTTACATTTTTTGTAGATTCCAGCGAACTGTTCGGATGTTCGCGGACATAAAAAAACCCGCAAACCTTATTTTACAAGGTGTTGCGGGTCTTCCTCGTACCTGCTCGGTACTTAATGTGGCGAACAAGACATTAGATCAGAGTTTTTAAGTTATTGATTTAAATATACTTAATAAAAGTAAAAATATAAACGTCTTACAAATTATCTTACATTTTAAAAAAGTCATCGATTTAAAAATGATCATTGTTATTACATAAAACAGTTAATTTTCGAATTAAAAAGAAAGATCAGATAAATCTTATTTATTTAAAACTAGCACTACCACCTATACCACTTCAATAATAACTCTATTAATACCATGCTCTACAGCCGGTATAGATATAATTTAAAGCTATACCAATGAAATAACACCTATACCATTTGCTTAAAATACTCGATTTCAATTAACGTTTATTTTATGTCATCCTACTTTAATGAAATAACATTTTTAGATTATTTAACTTAATATTAAGGTTGCTTATGTGTCGTCCAATAGAATTGCTTATCACATTAAATTCTGCAAAATCAGTATCGTTGAATAACCATCGTTATAGCGCCAGAATTGATAATTTAAAACGTAATGAATTATATGCATTGCTTGATTCTGCTAATAGCACACATAAACTTGGCATATTAATAATTAAAACAATGTACTCTGAGAATGATGAAATAAGTGCATGTCAATTAATTCAACAAATAGAACACTACTGCAGAGCTGCAGGACTCCGGCACCCAGATATATTTGCAATAATCATTATGCAAATGCTAATCGATAAACCACTTGTTATACAACAACAAAAAATTAAGTCGTTATATAAAAAATATGGTGTATCCGCAGAGCAAAATAAAGCTGCTCAAACAAACTATGAGCTACAAATTGAACAGATCTACGATCAAAATAGCTACAGAGCTGAACAATTGAAACAAATAATTTTTGACCTACAGAAGAAGCTTGATAAGTATGCGGATGAAAAATCTAAAAATACAATTATCTGCCCTAAGTGTGTTGGATATGGCTGTCAAATATGCACTAATGGTAAAATAAAAATAACAATGGATGATGTTCTTCAACAATTTTCAGCACTAAAAATAGACTTTAATAAACAGGATTTCTTAAAGCGATATTGGAACCAACTGTTAATAATTATCAGTGAATTAGAACAGCATAAAAACCAAACTATTACAGAAATTAATAACCTTTTAGCAAATAGCAAATAGCAAATAGCAAATAGCAAAAATAGTGTGTAACTTTATATAATAATATAAATATCTATAGTCATATTTGAAGTAAATTTCTGATATTAATAATATGGCTATTAAATTTGAATTAATTTATAAAATCTATTACATTAAATGTTCATACATCTCACAGGTGAACTACCTAGATGTTATTAATGAGACAAGCTCCATACCGAGAAATCTCATGGCTGGCCGCCATTAACATTCGATATAAGCATACGCTATATAGTGATTTGAAATTGGGGACTTTGCGATACGCAAGTTCGGCCCGTAAACAGGAAGCCCTTACCTGGCATACGGCATCAATTTTAAATTGGAATCACTATGCCAGTAAAAAACCAAGCACCTAAAAAATCAGCTGTAAAGCACTACGAAAATATCTCTTACGAAACACTTGCCGCTAGTTGGCTACTTAATGATGGATGGGAAGTTTATCAACCACTCATTGACCATGGTATGAAAACCGATCTACTTATTGCCGATGGACAAAAACATTATCGTATTCAAATAAAAACATTAGAAAGTAGTAATGAAAATACCGTGGTTGAAAATCTATGGGGGGAAGCAGATATCGACTTTGTTATCTATTTTTCAAAAAAAGGTAATTGGGGGTATATCGCAAAGCCATTTACGCAACGAACCAAACCATTAAAGTCTAAAGGCCATGTCCGCTTTCATCAAGATCAACAACCTTTTGCTAGGGCATTTGAGTTAATTTAAAAAATAAACTTGTCATCGTAAAAATTTTATCGGCTATCAAGGATTTACTTGATAGCCATGTAAGCGAAACTAACACTAAGTGATTTGATAAAGCACAGATGTTTTGAACAATATTATCAAAATCATTTTTTCTACTTAGTAAATAACTCCGACTTATCAATATCAAATGGTAATACTTTGAGTGTAAGCCCGTTATCAAAAATAAAATCAGGTAAAGGCTTTAAAAACTTAGCTGTCATAGGGTAGATCAGCCAAATCACTGCGGGTTCTAATTCACCCTTCTGGTAAGTTTGGTTATAGGCCAACATCTGGTACATGTCGCCTTCACTTATTCCATACTTTTTGTTAGGTAAGTTTTCATCAATCACCTTCCACTTTGTATCACCAATAATTAATTTATTTTCTGCTTGAATATGTAAGTCAGGCTTTAATTGGAAAAGCTTGCCATCATTAGTGCATTTTTTACTGTCGCTAGGCGTATGGCTTATTAAGTATTGACTGCTGGTTTGTGTTTTTATGTCATATTTTTGGAATTGTTTTTTCAGACAAATTGGTACGTAATCCTCAAATACGCGTTCCATAGGAAATAATATAGACAACATGCTTTTTGAACCGTTTACCGATGTAGGGCTTTGATCTTTAAAAATCATCTCTATCCACGGCCTAATCGCTTCATAGTGAGACAAATGTCTGCCCCGTTGCCAAGCATTGAGATCCTGCCAAATAGCTTTTGAGCTTGTTACTTCTTCAAAGTGAAATAGTAACTCTCTGCAAAGGTGTTGCGTTTTTGCTGTCACGCGCTTGAGCGACCAGAACAATGCACTTTTAATTAATCGGTTTTCAGGGCGATTAGTTGTCAGCTCGTCAAAGGCTATAAAGTGATGGTGTTTATTAACTAAGTTATGCCTGATTTGCTGACTAACCAATATTCTACCTTTAATAAAAGGCTCATTACTTTCATGCGTTTCATATTGCCTTGCAACACCACGCTTAATTAATAAGCTTACTTCTTGCAAAAACAATTGAATAAATACATCAAGTAATGGCATTTTCGTCATATCTAACGATGCATTCTCGGCAACCTTACCTGGTAAATAACGCGTTGCCTTTAACATTTTAATGAGGTTAGAGCGGTTCCTGCTAATACTTTCATCACTCTCAGCATATACGCTTTTTCGATGTGTTTTAGGCAATATTTCAATTTGATCACCACAAGGTAAACAAATTACACCAACGTAGTTTTGACAAACCAATACCTCTTGGCGCTTTTCAAATCCATACCTAAATAACTTATCATGGTCTGCCTCACTGCAAATTAATAACTGTTTGAGCGCTTCAAATTGAGAGTGTTCTAGGTTTAAATGATCACCCTCATATTTAGTTATATTACTTTTATACAAGCGAGAAAATTCATAAACAGACCATGTACGCATAAACCTTCCTTAGTTTTGCTTTTGTCCATAAAAAATCGCGGCAAAATTTTTGTCATCAATATGTTGATAAACCGCTGTATAATTTTCAATCTTGCTAAAGGCTTTACGGTCTACATAGTAAGACTTGGCTACATACTCATCAGAGTCACCAAGCCAAGTTGTATGAGCATCTTTTAACTCTGAAACAAATCCGTTGCCATTAAATACCTTATTAATTTTATCCCAATCATCAAAAAAGTACTCTTCCATTAGCGGCATGATATTAGCGATAAATACTTTTTTAAGACCTGCTAAATTCTTTATTTTCATTAATAAAGCATGCCCAATAATATGCTCTCTATCTAATAAAAGCTCTATCCGTTTGTTAATAGTAAATAAAAGCTTTCTTAAGTTAATACCATCTACATTATCGCTTATTAATGCGTAGTCAGTTCTTAGCTCTTTAAATTCAAAACGGCGTCTTAACGCTATATCTATATGAGTTAAAGAACGGTCAGCCGTGTTCATTGTACCAATAATATCGAGGTTACCAGGTACCGAAAAAGGTAAGTTTGAGTACGGCAAAGTAACTGTAAGTTTGTCTACTTTATCTGATCGTTTATCTATTTCAATAAGGCTTATCAACTCACCAAATATCTTACTAATATTGCCTCGGTTAATTTCATCAATCACTAATGCATATTGATGATTAGGATCAGCTTCAGCACGCATACACAGGCGCTTTAAAATACCAGGTTTTACAACGTAGCTTATATCGCCATCGTCGTTAGTAACTGGCCTTAAACCCTCAATAAACTCCTCATAACCATAAGATTGATGAAAGGTAACAAACTCAAAACGCTTTATTTCTTCTTCAACAAGTGGCCCTGCTTTAAGCTCATTTAGTTGCTCTCTAAAACCAACGATTAATTCATGTTCTTTATCAACAATAGTCCACTTGCTATCTGTATTTTTATCAAAAATTAGTGGTTCAATGCGCTTGGCATACTTAACTGTTTTTGAGTCTTGAATTGTATGAGTTTGCAAGGCAGCCCAAGCTGTCTGACGTATGTTGGCAGTTCTACCATTAAGCGCTAACTTCTTTGTAAAATACTCATGGTTCACAATTTCTGTCACTGAAACTTCTTCATCTATATCAAGCAAAATAAGTGTCATGATTTCAAACCAACTTAAATCACCCAACTTATTGTTAAGCCAAACTTCAGGCTCTTCAGAAGTTCCTATTTCTGTGTATTCTTCTTTTAAAAGCTTTTGAAGGGTAAAAGTTTTACCAGTACCAGGTGGGCCGTAGTAAATAAGGTTTATCGCTTTTTGTTTAGCTTGGTTTCGTTCAGTGACCATTGAAGAATCCATTTCATCTTCGTCTATATATAACCTTTCATCGTCACTTTCTGTTCTTAGCTTTTCAAACAGCCACCAAATAAATGTATTAAAAACTAGCTCATTTTCAAGTTTATTTACCTTACTTTTAATTTTTTCGGTAACAACCTGATTTAACTCAGCCCAATTCCAACTAACATTAATTCCTAAATTAAAAGCATCATTTAAGTATTTCGTAAAAGCTCTTAAACCATCAACATTCAAAATTGTATTGTATTTTTTTGGGTCAGCAGCAGCAAAAACTCTGTGAATTACACCACGCTTGATGGTGTTAAACTTTCCCTCTTTTTTAGCTTCATCAGCCCATTTATATATTTCCCCTAAAGTGTTTGGAGTAGGGTCTTTGAATATCAAAGCCGTAATTTCAGGCAAGTCGTCTAAAAGGTTTTTGTATTCATCATTACTCAGAGTCCCAGGCTTAACACTAGCAATTCCATTGGATTCAGACTTCCATAGCTTTTCTATAAAATCAGTTTCATAACGGGAGGCAGTAGCACCTAAACTTTGCTTCACTTCTGCGCTAAAACGCTCATAATCAGAGATCCAACCATTGCTAGGCTTTTTAAGGTAATCGTTATATAAATCATTAATAGACTTATGTTCTACAACGTCTGTAATTTTATAATTGAACTTAGAATTAACAAAGTTAATAAACTTGTTGGTGCTACTTGATTTGTCTCCATTACCACTCCATTGATTGCTAACGTAAATAATGGTGTTATCTGAAAGCTTTAAAGACTCATCATCTAACTCAAAAAAGCGTTTTTTATTATAATTAGTTTGCTTTTTCTTTTGCTCTAAGTCTTGTAGAGTTATATATAAGGGTTTACTTTTAGTTCTGTATTCCTCTACCTCTTTAAAGTCTTGCCGTAACTGCTCATATGTAGGATTATTCTCTTCAACATACTTTTTCATTATAGCTAAAATAAGACGCCCTACTCCCAATTGCTGGTCGTCAAAATCGTACTTTTTTATGGTTTTCATATTGTCCCTTAATATTTATCTATATTGTTTATTGAGCGCATTGTTGCTTAATAAAATCAAACATAGGCCTAAATACCTCAAAGCATTCAGGGCCTAATTGAGGGACTATATTCTTAGCAAATTTAATCTTATCGTAGTTAAACGCAATATTTTGGCCATCTCCCCTAGAGCGTTCAATTTTGAAATACTGATTGGTTGCATCTAAACCATAAAATAAATGCTCTATCGCACAACTCGACTCTCCGCCCCAAGTTGTTCCTTTTTCTTCGTCTTTAATAACAAGGGATCTGATATCTGGGTTTACAGGAACCGGTAGCATAATCGCAAAAGAGTTTCCTTCAGCCCACTTTTTTATCAAACCCTTATTTACATCTGACTCTAAAGTATAACCGTTCAAAGAATTCCACTGATTAAACGCTTTATCAAAATCAAACAAGCTAAAAATGGGCTTACCTTGCATCTCTCCATGTATTCTATTATCTGTAATTAATTGATTTATATAAGTACAGCTAAAGGCATAATAAGGAATGAAAGGCATTTCATCTTGATATAACTTTCTCCATGCCTCATTAATAATATAGGGGTCCGAACTACCTTCAGTGAATAATATTGGCTTATTTGTAGTTTGAATGGTTTGTATGATAGATAGTAAGTTTTCATGTTCAGAGTAACTGATTAAATTTGAACTGAGTCGCTGTACTACAACGTGCTTTGGTAGTTCAAAGCAAAGCGAGTTTTCATTCTTCAACTCCATATAACGTATCTTTTTAGTTTCATGTGGAATTAAAGTAACAGCGCTATGGCTTGTCATTAATACTTGATTCGTTTTTAATGCGGTATCTGAAATTTCGTTAACTTGGCTTAAAAATTCAAACTGCCATTCAGGATGTAAAAAAGAGTCAGGCTCATCAAGAAGAGTTAAACAATTATAATTTTTAAATATTTCGCTGATGCCGTAAATATAAACAGACTGAATTTGCCCGTCACTAAAAAAGTCTAAGCTTGCTTGAGTACCACAAGTGAGGGTTATATCAGCTTTGATGTCAGCCAACATATCTAACGCTTTTAAATTATCAAAATAACTAAATAAGCGACCTGCATCATCATTCTCAAATTCATTCCTGAATAGTTCAATATCTATATTCAAAACATATTGTTGTGGTGTTCTGAAATATATTTCTCGATGCTGAAACTCACCCTTAATACATTTTTCAAGCCTTTTTACAAATTCTAAAGAGCGCCCTTTTAAACCCCAATAATGAGTTCTTGGATCAAAGTCATCAATCTGAGCGCCTTTTGCGTAAGTTTTACTTGGGCGAGTAAGTGTCAGTTGAATAGACGTTTGTTGAGTAGCTAGACCGAGTTTATCAAATATAAATTGCCTAGCTTTATTTTCTTCCGGTAAAACCAGCATCGTTGCAAGTAACAAGTGCTTGTACTCTGATCCAATACCAATAAAAATGCGGCTACTGTCATTATCATCTTCATTACCTATTGCTCGTCTAAAACGGCTTTCATACTTTTCTAAAATTTTAACTATGTTATTGTTTTTGCCAGAGTAATACATAAGTATATGCTCAGGGAATGGTATGTAGTCGCTCTCAGGAGGAATAACATAATTTGTTGTTAATAACTCTCCAATATATTCAATTGACACTGTAGACTTATCAATTTCGTATTCAACTTTATATTTAAAGGGTGCGGGTATAATCTCTTTTCTATTACTGTCTCTATACTTAATCTCAGATTCATAGATATGTCTAAAAATCTCAATTAATGCTTCAAATAAATTTGATTTTCCTGAGCCATTTTTGCCTACAAACACTTCTAAAAAATTATCAGTCAACGTTAAATTTAAATTTTTTAAATTTTTGTACTCGTTAATATATAGTGATTTTAATCTCATTATTATTGTTCTCTATATTCCGTTATAGATTAATTTACAGCCTGCTCAACAATGGCGTCTGTGAGTTGGAGTTTAGTGGTTTGTTCGTCGGTTAAGCGGGCTTTCAGTTGGTCGCAAAGTGTCATGAGTTCATCTACTTTAGTTATAATAACCTCTTGAACCGAAATAGATGGGACAACGATTGGAATTTTTTCCACTATTTTTTTGCTTATTTTGGGCATTGTTCCTGAAGTACCTGTCATACGATCCCACATAAACCGCCTTGATTTCGGCGCCGATAGCCATATTGATAAATACTTAGGATTTAAACCATCCGCAGCCCTCAACTTCATCATCAAATCTGGATAAATAACTCCTGATATATCTTTTTTGATCAAGCAATTACAACCAACATAACTGGCCGAGTTTCCTCGCTGAATTAGAATATCCCCTTCACTTAGCCAAAGATGTGAGTTGAACTCTATATTTACATCTACATGTTTTGTTTGATCTAAATTAAGGGAACCATATGAGGTAGCTCCCAACTTTAAAACGCGGACATCAGTTATTACTGCAGCCTCTTTAGGAGAGAAGCCATTTCTAGGACCAAAAGATAAATATTCTTTCAACTCGCCTTTGCATGCCCCTTTGTCCCAAGGGACGAGTTTGCCCATTACTGCTAGTTGTAAAATGGTTTGCTTTAGCGTATCGATGCTGGCGGTGGTGGTAAATAGCGTGTCGAAGTGCTCGCTTAAACGTTGCCAGTTTTGTTGGAACTGTGCTGTGGCTTGTTCTGGTGTTGCGGTTTGCTCTGCTGCTTTCAGCAATGCCTCTAACAGCACTTCCACTAATGTTTGATGTGCCGCAATACTATTTTCAGTTTGCGCCTCAAGCGCATCACACAAGTTCATTAGCTCATCGACTTTAGCAACGATACGATGCTGTTCTTTTAAGGGGGGGGTAGCCATAAAGCCTTCCCTCAGAGATTTGGTATCTAAATGCGGTATTGCCGCACCTTTCATTGAAGAATTAAGGCGATGAAAAGCTTGTTTGAAGAAAAGCTTAATATACTCTTGAAGATAATAAGGTGTATTGATTAATGCTAAAGTCGACCCTATTACGCCATCTTTCCCATCTAAAATTAGACCGCTTCTAGAGCCATCACATACAACAAGGATATCTTTTTCTGTAGATCTAGGGCATTTTTCATCGTCTGTATATCTGAGTATATTATTGCGGTCTAACGCTTCAATATCTAAGTATGGGTAACCTATATTTTTTTCTGAGAGCACTTTAGGCTTCTTGCCTTTAATTAAATTAAAAAGCAGAGCGTTAGAACTCCACGCCCACCCTTTCAGCAATTCAAACGGTTTTTCATCCTCATTAATTTCCGGCAGTACTTTTGGCTTTTGCTTTTTATTAGTAAAGTTTTTATCTTTTACCAATTGTGCTTTTTCAGCGGCTATTCGTTCTAGTAACACTGAAGCGGGTTCGTCGTTTGGATCTTGCGGCACTAACTTGCCACGCACTGCGAGTTCTAAAATCAGTTCGCGGAGCTTTTTAATGCCATGAAGTGAAAACTTTTTTGATGAGCCACGCCCTGCTGACGATTTTTGCTCAATGGCAGTCGTCCAAATATCAAGGTGCTCTGTTATTAACTGCTCAGGGCTAAGGTTTTCTTCGTTTGCGTTTGCTTTAGTATCAGCCATTACTTGCCCTCATCATCTTTAGACAGCGCTGCTGATAATATACCTTTAAGCTGATCGCGCAGTGCTTGTATATCAGCTTGCTGCTTTGAGTAGTCGGCTAATAGCTCTTCTGGGTCGTGGCTGATTACCTCGCCTACATGCGGGTTTTTAATGTCGAGATTGTAGTTACGGGCAATAATCTCGTCGATTGATACCTTCCATGCATGCTCAGTTTCAGTTCGGCTGGCAAAGCCGTCTGCCTCGTTACCCCACCATTCGAGCTCCGTTTTGAACTCTTCAAACTTCATGGGTTTGGTTTTGTTGTAGTTTTTAACCCCTGCTGGGTAAGGGTGCTCGTAAAACCACACGTCTTTTGTTGGCGTGCCTTTGGTAAAAAACAGAATATTAGTTTTAATACTGGTGTACGGGTTAAACACGCCATTGGGTAAGCGTACTATGGTGTGTAAGTTACATTCTTCTACTAATAGCTTTTTAATTTTGGTTTTTACGCCTTCACCAAATAAGGTGCCATCGGGCAATACCACTGCGGCGCGCCCTTTGATATTAAGCACTTCTATAATGAGCTGTAAAAACAAATCGGCGGTTTCGCGTGTTTGCATGTCGCTTGGGAAGTTTTTTTCTATGCCGTCTTCTTCAGTGCCGCCAAATGGAGGGTTAGTGATGATGACATCTACTTGGTCGTCCCAGCTTGAAAGCGGTTTATTTAACGTATTGCCGTGTTTAACTTGTACCGGTACCTCAATGCCGTGAAGCATCATGTTGGTAGTACACAGTAAATGCGGGAGTTGTTTTTTCTCTACGCCGTGTATTTGCTTTTGCAATATTTGGTGGTCGTCGCCCGATTTTACATAGTTAGCTTTTACATGGTCGAACGCACACGCTAAAAAGCCACCGGTACCACAAGCCGGATCCATGATTGACTCGCCTAGTTTTGGGTCGGTTACCGCCACTATAAATTTAGTAATGGCGCGCGGGGTATAAAATTCGCCCGCGTTGCCTGCGCTTTGTAAGTCTTTTAGTATTTGCTCGTAAAGGTCGCCAAATAAGTGGCGCTCTTTTGAGTCGGTAAAGTCTATTTCGTTTAGCTTATTGATTACCTGGCGTAGTAGCGTGCCGTTTTTCATGTAGTTAAAGGCATCGCTAAAGGCTTGGGTGACTACATAGCCGCGAGGGTTTTTATCTATGGGTGCGGTTAGGTTTTTAAGCTCTGGGAATAGCTTATCGTTTACAAACTCTAACAGCTCATCGCCGGTTATGCCTTCGTTATCGGCCGCCCAATTGCGCCATAAAAATTGCTCAGGAATTGGCTCGCGGTAATCGTCTAATTCTAGTTCTAGCTCTTCTTCTTGCGCGTCGAATACTTTTAAAAATAGTAACCACGACATTTGACCAAGGCGTTGTGCGTCGCCATCGACACCGGCATCTTTACGCATAATATCTTGAATGGATTTAATAGCTGAACTGATAGACATAATATTCTCTTGTTTGATTACTTTTATAAACAGCGACTAAAAGCGAGTATGAAAGCTGTTTATTTTGATTTATTTGATGCTTTGCTATGGCTAATATATAGCCATAACAATGATAATTTAAGCTGTTTTAGGCGTTGGCATTTGGTAAATTTCGGCCTCGAGTTCTTTGAGTGCTTGCTCGTATTGTGGTTTGCCGCCAAAGCCTTTTTTAATAATTTCACCTAGGCTGCCAATTTGGTTAAATGGCGCGACTTTAAGTGCTTGCATAGATTCTATTTCTTGCACGCCGACATCGGCGTATTTTAACAGAAGGTTCTCGAGTACAGTATGTGCGGTACCAGAATATTTAGTGAAATAGTTACGCTTTTGTACGTTATCTGCGCGCTCTTTACGGGTAAGTGGCGGTTGGTCGTAAACGACATGGCAGATCATATCGAAGGGGTCCATATCTTTGCCGATTTCTTCCTCAAGTGCTGACCAAATAATGCCTTCTTCGGCAAGCTCATCTATTACCGCTTTTTTACGATCAGATTCGTTCCAGCGTTTTACAAAGTCGTCGAGTGAGCGGTATTGCTTGCTCATAGTTTTACGGGTGTAATCTATAAATGATTCGGTAACAAGTTTGCCGTCGGTATCGTAATACTGTACTCGCTCTGCGACTTTATTAACAGTTACGCCTGATACGCGGTACTTAGCCACTTTATTGGTTTCGTCGTCCCACTTACCATCAAGCGAACCATCGCCTTTAGGGTCATTTATAGTATCTGTTGTATCGTCAGCGGTTGATTGATCATCGAATACGCTATCAGGCTGCTCTACGCCGGTTGTATCATCTTGTGATTCAAGATCAACGTCTTCGTCTTCAATGTCGGTGGGCGTTACTTTTATTATTTTTTCTGGTGTGCCATCAAAGCGTTCATCGGCAAACAACTCGGTGGCTTTTTTAAAGTCGAGTATGGTGAACCACAGCTTGCCGTAACGATCGTCAATACGGGTACCACGACCAATAATTTGTTTGAACTTGGTCATTGATTGAATGTTTTGATCGAGCACCACTAGCTTACAGGTTTTAGCGTCTACCCCTGTCGTCATCAGTTCTGAGGTAGTGGCAATTACAGGATAAGCACGCTTAGGACTACAAAAATTATAAAGTTGAGCTTTACCTAATTCATCATCGCCGGTGATCTTCATCACATATTTATCGTTTTTAGCCATTTGCTCTGGATTTAGGTTGGCAATGGCACGACGCATACGTTCGGCGTGATCGATGTCGTTACAAAATACTATGGTTTTAGCCATCGGGTCTGTACGCTTTAAATAGTTAGTAATGGTTTCGGCCACCAGCATGGTCCGCTCATCAATCACCATTGTGCGATCAAAGTCTTTTTGGTTGTATATTCGGTCTTGTATTACTTCACCGTTATTATCAACCTGGCCTTTAGTTGGCCGCCAACCTTGTAGGTCTACATCAAGATCGACACGTACCACTTTGTATGGAGATAAAAAGCCGTCTTCTATGCCCTCTTTAAGAGAGTAGGTATAGGCAGGGTCGCCAAAATAGTCAGAGTTTGATACTTCCTCAGTTTCTTTGGGTGTAGCTGTTAATCCAATTTGAGCAGCACTTTTAAAATAAGTAAGTATTTCACGCCAGGCACTTTCTTCGCTTGCGCTACCCCGATGGCACTCGTCAATAACAATAAGGTCAAAAAAGTCAGGGTCTACATTTTTAAATGTTTTTTGATGTTCTTCTGGTCCTGTCAAACCTTGATAAAGTGCTAAATGTATTTCGTAAGCCGGATCAATTGTTCTGCCAGTAATTTTGGTCATTGCTGTGTCGAACGGCGCAAAATCACCACTTTGAGTTTGATCTATTAAAGCTGTACGGTCAGCTAGGAATAAAATACGCTTTTTAGCGCGTGACTTCCATAAGCGCCAAATAATTTGAAACGCGGTATAAGTTTTACCGGTTCCTGTTGCCATAACAAGGAGTACGCGGTCTTTACCTGACGATATAGCCTCTACTGTTTTATTAATCGCTTGGAGCTGATAGTAACGGGGATGCTTGTCACTACCACCCTCGTAATAGGCTTGGTTTATTATAGGTAACTGCGATTCGGTATAGCCTTTGTAAGCGCAATACTTAGCCCAAAGCTCTTGTGGTGATGGGAAGTCTTCTAAACGTATTTCGGTTTCAAGGTTATGCGCATCAGGCGTGCCTAGCTTGGTCTTATCATGAAATATAAAGCCATCACCATTAGAGGCGAATATAAACGGCACATCGAGTAAATTGGCATAATCGAGCGCTTGTTGCATGCCTTTTCCTACTTCGTGCTTATTGGCTTTAGCTTCAATGACAGCAAGCGGCATACTAGGTTTATGGTAAAGCACTATATCAGCCGATTTAACCGTTTTACGTACACCAAGTTGCCCACGGACAATTACTTTACCGGCGCGCAGTTTAACCTCTTGGCGTATTTGAGCCATATCGTCCCAACCTGCTTTTTTTATACTTGGCATCAGGAATTTTGTGATGATATCAGCTTCACTAAGTTTTGCTTTATTGACTGGGTACTCTTCCATGAGAAAATCGGCCTATAACTAATATGGTAATTATTTTAATTGTGCCACAGTTGAGTTCTTTTTTATATTTAAAACACGGTAAGTCACTATAAAGTCTATTAAAGACGGAAGTATATTATAAAGATTTCACACAGAGGCAACATTGATAATTTACCTGAACAGGCGCCAAGGCTTGAATCATATGAATTTAACTATGATTCGCCAATTTATCATCTAAGACAATATCGAAGCGGGAACTAAAATCAAGCACTAAACACACACAAAACTAACACTACAATAAAAATAAACCTCAACACTATGAAAAGGGGTAAATTCTGTTGTTAGAGGTTTAAACCTGATGCACAAAAGTGTGCAAAGCAAAATGATAAAAAGAGTGAAAAATTAATTTATGCAAAAACATTAAGCTTTAAAATCAGCACCTTAAAATACAAAAAAGCAATGGAAGTCATTACTACCTCTTAAAATTTGGTCACAAAAAAGGAAACTGAACTCAATAAGTGCGCATACCTTAAATAAACAACTTATCTTCAGAAAACAGGCCAAAAAAAACCAATTTAAAATCATAAATTTAAAGCTATTGACAACATTTTACCTTTAAACCTGTAAAAGTGCAGTTACACAATAAAGTGATCAAAAATGAAGTAAAGTTTCGTATAAAAGACCTGTTTTATACACTCTGTATTTCCCGTATTAATTTTTAGATAAATGCAGCATAAATGGATTTATTTCTAGCAGCCATTTATGGTATTTTTGCAACGCTTCTCTTTTCAATTTTGGTACAGTTGTATGTATATAAGTTTCACTTAAAGTCCCTCTTCGATGGTTGATCATCATTTCTGCAATTTCAGAGTCCACGCCTAATTCTAATAAAGTGCTTCTGAATATTTTTCTTAGTGAACGACTTGTCCATTGATTTAAACTCACATTTTGCACCATTGTATTAGCTGTATATGAGCTAATGGAGTCTTTACTACGAGAAGCTGGAAACACATAAACGCCTTTATAGTGTTTATTTATCTGGTAACGTCGATATGTCTTAAGTATTTGAATGATGTATGCCGTCAACGGGATTGTTAATTCATCACCATTTTTAGTGATACTGCCAGGTATAATAAGCAAATTAGATTTAAAACAAAAATAACGCCATTTCAATTGTCTTGTCTCACCAATTCGAGTGCCGTGAGAAAGCATCAAAATAATTAATAGTTGAGTAGGAATATCGCTTTTCTTCAGTGGCTTTTCGACTTCTTTAAGTTGATTTGACCGTAATTTCGTAGCTTCTGGAATAATTTTATCACGTATAAAATGAGTAAATTTTAGTGCGACAAGCTCATGAGTGTTAATCAACTTTAGAAACATTGCCTTAGTAAACATTTGCTTAAGTACGTTCCAAATTGAACGTATTGTTGATTTTTTCATGGTTAATTGTAATGGCCAGAAAAATTTTGACTCTAATAAGTCTCTAGTTAGTTCCATAATGTCTACATGACCTAATAGCGGTGTTATATGACGTTTAATGGCCCACTTAATAGTCGCTTTACGAAGTTTAGTTGTAGAACTGTCCGTTTGGCTTCTTTGTAAATACCACTCAGCTAACAAACCAACATTTGAGAATGAGTCCTGCAATACGTCGTCTGGATTTAAAATTAACTTTGTTTGAATAGCACTTAAGTTGTCTTTCAAATCATCAAAGCTTAATGTAGGCCAAATCGCAATCTTCCTATAACCATTTTTTGCCTTTACATTTGAACGATCTACGAAGTACCACGTCGCTTTAAGTCTATTTTTATGAAATCTTAATCGAAGCGGATATCTAGGATCTCGGAACTCACCAAATTCAGTGTCCCACTGTATTTTTTTAATTGTACTAGTTGAAAATTTTACGACTTTTGTTCGCATTTTAGCTTACCTTTGATATGTGTAACTAAAAGAACAGCCCAATTATTTTATTCATAATATTTACAATTGGATAAGTAAGTGTAACTATCATATTGCTTCAAAAAGAGCTGTTCTTAAGATTTCCTGATAATTTATTACTTAACCGTACCGTTAATACTGTAAAATAAATCGTAGGCCGTTAACCCATGTTCATTCGCAAAACTTTCTTTTAGCTTTTGAATATCAGGAACATCATAAAAAACACCTCCATTACGGTCGGTTCTTTGGCCTATTCTGTTAAAACCAAGCCTTTTTAATTTTTTTGATAATAGACTTCTAGAACTGCTAACATTTATATTCCTATATTTAGAATCTTGTATTTCTTTATCTTTAATCCACTGAATAAACTCATTCATAGCACCTGTTGAAGATATTCTCCTTTCACCATTGAAAGGAGAAAACAAATTTAGCTTTTCATGAAAATAAAGATCAATGTGCTCAAAATTTAATATTTTTTGCTCTATTAACTCTTTTGTAAGCGGCGCATTAAATGGGTCAAAGTCACTAATATCTAGCGTTAACAAATAATTTAAAAAGAAACCAGCATAAGTAGTATTGATTAAACTATTAAATTCTATCCAATAGTTTTTATCACTGGCTTTCTCTGAACTCGCCTCAATTAATAGAAATCGCCTTTCTCTCTTTCCTGCTGGAATGACTTGATCATGATTGCTAGCAAACATAAACCTTGATAGATTTTTCATAGGCTCAGCCTCTAGACCTTTCTTCTCCAATTGACAAGTTGGCTCTGAAATTAATCCCTTCATTTTATCGAAGACGTCCCTATCAATTAAATTAACCTCATCTGCAAAAATTAATAATTTTGCTGTTAATATTCCATTAAAATTACGTGTTACCAGTTCTGAACCATTGATTTGACTAGTATGTATACCTAACATTTTTTGCAATAACCTAAAAAGAGTTCCTTTACCCGTCCCTTCGACGGACTTAAGAAAAATGGCAACAGTGGGTTTGACTTCAGGATACTGAAACATATGTGCAAGCCATTGAATAAAATATCTAGCAGCCTCTTGATTACCATTACATAAAATTTCAGTTATGTGCTTAATAATAAAAAAACACTCTCCTTCTTGTGCTTTACAATGCCAACCATTAAATAAGTTATAACAACCTTTAGGTAAGAATCTTGTTGCCGGATAGAAACCGATACCATTATTAAAAAATGCTTTACCTACCCATATTATCCAAGCCTTTCCTCTATTTAGCCCAGCCACATTTGATAAATGGGAAAAATAATAATGAAAACTATCAACTCGACCAAATGACAATTTTACGCCATTAATTGCACAATCAATTTGGCTCACAATCTGATGCTTTCCACCGATCACAACGTGAGCATAAACTTTGTTTATATCCCGTAAAATAGATAACTCTTCTGAAGTAATTAACCTTCCGTTTATTTGCGTAGGAGGAGCTATATCAGCATTTTTGATGATTTGTAATGAATTACTCATTAATTACCTCCTCCCTTGCCGCATTAAAGTATGTAGAAAGTACTTGATAACCGACTAATTTCATTAAATCATTAAAATCCGAACCTATTTGATCCTTAGAGAATTTAGGGTAAATAAGTGTAAGATTATATTTATTTGCACAAGCAAAGCCTTTATCTAAGCCTGTATTTACTGGCTTTTGATGGTCATTATCTGCAGCTATGGTTATTTTCAAATCAAATGCAGTTTTAATTGAAAAAATGACATGATCTAAATTACCTGCATTTAAAGCCACAATAACGCTTTTACCTGTTGCTTGATGGATAGTTGATCCTGTTGCATAACCTTCACAAATAAATACATCACCTTTTAACTCGCCAATCACATTAAAGCACCCTTTTACTCGCCCTCCTGTTTTAAAAACCTTACGACCATCCGGCATAATAAATTGTATGTTTACAAGTTGATTTTGTGTGTTTTGAAGAGGTATCAATAAGCTTTCATTTAATGAACGAATACCATAGGGAGAGATCTGTTTACTGAGTAAATATGGATGCTTTGATTCGAGTACTGGTATTGCAGACTCCCATAGATTTCCGCACTTTACTGCTGTCTGTTGCTGATTTAAATAATGTTGTTTATCTCGTATTTGAGATGCCCTTTTACGCTGTAGCTTTAGGTTATACTCCTCTCGCTTACTTAATTTATTTTTATTTTTACTACACCAGTTACATGTGAAGCCTGTTTTCCAGTTCCCAAATGAACCAGCAAGTAAACCATCATCAAATAACACATACCAGCCGTTCTTTGTCCCAGACTTATCTCCTTGCACTCTAAAACGCTTTATTTTACCGTCTGCTTCTATATTTAAAGGATTATGAGGTTTAATGCCTTGTTCTTCCATTGTTTCGACAAATGCATCTTTAACTATAAATCTAGCATTAATTAAATTCATATTTGCTCCCTAAACCAAATCTTGTCTTTGTTTAACAAGCTCGCAAACAAGTGCTTTAATTTCAGCTTCGCTTTTACCAGCGATCATAGCTTTTAAAACGGCATTAACTTCACTTTCTAGATACCCTTTACTGCGCCCACCTAAACTAATTCCTGGTGCTATCAACCCATTTGCAATTCTGTCATAGGCGCTAGATTTGGCCATGCTGAATCGCTCTGCAAGTTCTAGCATGCGTATAATATTAAGTGGGTGGCATTGATTATCGTTTAGTATTTTCTCGTTCATATTGTATCCCCTTGGGCTTGTTGATTTAACAAGAGGGATATTAATGAGAGATAAAACATTAGATACCCAAGACTTAAGTCTTAGGTAAGTTGAGATGCTTCTTCATGTCTTGTGATTTTTTATATGTTGGTAGCCCTAAATTATCAAATACAGAATGAATATGGCGTGTTGCAGTATTTTTATCAGGATAATCTGTAATATTGGCTTTTATTCTTTCTACTTCATCCTCAAAATGTTCAAAAAATCGTTTTATCAGCTCTGCTGTCACGCCATATTCACACGTTGTTTCATTAAGCTTTAATGAGTGAACTCTGGAGTAATTCTTTACAATATTTTGTGCAACCTTTGTTAAATAAGAATATTTATTTTTATTTACATCCCCTTTAGAGCTGTTGTTTTCAATGCGTTTTTTTATGTTATTATTTAATGTAATAACAAACTTCATTAACTCCTCCACGTTTTCATTTAACTCATCATTTTGGTTTATTATTTTTTCACTCATCTCTACAAGTATTGAAAATTCATCCATTAGAATTGTATTTTTGCATGATCGTTCATTTAACAAGTTTTTAATTAACTTAGTATTAATTTCATCTTTTAATCTCGAAAACTTTAGCATTGCTCTGGCTATAATATTTATATCATGAGCTTTATTTTCTTCTTTTTTTAATAAATTAACTCTTATTTGTAATGTGTTAATAATATTTTCATAGTTGTTACTTGCTTTAATCAAACGCTCATTAACAGTAGGCTCATTCATTTCAGAGTGAATCTCAGATAAACCTTGTGGTTCAGTATTTTTGTTACTAATCATCATACATTCCAAATAAGCTAAAAGTGATAAGCATATCTTTAAAAGTAAGCTTGTTCGAGGAGGTTCTATAAAGAATGAGGAATACTAGAAATTTATTTTTCTGTTGTTGAAAATACCAAGTTAGGCGAAGAAAATATGAGAGATATTAAGATTGATTTTCTGCGGTTATCAAAACTTAAAATACATTTTCGATATTCTGGGATGCTTACACATCAAAAAATGATTTAAAATAAAATAGCAATACCAACTAAACCTATTGATTTTATTGAATTTAATCTAGAGTGGTATAGCTGGTATAGTTTTTTTATTATTTTAATAATTTATCGCTTTAAGGCCTTTCCTACCTGATAAGCTAATATTACCTGCAGATGCATTTTCGATATGTTCACTCCACCAGGTCATTATTTTAATACGTTGATTCATATAGGTTGCATGATTATATGCTTGGCTCACTTGAGAACCTACTTTATGTGATAAGCAAGCTTCTAAAGCCTCGAAATTAAACCCTTCCTCTGCAAGAGTAGTGCGGGCAAGCCTACGCATTCCATGAGCAGTTTGTCTTCCCTGAAATCCCATTCTTTTAAGCGCAACATTAACAGTAGATGCATTCGCATGCTCATTAGGTTTGTAATCTGACGGAAATAGGTATTTACGCCGACCATTTAAGGGTTTTAGTAAATCAAGTAAATTAAGCATTTGTTGAGTTAATGGAATTTTATGTTCTATTCTTGTTTTCATTACTTCAGCTGGTATCACCCAGAGCTTCTTATCTAAATCTATATCTTCCCACTTCGCGCTGGCAGCCTCATTGGGTCTTGTCATTGTGTGTAATTGCCATTCAATTAAACATCGAGTTGTAATTTTTATACTCGCCATATCGATAGCATTCATTAATTCAGGGAGTTCATTGGGCTCTATGGCAGGGTTATTAGTAGTTTTAACTGTTCCAAATGCTTTACCGATTCCTGTTAAAGGATTTTCCATTATCAAACCAGTATTTACAGAATATGTCATAATTTCATTAATACGTTGGCATATTCGTTTAATTGAATCGTATTTACCTTCTGCTTCGAGTGGACGAAGAACCTGAATGACTTTAGGAGCACTTAATTGACTAATTGGAAACCCACCAAGAGAAGGAAATATATGTCGAGTTAACGAACCCCATATATCTTTTGCATAACCAGTAGTTATTTTGCTTTTTTTGACTTCAAACCAAATTGAAGCAACATTCTCTAAAGTATTGTTATTTGCCTCATCTATTGCCATTCTTTGAATGTCACGTTCCTCTTTCGGATTAATCCCTTTAGCTAATAGCTCTTTTGAAGATTCTCTTAATTTACGAGCCTCAGCTAAAGAAATGGCAGGATAGCCACCTAATCCCATTTCAGTGACTTTCTTTGTATATGGATTCGTGAACCTTAATTGCCATAACTTAGTCCCAGCAGCTGTAACTAGTAACTGTAATCCGCCACCATCACGTAAAGTTTGAATTCCTTTAGCCTGTTTAACTTGTGTATTTGTAAGTGGTGCTTTAGCCATGATTGTAAGATCCTTGTTGATAAACTGAAATCATCTTACAAATCATCTTACATTTTTTTGGGGATATCAGCGAACTCATCGGATGTTATCGGACATAAAAAAACCCGCAAACCTTATTTTACAAGGTGTTGCGGGTCTTTCTCGTACCTGCTCGGTACTTAATGTGGCGGAGAACAAGAGATTCGAACTCTCGAAGGGTTGCCCCTTACACACTTTCCAGGCGTGCGCCTTCAGCCACTCGGCCAATTCTCCGTAAATGTTCATTAATTAATCTATCACTTAAGATGTATCAATGAAGCGAACGCATGATAATTAACTCAGTGCTGTAAATCAACCGTTAACGTTCATAATTCAGTGATTTATAACAATTCTTGCCTTAAATAGACTGATGCGCCTAATAACCCAGGATTTTCATGTGTGATTAAATAGGTTGGAATAGTTTGTAAATATTCTTTGAAACGCCCTTTTGCTTCAAAGAAGTGTCTGAACTCACTACTTTCAAAAAACGCGACAAAACGCGGCACGATGCCTCCCGCAATGTAGACTCCCCCTTTACAATCTAAATTGAGTGCTAAGTTACCAGCAAATCCCCCCATTGCTTGGCAGAATAACGTTAAGGTTTGTGTGGCTAATACACATTCACTTTTTAGTGCCGCTTGTGTAATGTCTGCTGCTTCAAAAAACTCGGGTTGTTTGCCTGCTAATCGACAAAGTGCATGATAAATATTCACTAATCCCTGCCCTGATAAAAAACGTTCAGCTGAAACATGCCCAAACTGTGCTTGCAATAAGAGTAAAACATCCGCTTGTTGTGAGGTATTCGGGGCAAAGCTGGTATGGCCGCCTTCTCCGTCTAAGCTAACCCACTTTTCACCTTGTTTGATGAGATGTGAAACACCTAAGCCAGTACCGGGACCAAAGATTGCTTTTACGCCATCAGTCACTTCTTCACCCGTGCCGATTTTAACTTTTTGGCTATCTGGTACAAAAGGGACGGCAAGAGAGATCGCCGTGTAGTCATTGATCACGTGTAATGCTTGTAGTGAAAACTTATGCTTTAACTCATTTTTTGAAAACTGCCAATTCAGGTTAGTCATGGTGACAAGATCATGTTCTACGGGGCAAGCAATGCCAATACAGAGGTTAATAACAGGTTCAGTTAAGGTCGTAAAATATTGGGCAATGGCAGCTTCAAGGGTAATGAATTGTGCACATGGGTATTCTCTTAATTTGGATATTTCGGTTGTCGCTATATCCAAAACTGCTAACCGTATATTGGTACCGCCTACATCTGCAATCACTGATAACATATCATTACTCCTGCTTGTTCAACGTATTGTTTGATAAAGAGACTGATCGATTTCTCAATTCCTTAAGATAAATTTTAATTTTTTGATCTGAAACATTGTTAGCCTGTAATAAAATGACATAAATAAGTCACTAATCTATTATACTTTGCTGTAGAAAATGTTCTTTTATGTAGTTTTATTTCATTTTCAGTTACAAATTTTCAGTTACAATTTTCTAATATTACTAGCCGCCAACTTATTACTACCGAGTGAAAAATAAAATGAACACGTTAGAGCTAATTAAAAAAAACCTTGATACTTTTAGTAAATCAGAACGCAAAGTAGCAGAAGCGATTCTGGCTTCTCCTGAAACCGCTATTCACTCTAGCATTGCAAATTTAGCTAAAATGGCTGAAGTGAGTGAACCGACGGTAAACCGTTTTTGTCGTCGTTTAGATACTAAGGGTTTCCCTGATTTTAAACTACATTTAGCACAAAGTTTAGCCAATGGCACGCCTTATGTGAACCGTAATGTAAATGAAGATGATGGTCCTGAAGCCTATACGTCGAAAATTTTTGAATCGACAATGGCTTGTTTAAATACCGCTAAAAATGGACTAGACACAAACCTTATTAACCGTGCTGTTGATGTGTTAACACAAGCAAATAAGATCTCTTTTTTCGGTTTAGGCGCTTCTTCTTCTGTTGCACATGACGCGCTTAATAAATTCTTTCGCTTTAATATCCCTGTTTCTTGTTTTGATGACATCGTAATGCAACGTATGAGCTGTATTAATAGCAGTGAAGGTGACGTGATTGTTTTAATTTCTCATACAGGCCGTACGAAACTGTTGGTTGAAGTTGCGCAACTTGCACGAGAAAATGATGCCTTTGTTATTGCGTTAACAGAAGCTAACTCGCCATTAGCCGAACAAAGTAATTTAGTGCTTTCGCTAGGCGTTCCAGAAGATACTGATGTCTATATGCCGATGTCATCACGTATTGCACAACTGGTATTGATTGATGTGTTAACGACGGGTTTCACGCTACGACGTGGCGCAAAATTTAGAGATAATCTAAAGAAGGTGAAAGTTGATATTCAAGATTCTCGTTTTGAAAAAACCAATGATGAAGATTTCTAACCAGACAAAAGCGTTAATAGTTGAATTAGGGGTGTACTAATATAGTAATGTATTAGAATATTAATACGTTAAAGTCGTTATGTTTATAAATGATAATGTTCTCGATATGAATGTTTTAAATATTAACGGTGTAATATAAATAATGTATTAAAGTAATACTGCTTGATTCAAATAGTAAGTGCATAGCTTGAATGCAAGTAATAAGAGTACTTAACAAAATTAATTAACCCTCTTTAACCTTATATTTTTTTATATGTAACAGGAGTTAACATGGCAAGACGTACGAAAATAGTAACCACTTTAGGCCCTGCAACGGATCGCGATAATAATTTAGAAAAAATCATTGCCGCTGGCGCTAACATGGTACGTATGAATTTCTCTCACGGAGAAGCCGCTGATCATGTAAAACGCGCACAGCAAGTAAGAGAAATTGCGGTTCGATTAGGCAAAGAAGTGGCGATCATGGGTGACTTACAAGGCCCAAAAATTCGTGTATCTACTTTTGAAAATAATAAAATCCAATTAGCAGTCGGTGATAAATTCACACTGGATAGTGATATTGAAAAAGGCCAAGGCAATCAACAAGCAGTGGGTCTTGACTACAAAACATTGCCACAGGAAGTTGAAGCTGGCGATGTGTTATTACTAGATGATGGTCGAGTACAGCTTAAAGTTGAATCCGTTAATGGTAATCAAGTTCATACGGTTGTCACTATCGGCGGCCCTTTATCTAATAATAAAGGGATTAATAAACAAGGCGGTGGTTTATCTGCTGCGGCATTAACTGATAAAGATAAAAGAGACATTTTTACAGCCGCTGAAATTGGTTGTGATTACTTAGCCGTTTCCTTCCCACGCAACGGTGCGGATATTCATTACGCACGTAAATTAGCTCAAGAAGCAGGTTGTTTTGCTAAAATAGTCGCCAAAGTTGAACGTGCTGAAGCGGTTGAAACAAAAGAAGCCCTTGAAGATATTATATTAGCATCTGACGTTGTGATGGTCGCTCGTGGTGATCTCGGTGTTGAAATTGGTGATGCGCGTTTAGTCGGTGTTCAAAAAGATATGATCCGTACTGCTCGTCGTTTGAATCGTGTTGTTATTACGGCAACACAAATGATGGAATCAATGATCAGTGCACCAATGCCAACACGTGCTGAAGTGATGGATGTTGCAAATGCGGTACTTGATGGTACGGATGCGGTGATGTTATCAGGTGAAACTGCCGCTGGTGACTACCCTGTTGAAACCGTTAAAGCGATGAGTGATGTTTGTATTGGGGCAGAGAAGCATCCTAGTATTAATGTTTCAAACCACCGTATTAATCATACTTTTGATGATCCAGGTGAAGCATTAGCGATGACAACAATGTATGCAGCTAATCATACCAATGGTGTAACAGCGATTGTTGCGTTAACTGCTTCTGGTTCTACGCCATTATTAATGTCTCGTTTAAGTTCTGGCTTACCTATTTATGCATTATCTAGCCACCAACAAACATTAAACTACTGTGCATTATATCGTGGTGTAACACCGGTTAAGTTTGAATCGACAACATCGAACAGTGTTGAGTATATTGCTAACGCATTAGATACGCTAAAAGCGGCTAACTTAATTAAAACAGGTGATTTAATATTGTTAACTCACGGTGATGATAATGAGCAAGGTTCTACTAACACTTGTAAAATCATTAAAATTTAAGAGACTACGATTAGCCAAAGTTAGATTTGCGTAAAACTATTTAATTAAGCGGCTTACTAATAAATGACTTGGTAAAGACTTGCTGGGTAAGAAGTTGCTTAGCAATGAGTAAGTAGATAATAAGTCAATAGGTATCAGTAAGCAGCTAGCAAGAAGCTTTTATGGGGTCACACAGACTAAATAAACCATCATCTAACGCATCAAAAAAGCCCCGTTATTAGTATTAATAACGAGGCTTTTTTATTGTTATAACGTTATATAATTAATAACGTCACACTTATTCTTTAGGGGCTGTTTCAGCAAACATTGGATCTGTGTTCGCAAGATCTAACACTTTCTGTAATTCTGGGGTGCTTTCTAATGAAATTAGATTTCTAAATAATCCCCAATCTAGAAAAATAGCTAATCTAGTTTCTGCATCTGTCAGTGGTAATTCGGTACTGAAGCTTTTGTCATTAATTGCCGCTAATCCAGATTCGATTCGTTTCTGTTGACGCGTTAAGTAAACACTTTTCTCAGGTGTGATACCGTCAAACTTACCTAACATGACTAAGTTAACACAAGCATCAAGCACTGTGTTGGTCATGTGGTATAACTCAACTTCTTCAACGTCCGTTAAAAAGCCTTCACCCGCCACTTCATAAATATGCGTTAGGATTGATGTTGAGTCCGTTAGTTTTAATTCACAATCAATTAATAACGGTACTTTTTTAGTCGGTGATAATTCAGCACTTTGCGCTGCATCTATTTCAATAAAATCACATTCAAGTTTTGTTTGTAACAAAGCAATACGACAATGGCGAACAAAAGGAGAAGTGTAGCTACCGTATAATTCCATAGGAGACCTTAAATTTAAAATGACAGTTTATGATAATAAACAACAATGTATGAACGAGCCACACTGTAAAAGAAACTTACTTTATGGGCATAATTATTATTAGTCAACTAGCTAGATCTATTAATCGCAACTAAAGATTCACCGTTAGCAGTAGCAACAGGTTAACCAGTGAATTTAGATAGGCAATACTCTATTACGCCCCAGACTTTTAGCTTTATAAAGATAGTCGTCCGCACGGGCAATTAAATCAGTCAACGTTTCATTCGGTTTACTTTCAACAACACCAAATGACGCAGTAATATTATTGATGGATTGACCTGAGCGTTTATCTTTTAATGATAGCTTTTCTAGTTTTTTACGTATTGTTTCTGCAAAATGGCGGGCAATACGAATGTTTGTTTTAGGTAATAACATCACAAACTCTTCACCACCAAAACGGTATGCAGTACTTTCATCTCTCATGCTTTCATTAATTTTTCGACCTACTGCTTTTAATACTTGGTCGCCTAATAAATGTCCCCAAGTATCATTGAATTTTTTGAAGTGATCGATATCGCAAAGAATAAGGCATAATCCTTTAGTCTCGGCTTGTAGGTATGCGGATAATTCAGTATCAAAGGCATTGCGATTAAATAGCCCGGTTAAGGAGTCATACATAGCCGCATTTTTGCTCTCAGCTAATTGTAGTTTTAAGTTACCTATCTCTTTTGTTGCAGACGCTAAACTATTACCAAAAAACTGTGTTGCACCACGCATTTGTTTTGCGTCTTTCTCTAAGCTTTTTAGTAAACCAACCACTTCGTCGAGTGACCACCCTTCTTCTTCAACTTTACTGATATTAGCTACATTTTTTTCAAAGGATTGACTGAATTGATTGGTGTCAGTGTGAGTATCTGTAATCAGTTGATCAAGTTGTGTCATTACTTTTTCAATGGTTGAACGAAACTCCCAAGTATCGGCTTCTAAAGGAGAACTAACATGCTCTCTATATAATGATTCAGCTTGGATTGGCGGACAAATACTAGAGGAGGCTAAAAGGTGATCCATGGATTCTTTTAACGCTAAGTTTTTTTCAGCCACATAATGATACCAAAGTGCATAATTACTCGGTGTAGTAGGTACTGAGTACTTCATCATTAATGGCAGTGCTTTTTTTAAGTTATTAGCAGATTCTACTATTAGTTCTTTGCTCATTGGCCGATTCTTATCTATCCATGAATTTAATACATTAAATTATAGCCCCTAAAGAGGTAGATATGTATAAAAATAATGTATTAGCAATCAATATTAATGGTTATAAGTTAATAATTAGACTTTGCTCAACATAATCGCCTCCATATTTATTTTTTATTCCTGTTGAAATTAATTTCAAGCCATTGATTTTAAATACAATAAATTGAAATACTGTTTTCTCTGATCTGGCTCAATAATAGTTATCACATGTCGATTTACAAGACATTATAAAGCAAGTATTCTTGCGCCCCTGCGCATCACGGCGCGACTTATTCCTGCTAATTATGCAGCTTAATTTTAGGTGAAGGTAAACAAAGTGACAGAAAGAAAATCATTTACGCTAGGTACAATATTAACTTTTATCATCCCATCATTAATTGGGTTGATATTATTTATGATGCCAATTCAATACGATAATGCACTGACGATTCCAATTGCTATCATTTCAAAAGCATTACAAGCTTTTTTAGGTGATTCGATTACCTTAATCGTGACATTAGTCGTGTTAATCACTGCGCTATTGAGTTTGATATGTAAGCTATTTAATCCAGTGATTTTACAACAATCTAAATTTCTACATGATTTGTTAAATGTCAGCCCTATTTGGTTAGCGATTAGAGTGTTAGGGGCCTTTTTCATTGCTGCAACTTATTGGCATTTTGGTTCTGAAATGATCTATTCTTCTAATACAGGCGCATTAGTGTTAAATGACTTATTGCCTGTATTGCTCTGTGTGTTCATTTTTGCAGGTTTGTTATTACCGCTATTACTGAACTTTGGTTTATTAGAGTTATTTGGTACGTTATTAACGAAAGTGATGCGCCCTGTCTTTAACTTACCCGGTCGTAGTGCCATTGACTGTATGGCGTCTTGGCTAGGTGACGGTAGTGTCGGTATTTTAATGACTAGCAAACAATATGAGTCACGCTTTTATACTCAACGTGAAGCGGCTGTTATTGGCACGACTTTCTCAGCGGTATCAATTACCTTTTCACTGGTGGTCATTTCACAAGTTAAATTAGAGTATTTATTTTTACCCTTCTATTTAGCGGTATGTGCAGCAGGTATTGTCGCGGCGATTGTCGTACCCAAACTACCGCCACTGCGCAATAAAAAAGACCTTTATATTGATGGTTCAGCTCGTCAAGAAAACGATGAGAAAACACCTGAAGGGCATCATGTTTTATCATGGGGATTCCATCAAGCATTAACCCGTGCAGAGCAATCTAATGGTATAAAATCAACATTAAAAGATGGCTTAAAAAATGTGATTGATATGGTATTTGGTATTATTCCTGTGATCATGGCGATAGGTACTGTTGCGTTAATCGTTGCTGAATACACGCCAATCTTTAATTATCTGGGTATGCCTTTTATTCCGTTACTTGAATTATTACAAATACCGGAAGCAGAACAAGCATCAACCACTATTGTGGTTGGGTTTGCAGATATGTTCCTTCCATCAATTTTAGCAGCATCTATCGAATCTGATATGACACGTTTTATTATTGCTGCGATGTCGGTAACACAGTTAATTTATATGAGTGAAGTGGGTGCATTGTTATTAGGCAGTAAAATTCCAGTAAGTATTAGTGAGCTGTTTATTATATTTATTTTACGTACCCTAGTCACTTTGCCTGTTATTACTGCAATTGCACATCTTATATTTTAAATAATTGCGAAGATAAGAACGTAAAATTCCTGCTATCTAGCGTAATATGCAGTAAAGTAAAAACAGTTCAAACAGATTGATAGTAAAAGATAAAAGCGAATGATAACAGGCCAGTTATCATTCGCTTTTTTATTATAAAATGGATGCGCTAAACACGAGAGTGTAAACGTTCAATCGCTCAACATTCATCATGTTAAACGAGCTTATTTTTAGATTCACAAGCAAAGGGAAGTAACATGGATATTGCATTATATCTTCACGCAATGACGGGGTTATTAGTTATCATCGACCCTATCGGTTCTGCATTAATCTTTAACTCATTAACCGCCAGTAGTGACCAAAAACACCGTAATTTAATGGCGATAAAATCGGTTATTATCAGTGGCATTACTCTGATTTTGTTTGGTAATTACGGTGAGGCTCTATTTTCACAACTAGGCATTAATATTAACTCACTACGTATCTCAGGTGGGTTGCTACTATTTTACACTGCGTTTATTATGATCACGCAAGAGTTGAAGTTTGCTAACACTGAAAAGAATTCAGATATTTCAGTGTTCCCTATGTCGATACCTTTATTAGCAGGTCCTGGCACATTAACGTTAGCGATTCTTTTATTCTCACAAAATACCGAAGGACATGATTCAATTCTTTCTGTCAGTGCTGCAATTGTCAGTGTATTAATGATCACCTTAGTCGCTATGGTTGCCTCGAAATATCTAAAGAAAATTATTGGTAAAACGGGCGATGAAATATTACGTCGCTTCTTAGGTGTTATTCTTGCAGCATTAGCGATTCAGTTTATTTACGAAGGTATTCGTAATATTTCAATGTAGTCGATCGCTTTTATAGCGACAATAAACGAGGGATGAACATTGATTTTAACCCCAATAAACAGCTTGTTTATTGGGGTTCTTTTTTAGTAGAAACAACACGGTTTATTAACAGTCGTTTTTGTTGTTTATTATTTGTTAATAAGCTGCGTTTGTTAATAAGCTGCGTTGCTGAATAGCCTCAATTCTGGTTAATGAAAGCGGCATTATATTTAACATCATATGGTTATATTTTTTGACTAGTCAGTGCAGTTAGTTTTGCGTTGTTCAAAGCGAATTTTTAAAGCAATAACAGTGTATTGAGAGATAATTTAATACATAGCCCCCGAAAATAGCAGTGTTGTATTGCTTTGCTTATCCAGAACAAAGGTTAAATACACGTAATATAATGCGTCTTCCATCTCAACACTTCCATAGAATTTATTACAACTTTTCTAGCAACTTAAAAGTAAAAAGAATTAAACCATGCATACTCTATATACTGTTTAAATAATAAATCATTCAACACTAAATTATTGCTTAATATCAATAAGAAAGTAAGTGAGATACTTCAAAATAGATCTATCAAATTTCCTTTAAAAATTCAGTTTAAAAGACTGGGACTCAGATCATAAGTGCATGACCTAAAACCAATTTCAAACATAAACAGTTAAATAATAAATTCAGTTACCAATGCAACATAAACCGACAATAAGACTCAACATTAGAAGGATTTTCACATGAAAAAACACATTCTTTGCTCTATCGATTTAGCTTATATAAAAGAAGCGGCAGCGATATTAGTTGAAGCAGAAAAACAAGCGAGTCTAGATAATGCAAAGCTCACCGTCATTACCGTTATTCCTGATTATAGATCGTCTTGGGTGGGCTCATTTTTTAAAGAAGGGACACTGCGAAAAGCTGCATTAGCAGCCAGTGAACAACTTCGTGAACTAGTCAAAGCGACGTTGCCTGATCAAGAGCATGTTAAGTGTATTGTTGAAATCGGGGTTGTATATGAACAAGTATTAAATAACATTAAAAAATTGAAAATTGATTTAGTGGTACTAGGCGCACATAAACCTAACGTAATCGATCGATTGATTGGCCCTAATGCATCTCGCATTGTACGAAAATCTCCAGCATCAACCCTAGTGATCAGATTAAATTAGTTAATGCTGAATGAATGCGGCTAGGTTAGCTTTTATTTTGATTATAAAAAGCAACCTGGCCTGTTTTAACTTTTCTCTTTTATTTGAAAATGCCCTCTAGCATAATCAACAACGCTATAAGTTCGATCGTTATTTTTATTAAGCATTAAAAGTCTAAATTTAATTGTTGTTCTTTTATGTCGGGTTTTAGCATGACACTGAGCCCAAGCAATCGAATTTCTCTGCCTTTTTGCCTTAGAAGGATTTCATGTAAAAGTTCACGAAAATGTGCGAGATCTAACTGTGTTTGTCCATGCTCGATAGTCGTTAGTTGAAAATCAGCAAACTTTACTTTGATACCCTGCTTGGTGATCTCTTTAGTCAATGAGGCGCGTTCTAATCGTTTCTCTAATTCATAATAAAGCTTTTGTTCAATGAATTCCCAGCACTGTTCGAAAGTAGAGATATTCGTGGAAAAAGTACGCTCAACACCCACTGATTTACGTTCACGTTCAGTGATCACTGCTCGGTTATCAATGCCATGGCTGTAGTTCCACAATGACAAGCCCATTCGACCGTACTTTCTCAATAATTCACGATAATCGGTATTTTTAATATCTTCACAAAGATAGAAATTACCTTGATGAAGCTTCTTTAAACTCACTTTACCCACCCCTGGAATTTTCTCTAATGGCAGCATATCAATGACACCCTGAACTTCATTAGGTGGGATCACAAATTGCCCATCAGGTTTATTCATATCTGATGCGACTTTTGCCAAGAACTTAATAGGGGCAACACCTGCTGACGCTGTTAGGTTTAATTCATGACGAATATCATTCCTAATGGCTTCTGCAATCAATGTCGCTGAACCATGTAATTGCTTGCAATCTGTTACGTCTAAAAAAGCTTCATCTAACGATAAAGGTTCGATAATCTGTGTATACCGTAGGAAAATGGCACGAATCTGCTTAGAAATATCTTTATAAACCTGCATACGCCCTGGCACTACGGTTAAGTGAGGGCATAACTTTAATGCTTGAGAGGTGGGCATTGCAGAATGTACGCCATATTTACGAGCATCATAGTTACAGGTACTAATAACACCACGTTGAAGTGTGCTACCACCTACTGCCAACGGGATCCCTCTGTAACTGGGTTCATCGCGCATTTCTACCGAGGCAAAAAAAGAATCCATATCTACATGAATAATCTTACGTTGAACATCACTTTTTAATGCTGGCTTTACTTCTGAATAGAGCATATCTCACACATATTGAGATAGCCTCAATACACAAAGTACATGGCTATTCAATTCAATAAAGAATAGGTTAATAGAGTTCATTCAACTTTTATTTAGTTTTAGACTGTTTAATATTGCTTAATAGTGCTTAGTAGTACTTAGCAATAAAGAACTGTCTTTATATCCAGTCGATATTATTTTGAATAACAACAAATTACAAGTACCAATAAAAATTATATGATACGTTTGACATTACCCTTAGGGGAAGGGTTAGGCTTTAACCATCAAATAACTATTCAGTGATTACTGAGTAGACATTAAGCCGGAGGTAACTTCTATGACAGCACTACAACAAGTAACATTTCCCGTTTATGGAATGAACTGCGCATCATGTGCGAGCAAACTCACTACTGCATTTAATGAGATTGACGGTATTGAAGCCAACGTAAATATCACTTTAGAAAAAGCAACACTCTCTATCGATGAAAAAGCATTAAACACGCCGATAGCAACTGAAGTTGTATCGGTACTACAAAAAAAAGGGTATCAAACTGATTATCAACAAATCAGTTTTGAGGCTGATTGGTCATGCTCAAGTTGTGTTGAAACCACTCTGAATGCATTAAAAAAACATCCGTTAGTGTTAGATGTCAAAGGCAATTTTGCAACACAAATGGTGCATATTGAAACACTAGAAAGTTTTATCAATGACCAATTTATTGAACAATTGGTCGCGTTGAGTCCTTATAAATTGACACACAAAGTGGCGATTACCTCTCAACAACAATTGCAGAAAAAACAACAACAAGAACAAAAGAAACAACGCCAAGAAAAACTGAGCTTGGGCTTCGCTATCGCATTAAGCTTGCCATTTTGGGTAGCAATGATAAACATGGCATTTAGCGACACCCCACTGTTAGCCCCATGGTTAGAGTTAGCGTTAGCCACCCCACTGCAATTTATTGTTGGTGCTCGCTTTTATAAAGGAGCTTGGAATAGCATTAAAAACTTCTCAGCTAATATGGATGTATTAGTTATTTTGGGCACATCAGCAGCTTACTTCTTCAGTCTTTATATGTTGTTGGAAGGCAGTACTGCTCATCTTTATTTTGAAACCAGTGCATTAGTGATTGTATTAATTCGCTTAGGTAAGTATTTAGAGTTTCGTGCTAAACAAGCAAGTAGTAAAGCGGTCAGCGCTTTAAGCCAATTACAAGCCATTGACGCATTAGTTAAAAAAGGTAAAGAGTTTAAACGTGTATTGATTGAACACGTGCAAGTGAATGACTTAATACAAATTGCAGCGGGTGATAAAGTGCCTGTTGATGGTGTGATTGTAGAAGGTAGCAGTTATTTAGATGAAGCATTATTAACCGGTGAAAGCCGCCCTATTTTAAAAGATATTGATGATAATGTATTTGCCGGCACACTCAATGGTGACGGTGTACTGTTAATAAAAAGTACGGCGGTTAATGAACAAACTAAATTACATCAAATAATACAACTCGTTGAGTCAGCTCAAATGAGTAAAGCGCCCATTTTACAGTTGGTCGATAAAATAAGTTCTATATTTGTACCGATCGTTTTAGGGATTGCGGTTATTACATTTGGAGCTTGGTGGTTTACAGGTGGCGACTTTGAACAAGCCTTAATGCACAGTGTGGCTGTATTAGTGATTGCTTGCCCATGTGCATTAGGTTTAGCAACACCCACTGCAATGGTCGTCGGTACTGGTTTAGCAGCACAAAAAGGTATCTTAATAAAAGATATTAACACCCTACAACTGGCTCATAAACTCGACCATATTGCATTTGATAAAACAGGTACGTTAACCAAAGGTCAAGTCAGTTTAGACAATATCACGTCGTTTCATCATGACTTCTTCTCTTTATTATTAGGTTTACAGCAAGCGAGTAAGCACCCTATTGCTAAGGCTGTCATTGAACACGCTCAGTCACTTGATACTAAAGCATCAGAGGTCACTGATATACAAAGTATTCATGGCGAAGGTATCCACGGCCGCTTTAATGATGCAGACCTTATTGCCGGTAATAGTAAATTATTAGCACGTTTTGATATTAACTTAACCGAGCAACTTGCCATACATGCGGTGAATGTTGATCAAGCACAAAATATTATTTACGTTTGTTATCAACAGACTTTAATTGGTTACTTTGTGATTGCAGATCAATTACGCCCAGAGAGTAAAGAAGCAATAGAAGATCTACACAAACTAGGGCTATCGACTATTTTACTCAGTGGCGATAAACAAAGTGTTGTGCAAGCAATGAGCAAACAATTAGGTATTAGCACCTTTTATGCAGAGCAAACACCAGAACAAAAACTGCAACAGTTATCAGACTTACAGCAGGATTCATTAGTTGCAATGGTCGGCGATGGGGTAAATGATGCGCCCGCGTTAGCGAAAGCCGATGTGAGTATTGCCATGGGTGGCGGCAGTGATGTTGCAAAACAAACGGCTGCGATGACCTTAATGCGCGATGACCCGCGATTGATAGCGGTCGCTATTAAGCTTTCAAGAGCAACTTGGTCAACGATTCGTCAGAACTTATTTTGGGCATTTATATTTAATACATTAGCGATTCCAGCAGCAGCATTTGGGTATCTCAATCCAACGATTGCGGCGATAGCAATGACCATATCGAGTTTAACGGTATTAAGTAACTCATTATTATTGAAGCGCACGCGTCTTAAATAAACAAATCAAAGTTCGTTAATGAATTGATTAACGAACTTATTTTAATATTGGAGAATTCACATGTTATCAATCAGCCAAGTAGCTCAAGAAACAGGGTTATCAGTAAAATCGATTCGACATTATGAATCTATCGGTTTGATTAGCCCTCCACCAAGAGAAGAGAATGATTACCGATTTTACACAACAGAAATTATTCAGCAGTTACATTTCATTTATAAAACCAAACAAGCAGGTTTTACGTTAAAAGAGTGTAAAGCGTTATTATTGTTATGTGAAAATGAAGATAGAAACAGCGCCGATGTTAAAAAGATAGCGTTAGAGAAAATTAAAGAAATTGAAGAACGTATTAAGCAACAACAAGCAATAGTAGACCAATTAACTAAAATCACTCAACGATGTCCGGGCGATGAGCAGTCACAATGTAGTATTATTGATGCCTTTAGTCGCACTTAAGCAACAAACTATTCAGCATTAGCAGTTGATAACCAAAAAGCTGACACATAAAAAACCCAGTCATCGACTGGGTTTTTATTATACTAAAGATGTACTTATTATTTGAGTCCAAGTTATTTGATTAAATAAACGTCGATTGAATAGAATCAAACAAATTTAACTTTTCGTGCCTTTTAATGAAACACGTTCTTCGTTTCTGCCCGCATTAGGGTCATTAAATACATCAACATCCATCTCACCTTCAGATTTAGCCACGATACAAGTCACCACACTATCTCCAGTAATATTAACGGCAGTACGGATCATATCAAGCAATCTATCAACACCAATGATCATCGCGATACCTTCAACCGGTAACCCAACTTGGTTCAATACCATCGCTAACATGATTAAACCAACACCCGGTACACCAGCAGTCCCGACAGAAGCTAATGTCGCCGTCATTATCACAGCAGCATAATCAGATAAGGTTAAGTCAATATTAAACGCTTGTGCAATGAACACCGTCGCAACGCCCTGCATGATGGCAGTACCATCCATGTTGATGGTTGCACCTAATGGCACAGTAAATGAAGCCACTTTATTATTAACACCCAGGTATTTAGTCGCTGTTTCTAATGTCACTGGAATCGTTGCATTTGACGAAGCAGTTGAAAAAGCAAAAGAGATGGCTGTTTCCATCTTTTTGAAGAATTTAATAGGACTTAATCCTGTAAACACTTTCAAGAAGGTACTGTACGTAATTAATGCATGTAAAATCAAAGTCGCGCTTAATACTAAGAAGTAATTGATCAGATTAATAATCGCCTCTAAACCAATTTCACTAAAAAGCTTAGCCATTAAGAAGAACACACCGTAAGGCGCAATATTCATTAACATAACCACTAATTTCATGATCACTTTGTTAAAGTCAAAGAACATTGCCGCAACACGCTCACCCGCACTACCAGACGAACTAATAGCGACACCAAACAATATTGCAAACACAATAATTTGTAAGGTATTACCTTCAGCCATTGAGCTAATTGGATTTGTTGGGAACATGTTAATAATAACATCACCTAACGATGGTGCTTCTTTAGCCGAAAAAGTAGTGGCTTGTGCTAAATCAACACCAACACCAGGTTCAAAAATATTAGCCATTAAGATAGCAAGTGAAATAGCGATTGCCGTTGTTACCATATAAAAAGACAGGGTTTTCCCGCCTAAACGCCCTAATGTCGACATATCTTTTAAACTGCTTGTACCACACACTAAAGAAACAAAAATAAGTGGGACCACTAACATTTTAAGTGTAGCAATAAAGATTTTACCGCCAACATAAAATAATCCGTTAACGATGTAATCTTGAACAAACGCAACATCGGCAAACATTGTTCTAATTAAGAAACCTGTGAATATACCAATCCCCATGCCAATTAAGACTTTCTTGGTTAATGACATTTCATTTTTTACTGTTGTCATAATAATTCCTTATATTTCATAAAATTACCCTTTAAATTTTTAAAAATACGACGATAACGCACTAGGAATATGAGTATTAAACCTTTCTCGTAATCCATTACAAACAAGTCGAATTTCTCGTGTTTTCTTAATGCTAATATCTGAATTAGTGCGGCATATTTATAAAAATAAAGGGGCTGGTGCTTAAAACGGCAGTATCTATAGCATAATAATAGACAGAGAAGAAAATATTAATTTATCAAAAAAAAGTCGGCAGAGGCTAATTGCACGCCATTAACAAGGATCGCAACAGTATGTTGGCCACAATAATATTGTCTTGTGGATATTTTTTTGAAGCTAAATGATTTTGAAATTATTTTATTATGTTGAGGGATAATAGCTTCAGAAAGTTGGAATATTTTGCGTGCTTGTTTGCCATTTTTTTTCATAAAATCAATGGCGAATTCAATGCGACATTGATTAAGAGGTAAACCTTTTTGATTTTGTAGTAGACAAGAAAAATGTAAAACCTCACCAAGTTGTACGCTTGAATCGGCCATTAAATCAATCACATTTATATCTTTTGGCGGTAAAAATCCAAATAAACTTAGCGCATCAGGATGGGCTTGTTTTAATAAGCTTCGGCAAGCATGTTTAACAAGACGTTTAGTGTGTATAGAATTACTTTCTGTTAACCAACGTCGAGTCATATCAATCACAACATCAGGATGATCCTTGGCAATATCATTGAGGTTATTTGCAACGCTACGACGAACGTATTCACTCTCGTCATTTTTTAAGGATTCTAGAATAGGCAGTAAGTAAGTTGGATCTTTTTTGAATGCAGGCAATGCCATCGCCCACGGTAATCGAGGACGCGCCCCTTCTGAAGCTAAACGACGTATATGATGATTATCACTTTCTGTCCAAGCTAACAATATACAATGCATCTGTTCAGGATATTTTTCGATAAAAGGTCTAACAGCAAACTCTGCACTAGCAAACTGTGTAATATAAGCCAGAGCGTCAATCGAAGCGGTTAACTCATCTAAGCCAAATAACTCAACAAAAGCAGGGATAAACATGCCTTTGTAGCTAGTAAAATGCAATGAAACTTGTTTAATCACGGCGAGTGTTGGTAAGTAATCGAGTTCAATAAACGTATTTAGCTGATCTGCGATATGTTCTGTCCGCGCTTTTAGCTCTTTATTTTTCCAATCATCATTAAAAACTGTGGTAATGAACTCGTTTTTATGAAAGCTTGGGTAACACTCAGCGACCGCGTTTGCGACATCAGTAAGGTAGTCATGGTTATATACATCTTTTAATAAATCAGCCATCTAGGCACTACCTTCTTTATATTTAGCATCGCTATTGAACCGCTTGTTGAATAAAGCATTAACCAAGCCGTTCAATAGTGTATAAAAACGAGCAATAGAAACGGCCAATAACAAATTAACTAATTAACTAATTAACTAATTAACTAATTACAATACTCGTTCACCAAAATGGAAAACACAAAACTGCCCTTCTTCCATTTTTGTCCACGCTTCATCTTTGGTTAAGGGACGAGTGGCAATCACAGTCACTACATCAGTCGTTGAGGTTTCTTCTTGGAAATCAACCGTCATATCTTCATCGATTAACTGGGCTTTACCAAAAGGTGCTCGACGGGTTATCCAGTGTAAATTGTTCGTGCAGTAGCACATCACATATTCACCATCGCTTAATAGCATGTTAAATACACCTAGTGCTTTTAATTGGTCGGCATAGCGAGCAACCAGCTTAAACATGTCTAACATATCTTCTGGTTGCTGTTTAAACTCTTTGTGTAACTTATCAATGATCCAACAAAATGCGCGTTCGCTATCAGTTTGTCCCACTGGATTAGCGTAACCCATTTCTAGATCTTCATAACCTGTTAGCTGGCCATTATGAGCATAAGTCCAATTGCGTCCCCACAACTCTCTGATAAAAGGGTGCGTGTTCTCTAAATTAACGCCACCACGATTAGCTTGTCGAATATGGCTAATAACGGATTTACTTTTAATCGGGTAACTTTTCACTAACTCCGCAATTTTAGAATCACAGCTTGGGCTAGGATCTTTAAAACTACGGCAGCCTTTACCTTCGTAAAAAGTAATCCCCCAACCATCTTTATGAGGGCCAGTACCACCACCGCGTTTTACTAATCCACTGAAACTAAAACAGATATCAGTTGGGACATTGGCACTCATGCCTAATAATTCACACATTGTTTAAACCTAAGCCATCTTTTTTTCAATTAAATAGATCAATATATGAATGATCTTAATATGTACTTCTTGGATGCGATCGGCAAAACCGAAATGTGGTACACGAATTTCAACATCCGCTAACCCTGCCATTTTGCCGCCATCTTTACCGGTCAACGCAATGACTTTGATACCTTTAGCTTTTGCAACATCAATCGCTTTTAAAATATTGCCTGAGTTACCACTGGTTGATAAGCAAAACAATACATCACCACTACGGCCAACACCTTCAAGGTAACGAGCAAAGATGTACTCAAAACCATAATCATTACCGACACAAGAGATATGGCTAGCATCTGAAATAGCAATCGCTGGGTACGAAGGACGATGTTCACGATAACGACCCGTTAACTCTTCAGCGAAATGCATTGCATCACAATGAGAACCGCCATTACCACACGCTAATACTTTGCCTTCATTTTTGAAAGACTCAGCTAATAACGAAGCCGCATCTTCGATATGCTGTAAATTTTGTTGATCTGATAAGAATGCAGTTAAGACCGTTTGTGCTTCTAATAACTCATCTTTAATTAATGATAAATTCATAATACCTACTTACATAATTGAGATTAATACCTTGGGTATAACTATCCACCAGCTGCTTTATGCCAGTGACGAATATTTTATTCTTGTAAATAATTCCTTGAAAGGATTCTTCTAAAAAGTTCTTTTAAAAAGAGCCTAATAACCTATCGTTCATTAGCGCCACTTTTCGACTATAAATGCATTCCGTTGGTGAAGATATATTGATTAAGCTTTATTAATAAGACACAGTTAATAAATTTTAATGCAAACGAATCTAACATTTATAAACTTCCATCATTGTTCTCATTATTCACAGACATTTTTCTGTACTAACTAGTCACTAAAGTTAACCTTTGTGCTTTTTAAGTTCATTAATCAAACTTAAAAAAGAAAAATTCTATCGTCGTTAATATAACTTATTAAGGTACTAATGACGTAAATTATTGTTATATTTTTAACTTTTATTGTGGTTTTAAGCTATTCATAAAATCGTTTAATAGAAGAGTCACTGAAAGACAATAAATAATGAAGGAAGTTTAAACAGAAACATATTGGATAAGAGTATTTGAACTATTAGTACATAAATGAGTTAGTTTTTTAACCGGATCATTTATGCACTAAACATGTGTGAGGCACTAATATATTTATTGAGCAACTATGTATTTATTAAAACCAATGCTGATTGGCCTCAGCCGTAATGATAAGCGAACAATAGTTATAAGTTAATGAGGTGCAATTCATCGTTATCATCAGGATTTGCAAACTGCTGCTTTAATATCTTTTTAGATTCCATGTAAATTTCACCATTTTGAGCAATAGTAAAATGATCAGGTTCTATATTAAATTCTTTTTGATAAGCCATCACTAGCTGCAGAGAATGTGCTTTTTGTTCTTCACTTAACGGTGCACCGTCTAACCATTTACCTGTTTCAACAGCAGTTGCTAGCTTCTGATAAAGCGCTGGAGTGATATTTTTTGCATACTCATTTATATTTGCCACTGTTTTTGCCTTTTACTACTTTAATTTGAATGTGATGAAGTATATTTATTTGTTTGAAATTATCTAGTGATGTTTTTGTTGAGCAATGATTTTTTGCTGTTGGTCTACTTTTTACTTTTATCTTTAACGAGTAATAGTAACTAATAAGAGCAATTAATGAGAATAGTTCCCCATAACGACTTACTATAAGTGCATTCGCCATTACGCATGACATCACCCGTCACTATCTTAATGTTAGCAATAATTAGCTTATGCTAATTCTAAAAAAACAAAAGCCACCTATTGCTAAGTCGCTTTTTTATTAAGCATTACATAATAAATTATATGTAAACATGACAGATGAAAATCATAAACAATCATACGCACCTATAAAAGTTCCCAAACTATTATTTATGGTTAACCGCTTTAAATAATAAAATTGAATGGGCTTTAGCATGAACAGGTATCTCTACTTTATTTGTACTTTTAACTAAGTCTCCCGTCGCACAACTGGTATCCAATGCCATAAACCAATCTTTGTTATCCGTTAATGTAGGTAACTCACAAGCAATTTGATAACTCGATGCATTCAAAATCAAATACCAATGTTCACCTTCAGGATCCACTTCACTTAACTCAACTGCAATAGCTTGTGAATTAGAGGCATGCCAATCAACCTCTTCCATTAAATAACCATCAGGATGATACCAGGTCACTTTATCGCTATTCACATCGTTGTCATCAAGTAATAAATCACCAAATAAACGTGACTGTTTACGTAACTCAATTAATTTAGAGGTGAATTCAAACAGTGCTAAGTCCGCTTCTGATCGATCCCAATTAATCCAACTAATTTGGTTATCTTGGCAATACGCATTATTGTTACCCGATTGATGGTTGCCCATTTCATCGCCCGCTAAAAAATGCGGTGTACCTTGAGACAAAAACAAAGTCGCAATCATGTTACGCTTTTGCTGTTGTCTTAAACCATTAATACGTTTGTCTTTAGTCGGCCCTTCACAACCATAATTGGCAGAAAGGTTATGTCCATGACCATCACGATTATCTTCCCCATTAGCTTGGTTATGGCGATCTTGAAAAGACACCATGTCATCCAAAGTAAAACCATCGTGATAACAAATATAATTAACACTCGTAGTATTACTTCGATGATCTAATGGAAAAAAGTCATGAGAACCTAACAAGCGCGTAGCCACTTCAGACACTTTGCCCGTATCACCACGCCAAAAAGAACGCATTGTGTCACGATAACGATCATTACATTCTTTCCACTGTTCAGGGAAAGCCCCTAAACGATATCCGCCAGGTCCAATATCCCAAGGTTCAGCGATTAACACAACATCGCTTAAAATAGGATCTTGCAGTAAGGCTTTAAAAAAGGCACTTCTTTCTGTAAACCCTTGTGCTTCACGCGCTAACGTCACTGCAAGGTCAAATCTAAAACCATCAACTTGCATTTCAGTCACCCAATAACGTAACGCATCTAGTGTTATTTTTAGTGACCAAGAGAAATCTAAATTAACCGTATTACCACAGCCGGAATGATTACTATAACGTTGAAAATCAATTCCCTGCTTATTGCCTTCAAAAGTATAATACTGCCTATTATCAAATCCTTTAAAACTTAGGACTAAACCATCATTTCCTGATTCGGCGGTATGATTAAAAACGACGTCTAAAATCACTTCGATATTAGCAGCGTGTAACTCTCGCACCATGGTTTTAAACTCAGAAATCGCATCATATTGAGCGTAACGCGTTTCAGGTGCAAAAAAATTAATCGGGTTATATCCCCAATAATTAGTTAACCCTAAACCACTTAAACGAGACTCACTGACAAAACTAAAAACAGGCATTATCTGTAAACTCGTGACACCTAATGATTGATAATGTTTAATACTTTCAGGATGCGACAGACCTAAGTATTTACCACGCATTGGTAAAGGGATATTTGGATTGGTTTGAGTGAAACCTTTGGTATGCACTTCATATAGGATACGATCTTGATCATCTATATTAGGTTTTTCACTGCCTTGCCATTCAAAACTGTCATCAACGACAACTGATTTGGCAACATATAAATCATCTACATCACTCTGAGCTTGCACAAAACTATGTTGTATCTTGCTAAGTCGTTTTGCATAAGGATCAATTAATAAATGTTTTTTATTAAATAACAGCCCTTTTTTAGGTTGGTATTCACCATCAACTCGGTAACCGTATTTTTGTCCAGCTTCCACACCTTGTAAATACACATGCCAAAGATGTGAATGAGAAGACGTTAGAAAATAGCTGTCTATTTGATTGTCATGCTTATCAAACAGACATAACTCAACGCTTTTACCATCTTGACTATGTACTGAAAAGTTACAGCCTTGTTGATCTAAAGTCGCACCTAAAGGAAGTTTTTTTCCTGTAGAAGCAGCAAACAGATGCTTAGCATCTATTGTCGTTAGGTCTAATTCGATATCTTGTTTTGACACTTAGACTCCCTTTTTCCTCAAGTAAACTGATGATAATGGAGGTAAATTAACAACGATTGAATGATCTTTTCCTTGCCAAGGGTAAGCTTCACTCACAAACACGCCCATGACATCGCCCATAGAATAGTTGCTTCCCCAATAATATTCACTATCAGTATTGATAACGACTTCATACTGACCAGCTTCTTCAACGGCGACACGATACTTTTCACGTGGCACAGGTGTAAAATTGGAAAGACAGATAACATATTCGCTTTTATCTAAATTATAGCGAATAAACGAAATGATGCTGTTGACACCATCACTGTGATCTAACCATTCAAAACCTTGTGGTTCATAATCAGACTCGTACATGGCGCTGTTATTTTTATAAAAATGATTTAAATCAGAAATAAGTTGTTGTTGCCCTTTATGTTTATCAAACGCTAATAAATCCCAATCTAAACTTTGATTATGGTTCCACTCACGGCTTTGCCCGAATTCACCGCCCATAAAGTTTAATTTTTTACCGGGATGCGCATACATATATCCCATATAAGCACGCAGATTTGCAGCAGCCTGCCATTCATCGCCAGGCATTTTATTCAACAGACTTTTTTTGCCGTGCACCACTTCGTCATGTGAAATAGGCAAAACAAAGTGTTCGTTATAGTGATAAACCATCGCAAAGGTCATTTCGTGATGATGGTATTTACGGTACATAGGGTCTTGTTGAATATAGCTTAGCGTGTCATGCATCCAACCCATGTTCCATTTAAAGCCAAAACCTAAACCGCCTTCAAAAGTCGGTTTTGAAACGCCACTAAATGCGGTTGACTCTTCAGCAATCGTCATGGCATTAGGGAATTGGCCATACACTTCTTCGTTAAACCATTTTAATAAACTAATCGCTTCATAATTATGATTTCCCCCGTCCACATTAGGCACCCACTCACCTTCTTCACGTGAGTAATCCCAGTACAGCATCGAAGCAACTGCATCGACTCGCAATCCATCGACGTGGAATTTATCTAACCAAATAAGTGCACTCGCCACGAGGAATTGACGGACATTGTCACGACCGAAATCATAGATATAAGAATTCCAATCAGGATGCCAACCGCGCTTAGGATCTTCATATTCATACAAAGGTGTGCCATCAAAGCGTGCTAACCCATGTGGGTCGGCAGGGAAATGTGCGGGAACCCAATCAACAATAATACCAATACCTGCTTGATGGCATTGGTCAATAAAGTATTTTAAGTCATCAGCATCGCCAAAACGGCTGGTCGCTGCAAATAACCCAACGGGTTGATAACCCCAAGACCCATTAAAGGGAAATTCTGAAATAGGCAAGACTTCTAAGTGTGTGTAGCCCATTTCAACTAAATAAGGTAACAACTCTTCAGCAAGCTCACGGTAGCTAAGCATTCGCTCTACACCGTTCTCATTTTTACGTTTCCATGAGCCTAAGTGAACTTCATAAATACTCATCGCGGTAAAGCGTTTGTCTCCAGTATTTGTATCTTGCCAGACTTGGTCATTCCACTGATAAGCATCATGGTCAACCACGATTGATGAATGTGATGGATATAACTCAGCTTGAAATCCTACTGGGTCGGCTTTATGCGGTAAACGATTGCCCATTGCATCTTTTAATTCAAACTTATAAGCACAACCAGTGGATAAACCAGGAATAAAGATCACCCAGTGACCACACCAACTTCGTTGCATCGGATGAACTTGACCATTCCAATGATTATGAGCAGAAATCAAGCTAACACTGCTTGCATTGGGTGCGTAAACAATAAAACGTACGCCACTAATTTTAACGTCACTATTGGTGATTGTTTTTAATTGTGCGCCAAGTGTGTGATACACATTTTGTGGTGCTTCATGTAACGTCGATAACCCTTCAAATGCAATATCATGAAACTGATAAGGATCTATAAATTCATGTACATCATTAATGTATTCAGCATGTAACTGATAAATAAACTTCTCACTGACAGACGGTAAATTAACTTCAAACAATCCAGCATCATAAATGTTAGTTAACTCACCAGAAAGATGTGATCCATCAAGCGCAGAGAAAGAGACAGCTTTAGCTTCTGGCAACCAAACTCGTAATAAAAAACCGACTCCATTAGCATTTTTGATTAACCCTAACTGCTCAAAAGGGTTAGCTAATGTTACTTTTTCTAATTGATTAAGTAATGTTGATTTTAATGGTATCGTTTTGATTTCTGTCCCTACTTCAGGAGTAACTACTTTCTTTGCTGTTGTCTTATTCACAGATTTTTGTTTGGTAGCTACTTTCTTTGTCGTTAGTTTTTTAGTCATATTACATACCTAATTCGAAGTTTATTTAGCCTGAATTTACATTATTTTGAACGTGCTTCTGTTAACGCTTTCATTAAATCTAGAATGTCGTGATCAGCAAAAATAGCATCTAGATTATGCGTTAACTTACGTTGCCAATTTCTATACTCATCGCTGGTGCCTGGCACATTAACGGGTTGGTCCATTTCTAAGAAATCTTCAAGTTGCAAACTCAATAACGAAGCACTGCCGGTCGCAAGATGCTTTTGTAAGTCAAAACTTAAAGCCTTATCCATTCCAGTGGTGTTCGCATCCTGATAAAGATCATCTGGTACGCTGTTATGCCCATGTAAACTATTTAGAATCTGTTGTTTGCTTTCAACTCGATCTGCTAGTAATCGATTAAAGACCTCATCATCTGGGTATAAACCTAACGTTCTGCCTAAATACAGATCTTCACAATGCCAATATCCTTTAATGGTCGGCATGTCATGAGTCGATAATGTTGCCATTGCTTGTTGTATATAATGTGAAGGAGAAATAAAACCGCCATCAGGTGCTTGCTCGAAGAAAAACACTTTATAAGAGTAAACCCCGGCTTCTTTTAATAGGACATCCATTCCTTCAGGCACGGTGCCTAAGTCTTCACCAATCACTAAACATTGATTACGCGTACTTTCTAACGCTAATATATTCAGCATATCGTAAACATTGTAATAAATATAAGCTCCGCTATCCGCCGTTGAACCTTCCGGCACCCACCATAATCGTAATAAAGCCATAACATGGTCAATACGTAAGGCACCACAATGACTCATATTGGATTGTAATAATTCAATGAAAGGTTGATAACGGGACTTATAAAGTTGATCTGGTGAAAGTGGAGGTAATCCCCAACTTTGCCCCAGCGGTCCTAAAACATCTGGTGGCGCACCGATACTGATATTTTCACAATACAAATCATGATTTGCCCAAATTTCGCTACTGCTTTTACCCACGCCAACTGCTAAATCTCTATATATACCTAACGTCATGCCTAATGAACGAGCAAGTTCATCTGCTTCAGCTAATTGCGTATCAGTAATCCATTGGCAATAGCTCCAAAACAAGACTTCTTGTTCATTTTCAGTTATCCAATTTTGTGTACTTTCGCTAGAGAATGATTGAAAGCTTTCAGGCCATGATGGCCAGCCCCAAGCGTGCTCATTTTCAGCTAAAAATTTAAATTGCAAAGCATCATAAGCAGCTTGTTGTTTTAATGAATCACCTTTCTGTTTAACAAACTCCTGTAGAGAAGCTAAACGCGTTTGATTTTCTTTTTTTCCATTTATTAAAGTATCAAAAAGTGCTCTAAACGCCTTCAATTTTACTGAAGTAACGTTACTATAATCAACCCATTGTGTTTCTCTAAGGTTTGATAGTTGTTGTTGGAATTCTGATGTTGATAATTGAGTTTGTAAGCTATCGCAATGTTTAAACTCAGGCACGGCAGTGATATCGGTATACAGTATATTTAACCATTTACGCGATGAAGGACTATATGGGCTTGCATTTTGTGGTTGGGATGGGTTGAGTGCATGAATTGGATTTAAACCAATGAAATCACCACCATTTTCGGCGGTTTTAATCAGTAACTGTTTTAAATCAGAGAAATCGCCAATCCCCCAATTATTTTGGCTTTTCAAACAATATAATTGAACGCTTGTCCCCCACAGTTTTTTACCCTCTTGAATAGCCGTTGGGATAAAACAAGAATCTGGCGTGATAATTAAAGACATCTCAGCTAATGGCTCTTCATTGCCTTTTTCTAATAAAGTTAATTGATGGTAACCAATGTTTAAAGGTATTTCGATAGTCACTTCATATAATTGAAATTCGACATCAGAAATATCTTTACTACCTAATAGAGGGAAATCAGTTGCTGTAATCGTTTTATCAATTTGCAAACCATCTTCTGTGGTTATTCTATAAATCAACGGGTCTGTAACAAAATCGATAGGGAGGTGAACTTCGAGTTGATATGCTGAGGCTTGTTGTAAAACAGAAACAGGCGCTAACAAAGATAACCAATGTTGTAATTCTTCCTGTTCATAATAGTCGGTTAACGCAGCATCATCTGACGCATCGAACCCCATATGATTAATAAGCGTTTTAACATTTTCATCAAGAACGGTGGTTGGCTTACCCCAAGCATCAATAAAGTTAAGATCAATGCCTTTTAACTGCATAAATAAATCTAACGCTGAACTACTCATAATACACCTATCTATATGGTTAATTTATTGCTGTTTTACAATCTATTAAATGAGTATTTAACTAATAGAGAATATTTGCAATGATTTAATCAATAAATGCCTTTGCAACAAGATATTTTTTTTATTAAATAAAATTAAACACTATTTATGATCACATGACGATTAGTCATACCTTATTTTATAGACTCTATGAAATTGAGAAATATTAGATTTTATTATTTTTAATCAACAATATAGTAGAATATGTGGAATAAGATAACAGCAGTAAATACAATTCATGACATAGGGAATAAAAATGATTTCACATTTGCGACTCACCACGACAAAAACATTAAGCCCAAGCATTTGCATACAAGTAGATGATAATGGTTTTGAATTTGTGGTTATTAATCATAAAAACTTCGATGCTGCTTTTTCACTTCATGGCGCTCATTTAGTTCACTTCCAAACAAAACAACAAGCGCCCCTTATCTATCTCAGTAAATCGACACCTTACGACCATAATAAAGCGATTAGAGGTGGTGTCCCTATTTGTTGGCCATGGTTTGGTAATACAGAAGAAAGTAAAAGTAAAAATTTACCTTCACATGGGTTTGCGCGCATTAGTCAATGGACCTTATCTAACATCAATGAAACAGAAGTCGGTGTCGATATTGAATTCTCATTAACTGCTAACGCAGAAACCAAAGCGATTTGGGATCACGACTTTTCATTGACGCTTGACGCCTCTTTATCAGATCAAATTGAATTAACCTTAGTCACTGAAAATACAAGTCACCAAGACCTTACTTATGGCGGTGCTTTACATACTTACTTGCATGTTGCAGATAGTGGTCAATGTTCCGTTGAAGGACTTGCTTCTAGCTATAGAGATTCTCTGGATAGCGGTCATCGAAAAAATAGCGATCAGATTTTAAATATTAATGAGTCAGTTGATTCCATCTATGATGCGGATGAACAACAAATTAGAGTTAATGACAAAAGTAACCAACGTATAATAACGATCAATAATGAAGGAAACGATTCTGTTGTGGTATGGAATCCATGGATAGAAATAGCAAAAAAATTCGTTGATATGCCAGATGACGGTTATAAAACAATGCTATGTGTAGAGTCTGCAATTACCTCAAAACAAGGTGTATTAGTTAAAGCAGGACAATCACACACACTAAAAACAGTTATAAAATAAACAATAACTTTCATAAATATAAAAAAACTCACAAAAGATGAACAAAAAAAATCTATTTTATGAAATAAGGTTATGGAACTAGTTACAGTTAGCTATTGACTTAAGTAAAAAGCTAAAATAGTACGAGAAATAGCAGTTTAATGATGGTTTTTCTTTATTTTATCAAGAATAGCCCTTAATATGCCTTGGTAATTTAATTACTGTGATATTAGTTCAAAAAAACATTATCTTTTTTTAGAAAATAATTAAGAAATTTTTTTGTGAGCTTATAACTTGACTAACATCAAGTCTTAGGCGCATTTGGCGTCTATAATGATGACAAGTTTAAAAAATCAAACCTCCATAAGGAACAATAAAATGACAATTAAAGTAGGTATTAATGGCTTCGGTCGTATCGGCCGTTTCGTATTCCGTGCAGCATGTGAACGTGCTGATTTCGAAGTTGTTGCAATCAATGACTTAATCGACGTTGAATACATGGCTTACATGCTTAAATATGACTCAACGCACGGTCGTTTCAACGGTACTGTTGAAGTTAAAGACGGTAACCTAATCGTAAACGGTAAAACTGTACGTGTAACTGCTGAACGTGATCCTGCTGACCTTAAATGGGATGCTGTAGATGTAGACGTAGTAGCTGAAGCAACTGGATTCTTCCTTACTGACGAAACAGCTCGTAAACACATCACTGCTGGTGCGAAGAAAGTTGTTCTTACTGGTCCTTCTGGTGACGTTCCAATGTTCGTTAACGGCGTTAACTTCTCTGAGTACGCTGGTCAAGATATCGTTTCTAACGCTTCTTGTACTACTAACTGTCTAGCACCTATCGCTAAAGTACTTAACGATAAATGGGGCATTGAGTCTGGTCTAATGACTACAGTTCATGCAACTACTGCTACACAAAAAACTGTTGACGGTCCGTCTGTTAAAGATTGGCGCGGTGGTCGTGGTGCTTCTCAAAACATCATCCCATCTTCAACTGGTGCTGCTAAAGCAGTAGGTAAAGTAATTCCTGCACTTAACGGTCTACTAACTGGTATGGCTTTCCGTGTACCAACTGCTGACGTTTCAGTTGTTGACTTAACAGTTAACCTTAAAACTGCTGCTACATACGAAGAAATTTGTGCAGAAATGAAACGCGCTTCTGAAAATGAAATGGCTGGCGTTCTTGGTTACACTGAAGATGACGTAGTATCACAAGATTTCATCGGTGAAACTCAAACTTCTGTATTCGATTCAAAAGCTGGTTTATCACTAACTGACAAATTCGTTAAAGTTGTATCTTGGTACGACAACGAAATCGGTTACTCAAACAAAGTTCTAGACTTAGTTGCTCTTATTTCTAAATAAGTTTAATTAAATAGAATTTGTGAAGCCTGCCTTGTGCAGGCTTTTTTGTGCCAGTAACAAAATAAATTAAAGTAAAGTTAATTTCATAGCACAACGAAATCGAACTAAGTTAACACCCGAAACAAAGTGCTAGAGTTAGTTGCACTTATTTCACAATAAATTTAATTAAATAGAATTTGTGAAGCCTGCCTTGTGCAGGCTTTTTTGTGCCAGTAACAAAATAAAGTAAAGTTAATTTCATAGCACAACGAAATCGAACTAAGTTAACACCCGAAACAAAGTGCTAGACTTAGTTGCTCTTATTTCTAAATAAGTTTAATTAAATAGAATTTGTGAAGCCTGCCTTGTGCAGGCTTTTTTGTGCCAGTAACAAAATAAAGTAAAGTTAATTTCATAGCACAACGAAATCGAACTAAGTTAACATGCGAAACAAAGTGTTAGACCTAGCTGCACTTATTTCACAATAAGTTTAATTAAATAGAATTTGTGAAGGCTAACTTGTGCAAGATTGGTTGTACCTGTAATAAAACACATTAAATAACAGAGAAAACATAAAGTGTTATTGTCTATTCAAAAAATGGATTTATATTTCACAATAAAACAAAAAAAGATCATTCTGGTATTATTTATAAAAACACAGTTAACGTAATCTGTTTAATTTGACTGCCCTTTTATGATTTAAAAGGCTTTCAAACCTACTGAAAGATAAACTATTTAATAAATCCCTCCCCTTACGCTGCGACTTCCTTTTTTGATGTTAAAAAATGAAACAACCGTTGTTACAACCTATCAAAAATAACAGTTTTAATTTCACAATCTTGTAACTTCCATTTCAAACAGCAAATAAACAACGTCAAAAGAGGACTTAAACGATATTTAAAGCGATTAATAAAACAACTTGGAAAAATCTACTTAATTTCAAAGGCATTTACACCAATTGATTCGCTTTTTATGATCAAATTAGCCACAATATAACGACTCAAGCAATAGGTACAAAAATATGAATCAAGAATCACCAAGCCTTCTTTGGCACGATTATGAAACTTTCGGGTTAAACCCAGGAACGGATCGCCCCTCTCAATTTGCAGGCATTCGTACGGATCTTGATTTAAATATTATTTCTGAACCTTATCAATGGTACTGCAGACCACCCAACGATTATTTACCTGCACCCGAAGCATGTTTAGTGACAGGTATAACGCCACAATATGCGTTGCAACATGGTGAATTTGAAAACCAATTTATATTTAATATATTGCAACAATTCCAACAGCAAAACACTTGCGTTGTCGGTTATAACAATATTCGCTTTGATGATGAAGTGACACGCTTTACTCTATATCGTAATTTTCATGATCCTTACCAGAGAGAATGGCAAAATGGTTGCTCTCGTTGGGATATTATTGACATGGTTCGCGCTTGTTATGCACTCAGACCAGAAGGAATTGAGTGGGTATTTGACGAAAATGATGCACCTAGTTTTAAACTTGAGTTATTAACTAAAGCGAATGACATTATTCATCAGCAAGCACATGATGCGATGTCCGATGTTTATGCCACTATCGCCATGGCAAAACTCATTAAAACAGCACATCCAAAACTATATGATTATTGCTATAGTTTGAGACAAAAAAACAAAGTATTAAACGAATTGAAGCTTGGTACATTTAAACCTTTAGTTCATATATCTGGTATGTTTTCTGCGATGCAAGGCTGTTGCTCTTATATTTTACCTATCGCACAACATCCAACCAATAATAACGCGGTTATTGTGATTGATTTAAACAAAGATATTACACAACTTTTATCTTTGAGTGTTGAAGAGATCCAATCTTATTTGTATACCGCAACGGATAATTTACCAGAGGGTATTAACAGACCGCCTATTAAATTAATTCATATTAATAAATGCCCTATCGTTGCAAGCGCAAAAACATTAAGTGCTGATAGAGCAAAAGAATTAGGGGTTGATGCAAAGCAATGTCGTCAATCAATGGACACATTCTCTGCGAATAAACATTTGGTTGAAAAATTGATTGCAGTGTTTGACAGTGAATCCAAAAGTAACAAGGAACAACAACCAGAGCAAAAATTATATTCTGGCGGTTTCCCCACTGCTAACGACAAAAACCAAGCAAAAGCGATCACCACTTTGTCACCACAACAAATTGCAGATTACCAAGTCGCTTTTGATGATCCTAACTTTGATAATTTATGGTGGCGATACAAAGCAAGAAACTACCCACAGACGTTATCAATTGAAGAGCAACAAAAATGGGCGAGACATAGAGAAGCTTACCTCATGGATCATGTAGATAATTATGTGGCACGTTTAGAAATGCTAGCGATAGAGCATCAACATAGTCCTGAAAAGATTGAAGTATTACAAAAACTGGGACATTACTTAGAGTTTTTAACCGGAAACACATAAAAAACATGAAAAATGCTCTATTATTAGTTAATTATTTTATTATTAATAGAGCGTCATACTTGATAAGGAGTTTATTTATATTGCGATTATTTGTTTTTATATTACTAAGCTCGTTAATGACGTCAAGCTTTGCTAAAGATTCACCTAAAAATCAATTACAAATTGATTACCAAAATAGTCTAACGGATATCGATTTTTTTGATTATCCTTTTTTGACGGTTTATCACATCCCAGAAGCAACTTATCATTATCTTAATTCTGCTTTCAGTCGTTTTTATCGAACCGTTACTTTCAATACGTCTATCAAAGACAGTACATTTGCAAAAAGTAACCAATATGAAATTATTTCCATTCCTTTTGTTGCAGCCAATAGTAAATATTTTCAATTTGAAGTCTTTGGTAAATTAACTGACTCCGAATACAGTATTCGAAGCGAAATGACTAAAAACAATGTTCTTTATCAATACAACGAAAACTCTGATGTCTTAGATGTCTACAACAGCACAATTGCATTAGGTGCTGGCTTTAGCTTTCATACATCCCCGTTTAGCAAAGTGAAAGTGTTATTTTCAAATGAAAGTTTACCCGGATATGGTAATAGCCAAGCATTAATCGGGTTTGAATCTGAATTTTAAAGGCTCACTACACTGCAAACTCTACATAGCTCAAAAATCTATATGGTATAACAAAATTTCACTTCCCCATTTGCACACATTGGATATGCTACTATCCATTAATCATTCAAACACCCAACTGATAGGAACAATATTATGAGTAAGATTTTTAGCGATAATTCACAAACCATTGGTCATACGCCATTAGTACGTTTAAATAATGTGACAACTGGTAATGTATTTGTAAAGGTTGAAAGTCGTAATCCAAGTTTCAGTGTTAAAGACCGTATCGGTGCAAACATGATTGATGCAGCTGAGAAAAATGGCACATTAACAAAAGATGTTGAATTAGTTGAAGCAACCAGTGGTAATACTGGTATTGCACTTGCTTTTGTTGCCGCAGCTCGAGGTTATAAAATCACTCTAACGATGCCAAACACTATGAGTGTTGAACGTCGTAAATTATTAAAAGCATTAGGTGCTAACTTGGTACTAACTGAAGGTGCTTTGGGTATGAAAGGCGCAATCAACAAAGCTGAAGAATTAGCAGCATCAGCACCAGGTAAATACTTAGTTTTACGTCAATTCGAAAATCCAGCAAACCCAGAGATTCACGAACAAACGACTGGTCCAGAGATTTGGAACGATACTGATGGTGAAATAGACGTATTTATTGCTGGTGTAGGTACTGGTGGTACGATTACTGGTGTTAGCCGTTACATCAAAGAAACCAAAGGTAAAGCAATTACTAGTGTTGCAGTAGAACCAACAGATTCACCTGTTATTTCTCAAACATTAGCTGGTGATGAAATCAAACCAGGCCCGCATAAAATCCAAGGTATTGGTGCAGGCTTCATTCCTAAAAACTTAGATGTATCACTAATCGACAGAGCAGAAGCAGTTAGCAATGAAGATGCAATTAATATGGCTCGTCGCTTAATGGAAGAAGAAGGTATTTTAGCGGGTATTTCTTCAGGTGCAGCAGTTGTAGCAGCAGCACGTTTAGCTGCAGAACCTGAATTCAAAGATAAAAATATTGTTGTTATCTTGCCAAGTTCTGGTGAGCGTTATTTATCAACCGCGCTTTTTGCGGGTGTTTTTGAAGGTGAAAACTTCGCATAACGTCTAAAAAACGGCTTAAAAAAGGTACTTTTTAGTACCTTTTTTTATATGAAATGAAAGTCGAAATTCAGCTGAGGTCAAAAAACAAACAAAAACAACAATAATACGTAGTTTTAGCCTTCAAAGAGGAGAAAATCGTTGACCTACCTCTCCTTATTTAGGATCATTAAATATGATTTTGGACTTTTCAAAAAAGGCACGTTAAACGCGGATTTACTTGAGTTGAAGCATAATATTTTAGTTAAGAAGTATTATCATTTAGATGTTATTTCTACCTCTCATTTTTAGTGTTTATTATTGTTCATTTTGACAATTCCAATGTCACTCAATAGCAATTTTTATCTATATCAATTAAAATCGCTATCATTAAAAATTCAATTTTATTTAAGGTGTTACCATGTATCAAAAAACAGTAACTATCACAGCTCCAAACGGCCTTCATACTCGTCCTGCTGCTCAATTTGTAAAAGAAGCAAAATCATTTGCATCTGACATCTCAGTTGAAGTTGGAACTAAATCTGCAAGCGCTAAAAGTCTTTTCAAACTACAAACTTTAGGCTTAACTCAAGGCACTTCAGTAAACATCAAAGCCGAAGGCGCTGATGAGCAAAAAGCTGTTGATACGCTAGTTGAGTTAATGGCAACATTAGTTTAATTCAAGTATCTTTTATTAGATTAAATTTAGTAGTTTAAGGATAGGTTATGATATCTGGCATACTGGCATCCCCTGGTATTACGTTTGCAAAAGCGTTGTTATTACAAGAAGACGAAATTTCTCTCAATACTGAGAAAGTAAGCAATATTGAACATGAAATAACTCGATTTGTTGATGGCAGAGCAAAAACTTCAGCTCAACTTGAAATAGTCAAGCAAAAAGCTCTTGAGACATTTGGTGAAGAGAAAGAAGCGATCTTCGAAGGGCATATAATGCTGCTTGAAGATGAAGAGCTTGAAGAAGATATCATCACCTATATGAAAGCCAACAAGTGTACTGCAGACTTCGCTATCAATGCGGTTGTAGAAGAAAATGCACAAATGTTGCAAGAATTAGATGATCCTTATTTACGTGAACGTGCTGCTGATTTCCGCGATATCGGTAACCGTTTATTAAAAAATGTATTGGGCATCGAACTTGTTAATTTAAGCGATATATCAGAAGAAGTTATTTTAATTGCAAATGACTTAACACCTTCTGAAACAGCACAAATTAACCTTGATAAAGTACTAGGCTTTATTACCGATATTGGTGGTCGTACTTCTCACACATCAATCATGGCACGTTCATTAGAAATTCCAGCTATCGTTGGTACTAATGATATTACTAAATGTGTTAAAAATGGTGATATGGTTATTCTTGATGCAATGAATAACAAGATCATTATTAACCCAACCAAAATTCAGCTAGCTGAAGCAAAATCAGTTCGTGATGATTTTTTAAGTGAAAAAGCTGAACTTGCTAAGTTAAAAGACCTTCCTGCAACAACGCTAGATGGTCATCAAGTAGAAATAGGTTCAAACGTCGGTTCAGTTAAAGATACTGATGGTGCTAAACGTAACGGTGCTGAATGTGTTGGTCTATACCGCACAGAGTTTCTGTTTATGGATAGAGACCAATTACCTACAGAAGATGAGCAATTCCTTGCTTATAAAGATGTAGTTGAAGCGATGGAAGGTAAATCTTGTATTATCCGTACGATGGATATTGGTGGTGATAAAGATCTACCGTACTTAAACTTACCAACAGAATTAAATCCATTTTTAGGATGGCGCGCGATCCGTATTTGTTTCGACCGTCCTGAAATAATGAATCCTCAATTGCGAGCACTATTACGCGCTTCAGCATTTGGTAAAATTCGTATTATGTTCCCAATGATCATTTCAGTTGAAGAAATTCGCAAACTGAAAGACATTTTAGAGACATTGAAAGCAGATTTAACTGAAGAAAACGTTGCTTTCGACAAAGAGATTGAAATCGGTGTTATGATTGAAACACCAGCAGCGGCTGCAATTGCACACCACTTAATTAAAGAAGTAGACTTCTTTAGTATTGGTACTAATGATTTAACACAATATACCCTTGCTGTTGACCGTGGTAATGAATTAATTTCAGACCTATATAATCCTTTAACACCGTCTGTATTAACGATCATCAAATCTGTCATTGATGCTTCTCATGCAGCAGGCAAATGGACAGGTATGTGTGGTGAATTAGCAGGTGATGAACATGCTACATTACTATTACTGGGCATGGGGCTAGATGAGTTCTCTATGAGTGCGATCTCGATTCCAACGGTGAAGAAAATAATTCGTAGTACCACTTTTGCAGATGCGAAAGAATTAGCAGACAAAGCACTTTCTGTGGCAACAGCTGCAGAAATCGAAGCGCTAGTTAACGACTTCAATCATGCTAAAGGTATTAGTTAACTAATTGATAAACAGGTAATATAACAATTTAATATTACCTGTTTATTTTATTCTATTAAAAACTTGGAGTTTACTAATATGGGTTTTTTTGATTCATTAAAAAAAGCAGTTACAGGCAGTGCACCGGTAGCAAATACCATTGATATCATCGCACCAATTTCTGGTGAAATCGTTGCAATTGAAGATGTGCCAGACGTAGTTTTTGCAGAAAAAATTGTTGGAGATGGTATTGCTATTCGTCCAACAGGCAACAAAATGGTTGCTCCTTGTGATGGTGAAATAGGCAAAATTTTTGAAACAAACCATGCCTTTTCAATAGAATCTGATTCAGGTATTGAATTGTTTGTACATTTTGGTATTGATACTGTTGAGTTGAAAGGTGAAGGTTTCACTCGTATTGCTCAAGAAGGTCAAAAAGTTAAAGCTGGTGATACCATCATTGAATTTGATCTTGCGTTCTTAACTGAAAAAGCAAAATCGATTTTAACACCTGTTGTTATATCAAATATGGACGAAATTAAAGAACTGCAAAAAATGTCAGGCACTGTTGAAGTGGCTACAGATATTGTTCTTAAAATCGTTAAATAATAATACCCTTGTATTGTTATTGAAGAGTCGCTTAGGCGGCTCTTTTACTTTATAACTCCCAAGCTGAGAGACCACGCTTAAATTTTTCTTCTTGCCCCTTTTTTTTGCTACAATTAATTATTCTTTCTATTTCAATTTGTAAGCTCATATTATGACAACAATCATGTACGGTATCCCTAATTGCGATACGATAAAAAAAGCCCAAAAATGGCTTAACGACAATAATATTCCATTTACTTTTCATGACTACCGTAAAGATGGTTTAGATAACGAATTACTGACACAGTTATACGTTACATCAAGTTGGGATCAACTGCTCAATAAACGCAGTACAAGCTACCGAGCTCTCACTGAGCAACAAAAAGAAACACTTGATGAAACGACTGTTCGTCCGTTATTTATCGAATTCCCTACTTTAATTAAACGCCCTGTTGTTATTCATCAAGGTAATGCTATCGTCGGGTTTAATATTAAAAGCTATCAACAATTTTTTGCAGTATAAGGAAGTACAATGACTCACTCGCCTGTTGTAACATTATTACAAGACTTAATTAGCCGACGTTCAGTAACACCTGAAGATGCTGGTTGCCAAGACTTGCTTATTGCTCGTTTAGAAAAACTAGGTTTTGTATGTGAAACCATGGAGTTTGAAGACACCTTAAATCTATGGGCGAGAAAAGGTACAGAAGCCCCTTTATTCTGTTTTGCAGGGCACACAGACGTTGTACCAACAGGGCCAGAAAGCAAATGGGATACGCCTCCTTTTGAGCCGACTATTATTGACGGTATGCTATATGGTCGCGGCGCTGCCGATATGAAAAGTGGTATTGCAGCTTTTATGATTGGTTTAGAAGCCTTTATTGAAGAACACAAAGATCACAAAGGCTCTATTGCATTATTGATTACAAGTGATGAGGAAGGACCATTCATTAATGGTACAACACGTGTTATTGATGTGTTAGAAGCTAGAAATGAAAAAATTGACTACTGTATTGTTGGTGAACCATCAAGTACTAACCATGTTGGTGATATCATTAAAAATGGTCGTCGAGGTTCGCTAACTGCTGATATTATTTTTAAAGGTACACAGGGTCATGTTGCTTACCCTCATCTAGTAAATAATCCTATTCATCTTGCGACTCCAGTATTGACCGAACTATTTCAAACTGAATGGGATAAAGGCAATCAATACTTCCCTGCAACGAGCTTTCAAATCACTAATTTCAATTCAGGTACTGGTGCAAGTAATGTTGTCCCTGGTGACGCTATCGTGCAATGTAACTTCCGTTACTCTACGGAATTAACTGCTGATATATTAACGGAAAAAGTTGAAAGCATTCTTAATAAAGCGGAATTTGAATACGACATAAAATGGACTTATAACGGACAACCTTTTATCACCGAACCAGGTTCGTTAACCGATGCCGTCGCACAAGCAATTTTATCGACTAATGGCATCACGACAGAGCTTTCAACAAGTGGTGGCACTTCTGATGCACGCTTTATTGCGCCTACAGGGGCTCAGGTGGTTGAATTGGGTCCAATCAATGCAACCATACATAAAGTAAATGAATCGACTAATATCGCGCAATTAGACGAACTAGTAGATATCTTTAAGTTAACCCTTAAAAACCTACTTGCATGACCTCGATTGCCATGACACCGATGCAGTTAACTGGTCAGGTGCAAACTCATCTTGTTGAGTTTGCACCTAATCGATTGCTACATAAACAAGTGATTGCTGATTTTACTGCGCTTCAACACGCAGCTAAACAGCAAGGCTTTACGTTACATGTTGCCAGTGCATTTCGTAGCTTTGAGCGTCAAATGCACATTTGGAATAATAAGTATTCGGGTGTCACGGCTATTTTGGATAAAAACGAAAAACCTGTCGATATTCAAAATATAAGCGAAATAGATAAGCTTTATAAATTATTACATTGGTCTGCCCTACCCTCTGCTAGTCGACATCATTGGGGAACGGACATTGATGTTTATGACCCAACATTACTGCCAGTAAACCAATCGTTACAATTACAAAAAAGTGAATACTTAAACGGTGGCTATTTTTCAGAATTAACCGAATGGTTAGGTAATAATATCCAGCAGTTTGGTTTTTATCGCCCTTACCAACATGATCAAGGTGGTGTAGCACAAGAACCTTGGCATATCAGCTATTTCCCATTGGCAGATGACTTTTTAAAGCTGTTAAACATCGAACTTATTGAACAAACAATGACGGATCATCCTATATTAGGAAAAGACTTAATTAAGTCACAATTAACGACTATTTATGATCAGTATATTTGTAACATTAGTCCGAGATAAATAATCTCAATTCTGGTTCATGCTCAATTCAGGTTAATCAAAATGGCATTATATTTAAAGGCATAAAGTTATATTTTTTGACTATTCTTTTAAAAATACAGCACAGTTAGTTTTTCGTAGTTTAAGGCGAGTTATTGAAGCAATAATGGATTATTGAGAGATGATTTAACGCAGAAATTAAACTTAATACCTAACCTTAATATTTAAACACAATAATTAAAATTAGAAGATGAATAACAGATTCGTTTCTAAATAAATGTGTAGCACAACACTACACATTTATATGATGATAATGACTGGAAGCGAATTAAAAAATCATTTTAATCCGCAACAAAAAATTGGTTTAGTCTTTAAAGTTATTAAACTGAAAGCCCATTCCTAAATCACATTCTTTTACTAAACGCATCGCTTGTTGCAAGTCGTCACGTTTTTTACCGGTTACACGTAGTTGATCACCTTGAATAGCAACTTGCACTTTAATTTTGCTTTCTTTGATCTCTTTTACTAGCTTTTTCGCTGTTGGTTGATCAACACCGACTTTAAATTTAACATTTTGAGACCAAAACTTACCTGATGCATCGCACTTATCTGCATCCATTGCGCGTGTATCAACGCCTCGTTTTGCAAGATTTGCACGTAACATGTCACGTAATGCATTGATTTGCATATCCGCTTCTGCTTCTATTTTTACCACTTCTTTATTAAGCGTGATAGAAGCTTTTACACCACGAAAATCATAACGAGTCCCTAACTCACGACTTGTGTTATCTACTGCATTTTTAACTTCAACTAAATCAATTTCTGAGACAATATCAAATGAAGGCATTTTTGTTCCTTAATAAACAATTTAAAATAATATCAGATTAATTTACCAGAAAACCCTTCAATCATCTATCCATAAGCCTGACTTTGTTGCTTGTATCTTATAATACAAATTTGCATAATGAAGAGACTTGTTAATCATGATACATAAACAGCCTACTAAACGGTCTAATGAACGAACAAGTGAACAAATAAGTCAGTGAATAAATGTGCAGAGGGTTATATGATTCAGATTATTGGTGCAGGTGCAATTGGTTGCTTATGGTTGGCAAAACTACATCAGTCTGGATATCCATGTCATATTGTTTCGCGCGCGAGTGTTACCCCTCCAAAACAACAATTAGACTTTACTGACTTACAAGGCCAACAATATCAATTTAATATTTCACACAGTCATCAATTATTAACAACCAGTATCGCTGAACAACAAAGTACCCTTTTAGTCTGTGTTAAAGCACCACAAGTACTTGCTGCTTTGCGCGATCAACAATCACATATCAATACAGATCAAGTGATAATACTCATGCACAATGGTTACGGCTGTGCAGAAGAAGTACAACAACACTTTCCAAATAATCCTATCATTTGCGCAACAACCGCCAATGCCAGTTTATTAAACAAAACGTTAAATATTACTCATACCGGCTTAGGGCCTAGTTATTTTGGTGCTTACCAAACGGACAATAAAAACCATCCTAGCAGCATTAATTTAAGTACACATATCGCACCCTTACAAAAAGCCATGCCGGATGTGTCTTGGAGTGAATCAATCCTTAATAAGTGTTGGCTAAAATTAATTATTAATGCAGCTATCAACCCACTCACGGCAATTAATCAAGTGACTAACGGCCAATTACAAGCCCCCCAATATGAAGCTTTAATACAACCTTTAGTATTAGAAGCCTTTAGCATTGCAGAAGCTGAGAGAATTAATTTTGAATTAACCGATTTGCAACAAACTGTCGCAAATGTCATTTCAGCAACCGCTGAAAATTATTCATCAATGAATAGGGATATTTTTTACGGTAGGAAGACTGAAATTGAGTATATCAATGGCTATCTTATAAAAAAGGCGCAACAACATAACATTGCAACGCCTATTTTAAATGACTTATACCAGCAAATTAAAGTGTTGGAGAGTCGCTAATTAATTGCTGTAAATATTCATTCATACGACTATTTATTTTATCTTGTAATCGAGGCGCTAATAACTCTTTTTGTTTCGCAGACACTTTAATAGGCCATCTTTTACGACTAATAACTTGACCATTTTCAGTGATCGTTAATTCATAGCTACCTCGTAACCAATACCAAGCATCAATATAAGCAGGTTGAGTCATATCCATCGTTGCAGATATTTCTAGTGGCGATGTCTCTACGACGGTTACACCTAAACGAGATAACCCCGCTTTAACTGATGCGACATCTGACGCTGAAGAAGTTGAATCAACACTGACTTGTAATGATGCCAGTTGTTGCTTAATTAATTGTTCTATTTTTTCACTTGAAATATCCGCTGGGATACCACTGCCACTAATATAGCTAAGTTGTAAATCCGCCATTTTACGTGTTATTTGTATATCTCTCGCGGTTCGTAACGCATTAACAGCGACAATCGAGTTAGGCGCAACGTTAATACTATAGTCAATTAACTCAGCCGTTTGTTGGTCTAAATCTATAATTGACTCCGTTAAATTTTGTGCTGCACTAATCCGATGTAAAACGGCAAGCGCATAATATTTTCCTGTTGGGCTTAACCAACTTTCTTTGATTTCTACGCCTTGAATCGCCTGCTCACTTTCGGTTTCAATATTTCTAAGCAGTGTGCTTGAACTTTCCATTGTCACGCCAAGCACGCTTTCTTGCTTTACTGCTTCCGTTAATGTTTTTGTTTCTGCTTTAACTTTAACAGAAAATATTTCAACTAAGTTTGCAATTGCATTTTTTGATGCAAGCGTTCGGTTTGAAGCTTCACCAACGGCAGTTAAATAAACGTTATTGGGATATTGGTTGTGAGCATGATCAATCCACTCTGGTCGTTCTGCTTCAGCCCTTTCTTCATTTGTTGGCGCAGCACATGCACTTAGTAAGAAAAACGACAATAAAATAGGTAATGCTAATGTTATTTTTTTCATACTTATTCCTTAGCTTTTAATTTTTAGGTTCGTTAATATTGTTGATTGATATGTTATATGCTTTTTCATTCACACAGATAATTACTGTTGATAATGAAAAATTTTATCAGATAAGCCTGTTGTTAAAATAACATGTTGCTTACCTTGATTTAGATTAATTGGTTGTTCGATTTGGCTATTCGCTGATAGGGTAATGTTGTCAAAATCCGTCTCTAAGTATCCAAATTGCACCATCGCAGGTAACATATTCCAACTTCGCAAGTCAGCCACTTCGCTTAATAAAGTGGCAAAGTTTAATAATGCACCTAATAAAGGATCTTTTTTCTGTGCTTCTTCCACTAATTTATATTTGGCGACAGCTCTCGTAGTTGTTAATAATAGAATAGAAGGATATTCTTTATCTAAATCTTCCTTGGCTAATACATCAATATTCTCAATTAATGCACTATTAACTCGATGTAGTCCATCACTGATATTTGCTTGTTGTTGCAACACTCTCGTATTTGGATAGCCTGGTACAGATACTCTAATTAACTGTCTACCATTAAAGCTTGGTACAACAATACTACGTTGTTCTTTATTGGCAACTACACCGTTAAAATACAATATAAACACTTGTTTATCTAAGTTAGTTTGCTTTGCAAGTCGAGGATATAGCTTGCTATAGCGATCGTATGCTTGGTCATTACCCATCTTTTTACTTGCACGAAGCAAACCTAACTTTAAGCCTTCAGGTAAGGGGATTTGACGTTTATTAAGTATGTTTTCTGTTAATTGATAACTAATAAAAGCATCAGATCGTTCATCTAATAATTCATATATAATGGCTGATAACAAATGTGTACTTGCCAACTGTCCACTAAGACTTTCGCCTTCTGACAATTTTTTCATTTCAACATCAGCTTGCAACATTTCAACACGTGCACCTTCAATGTCTTGGTTGAATAAGTAACTTAAAGCCAACATATTATGAACCATGACACGGTCTAATGGGTAACCGCTATAACGCCTTAAGGTTTCATTAATCGTCCCCGCAGCCACATTTTCCGTGATGGAAATAGCAGACAGTAATTGCATCTCTTTATTAGCGGTAGATAACGATTCTATGGCAGATGTAAATTCACCAGACAATAATTGTAGATAACCTAGGTTGAGGTAATACTGAGCAATATCACTCGTATCAGGTTTGTTCTCTTGTAGGATAGAAAGGATATGTTCAGGGGTTGTTTGTCTTAGCTCATTAGCCAGTTTATTGTTATTTTGTTGGGCGGCACAGCCCGTTAATGAGAATAAAAGAACAATAAGCAATTTGTGCATAATAATTCCACTTTAAATAAAATAGGCCCGTATTCGAGCCTATTAACGTGTGCTTAAACGCACCAGATATCAGTTATATGTTATAGACGAAGTTTACTGTTTTTAATCAGTTTTTTGATTTTCTTCTCACCAACCCACACTTTACGATTATCTTTAAGGCTAATTAACTCTAAGTTAACTTGGTAATAACGAACTTGTGTTGTGCCGTCCACATCAACAATCGTATTAATCTGTCCCTGCATCATATAGTCTGCGCCATACTCTTGCCCTGCTTCTTTACGAGTTGCTTCGCTCGCATTTAAATCTTGGTCTGCACGTTCATCGCGTATTTCTTGACGATTAGCAGCACTGGCTACAAATTGAACTTCACCTGAGTTAATTAACTCACGCTCCATGTTGGCAATAAACGTATTAGTATTAATATGTTCATGGCTTAAGTTTTTAACACTTCCCACTATCACAACCGGATCTTTACCTTCGCTCTGTACAAACTTTGAAATCCAAGCACGAGATAAAGAATCTTCAATCATTTCACGAGCAACAAGCTGTGAATCGGTATCGTTCCACGCACCACTTAAATCGATTTGCTCTTGCGCATCTAAACGTTCAACCGAGGTAGAACAAGCTGATAACATTAAAGTCGCTGCGACTGCAAGCCAAAAACTAGATTGTATTTTCATCGTATACTCCACTTATAAAAATTAAAATAAAAAAGGCATAAGCCTTATTCAAAACGCCTAATTAAATAAACTTAACTAATTAATTTGCCTAGCCCTTTCCCACCCAACAAATGTAAATGGATATGATAAACCTCTTGTCCACCATCATCATTGCAATTCATTATCAAACGATAACCAGATTCAGCGATGCCTTCTTGCTTAGCGAGTTGCTTGGCGACCGTGTACATTTTGCCAATTAAAAACTCATCCTCAACTTCAATATCATTGGCGGTTGCAATGAGTTTATTGGGAATAATTAAAATGTGCACTGGAGCTTGTGGTGAAATATCACGAAAGGCAGTGACATATTGATCTTGATAAAGCGTATCTGATGGGATCTCTTTATCTATTATTTTTCTAAAAATAGTTTCTTCTGGCATTTTAAAACCTCAGTATTAATTTCAATTTTCACATGTAAAGCAATATCTTATGCGAGCATAATAGCAAATCCGTATAGAACAAGCACGGCTCTATATTTAAATGATGAAGACCTAAACGATTACAGCTCTACAATTGCACCTTTACCAATACCTTCGTATGCATAAACTGTCACGCAATTATCGCCTTCTTCCTGTTTAATGGTTTCACAGATAAAACGCGCCAACTCTTCTACTGTTGTATCATTATCAAGGACTTCACAACGGCTTGCTGGCATTAATAACTCAAAGTAACCTTGAGGTGCATGATAAGCAGAACAATGCACTGGCACAGAAGATTTAGCGGTAATAAATGATAACTCGCTTCGTTCAATGACATCACTGGTACTTGCTAAGTATATGTCAGACCAACGTTTCGCCCACTTTTCAACCCATAACTCGCTGTATTCACCATTTATAAAAATATCAATTTTAGAACGATGACCATGTGCAATTCGCTGGCAATTGCCATTATGCTTTTTTAACCCATGTGTATAGTGATAGTAAGGTGTTGCAATATTTTCTGGGTGTAACGTAATAGTTAACCCCGTTACGTTTTCTGGTAATTTTGTTAATATGACTTGTTCTAAATAACTGGCCAATAAACTGGTTGTAATATCTTCACTTTCTAATAAACAATAAGCTTCATGTGGACTTTTCAGTTGAATAACACTGTTATCATCAAGTGTATAATCGACTTGCGTGCGATCGTCTTCACATATCACGGTACAGTTAGAGGCTATTTTTGGGACCAATAGTTTATGGTCGACTTCTGAATCGATGATGGCTTTAATTTGTTTTTTAACCAATGAAAAATCTAAAATCATAGACTGTTCATTTAAATCGCCATCTAATACCACATCAACTTGATAACTTTCCCCTACAAAACCACGCTTTGCATCTAAGTAAGTTGAATCAATAACCGTTAAATCGCGTACAAATAATTTCATTTTAAATCTCTTCTCTATTGCAGTTAAGCTACTTAGTTTTGCTTACTTAACCTTTTATCAGGCGAATGAAGTAGCTCAACAACAGCAATGAATTAAACCGGTTAATTAAAATGGCGCTTTGCCATCATCTGATATTGTTTCTGTGATCACAATTTCACCAGATTCAATTAATGCATCACGTTTAAGCTGCTCACGTAAATTAGGTGGAATACCTTGAATCGTTAGCGTATCTGAAGCGTCATCATATTTGATTGATGAACCTAAATGTTTTTGATCAAAACTGATACTCATACCACCACCCGATCCAACATACTTAGTTAATTTACGCATCAACGATCTATCGGCTGGAAAGTTTTCTTCTAGTTGATAATCTTCACTTACAAAGTCATAAAAACTACCCTCTAAGCTTGAAGTACTTTGAAACTCTTCTGATAACGTCGACAAATCAATGTCTTCACCCTCCTTTAATTGTTCTTTACAATAGTTAGAAGTGACCTCGCGCACAGCTTGTTTCTGTTCTGTTGGTAGTTCCTGTTTTTCACAAAACTCTTCAACCGCTTTTAATAAACCTTCGTTTTGTACTTTTGCATCAAAGCCTTCTTTAGCCCCCATGAAATCAAGGAAAAAGTCAGACACCTTACGTCCGACACGTCCTTTAATAAAGGAGATGTAACGATTGGCTTCAGGATCACGTTTTAATAAGGTTAAATCAATACGCGCCACTAATTGAATTTTACTGGTTTCAATGTGCTGGCTAACTTGCAGCTCTAGGTTTTCATTCACACTGATCGATTGATTATTTTGTAATAATGCAATTAATAAATAATCACTGGTTGTCCAGGTATATTTACTAATCAGTAATACACCTTCTTCTGCAAAATCATGCTCTTTTAACTCATCAACAAGACGACCAGCTGCTTGTTGAGAAAAACCAACAAAATCTAACTCACCATTTAATTCTTCAGTTAGTGCACGTTGGAATAGTTGTGATTTTTCGCCTTCGTTGGCAAAATAAGCAAACGCTTTATTAGATTTACTTTGATAACTGCGGTGCAAGTCCATCACAAGTTGTTCAATAGAAGGAGAAATTGGTAATTCACCTTCGCGCATTTTACATTTTAAGACTCCTTCACTGTTGTAATTCAAAGAGTGTAAAATAATGTTAGTAGCGGAAACGTTCATAGAAAAATGACCTTGTTGGAAGCGAGAGAACTTAATTGACAAATTATACACACAGCAAAGGATCTTGAAACAGGAAATATTAGGTTAATTATCTGATCAACTTTTAAAATTCGCGTTGTTAAGTGATTGGTATAATAATATGAGTGCGGTATCATAACGCAATTATTATTCCTTACATTAGAAGTTTATTATGCCAATTCAATCAAAGTACTCTAGCAAACAAATCGAAACTATCCTTGACCAAGTAATGGATGTATTACATGACAATGAGGTGTCGGTTGATTTGAGCTTAATGATCCTTGGTAACAGCATTACACATGTTATTAATAGTCAAGTACCCACTTCGCAACGTAAAGCGATTAGCGACAAGTTTGTAAAAGCATTAAGTGCCTCTATTAATTTAAAAGATAAATAAAGCAGATGGTTGAAACGGGTCATAAATTTCACGATAACGTTGCTAAAAAAGTAGCGTGGGCGCATTGGTTTACGTTTTTCAATATTATAGCTATTTCTTTAATTAGCTTACGTTATATTGCGTATTCAGGATTAGCAGACTCTGGCTTAGGTATAGCCTATCAGTTTGTTAGTTTATTAGGGCATTTCAGTTTTCTTTCCGCCGTTGTGTTTGGCATCCTAATATTTCCTTTAGCGTTTATTATCTCGAATAATTTATTGTACCGGTTAATTTGTATTTTGATCGCCACCACGGCGATCACTTTCTTAATTGTGGATACACAAATATTCAGGCTTTATGAGTTTCATCTTAACCCCTTGATCTGGCAATTTTTACAAAAGCCAGAGCAGGTTGAAGAAATTTATTCCATTAATCTGCATTACATCTCGATCCCCATTACCTTTTCCTTAGAAGTCTTTTTCTCACTAATACTGTGGAAAAAAGTCCGTAACATACAAGCAAAACAGATAGGCAAACCGATTGCCTTATTCTTATTTGCTAGTTTTGTCACTAGTCATCTTGTGTTTATTTGGGCAGATGCAACTCAATATCGACCAATAACACATCAGAGATCGTTGTATCCTCTCTCTTACCCTATGACCGCACGCACTTTCTTAAAGAAACAAGGCTGGTTAAATGAAGATGTTATACAAAAAAGAGAATTGGGCGCTACCGGAACGAATCAGCAAGAACTGAATTACCCGCTTGAAAAGCTAACGTATTCAAAAATGCCAATGGCAAGTGCAGATAACAATATATTAATTATTAATATTGAATCCTTAAGATCTGACATGCTGAACGCTCACAATATGCCCAATTTACAAGCGTTAGCTGAACAAGGCATTAATTTTAAGAACCATTTCAGCGGCGCTAATAATAATGAACAAGGCGTGTTTAGCCTATTTTATGGTTTACCAAATAGTTATTGGTACGAAGTTACTGAGAACCATATTCCACCTGTTTTCATGACTAAAATTAATGAAGAAAATCGTCCTATTGGTCTTTTCTCAAGTATCGGTTTTGTACACCCTAAATTTTTACAAAGTAGTTTTAGTCAGCTGAAAAACAACAATGATGTCTACTATTCAAAAGCACAAAATAACAACCAAGTAGTCCAACAATGGGGTGAATGGATAACGACTCAAACTAAATTGAAACCTTGGTTTGGTTATATTTATTTAGAACAACAAAATAATGATTTATTTAATCAACCAAGTAAGAAGTCGATTCCTGAGCAAACAGAGCATTTATCTTTATATCAATCACAGGTAGTCACAATTGATAATCAGATAGCGCGTTTGATCAATAAATTGAAACAACAGAAACAATATGAAAATACAGTGATTGTCATTACAGGCACGCACGGTCAATCGTTTAAAGAGCAAAATACAAATGATGCTTTAATCAGTGGGGCTAATGTACCAATGGTGCTGATTTGGCCTAATAAAGCTCCTCGGACTATCTACCGAATGACTAGCCATGCTGATATTGTACCAACGCTTATGCAAGGTGTTTTTGGTATCGAAAATGAAAGCAATCAATACAGTAGTGGCCAATATTTATTAAAAGATAATGACCGTCAGTATGTGCTATCTGGCGACATTAATAACTATGTTATCTATGAAGACAGAAAAATAACGCAGTTTTCAGGCAATGGAAATATTAATAGTATTGATTGGCAAGGTGAGCATATCGAAGCTAATGAGGAAAACGATAAGTCTAACATTACTTTATTGATTGATGTGTTATCAACCTTACGTCGATTTAATCAAAAATAAATGACTGTAAAACGAGTAATAAAAAGCCGATAAAAATCATACTTTTTATCGGCTTTTTGTATTTAACACTTAAGCTAATCTACCCCATATCTAATTTATCTAGCCTATATTTAAGCTCTCTAGTACGGTCTGCTTTCGATACGATGACAAGCAAACCTATCCATATTCCACATTTATTAATTACGACGGTTTATTCGTTGATTCGAATAACGGGGCTAATGTGTTGTCACCAAGCCATTTATAACAATGTGGCGCGACATCTGAACGCTTTTTAATACGATGTTCTTTCTTCGTTCCTAACATAATAAACGCAACAGGCTCTTGCTGTTTAGTCAGACCAAATAATTCATGAACTTGCGTTAACTCCGCAGCATCAGTGCTATACCAAATAGCAGCGACTTCTTCTTGCTCTGCCGCTAACAAGATATTTTGACACCCTGCCGCTGCCGCTAATACTTGATCTCGACGTGATACAGCATGAGGTTCAACAATATCTGCAGAAACCAATACTACCATCGGAGCATCTTTTAAATAATTCGTTAATCGACGAATACGCGCAGGGTCAATATGACCCGCGTTATCCAACCAAGCACGGCACATTGACTCACACATACTTGGAACATGCTCCGTATCAACCACCACTAAGTGCCATGGCTTAATATTGCCATGATCAGGGGCACTCATGATAGCTTGAAAAATACGTTTTAGTTTTTCACTATCGGGTGCAGGTGCTTCCATTTCATGGACATGACAAGAGCTACGTTGATAAATAAGATCTAATGCAGACACTTTTAATTCCTTTTATAACCTAATAAAATTAAACAAATAAAATACAAGCCACCAATAATCGACACTAAAATACCACTAGCAATCTCAAAGGGCGCAATTAAGGTTCTACCTAATCCATCAGCCAGCAATAATAACCAAGCGCCGACTAAACCACTGCCAAGTAGTAATACCCAATGACGAGTTTGTCCCATCAAGCGTAAAATATGTGGAGAGAGTAACCCAACAAATGCAATCGCACCTACCGCAGCGACTGCCGCAGCGGTTAACAAGACCACTAATAAAATGATTAATAAACGTAGTTTCATTAACGATTGGCCAAGGTGTAATCCCCAATCTTCACCTAAGGTGAATAAATCTAATTGGCGAGCAAGCGCTAATAACGCTAAACAACAAGGTACTGTCACCGCCATCAGTAACCAACCTATCTGTGCATCTGCACCATACGTTGTTCCTGTTAGCCAAAGCACTGTCACAGAAGCCGCTCCAGAACCAAACGTCAGTACCATCGATGCAATAGTTCCGCACCAAGCAGAGATAGCAATCCCTAGTAGCGCGAGTTGAGAGACTCGTAATTGGTAGCGCATTGCAATAAATAAAATACATACCACAATAGCCGCGCCCACTAACGCCCATAAAAAGAGATCAACACGAGAAGCGTCAGGCCAAACCTGTAAAGCTAAGATAATACATAACACTGAGGCCGATGTTGCACCAGAGATGTCTGGACTTGCCATTGGGTTTCTAAACAACGCCTGTAAAGTACAACCCGCCATTCCTAAACCAATACCTGCCATCACAGCAACACCCATACGCCATGCTGTGAATTCAAAACCAACCTCACTAGGCCAAAAATACAGAGCCGTTAAAACCAATAAAAAAGAAGGAATCGCAATAGCAAAGAATTTCGGCAACTTAATTAATGCCGCTAATCCAAATCCACTTTCTTGCATCGCCATACCCATTGCACCTTTCTTGCGCGTTAACAGGTACAAAAAGAATGGCATGCCGATTAAAACAGTCAGTACACCGGTCGGTAAACGGAAACCTGAAACAGGTAATGAACGTGAAAAGAGCTCAGCAACAATCACTAATAAAGCGCCAAAAATACTGGCACAGATAACCTGTTGGCGTGATTTATTAAATCCTAGCATACGAGCAATGTGAGGCGCCATTAAACCAACAAAACCTAATACACCCACCATCGCAGTGACTAATGAGGCTTGTAATACGGCAATCAATAACAAAACAGCACGCCAACGTCTAACAGATAAACCAACAACATTGGCTGTATCATCACCTAAACTCAACATATCTAATTGACGGTGGCATAACAAAGGTAATGCCAATAGCAATAAAGAAGGGATAAAAATAAGACTGACTAATTGAGCATCGCTTTGGCCAATATTGCCACTACCCCACAGAAATAAACCATCCATACGTTGTTCAGCATAAATCATAATGGCAGATGACAAAGCCCCCACCGCAAGACTCATCGCCATACCAATTAAGATAAGCTGTAATTTACCACCACCGATAACCTGCGACAGTAACAAAATCAACATTGAAATAACTAAAGCAAAAGCAAAAGCAGCGATCCACACTTCCCAGATACTAGGATCATCAATAAAAAGATTAATAACCATCGCACCTAATAACGCACCAGCACTGATACCAATGGTTGAAGGTGAAGCAAATGAATTACCTAAAGCGGTTTGAACTACTGCCCCAGATTGAGCAAGTAAAGCACCACATAACAGTGCCATTAATAAAGTAGGTAGTAACAATTGATAAAAGTAAGTGATTTCATAATCATTAATCAATACTGTTTGCTGATAATGCTGCCAGCTAAATATAGCGACAACAATAATAAGCAACGAGATAAGTGACCAAGCAGCACTTCGCCCTTTCATTAATTCTGAGTATTTAGCGAGCATGATTTTTCTCCAACAACGTGTGAGTAAATGCTCGCGCCATTCTTACAACAGAAACAGGACCACCAAAACTCCATAGTGGAGAGACCGTATAAATATCATCATTTTTAACGAATTGATGCTGTGCCCATAATGGTGATGTCATCATTCTTTCACCTTTACCCGCCGTTTCTTGTACCAAAATAAGTGCCGTATCTTGTAACATTTTAATTTGCTCTAATTGTAAATGCGTAAAATCCTTACCTGGTAACGTAATATCCCATTGATAATCAAGCCCTAGCTGTGTCGCAATAGACGCCGCTAAACTTTGTTTAGAAAAAACACGTAAGCCATAACCCATACCAACAAATTTTCCATAAGCTATTTTCTTACCTTGCAAATCTTCACTGGCTAATATCACACGTAAACGAGCTAACTCGGCATCCATTTCCAATAGCTGTTGTTTGGCTAATGCCGTTTTACCAACACGCTCTGCAAGCAGTAAATAGTTGCTTCGCATTTGATCCATATAGCGGTAATCCGTTTGCTCAAAACGTGCAAATTGTTGAAGTAATAACGTTGGAGCGATGGCATTTAATTCATCTAATAAACGAGCATGGCGGAATGGATAACCAATAATAAGATCGGGCTTTTGTTTTATTACAGCAGGGAGACTAGGGAAAGCTCGATTACCGACTTCAGCAACACCGTCAGGAAGCGCAGGATGATTAGATTGCCATTTTCGATAACCATTAATTGATGTCAGTGCAACGGGTTTAATGCCTAAAGACAATAACATTTCAGCAGCAGACCAATTTAAGGCAACCGTTCGAGGCGTATTAATCAGTGTAGCGGGGAGTGATAAAGGTAAAATAGCATCATCTGACACATCAATATTTTCAACTATTGTTGTGCCAGTCATTCCATTATTTTTTTTACTGTTCTGTAGGTCAGCGCTCTGATTAACTACTTGGCTAAAAGCGGTATGAGGTAACGTAAAAATAACAGCGATAACCATAACCATAGACATAGGCATAGAAGACATAAACCAACGTAACATCAGTCTATCCTCTTTGCATTTGACTCATTTTTTGCATTTGACTTAGCCTTCACACTTGATTTGATATTAGTAGAAGATTCGGTATTAGCGATGAACTTAGTATCATTCAATTTAACCGCATTAGTTCGTGGCCATAATAAAGTTTGCCCTTCCACTTCAACACGCGCGACCGACGTATTATAAACTTGAGAAACACGATCAGCTGTTAAGACTAAATCGATATCACCTGCGGCGACCACTTTACCTTTTTCTAACATAATCGCATGGTGACTAAATTCTTGTGCATGGTTAAGGTCATGTAATACCCAAATAATCGTTTTACCATATTGTTCATTAAGGCGTTTAACGATATGCAACAATTCAACTTGATGTCCAATATCTAACCAAGAAGTCGGTTCATCTAACAAAACAATATCAGTATCTTGAGCGAGTACCATCGCTAACCAACAACACTGAGCTTCACCACCCGATAATGTTTCAATCGCTAAATCTGCAAATTCAAGTACACCGGCTTCTTGCATTGCCCAATGCATTTTTTCTTTATCTTGTTTCGTTAATGGTGCAAACCAACGTCGGTGGGGATGACGACCAAACTCAACCAAATCAGCAACCGTCAAGCCAACTGGTGTACTATGACGTTGTGGCAGCATGGCAAGTTTAAGTGCTAAGTCAGCACGGGAATACTGCATTATTCCTTTTCCAGATAATTGAATATCCCCTGTGTTAATTTTTTCCAAGCCAGCAATCAGTTTTAGTAACGTACTTTTGCCAGAGCCGTTCGGGCCAATCAAGGCCGTCACTTTTCCTTCTTGAAATTCACAGGAGATATTATCTAGAATTAACTTGCCGCCTAAGCGACAAGTTAATTTATTCACAGTTAGTAATTCAGTCAACGTTAGAATTTCACATTATAGTTAACGGAGTAAGTGCGGCCTTGGCCTTCAAAATTAAATAAGTTCTCATTAACTGAACCACCATAGTAGTAAACAGCACGTTGAGACCATAACGTTTGATACTCAGTATTTAATAAGTTTGTAATACCAAATTGCAGTTTCCCTACAGGTAATTGAACACCTGCTAATAAATCAACCGTGTTATAACCTTCTAAGTCATTATCATCGGCATCGGTGTAATCAAACATTTGAGATGTTTGAAGGCGTGTATTATATAAATCTTGTTGCCAGCTAACATAAGCAGTTAATTTTGAAGGACTTGCACTTGTTGCATCTAAGTTCCCCCACTTACCATCAGATTTAGTTTCACTAACAATATAGTTAAAATTACCACCCGCATGTAATGCATCTGTTAAGTAATAATCTAATTGCGCTTCTAAACCATAAATACGAACTTTGTCATCAACAACTTCAATTGAATAATCATCTTGCGCTTCAATTTTCTTATCCGATAAAGAATAATAAGCCGTTAACTGAGTATAAAGTGACTCATTGCTTAAACGCCAACCTAGCTCTATAGAATTAGTTGTTATACCTTCGAGCGGGTTATCTGAAACATTGGTACTACTTGCGACAGTGCCGTCATCATTGTAGTCAGCTTGACCATACCATTTAGCACTATCAGGAATTTCAAACCCTTGAGAAAAGTTCATCCACACTTGTTGGTGTTTATTTAACTTATAGAGCGCACCGACGTTAAATAAAGTATTGCTATAACTTGTATTTCCGCCTTCAATTTCATCATAATCAGTTGTATCACCGGCCAATGTAGCGTATTGCTGATCTTTATCTACAAAGTCCTCTACTGTAATATAAGAGTATTGGTAACGAACACCAGCATGTAAATTTAATGCATCACTTACATCATAATCAGCTTGTAAAAATGCAGCAAGAGAAAGAGTATCAATGTCTGGATAGCGGTCTGTTTCCCCAACCGAATTTAATACTAAACCATTTGATATTGCAGCTGTTGTTGTATCGTAATAAGTCTGCGTTGCATCAAACTGTTCAAATTCGGCATCAGCACCATAAACAAGACTAAGTTTATCAGTTGGTTTCGCTGTAAAGACAAACTTAGAACCAACAACAGTTGTATTTTGTTCAGACGCACTTAATGTGCCTGCATAAAATGGATTAAAACGTAATGACTCATAACGGGTATACAGTTGTATATTCATAGTTTGATTATAAAATTCACTGTCTATGTAGTTTGCAGCTAACATATAACGTGTCGTTTTAGCTTGGTCATCAAGTTCATAACCTTTAACCATGCTGATTTCATCAGTGTTAAAATAGTTAGCATATCCATAGCCATAATCAATGCCGTAATCACTATCTTGACCACTATCATAAAATTGTGCAGTTAATTCCAAGCGCTTTGTATCAGTAATATCGTACCCAACACTTCCCATCACATCGAGCTGAGAAACATATTGAGAACTAGTTTGAGTCGAATCTTGCAATATCATATCGCCATTCGAATCATACATACCACCCGTTTCTTCATAAGAAATGGACAAACGAGCATCTAACTTTTCTTTTTTAAATGAGAAAGCCTGAGCTACTTGATACTGCAAATCTTCACCACTGTTAAAACCAGATTGTGCACCAACCCAAGCTTCATAATGAGCGCCTTCCTCATCACTACCTTTTTTAGTAATAATGTTAATAATACCGCCCAAGCTTCCACCACCGTAGATAGCAGATGCACCAGAAACAACTTCAATACGCGCTATGTTAAATGGGTTAATTGAATCAAATTGACGACTAACTGCACGAGAAGAGTTTAAAGAAATGCCATCGATCATAACCAATGCTGAACGACCACGCATATTTTGGCCTGCATTTGAACGAGATTGACTGCCCACATCTAAGCTAGGGATCAAGTTGGCTAATAAATCTTTAAATTCAACACCTGACTGTGCTTGCTCTACGATTTGCTCTTCTTCGATAACCAGAACCGTCGCTGCAATATCACTAATACTTTGTGCACTTCGGTTTGCAGTTACAACCATCCCATATCCATCGTCATCAACTTGTGCCTGTGCCAATAATGGTAAGCTCAACATACCAATGACAATAGGATTTAATATAAATTTAATGTGATTTGATTTTGTAAGTTTCATGATAAATTCCGTTTAATTAAAAATAAAAGTTCGTTTAATATTTATTATCAAGGTTGAGTTTCTTGCCATTGAATTTGATACCATTAGATCAGATACCAACAAATGGAGCTTTGCTCTTAATCTACGTTAAGTTTTGCAATGCTTACTTTATTAGTCGTATTTACCCTATGTCCTCGGTGATAAACCATTCCACCAGCACACAAGATCAATACCATTAATAAGATAAAACTCAGTAATAACGCTTGTTGGCCTAGTATTAAAAGTAATCCGCCGGCTAGACCTCCAAATGCATTCCCCAAAGTATGACCTTGGGATACCGCAGCAGATGTGCGGGCTTTATTATATTTGCTAGCGTGAATTGCTAATGCGGTATACCAGGCAGGCGCCATGGATAACGCAGCACTAATCAACACAACAGCAACAATCAATTGCTTCTGCATCACAAATAAAAGACTCCCACCAATAAAGCTGGCAGAAATGACGAATATAAATAAAATGGGTGAACGACTAAGAGGACGATACAAAATAAATAATGACACCAGTGCACTCGCACTCGCTGCAAATAAAAGACTGGCAGTCATATTACTAGCCAACTCAGCACTGCCAAATTGCGCCAATAACATTGGGCCTAAACTAAATTGTAGTTGTGATGAAAACAACGTAATTAATACAGCAGCAATACAAACGGAGATAAGCAACGGATTAGTCAATAAAGAAAATGACTCTGTTTTTATAGATTGTATAGGTGCAGACGAAGTATGTTGAGTTAGCGCATCTAAGCTGACTTCTTGTGTTGTTAGTGGATAAGAAAGACTCTGTTCATCTGTAACAGCATTACTAGTATCAACTTTGTCTTTCTGACTAAACCAAGCAATCACAACTGCAATCAAGGTAACCGAAGCAATAAACCATAAACTAAAATAATTCATATCAATAGGAACAAAGGTTAATAAAGGAGCCGTTAATCGACCTATATTAGTCGCAATACTTGACCAAACTAACTTCTCACCTTTTTTATCGTTATGAGATAAGGTTAATTGCGCACTCGGAATAATGGCACTACAAAACATGCCATGCAGCACGCGTGCTAAACATAAAGCGATGACTAAGCTTATCCCTTGAAACTCAGAAAATTGTAGGAACCCAATAAAGCTTAATTGTGAGACTAAGAAACCTAATAACACCCAACGAACAATAACCAAAATTGATTGATTAGCTGAAGCACGCTTATCTAATAAATGTCCCCACCAGCCAGAACAACACATAAAAAAAAACGTCCCTAAAGACAGTGGTAAAGCTAGCGCAAAAGCTGAAATTTCACCTTGTAGCATCATTTCGGGTACGAGTATGAGAATTGCGCCTTGCAATGCCCCTAGTACCCAACAAGATAAAACTGCCATCCCTTGCATTGTATTCCCTAAATTGATATCCCAACACTCAAATAAAAATGAGTATCATTTGCGAAAGATAATATTTCAAATGAAAACAATTGTCATTAAGATTTAAAGATATTTTATTGAACTTTTCCAAATTGACTTTTTATTGGCATAAAATAGAGTAATTTAAGTACTAAATTGTTACTTTTAAATGACATAAACCCTTTTTTGAAGTATAAATAATTCATAAATAAAATGATTTATAGGGAAGTTAACGGTTGTTACTGGCTACGATATCAATAATGGATATCGTGGTTGGCTTTAAACAGAAAGACCTAAACACCAACATATTGGATCGATTCTAATAAAGATTCAGGTAAGCCTTAGCAACGGTTCAATACTAAATATAGAGGGGTTATAGATAGAAGTTATAGATAGAAGTGATAGATAAAATTTATGGATAAAAATGACAAATAGAGGCCATGTATTTAAGTTTTTATTTTTGACCGAGGATATCGATCGCATTAAAAGTAATAGAATAAAGCAGTAATAAAGTGATGAGGTATAACGATGTATAAAAATGAGAAGAAGAAAAATAAGCATTAACACTAATATTTAACGATAATAAATTAAACGCTAAATATTAGTGTACGTTGAACGGTGTAGGCTAAGTAATTTATGACAGTCTTTTACTATTTAGCTACTTTCACCGTTGTCGGGTCAATCCCATACTGGCTTGCTAAATATTGTAGATAACCAAGATCTTCACACATACTTTTCCCTGGTTCATCGGAAATTTTGGCAACCGGTTTACCGTTCACTGACACCATTTTAATGACGATACTCAGTGGTACATTACCAACATCGTTCATTAAATTAGTACCAATACCAAACGACACTTTAATACGTCCTTTAAAGCGTTTCCATATTTCGATCATGCGGGGGAAGTCTAATGAATCACTGAATACCAGCGTTTTTTCAAGTGGATCAATCCCCATACGATGATATAAATTAATCGCTTTCTCACCCCAAACGAAGGGACAGCCGCTATCATGACGTAAACCATCGTAAAGCTTGCCAAAATAAGGATCATCGAAATCACGAATAAATGAATCCATCGAGTAACAATCCGTTAACGCAATCCCTAAACGCCCTCTGTATTCTCTTACCCACCCTTCTAATGCGGCTTTTTGTGCTTCAGCTAATCGAGTAACAGCCTGCCAACTTTGGAACCATTCATGAGCCATTGTGCCCATTGCAGGTAAATCGAGTGTTCTTGCAAAGTGGACACAACTTGTCCCGAGAAAGGATTCTGGCAATTCTGTTTTAAGGGTTTTTAAGACTTCCTCTTGCCATTGTTTACTCGCGCGACGGCGCGTACCAAAATCAATAAAATTAAGGCCTGTTAAATCTTCTCCTGTTTTGAACAACGCTATTTTTGCGGCTAATTTTTCACGAGCAACAAATAAATCGAATCCACCACAGTTAATATAAGTATGTAACTCACTAATTATAGACAGTGCATAAATTTCAAATAAACTGACATGTAACAAAGGCCCATCAAAGCGTAAGTTAATATTTTCTCCATCTGAATGTATATGGATAAATTTCATGTTCAGTTTGAATATACGTAAAAACTCAATGAAATCAGGCTTAATGAAAGACATTTTAGCGAGATAATCTAATTCTTCATCGGTAAAAGAAAGCGTACAAAGGTGCTCAAGTTGATGTTGAATATCAGGAATTAACGTTGTTAAATCTAAACCTTCTTTATTACGACAAGCGAACTTCCATTGCACATTCACTAATCTAAATTCAGCGGCATGGTAAAAAGCTTGAAGCATGCTTATTTTATAAAAATCTATGTCCATTAGGCTATCAATTAACCAACGGTCCACTTTTGTATGACTCATTTAGACTCCAATTCCTGACTGTTGGTGAGCAATATGACACCAGCGTCTTGCATCTCTTTGCATGCTATTTTAGTTGTTTCGCTATCTACGCCTCTGCAAGCTGCGAGATTAACAATGACTTGAAAACCAGCTTTACACAATTGTAATACCGTGGTTTTAACACAATAGTCAGTAGCCAACCCACCCACTATTACGGTTATTATTTTTTTACTCAAGAGCCATTCAATAACACCCGTCCCTTCGCGTTCCCCCAAATCATGATAACAAGCGCCGTATGGATGCATGAAAGGATCAATGCCTTTTTCCACCAAAAAATCATAACTGCTTTCTTGAGGTAAACCAGGTATTAATGTGTTTCCTTTGGTGCCTACAACACAATGCGCAGGCCACTTTATATCCAAGTTAGGATACTCGCCCTCAACGGGTGACATGATTTCTTCAGGAGAATTTGCAATCCACGGCGCTTTAGCTGGGTGGCAATCTTTACTCACTACTCTATATTGAGCAAAATGAGCTTGAGCATTTAACTCATCGGCAATGAAATCACCTTCAACAATAGGCAATTCATCTGGACACAATGGTGTAAAACCACATTGGGGGTCAACATCAAAACTGGCCGTTGTAGACTTATCAAGTTTGATCATATTTTTATCTCACTTTTGTTCAATATCATAATCAAGTTCAGCACCCCTCTTACCAATAGGCATATTCAACCTTTAATGATGCTTTTAATTTTTTAGCAAATAACATTGTCATCATAAAAACGTTAATCAATGAAACATACACTACAATGACGTCTCTGTTTATTTAATTGCTAATAAAATTTTCTTATATAATGTGATTAATATTGATAACCATCGCTATGTTACCAATAACGAGACACCTCAAAAAAACACAGAAAGTGATGTTATTAATATTTAATTGATTACTGTTTTCTAAAAAATGCCATTAAAATACACTAAAATACCCCATTTAAGGGTTATTTAATGCCTTTTAAGAGGATAAACACATTTTTATGATGGTTTATGTAGCCTCTTTGCCTAACTTTTATTATTCTTAAACAATTATTTACAATAACTTATATTTTCATGCGTTTCTGCTTTCAATATATGGGTTTAATTACATTCAAGGATTTAAATGAATACTGATACACATGTGTCCAATCGATGGTCAAGTCGATACGCGTACGTTTTAGCAGCTACAGGTGCAGCTGTTGGTCTTGGTAACATATGGAAGTTTCCATACATCATGGGTGAAAATGGAGGCGGTGCATTCGTATTTGTTTACCTTTTATGTATTTTCTTGATTGGTATCCCTGTGATGATGGCTGAAGTTGTTATCGGTAAACGAGGACGTTCAACTCCTGCGAATGCGATTGCGCATGTTGCAACTGAATCAGGCCATTCTTCTCATTGGTCAATCATTGGTACTATTGGTGTGTTAGCGGGTTTCTTAATACTCAGTTTCTACGCTGTTATCGCAGGATGGGCCGCTGCTTATGTTTTCTTTGCAGGCTCAGGCGAGTTCAGTGCAGCTGCTGCAGATCCAACAACGAATGCGGATGTGATTGGCGCTTTATTTACTAACTTAATCACTAGTGTGCCGCAACTGCTTATTTGGTCTTCATTAACGCTTATTGCTGCTGTTTATGTAATTTCAAAAGGGGTTAAAAACGGATTAGAAACTGCCATTACTTACCTAATGCCGTCGCTATTAATCCTACTAGTAGGCATTATGCTTTATTCAGCAGTAGTTGGTGATTTCGCTTCTGCATTTGCATTTATGTTTCACGTTGATTTTTCTCAGCTAACCATCGAAGGTGCTTTAGTTGCATTAGGCCATGCCTTTTTCACGCTGAGTTTAGCAATGGGTATTATGATGATTTACGGTGCATACTTACCGAAGGGTGTGTCGATCGTTAAAACGTCTATAACTATCGCGATTGCTGATACGGTTGTTGCATTAATTGCTGGTTTAGCGATTTACCCAATCGTATTTGCTAACGGTTTAGAGCCAAGCGCGGGACCAGGTTTATTATTCCAATCGCTTCCACTTGCATTTGGTTCAATGCCTTTTGGTGATGTTGTTGGTACGTTATTCTTTATCATGATTGTATTTGCAGCGTTTACGTCTGTGATTGCATTACTTGAATCTCCAACCGCTTACTTAGCGGAACGTCAAAAAATGAGCCGTACTAAAGCTGCTATTATTGCAGGCGTAACGGTTTGGATTTTAAGTCTATTAACTATCTACTCATTTGCAGGCGCAGAATGGACTAAATTGTCATTTGGTATGGGTGGAGACATCTTTGAATTCTTAGATTACATCACAGCTAATATCTTATTACCGCTGGGTGGTATCTTTATCTCAATCTTCGCTGGTTGGGTCATTAAGCCTGAGATTTTAAAAGAAGAATTCCAAATGTCAGATCTTTCTTTTTCAATCGTCGTAATGTTATTACGTTTTGTAGCACCGGTTGGTATTTTATTGGTATTTGCAAACGCAATTGGTTTGTTTTAATACCAAGTGAAAAATTAGTTTAGTCATAAAAACACTGACAAAAAAGCAACTCATTGAGTTGCTTTTTTATTAGCTTTACATTGTGATTAGTGCTGAGTTAGCTCTCTCACTTCACTGCTTAACTCGATCATATATTGAGGTAGTTAACAACTCATTCTGAAGAATGACAGTCAGTGAAAATAAACCATTTATAATGATTAATGTTAAGCAACCGATACAAACTCAGCAACTGAAAAAGGAGCTGTAGCCCCTTCACTGCCCCATTCCATTACATTGCTACTTTCACTAATATCGAAACAACATTCTCCCGCTAAATCGTTAATTATTTTAGCTGAACGCCATGCAGCTAAACTCAATTGTGGGTCTGCAATACCGTGACTCCCTAGCCCCGCATTAACCGCATAAATACTATTTTCTGGGTTACCTTGCCATTGTACTTTAAAGTGTTCATCTAACTGCAATAACCCATCTCCACATAAATTTAGTTGGTCCATTATCGGCGCTAAACAACGCGGTAACTTAGTCTCAAAACCAGTGGCTAATATCACGACTGTTCCACTATGGCTTTCTTCTAAACCACTTAAGTTATTCTTAACATCCATATTAAAACCATCGAATCGTTGAGTCATTGCTGTCACGGTTCGGTGTGGTAGCAGACGTACCCATTTACGTTGTTTTTGTACTTCAAACTTATCATATAATTCTTGATAAATTGCACGTAACGCTTCAGTCGTAATACCATCACTAGTCAGCTTTTGTGCATCTACCTCGCGCTTTTTAACCATTTGATCGAGATGATAAAATTGCTCTACGTATTGTGGTACAAAGAACTCATTGGCAAATGCCGCTTCATCTAACGCTTGGAAATTAGCACGACGAGATAACCAATCTAACTGTGCAGGTTGTCCCCAATGGCCGCGTAATACATTTAAAAATATATCAGCACCCGTTTGACCACCACCGACTAAAATGACTTTTTTCCCTGTTAAATCTATATTACGTAATCCTATTTCACTTGCATGAAAGCAATTATCCCCCAAGCTCGATTTTAGATATTCAGGGACATAAGCAGACTTACCTGTACCTAAGCATAAATGCTTAGATTCGAAATCACCTTGGCTTGTCGTCACCACAAAACGATCTTTAACGTGTTTAATCTCTTCAACTGCATGGGAAAACTTAACTTGTTCAATCTGCTTTGCTGTCCATGACAAATAGTCAGAGAATTCAGCGCGTGTGATGGTTTGCATTTCTGTATTTAAGAAACGATAAAACTTTTTATTCTTCACTAAGTAAGACATAAAACTATAAGGGCTTTCAGGATCAACCGCCGTGACTAAGTCTTTTAAATAGGATGTCTGCATATAAGTATTAGGTAACATCAACCCTTCATGCCAAATAAACTCCTTTTTATTATCGAAGAACTGACTCGATAAATGAGGTACCCGTTCAAGAAGAGCAGCTACACTAAGGTTAAAAGGACCAACACCAACACCTATCAAATCAGTTAGCTTTTCCATTATATTTTCCTTATTAAATGAATGAATTAAAAAAACGAGTGCGCTCACAACACATCAAAGCAGATCGTTTATGTGGAAAATCAAATTCTTTGAGCTTAACCATGCCTATATTTTTGGTAATACGAACAACATGATGATTATCGGCTCTAGGTTCTCCCATTATATTTAGCGTTTTATTCTCATCGACAAAACAAGCATGTAATATTGCAGAGGCCCAATTAACAAAATTTTTATGCCCTAGGAATAGTTTATTACCTACTAACATGTGTACGCCACGGTCATAAGGTTGATAGTCATAATAAGGGCCAAGGCGATCTTCTGCTGCCCAATACACTTCAAAATAACCAAAAGGTACACCATCAAAATAACCAACAACCGCCATCGTATGGTCGTCATTAGTTTGCTTATTGATATAATTGCGGTGCGTGTCTAAATCACCTGCTAATTCCCACATACGTGAAATATTCGGAGTGTTATGCCAATCATTAAAAATGGTTAAATCTCGGTTAACATCAATACATTTGAAGCTAATAACACGCTCTAATGGATAAATGTAACGTTGGTACCAAACACCTTCAGGCTGTGCTGGTCGTATCGGATGATAACTTCCATTATCAGCTTCAATGAACTGTTTATCTGTTAATACAGAGCGTATTGAAGGTGGGCTCTTCGTCCAAATACCTGCAAACTGGAAAAAGTGATTACGTTTTAGAATAACTTGACCAGACAATACTTTCGCCCAACTTGGTACCTCAACATCAGTCAAATCTTCCCAGACTTGTTGATCAATGAAGAGGCATTGATTAAGGCTTTGCTTCTCTTCAATCGTTGGTGAAATTAAGCCTGAAAAATAATACTCAAGTACATTAAACCATTGTTTTGGTGACATTTTAGAGTCTGTTACTAACCCAGTAGAAACGCCTTCTGTATAAGATGACATTTGAGATTGTGCTTGATTCGGCTTGCATAATTGATGGCAACCTTCTCCACTGACATGCCATTCTAATCGCCATTGTTGCCAATTCGATTCAATGATTAACTGGTTGTATGATTGCTTAAATATTAAATTTAACCCAGTTTTTTGCTCTGCAGGATCTTCCGCATTAAACAGAACAGGTTTGTAAGTTAATCGCGTATCTTCCTCTTTTAATAAACGATAAGGATTATTTATTCTTTGATAAATCTTACTGGGATCTTTCAACTCTGTTTCATTATCGATGCCTAAGAAACAAAAAAAGTTACCTTTAATTTTCAATTGTTCTGAGGTTAATAAATAGGAATAGAATGATCGGTCACAAAAACTATGTTGCGAAAGTTGACTAAAAAAATGTTGGCTAATACGCAATAATCCTTGGCTGTCATTATCAGATAACTGTGTTGATAATGCGGCCACCACACTATTTAATGAATTAAGAATTAAGTAATAACTGAAATATTCATTAACCGCCTCACTTTCAACAAAATAAGCAGGTGGATTAGCGGCAAGTAGTGGAAAGCGTTTTAATGCAGTATCGGTATAACCTGTCCCTTGGCAATCTCTAAAAGCGCCACCTACGGGTAAATGACCCGCTAATGTCACTAACAAGTTTTGCTGGTGTGCTAACAATACTAAACCGTAATCACTTCGAGCAACGGCAACGGGTTTAATGACATTCTCTAAAAAATGTTCAAACCACATTTTACTGGCTATTGAGGTCGATATATTACGATCTTGGGCTAGTTTAGACACTAATTTAACAATAGAGCTTTTACCGTCTTGATTTTCTTGGGTCATTGTTGCCAGTGTCACGGTGGCTTCTTTACCGGTTAAATAAGGATTTTCACGCCAACAAAATAAACTGTCCAATAACAATTCACCGCTCACATCTTTTAACCCACACCATGCTGGTTCTTGTAGAACATTGAATTGGGGGAAACGTTGTTTAAATTCAGCGCCAGCTAATTCATTACTGACTTGTTGAAAGAGTACGCCGCGAGACAGTTCAATAGGGGATAAGTGGCGAATAGAGTTAGTTAATTTGACCGCTAAAGAAAACTTTAACATCCAACGGCTTTGTGATTGCCATAATGCACGTGTTGATGAAGTAGCCCGCCAGTTTCTGCCTTGTGACTTCAAATCAACAATTGAACCTTGATCAAAATACTGCTGAATCGTGTCATTGTTAGCCAATACTTCTGCTTGATGAGGGTGAACAGGGTAAGGAACAAAACCAACAGGAACAGGCAGTTTAATACCAGCGTCTTGATAACTTTGCAGTAATAATTCACTGATGGAGTCTTCAGTATTGATATTTTGTGTATAAGCACTCTCACCAGCAATGAGTTCTTTTTTTACAAAGTACCAATGTAAAGCAAACTCACCTGCATAATCAGGACTAAATTGTTGGGCTTGTTGTTGAGACCAACCTTGATGTGTTTTACTGGCTGGGTGTAAATTATGCCCACCAATTAAACTTTGTTCTGCGGCAATAAAACCATCGATACTTGTTTCACTTTGACGATGAGTCATAACATCTGCCATGTGTTGTTCGCTAGCAAAGACGTGTTCTTTAAATGCATTAATTTGATGTTGGCTATAACTATTCTGAATACTGGGATGGTTACAAATAAACCCCACCACTTGTTGAAAATCGATGTCTTTTTCTTTGCCTTGATCGCGGATTTTAGCTGGCCACTTAAAGCTAAATCGCTGCACTAAAGAGTCATTTAATAAAGATAAAACTAACGTACCTTCAGAGCTTGTGATGGTAATTTCTTGTTTGTTTTTTTCATACTCCTTCCACTCATTTAATAATGCATTGAGAAAACCAGTCAATGCTAATCGTTCTGTATAGCTATACAGCATCATTAAGATCCTTTTTCGTTATATCTAAAATATTACTAATACTTAATCGTTTAAATCCACTTATTTACAAAATGCTCATACATCATTCATGTATATTTATTTAATAAATCATTGAAATAAAAAACATTTTAAATAATAATAATTATCATTAAGATTAGATGGTATTGTAAACGATAATGATTGTCATTAGTTTAAATGTAAATTATTTATTAATTAAACATTAACTCTGTAACACTTTAACCGTTTAAAGCCTGTGTTTTATTTACTAAAGAAGGTGTCGAATGATAGAAATTAATCAGCAACAATGGCAGGAAGTTAATAACCAACTAAATGCTAAAATCATCAGTGAATTACATTATGAAGAATTGCTTAAACTGAATGTAAAAGACACGGTTAGCACTACACCAGATAGTAGAAACCAAGTGACAATGGCACAAAAAAAGACGGTTTGTTATCAATGGAGAACAGAGAAAATTACATGGGAATTTCAGGCTAAAGAACATATTTGGGGCAATATCATTATCGATGATCACTCGCTCTCTCGTAACGGTGAAAAAAACATCAATACCGCTGAGCTACTTAAAGATATTGGTAATGACATTAAATTAGACAATATAATGTTAGGTAATTTAGTCGAAGAGATTCAACAAACGTTATATGCCGATTTGCAATCGATGAACTCTCTTAAAAAACATACAGGATCAACCCTGCTCAATTTATCTGGTGTTGCATTACAAGCCGTTTTAAAAGGTCATCCAAAAGCACTCGCTAACAAAGGTCGTTTAGGCTGGGGAACACCTGAATTAGCACAATATGCACCTGAGTATGGGCAACACTTTCAATTGCATTTTATCGCGATTAAAAAAACATTAACCACCATTGGTATTGAAAGAAGCCTAAAAGAAACGCACTATCAAACTCTCGTTCGTATGTTGACAGAAATGATGTCGCCACTGCAGATGGATAACCTTTTTAAAATACTAGAAGAACATCATATTTCACTAGAACAATACTGGATAATTCCAACTCATCCTTGGCAATTCCAGCATTATATTGCCTCTCAATTTACAGCTTTATTCGCTGAAAAAAGTATTATTGATTTAGGGATAACAGGTGATTACTACCAAGCACAGCAGTCAATTCGTACATTATCCAATATAACGCGACCTAAAAGAAATGACGTAAAACTGCCTATCACTATTTTAAACACTTCTTGTTACCGAGGTATTCCAGGTAAATATATTACCTCTGGTGCAGAATTATCTGAATTTATTCAACAGCGTTGTGATCAAGATAGTTTTCTTAAAAAATCAAACTTTAAAGTACTAAAAGAGTGGGCGGGTATCCATGTCACCAACCCAAATCAAATCGATATTAAACAAACACCTTATCGTTACAATGAAATGTTAGGGGTGATTTTAAGGCAAAGTCCTGCGGCGATTTTAGCAGAAAATCAACAAGACAAATTAGCAGCGGCTTTAATGCAGAATGATGCAAATGGTCATAGTTTAATAGCACAATATATTGAAGCAAGTGGTCTCGATATTAACGCTTGGTTAACCAAACTGTTTGATAGCACAGTGATCCCGCTTTATCACCTGATGTGCCAATATGGAATTGCATTAGTCTCTCATGGCCAAAACCTAACGTTATTAATGGAATATCATATTCCTGTTGGTTTAGCGATCAAAGATTTCCACGGCGATTTACGTATTGTAGATGAGGACTTTCCAGAACATGCTGACTTACCAGCGCATATTGCGCAACAACTGACTAAACTGCCCGCTCAATATTTATTACACGACTTATATACTGGTCATTTTGTTACTGTATTACGCTTTGTATCACCTTTACTTGAAGATCAACTCGGTTACAGTGAGCATGATTTCTATCAATTACTTTCGCAAAGAATATTACACTATCAGGCACAGTTTCCAGCATTAGCAATTCGCTTTAAACAATTTGATTTATTAGCTGAAAAAGTTGAAAAAATTTGCATAAATAGAGTGCGTTTTAATATGGGTTACCAAGATACTAGCGAACGTTTATTACCTGTATTAGGACAACCTCTCAATAATCCCTTATTCCCCGGAACTGTATTGAAACCTTAATAAATGAAAGATTTCACTAGGGTTTACTAAAGCTTATGAACAGAGAACTCTTTATTCGTGGGCCTTGGTAACTCTATTGATCTATTTCAAAATTAATTAAGGCATTTTCTGACTTTACGGATACTGATAAAGCACAAGACTGATCTTGGGCTGCTCCTAAATAAAATAGGAGCTATCTACTCATTCACTCATCACGTCAGTTAAATAATTAAACAAAAATACAAACATAAAAACCAGTTTGATTTACAATGCCTTATACAATTAATTATCCACCATCAATATACATAAGGAATAAATGTAATGGGCTTTTTCTCTGGTTTAGCATCGTTATTTTCAAGCAATACAGGTCATTCAACAGAACAAGCGGCAGAAGAAAGTATTGAATATAAAGGATTTGCTATTACGCCTAATCCAATGAATGAAGGAGGCCAATATCGACTCTCTGCAATCATAGAAAAGGAAGTAAACGAGGTTGTTTTATCACACGCTTTTATCCGTTCAGATGTGATTGCAAGCCGAGATGATTGTATAGAAATGACCATCAGAAAAGCTAAAATAGCGATCGATCAGATGGGTGAATCTATTTTCAATTAATGCCTTTTAAGTAAAACAGATGAAAAGACCATAATCGAATCGATAGCTTGCTAGCAACCAGTGTAGCTGTCGATAGGTTAAGGAGTCTCGATAGATGTTGCATATTAGCTTTAGCCTTAATGGCTTAAGTATTGATAGTGTAAGTATTGAAAGCTTAGCTTCTAAAAGCTGAGTTTCTATACATTAAAGCATTAATAACTGAAATCATAAGTAGTTAAGCACATTCTTTTAACTTATTAGATTATCTATTCAGTTACTTATAAATCATCAAAAAGACAGAAATAGAAATGAGCCGCTAAAAACACTAAAGATTCTTTTAAAGCCCCTTCGATAACTGATGAGTTTGTCGGTAGGTTTCTTGTATTACCCAGGCGTCATTGCTAGCGCGATGACGTTGTATGTTTGATTGCATAATTATTTTATCTTTGGTTTTATGCCAAATGTTCATTTGTTTGTCAGAGAGAATCATTTCTAAAGAACTAACAGTGAATTGCATGTCGACTCCAGAGGCATAAAATAATCTTGTCAGCCAGGGTTTATCAACCACCCAACCATCGGAATACAAAGTCATACCCGCTAACTTTTCATTCAGCAAACAGGCTACTTCTGAAACAGATTTCCCATAATTTTCCAGCATGTCTCGTGAAATATGATGAACTTTTTCAGCCTCTTCATTCCAATACTCCCAACCTTCAGCGGGTAAGATCAAAAGACAAAACCTTTCACCATTACTTAACACTAAACCAACTTCGATAGGATAACTATCTCCACCAAATCCAGATGCTTCTATATCGATGATATTGGGGTTATTCACGTAATGCATAAAATCGCCTATTTAATTTAGTTTTATAACGCCTAATCGGCGAGTTAAAAATTCGAGTTTATTGCTAACGATAATTTACGCAAATTTATTATTTATAGTAATGAATACAATAAAACGTTTAATGCTAGTTCAACTAACCATAACAAAATAAATAACTTAATGAAAAAAGTTAAGAAAATAAGTTAAAAAGTAGAACGGCTACCTATGTGAATTAACTTAACAACGTAGATGAATATACTAAATAATCATTCACCCACCATAAAAAGCAAATATTTATCAAATAAACAACCAAAAGTAGAAACAAAAAAGAAACACCTCAATAAAATACAATAAATACAACCACATAAAGTTAAATGTAGAAAATAAAAGACAATTTAATGTATTTATTAAAATTATACTATACAATATTTCTCTTTAAAAAATCATCTATTCATAAACAGAAAGTTAAGGTGATCGTGATAACAGCCTACACCTGTTTATTATATTGATATTTATAAATTCTAATTAAAAAGGACTTTTTATGTTTAACCCTAAAGTAGTTGCATTAATTTCATGTTCATTAGTGCTTTCGGCCTGTGGTGATAGCAGTAATGATACTGTAGAGCCTGCAGAATCAAGTGCCACGTTAAATATCCAATCAAAAAATTACTTTACTGGTGACCTCATTGAAGGAGCATCAATCAGCATTTCTTCAACAATTAATGGCAGTACTTTCACTAATACTGGCACAACAGATGAAAATGGCGAATTGAATATTGCATTACCAGAAGATGCACAACGCATTATTGTTAATGGTGATGCTGATGGGTATGGTGAATACAGCGTTATTGTTACATCAGATGATCAAAATATAGATTTATTTTTACAGCCTTCGAATCTAGAAAGTTCGTTTGATCCAAGCACTGCATTTAATTTAGAACTATCAGGGCTTAGCATTGTCTCTTTACCTGCCAATGCCTTTGTAGATGAAAATGGCGATAGCCCTACTGGTAATATCAATGCTGAGTTAACCATTATCGACCCAAGTACTGACCCAGAACTTATGCCAGGTAACTTCGAAACCATTGATGCAACAACAGGTGATATTGGTCTCATTGAAAGCTTCGGCGCTATCAATGCAACCTTTAATGATGCCGAAGGTAATAGCTACAATTTAGCAGATAACCAGACGGCAACAATAAGAATCCCTTTAGCGACAGGTTCAACTAATCCACCAGCGACTATTCCTCTATACCATTTTAATGAAGAAACAGGTTATTGGGATCAAGAAGGAACAGCCACCCTATCAGCGGATCAAGCATATTATGAAGGCACTGTTTCGCACTTCTCGACATGGAATGCCGATAGTCTTTATGAATCAGTACAAATAAGTGGCTGCTTACAAGATCAATTAGGAAGTGCTGTTAGTAATGCCAGAATCCAAACACAGGGTGTTGATTACTCAGGACAAGCAATCACTTATTCTAATACAGATGGAACGTTTAGCATTTCTGCGAAATCAGATGCGACTGTTTTCTTATCAGCATTCGGAGCGAATGGTTTAAGTAGAACAACAACTATCAGTACAGACCAACAAGATATAGTGCAAGATGCATGTATTACATTAGAACCAGGTGCGGCAGTGGTGACACTCACTTGGGGAGAAAATCCAAATGATTTGGATACTCAATTTTTTGGACCAGACTCAGCTGAAGGAGATGACTCATTCTTGGTTTATTATGGTAACAAAATTGATGGGAATGCATGGTTAGATGTTGATGATGTTAGTAGTTACGGCCCAGAAGTGACAACGATCAGCTCTTTTCCTTATGCAGGTCGATACAGTTACGCAGTCAAACATTTCAGTGGTTCAAGTGATATTGCGGCCTCTCCTGCTCGTGTTGAACTTGATTACTTAGGTGATATACAAATATTTTCACCACCTACTGGTGAAGCATCTCTATGTTGGGGCGTCTTTGATTTTGTTGTTGATGATCAAGGAGAAGTAACGATTGAGACTAACGGTACATGGGAAAGCGATAGTTACTGTAACGGTAATGAATATGCTACCAGCACAAACACAAGATCGTTATCTAACACTGTTTATGAAGAAAAATCAGGTATATTAGAAGAAATGATTAATAACAAGTATTACGTAAAATAAGGGCTGTCATCAACATTGTAAAACCGTGTAATGACCAGAGTACTGCGCGACGAAAATCGTATTTCGCCTCTGTTAATAATGATATTTCGTCTCTGTTAATAATGATATTTAACCTCAATGCAGGTTAATGAAAGCGACCTTGTATCGCAGTACTTATCCAGAACAAAGGTAACGTAAACTTTACCTATAAAAAGGCCAAACATTTAATGTTTGGCCTTTTTATTGTCTATTCCAGAATCGCAATATTAATTAGCAATAGCCGTATTATTTCAACTCAATTTAACAATCGAAACTTAATCCTTCTTGGGCCATCATGTTTTGAATAGAATCTAATTTAAGCATCGCTTGAATATGTGATCGTAGATGTGGCCAATCTTCTGCGCGACTATCATATTCATGACTCCAATAAGCGATCATAAACAGATGAAAATCAGCACCACTTAACTCATCACCTAAAAGCCATGGGCCTTTTTTACCGAGGTCTGTATTAAGAATATCCCAACAACGCGCTAATATTTGATTCCCTTTATCTTTAATTTGTTCCAAGCCTGCATCGTCACTAATATAATTTCCAGGATGAGCCCAACGATCAACGGCTTCCTGTAACGTATTAGACATCCAAATTAAGTATTGGTAATAGTAGCCTCGTTTAGGTGAATTAAGTGCAGGAGCTAAACCAGACTCAGGATGTTGATCCAATATATACATCAAGATGGCAGAGGATTCATAAATCACCTGTTCATTATGCTGTAACGTCGGCACCTTACCATTAGGGTTAATGGCTAAATACTCAGGCGTTTTTTGCATTTGTTTCGTTAAGTCAATCTCAACCAACTTATAAGGAACACCCAACGCTTCTAATACCGCATGAGTGGCCATATTCGCACCACCACGATCCCAATATAATGTATAAATAATGCTTATCCTTTTTACAATAAAGTGCCATTTACCATTAATGACAATGCAACAACAACAATAAAATAACACCTCAATAACCAATCAGCGACAGGCTAAGTCTCATTGAAATCTAAGTATCATTGAAATTTTTACTTACTTTCCCATGCTTTTGCTTCTTTGATAGCATCTTGCAAAAAGTGCCAATCAAGCAAACTTTGTTGGTAGTCACCTGCTCTACCGTTCAATACGATTCCGTATGCGTTTAATCTATACGCTAAAATTGAATAGAATGCGTCAACTGCGCCAGCTTTGTCAAACATATAGGGCAATTGAGCTTGCTCAAAGATAGTTTCTATTCTTGAGACTTCATTTGTAATGCCATCATTCAAGGTTGATAACGGCATTACATTTTCTAAAGTAAAAGAACACTGCTCTCTTAAATTCATAAAGCCTGAGTGCAACTCACTACACAAACTTCTAGCAATCGCCCTTTCATTTACACTGTCAGGAAAAAGTGCACCGTTTGCCTGTTCATTCAAATATTCAACAATCGCTAAAGAGTCATGAACAACCAATGAACCATCAACAAGTGCAGGCACTAAACCGGATGGCGAAAAGGTGAACACGTGTGCTTTATCATCTGAATCTGTTAAATCAATGACCTTAATATTAAAGTCTATATTCGCTAATTGGCCACATATCCAAACTCTAAGTGACCATGTTGACTCTTTACCGACGATTAATTCCATTTAAACCTCATTAAGTTAAAAATAACAATAGTTACTTCATTGATTATTCACTAAAAACGTATTTCTTATGCCAATCTAAGCGTGACGTTAAGTAAAAAACGAGCGAATGTCTCCGCTATACACAATCACTTATTAGTCGTTATTTTACCGCTTCGTATTTGCCTCACTAACAATATTTAAATATTGTTGCAGTACTTCATCAGACTCTGCTTCTGGGCATAACCTTCAGGATATAAATCCTCAGAGCTTCAAAAGTAACAATACCAATCAGGTGTTTACCATCCACAATAATAAGTAAGTTAATCTCAGTGGTGTCACCAAAAAAAGCAAAACCATTAAATTCGATACTCATATAATTTATATGTTTGGAGTACATAAAGAAAGGCTAGAATACCTCCAACAAACTTATTTAAAAAAATGAGTTTTATTCAGCGAATTTCTGATGGTTTTAACATGGCAGGTAAAAGAAATTAATAATCATGTATTCAGTGATTAAGCGACTTTGGTTACTTATTAGATGCTTTTAGTTACTGTTAGCTTTGGTAGGATAAATATTTACAGGGGCTTATTTCCATAAAAATAGATTAAATAATTCGATTGTCTTTCACTAAAGCGCGTCGTATATTTTTACACAGTTTACCAAAACGGTTAAGTTCATCAAAAGTTGGACTATTACCTCTGTTGATTTCATGCTCCCAATAAACTACCTCTGTATCAACTAATTCCATTAATTTTTTGGTGCAAGTCGTACAGCTGTTATTGGGACTGCATTTAAATGTATCTTCTTGGTAGAGAGGAAAATCAGCTTTTACAGCATCAATAATAGTTTGCATTGCAGTTATTCTATCGGGCTTTTTATTCACGAGCTTAAATCCAATGATATTGTATTAATGTTTAATAACAATATTACTCCCAAAGAATAGGAATTTATGAAGCTAGATCAATAGAATATAAACTTTAGCTGGTCTGGTTTGAATTTAAACATTGAATATCTGAGTATGTAATCTCAATGATAAGTGACTAGTATGGTAATAAATAGCATCTAATCGTTTGAATCTTTATTGAAGTAATGCAATGTTATGATAAATAAGCTCTGCTCTGGATAAGCAATAAAACAGCGCATTTAAACAGGCGAAAATAGAGAGTAAAAACGTGTAACGAAGTGAAACCCTCTACTAAATTATCTGAAGAAAAAGGTTAACATTACGTATCGTTTGCATATTGTGCCGTTTACACCTTGTACCGTTTACATAGTCTTTTTGTTTATGAGTTTTGATGTAATCATATAAATGACAGTACTTTGTACAAGCAAAGAAAATGCCATTGATACCTCATACCAATCATAATAAAACGCTGAAGCATTGTTGCCTAATACACCTGTCGCATCAATGAGATGAAGCGGCCACACACAATATAAGTTTGATAGTTCGCCATCTAATACCATCAACAAAAATAACGTTATCACTGAAAAAACAAATGAAATTGTAAAGACCTTCACTAGCAACACTCCATATTGACGCGAACAAAAAACAGATTGTTAGACAGAAAATATCCCTGTTTATAATGGATAAATAAAGCACCTAATCTGTTTTAATTTGATATCACAATAACAATTTTAATTAACTAATCAAGAAGTTAACAAGCAGAATAAAACCTGAATCATATCTATAAATAGAAAATGTCGATTAACATCAAAAATATGAAGCCACATGAGTACTGTGCAAAGATATATTTAAAGTAAAAGTAGAGAGAAAGAACTTAGAGAGGCACTATCTTTGTTGCTAGAACAGTGAGATCGTGAGTGAATCAAGAGCGGTTGACGACTGCCAACTGCTCATTTTTAGAAGAGCTACTAGTCTAGAAGCTACCGCTAACGTTAATAGTTATTTATTCGTTATTTATTCGTTATTTACGACGCCAAAATAACCCTGCGATACCTAATGAAAAGATAGCTAGAGTAGATGATTCAGGAACCGATGTTGCTTCTTCTTCAAATCCTGTATATCTAACTTGGGATTGAGATGAGTTAAAGAAACCAAAGTTACCAGCATCATTGTTTAAACCTGCAACACTGAATATATTTTCATCACTAAATGTGCCGCCATTAATAAAAATATCTATCGAGGTATCAGTATAGTTTAAAGTAAAATCATACGTTGTATTATCAGTCCAACCACGATCATCACCATAATCAGTAGCAAGAACATCGATACCATTACCAGTATGACCCCATAAAGAATCCAAATTAGTCACATCAGCACCCGCTGATATTTTTGATAACGTGAATCCTGCTGAACCAATGTTATTGGAATAATCTTGTGTGCTTTGTTTCCAGTCAAAAAGGTAAAAGTCATCGAGACCATTATAACCAAAAACAAACCCTATAAAGTCATCATCATCTTCCGTTTCAACGCCAAATGTCCCTGTAAATTGATTATTGATAAAAGAGTCATCACTAATAAAGAAAGTAGGATTACCGTTAATAGTTTGTAATACAGACGTACCGTCAGCAGCAACATTCCAATTTCCATTTGAACTACCTGCTTGATTCCAAGTATTGAGGTCTATAGCACCAGCATAAGCAACACTAGCAGAAAACATTAATCCTGATGCAAGTACATTTATTAATTTCATAAGACATCCTTTTTATTTTTAAGGCTAATAAAACCTAAGAGAGGACAAACAAAGCAAATATCGCGCCAAAATATAAACAATTAAATATCAACAACTTAATTTTATTTAAAAATAAAAAGTGAATAATATGTAAATTTATTCGACATAAGTTTATTACAAAAACTATCTTAGATGGCTGTATAATCTACGATTAAAAGTCATACATTTTTTTAAAGCCAAAGATCGGCTGCAAAATAAAGTATCTACGAAATATAAATTAAAAAACGTTGTAAATTATAGTTTGGATATACAAAGTACGGCATAAGGAAACATTGTTCAGTGCACTGGTTTTTGGTTCGTTATTCATTTTGGGAAAAGGTTTGGATGTCCGATTTTACTCATTTTTCGTATTTCGAGAGATAGTTCGTCTACGCTCACCCAGTCAGTTTTATCCTTATCAACAGTACTTTCGCCCTGTCAGCGACCAAACTTTCTTTTATCAGAAAAGACCTATACCTACAAAGAACTCAAAGAAACTGGCCACCGAATCATTTTCTCATCCAAATCATACTGCGCTTTATAACGCACCGACTCTTGCTGTCCATCCATGTCTAGAACGAGCCTAAGCCAAACGTCCTGTTTGGCTTTGCTAAAAGCACTGAATGATTTGGGAAAACTCAACGGTGAGAATTGGATGTAGCCAGATTGTGTAAGATTTTATCGTAATAGTATTATTATCAAAAAAGAGAAAGACAAGATCTGCCCCTATTACTTTCACTTTTCTGGCATTACCAAGTGATCTGACATAGTAAAGTGCACCTGAAAACCCTAAACGTAAAGGACGACTCATGCACACTCCTATTTATCTTTTGGAGAATCCAAAATTCCTAATCTACATAATTAAATAATGCAAAATGAAAGACCTTACCCCATTCTTTTTATGAGGTTAAGCAACAACTATGTTGATCCATGTAAAATAAACTCTGTTTATTATTATTTTCTGTTAACTCAAGCTTTTTATTTACATAAACTAAATCTGCAAAACCCTGCTCATATTTTAATTTAATTGGCTGTATATCATTGTGTTTACACTCTCCAACAAGAAAACGATATTCTCGCTGATATGAGTATTTACTCGATTTACAAATAGCGTTCCAATCATTTGAATCTTTAGAGTAACTTACCAATTCATATTTTAATTTGGTTTTTGTAACCGTAGATATACGACTTACAAATTCTGTAATATTATTTGATTCCATAAATACATAGTTACAACCAAATTCAATACGTATGCGATTAATATCATCAAACAACTCTTTCAGATCTGCGTCAGTATCTGGTACAGTCAAAGCAAACCAGCAATGCATCCAACTATCTTTATGATCACCACGCTGTAACGTCATACTTTCAATAGACGACAATTCTCTACCGTCAATAAATAAGCTACAACTATCATCACCTCTACTTTTCCTAAAGGCACTAACACAAGATTCATTAAGGTCTGAAACGCCTGTGGACTCTGATAAACGATAAAACTCAGGTGTATTACAATAAAACAAGCCTTCAACGAATTGATTGAGCTTATCCATATCTCTAAAAAACTTGATAATACCAACCATCTCACATCCTCATAACACCGTTTTAAGCGGCAAATTGCAGTTGTCTAAAATAAGTAAGGCTCGAACAAAAAGCCAACTGTAATTTGTCCGACTTAAAAACACTTGTAAAGTGCCGATCACCTTCAAAACTTTTAAAAATATTGTAAAACTTCAACTTTAGTTAGTGCAGTTGGATCGCATGTATATTCAAACTCTTCCATCTGCTCGGCACTATGCTTGTTTGGTGATGACAGCACTGCTCCCTTAGGCGCATAAGCTTTGAGTAATACACCGCCGGATTCAATAGAGTTTAACCCACTAGCAAACATTTCAGCGACGCTACGTTTTGGAGTCCAGCAAAAACCAATTTTATTCTGTTCATGTAAAAACCTACACTCACCACGGTATAAAACCAAATCATCACCATCATATTTTGGTAATGAAACTCTAAGGATCTTAAGTAAAAGTGAATCATCTGCTACTTTACGTCTTATATGACCACCATTTTCTGTCCAGAGAAGATGTATTTTATCTCTTTTAAAATCAAGAGAATCAGACCTTTTTAATATAAAACTAAAAGACTGAATCCAAATATCCCCATCGATATCGAACGTATAGATACCGCGAATAAACTTACGTGCAATTTCTTCAGATAATTTCACAATTCAATTGCCTTATAAGGTTTTAATTAACACTCTTAAGTTTACCTAAATAAACTTTATGTGTTTTTGAAACATCAATAATTTTGTACTTTGTCAAGCCATACAAACAACCAACACGAGTATGCCCCTCAACTAAATGTAATTCTATTTCTGGCTTCCCTATTATTTCACCTTTAATAAATATAGGAGGTGTAACCCATGTTCCGAATTGCTTCCAGTGATCTAAAACATCTTCTCTACAATCAATTGCTGCATCGCCAATTTCGTCATAGTGGGAAGCATCTTCTGCAACTTCCAGAATAAAGTCAGGATGGGTAGCAGAGCTACCTAAATTAAGAATTTTACTTGCAGGTATTTCTAAGAGCTCCCACTCAATCAAGTTTAAGTCTATTGCTCCATATAACTCTTGAAATTGAAATTTATCGCTATGATCTACATAAAACTGTTCAATTACTGATTTAGGAGCTTCAATTTTATATTCATCTTGCAGTTTCTTAACCGACTTTTCAGTTTCAAAATTTATAAAATCAATATTTTGTAAATCACTAAATTTCAACGCATCCCCTAGGCACTTTACAGCGTAATTAAGCAGAAAAACCCCGTATTTTTGGTAGAAATACGGAATACATTAATTTGTTAAAATTGAACTAACCATACGCTCATAAGATCTAAAATCAAAAGCTTAAGATTAGAAAGCAAAACTTAATCATGTGGATAGACAGAATCATTCTGTATTAACAACGGAAATGCAGATTGATATCCACTTTTTATATCAAGACATAATTAATTTATAAACAAGGGAAGCTAATACTGAAGAATAATAAACACCTAGAGAGCAAAAAGGCTCATCACTTTTCAGTCATGAGCCTTTTCTAATGTTACTGAAACGAAAAAGGGCTTCTCAAATGAGAAGCCCTTTTTCTTAATGTGGCGGAGGAGGAGAGATTTGAACTCTCGGAGAGCTATTAACCCTCGCTGGTTTTCAAGACCAGTGCATTCAGCCGCTCTGCCACCCCTCCGCAGAACGAGGCATATATTATAGAAACTGAGATAAAAGCCAAGTACTTTTTTACAATTAATGATCGAACGCTGAATTTACGACCAAACAGAGTGAGTTATAATCAATCGTTTTATAAAAAGTAATCAATCGTTATTCATTCAATTAAAACAATATGATTTAGTGAATTCATTGATGCTGGTTTATTGAAATAGCTACGTTGGTTTATCGAAATAATTACATTGGTTTATTAAAATGCTTAGCATTGCTTTATCGAGGTAACGTTAAAATAACGCCTGATATATTCGAGATAAAGACCAAAAGGTCGACTTACCATCACCATCAATAGTGAAGATGAAATAACAAGGCTAATTATTTCGTTAATATCTGCTCCAGCAATGGCTAATGTGACGATATAAATAGGCAATTGAAATAACATGAATGCTAAAGCATCAATCACTGTTTTATATAAACGAGTATTAGGTTGTGTCCATTTAAAAAAGAAATCACGCCATATTGCATAAGGTCGAGCAGTTAATACCATCATAGGGATCATGATCAAACGTGTAATGAACACTTCGCTAGGATCCATTCCTGCTATAAACAACTCAGTACTAGCGGCAATAACTGTAAAGAAGATAATAGTGGCGAGAGTATCAATCATAAAACAACGCATCTTCATTATTCTATTTCCCTTGATTGTTAAGTGTTATTTCAATATTTAATCATGAAGTGTTTATCTTAGGTATTGATTCATTTCAATGCCTGTCATTAAAAGGATTTATGTCATTCACAATAAAGTACATGAGAAAAACAGAGTGCTCAATTTAGCATATAAAAATTAATGGCAGTAAAAAGTTAAATTGGATTGTTAAGGAAGTGATAATTAAAAACAGTGATGACATTTTAAGCGAAAGATAGAAAGGGAAAAATGGAAAGCGATTTATAATCGAGTAGAAACGAAAAAGGGCTTCTCAATTGAGAAGCCCTTTTTCTTAATGTGGCGGAGGAGGAGAGATTTGAACTCTCGGAGAGCTATTAACCCTCGCTGGTTTTCAAGACCAGTGCATTCAGCCGCTCTGCCACCCCTCCGCAGAACGAGGCGTATAATAAACAAATTGAAAAAAAAGCCAAGTCTTTTTTTAATTTATTTTCAATAATCGCTAAATAAGATTAATTTTTCACATTTAAGCTATTCAACCTTTAATTCAAAGGCAATCACCTTTACTATCTCATCACAAGTTTATAAATGTTAACGCTTTTATTATTTTTTCAAATACGTTTTCTTTAAGCGCCTTATTGCTATTCATTGAAGGTTTCAAGTATGTTCCAAGACAATCCATTATTAAATCAACTTAAACAAACAATGCAGGACAAAATACCTAAGCGTACTGGTATTGTTAAAGCATCTGATCGTGGATTTGGATTTTTAGAAACTGACAAAGGCAAACGTTTCTTTATTGCACCCAGTGATATGAAAAAAGTATTACACGGTGATCGCATTAATGCAGCAATTACAGAAAATGGTGATAAATCATCTGCTCAACCAGTACAGTTAAAGCAAACCGATACCACTGAGTTTGTTGCGCTGTTATCAATCAGTGATAAACGTGTTTCTATTAAAGCGAATAACCCTTTATTAAATGCCTTCTTTAAAATTAAAGGGGCAATGCAATTAGCTAATAAAGGTTATAACAATGGTGACTGGGTCACTGTTAAATTGCTGACTCATGCGTTAGATGGAAATGGTTTCTTAGTTGAAGTCGTTGAAAAAGTGGCTGAATATAACGACCCTTTTGCTTATCGCTTAATCGCGGTTGCCACTCACAAGCTACCGAATAAAGCACCTGATTTTGACCATCCTTGGCAAGTAATTGATCCTGAACTTGATCGCCGAGATCTCACTAAGCTCCCTTTCTTCACGATTGATGGTGTTAACACGCAAGATATGGATGATGCCTTATACGTTGAAGAAAACGATCAAGGTTGGGCATTAACAGTGGCGATATCAGATCCTTCTGCTTACGTGCCAGAACAAAGTGAAATGGATAAAGAAGCACACAAACGCTCTTTTACGCTCTATCTACCCAACTTTAATGTCCCTATGTTGCCACGTGATTTGAGCGATAGTTTATGTTCATTAAAAGAAGGTGAAAAACGCGCGACTATTTGTTGTACGTTACAAATTGGCCAAGGTGGAGAGATTATTGGTGAGCCGGAATTCTTTGCTGCCTGCATAAAATCACATTTCCGTCTTAATTATAATGATGTGTCTAATTACTTGGAAAATGATGAATTGGCAGAAGGTCAATGGAAACCAAATAAGCAATTAAGCCAATTATTAAATGTCTTAGATAAAGCGACAGCAGCTCGTCATCAATGGCGTTGTGACAATACCATTGTGATGAAAAGCCAACCAGACTACACTTTGAAGCTAAATAATAAAGGCGAAGTGTATGAGATTCTCTGTGAACCTCGCCGCACTGCGAACCGCTTAGTTGAAGAGTCGATGATTGCTGCTAATGTTTGTGCTGGTGACTTTTTAGCAAAACATAAACAAGCCGGTGTATTCAATGTTCATTCAGGTATCGCAACGGATCGTCTAGGTAAAGCGTCTTCATTATTGGCTGAATACGGTATTACAGTTGAAGCCGCTTCATTAGCCACTCTTGAAGGTTATGTGAAAATGCGCCAAGAAGTCGCTGAACTACATAATGCTTATTTAGATCACCGCCTACGTCGTTTACTTTCTTACGCAGATACTTCAGCAACACCTGCACCGCACTTTACAATGGGTGTAAAACATTATGCAACGTGGACATCCCCTATTCGTAAATATGGCGATTTAATTAATCATCGTTTAATTAAGTCTGTATTAACACAACAAGCTTCTACACCGGTTGACCCAGAGATAGGCGCTCACTTGAATGAAGCGCGTAAATCACAACGCATGGCTGAACGTGATGTTAACAATCTACTTTATTGTGGTTATTTAAAAGACCAAGAAAATTCGGATTGGCGTTATAAAGCTGAGATATTTGATATCGTTAAAGCAGGTTGTCGCGTTCGTGTGCAAGAAAATGGCGCGACTTTCTTTGTACCGAGTAGTCTATTGGGCAAGTCATCGGCAGATGCGAAGAAGATAGAATGTGTTCGTGAGCAAGGTGTAGTGAAAGTCGCCGATCAAATTGAATTGCAATTAGGTGATGTGATTGATGTGATGCTGACTTCTGTTAAACCTGAATCTCGTCAATTAATTGCTAAACTGGCTGATCCACTAGGTTAAACAGGGTTTCATTCTTTTAAAACACACCTCTAATCAGTTGATCTTTAAGATCGACTGATTATCCTCTTTTTTTGTGAACGACAAAAAGCGACTTTGTTAAACTCTATGGTACAATAATCACAATTTAACATTCCAATACTAGAGATTTTTTCTTGAAGCCAATAACTCCCCACAAAGACCGCAATTTATTTTCATATCCAAAATACAAAAATAGATCTGCTAAAGCAGCTCCATTTTTACCTATGTCACGTAAAGAGATGAAACAGCTTGGCTGGGATAGTTGCGACATTATTATAGTCACAGGTGATGCTTATGTGGATCACCCTAGTTTCGGAATGGCTGTCATTGGTCGAATGCTTGAAGTACAAGGTTTCAGAGTCGGTATTATCGCTCAACCTGATTGGCATTCAAAAGATGCATTTATGGAGCTAGGTAAGCCTAATTTATACTTTGGTGTGACTGCCGGTAACATGGATTCAATGATCAACCGTTATACGGCTGAAAGAAGACTAAGACATGATGATGCTTACACGCCAAACGATGAAGGTGGTAAACGTCCAGATCGTGCCGTTGCTGCTTATACGCAACGTTGTAAAGAAGCTTACAAAGGTATTCCCGTTATCATTGGTGGTATTGAGGCGAGCTTACGTCGTATAGCACATTATGACTATTGGTCTGACAAAGTACGTCAATCTGTTTTGTTTGATGCAAAAGCGGATCTATTAATTTACGGAAATGCAGAACGTCCGCTAATTGAAATTTCACACCGTATTGCACAAGGTGATGATATCAAAACCATTACCGATGTACGTGGTAGTGCTTTCTTAACCAATTCAGCGCTTCCTGGATGGACAGGTATCGATTCACGTAGTGTCGATAAGCCAGGGAAAATAGATCCTATCTATAGCCCTTATCAAGATTTAAGTGAAAAATGTGATACGGCGAAAGATGAAAGCGATGCTGCTGATGAAGCATCAGACATCACTAAAACAGCGCAAGTTATCCAAATGACACCGCATAAAGGCACGCCGCAAGAAGAGCGTGAAAAAAGATGGGAAGAAAAATCTAAAGCTTGGTCAACGACTTATATTAACTTACCGACGTTTGAGCAAGTGAAAGAAAATAAAATGCTGTATGCACATGCATCGCGTATTTTTCATCAAGAAGTTAACCCAACCTCTGCAAAAGCATTAATGCAAAAGCATGGTAGTCGCGCTATCTGGTTAAATCCACCAGCAACACCTTTAGAAGAAAGTGAAATGGATGGTGTGTTTGGTTTACCTTATGCACGTGTTCCGCACCCAAGTTATGGTGACGCTAAGATCCCTGCTTACGATATGATAAAAACATCCATCAATATTATGCGAGGCTGTTTTGGTGGTTGTACTTTCTGCAGTATTACTGAGCATGAAGGTCGCATAATACAAAGTCGTTCACAAGAATCTATCATCAATGAAATTGAAGACATTAAACTCAAAGTACCTGGGTTTACTGGCGTCATTTCAGATCTTGGTGGTCCAACGGCTAATATGTATAAGTTACGTTGTAAGAGTGAAAAAGCCGAAGCAACGTGCCGTAAACCCTCTTGTGTATGGCCAACTATTTGTGGTCACCTCGATACAGATCATACGCCAACCATTGAGCTATACCGCGCTGCACGTAGAGTACCTGGCATTAAAAAAGTACTCATTGCATCTGGTGTACGTTATGACTTAGCGATTAAAGATCCTGAATATGTTAAAGAACTCGCGACGCATCACGTGGGCGGATATTTAAAAATAGCCCCAGAACATACCGAAGAAGGTCCATTAAATAAAATGATGAAACCGGGTATGGGTAGCTACGATAAATTTAAAGAGCTATTTGATCATTACTCGAAATTAGCGGGTAAAAAACAATACCTCATTCCATACTTTATTTCCGCTCATCCGGGTACTACGGATATGGATATGGTCAATCTAGCGATGTGGTTAAAAGAAAATGACTTTAAGTTAGATCAAGTGCAAAACTTTTATCCTTCACCGCTAGCGAACGCGACGACCCTTTATCATACTGAGATTGATTCTTTACGTAATGTAAAACGAAACAGTAAATCAGTGTCTATTCCTAAAGGAACGATTCAGCGTCGATTACATAAAGCAATACTGCGTTATCATGATCCTGATAATTGGCCAATTATTCGTGAAGCACTCATCAAAATGGGATTAGATAAAACCTTGATTGGTAGCAAAGCGACTTGTTTAGTACCCAAAGAAACACGTGCGGAAGTGATGAATAGAAATGCTAACAAAGCAAAAGCGCCTTTAAAAGGTAAAGTTACTCCAAAAAATCAAGGTAAAGTGGCTAATAATAAACGTACGCCTAAAGCTAAGTTTGGTTCTAAACCTGCAACAAATGGTAAACAAGGGTTAACACGCTTTAGTACAAATCAGTTTAAAAAATAGTTAATCAAAATAAATGATAAAGTAGAGTTATCATTTATTATGCAAAAAAAGCGTTAACTTTTAATTAAGTTAGCGCTTTTTTTTAATAAAAATTTATCTCGTTTTTCATTAGAAATTCAATAACAATATTTGTCCCTTACTTTATCTCTGCACATCCAGGCACAACAGATACAACAGATACAACAGATAAAGATGGTTAATTTAGCGCTATGGTTAACACCGCATAATTTTACATTAAACTAAGTAACCTCAATTCTGCTTAAGGAATTGAACTAAATGCCCACCTAGCGATCAGATCTTTCGACCAAGAACGATTTGAAA
>NZ_CANLFB010000012.1 GCF_947489755.1 uncultured Psychromonas sp.
ATGCAGAATAACGCAGTCTCATACGCACACTTTTATGTGTTTTGGCCAATTCAGAAAAGTCATGTTTTTTCATACGTCACCAAGAGAATATAATTAGTTAATAATTGAATACATTAGATCATATAATTAGGCGGAATGGTATAAATCGCCCGAAACAGGTGGAAGTAATCTAAGACATTCACTAACCTATTGACTTAAAAGATAAAGTTTAGGGAATGAAGGATCGATGAAAAGGTAGTTGCTTGTGATTGACGTTGTTGTTGGTAGGTAAGCTAATTGCCCAATGTTGATTATCCTCAATTTGTTTGAAATCTATGAGGCTAATATTAAAGATGCCACAATATTTGTGGCGTTTGCAAACTTGTGAAATATTTTGATATTCTATCGGAAATAAAAATATTCCCGCTATTGTGTTTAATTTAATACCAAACTAAATCAACTGTAATTAATTCGCTATTAATAAATTGATTACTTAAATGAATACTATTTGGTGATCGTTCGGTCATCGAAAAGAATTTTAGTGCTGATTAGTTACTCTAAGCAGACTAACAGTCTACAAACAAGAAGAATCAGGAAGAAATTAAGTACATTTAATTAAATTCAAATTAAAAAATAAATTTCTACATTTAAGCATAAAGATCCTTACTTAATGTGGTCGGTGATAGAGCGAATAAGCGACAACTTAGTGTCTGAGCTATCTTTTCAACTAATATCGCATTTTTAGATCCAGAAACGAAAAATCCGCTTAACTATTTCTAGCTAAGCGGATTTTTCTTAATGTGGTTGGTGATAGAGGATTCGAACCTCTGACCCTCTGGTCCCAAACCAGATGCGCTACCAAGCTGCGCTAATCACCGAGTATTTTTATTCGTATTTTGTAATTGTGGGTCAAACCCTCTGGTCCAACTCTTTTCCAAAACACTGGAGATGCACTATCAAGCTGCGCTAATCACCGAAATTGTTAACATCTAATTAGTCAGGGATTGAAATTAACTAATTGATATTATTGTTTAAATGGTGCGGAAAGAGAGACTTGAACTCTCACATCTTACGATACTAGAACCTAAATCTAGCGCGTCTACCAATTCCGCCACTTCCGCAACTACTTAAACATTTACTCTTTTTAACTATATTCTAAAACAAAAATATTCGAGCAATAAAGCTATTTTTAGGCCACTCAAAATTAGAAAGTACTATTAAGTATTTAGGTATAGAAATTGAAGATGCATTAACAATGTCAGAGTCAACACATACATGATCATCAATATAATGTTATCTGGAAACAAAATGCTTCCGGCCCCTAGCGACCTAGAAAATGAAAAAATGGTCGAGGCCCTATTTAAAGGAAAGGTATAAAATAGATCTAGATATTAACTTTGAAGTTAGAAATTAATATTACCAACTGGAGTGATAACTAAAAACTGCTCAGCCAAGTACTCATTTTAAAAATTTTTTTGAACAGATAGTACACTCTTACTAATTTAACAAGAAAGCACAATACAAAGAAAAGGACTAAATATTTATAGTGTAATAGAGAAAAGTTAACAGCCCAAAATTATGAACTGTTAACTTAAAAATTTAACGAGTTTAGGCTTAATCTGACCTAGAAAGTATAACCTAGATCCACTGTAAATGAACGACCTGGAGCAGCAACACGGCCTGCTGGAGAGACATCTAACCCCCTAAAATAATATTCATTATCAAATAAGTTATTAACTGCAAAGCTTAACTTTAGACTTTGATTATCTTTCTGATATAACTCTTTAGCCAAACTCAAATTAACAACGGTATAACTAGGTAACTGCCCCACTGTTCCTGAATCATTTTCTTCTACTGTATTTGCTAAATCTGAGAATGATTTACTGTAGTAAAAGGCACTTAAACCTAAATCTGCACCACTTATGCTATAGAAAGCACTCGCAGACAATTGATGTTTAGATGAATTTGATAGCTCATTACCTGAGTATTCACCTTCAAGCTGCTCAGTATCTAAGAAATTATATGCGGCTCTCAACGTTAGTTTTTCAATCGGAGTGTACTGCCCTTCAATTTCAATGCCTTGACTACGAGTTTCGCCAATATTAACAAATAATCCTTGATCACTGTCATACTGAATCTTGTTTTCAAAATCAATTCGGTACAGCGCAACATTTAAGTAACTTAAGTCTGTAGGTGTGAATCGAATACCGACTTCATAGTTCCATGAAAGTTCGGAATCTAATTTTTGGTCTTCTGGCCATAGTTGACTTATTTGTGGTGTGCGTAATGAGCGTTGAGCATTAGCATAGGTAAACCAAGCATCTGTAAATTCATAACCTAGTGTTAATCCAGGTAAGATCTCTTGTACATGATTACTTTGAGTATATCCTTGTCCAACATTAGTAAATTCCATACGAACGTCTTCATAACGCAAACCAGGAGTAACTGTCAGTCTATCATTGAAGAAACCTAATTTATTGCTAGCATAATAAGCCATTGCATTGGTATCCATCTGCCAATCACGAAGAGATGTCGATACTCCAGTAGTATTATCAGTTTGATTTAATTGATAAGTAATATCTTCATTTACATAGCGCGTCCCTACAATCCATTCTTGACTAATTTTTCCATCAATATAAAAATTAGCTCTTGGCTCAACTCCATACACCTTAAAAGTACGGGGTGAATCTCTCGTATGGGTTGCATCTTGCGTTGTGTCTGCCCAATGAGATCCTATGTCACCATCAGTGTCACTTGATGCATCATAATAATCCCAATCAAAGTTTCGCTTACTTTTATGCCCAAAAGCAATTATGTCGAAAGCAGCATCATCCGCAAATCCAACTTCACCGAGTTGATGATTATATTTCATTGATATACGTGTTGTATTCGCTTGAAATTCATCATTTTCTCGTAAAGATTGATCTCTATCTTCTTCGTATGCTTCTGCATTTAAAGCACCAGGTAAATCTGTATCTGCATTATAATATTGAATATTTGTATCTAAACTTTGTTTGTTATTTATTTTCCAACGTGTTTGCAGCATCCAGTTTTGCACATCTGTATCTGAATGTTCTCGGAATGATTCGCCTGTTAGAAAGTTACCACTCAAACGCATTGATACATTGTCATTAATATCACCACCAGTACTCAGGTATGTGTCATATAGGTTTCTTTTGTTGCCATAAAAAGTAATACGCTCATTAAGGCTAGTTTGCCATCCCTCAGGAATCGGTTTTGACACGAGGTTAATTACTCCCCCAACATTATTCGGACCATATTGTACAGCAGCACCACCACGCACTACATCAATTCTATCAATCATTTGTAATGTGGTTGGGAATAGAGATTGTCCAGTGTGGCCATAAGGAGCTAAAGTCATTGGTATTTCATCAAGTAAAAATTGAGAATATCCACTACGACTACCATCTAATCCTCGTACAGACACATTGGGTAACACTCCGGTGCCTGTCTCATCATTAATTTTAACTCCAGGAATTTGTTGTAATGCCGTATCAATAGAACGTGCAGCCGTTTTTTTCAATACATCATTACTTAAAACTGTACGGTTACCTTGATAATACTGAACTTCTTCAATATCTGAATTGCCTAAAATGCTTGAGTTTACAATCATTGTTTCCATTTTAGTGGGCTCGTTTGCCAATGTGGAACTAGAAATTAACCCACTGACAACAGCAACTGAAAGGGTTTTCAGTTGGAATTTTGAATTTTTCTTATACATTAAAAGTGTTTCCTTACTTAGATAATGAATGAAATATTTGAGCAGTTAGTTATCATCACCTACAAATGCTAATGATAATCATTATCTAATTGTATAGTAAGTGCTTATGAATAAATAGCTATAAAGGAACACACATTGGTTTGTTCGCAACAGGATCATTTATAATGATCGCATTTAATTCAAATACATCTTGTAGCAAACTACTATTGAAGATTTTTTCTGGGCTGTCTTGCGCATGTATTTTGCCCGCCTTCATAACGATAAGTTCATCACTATAGCGACTTGCTTGATTAAGATCGTGCAATACTACAACGATTGTTTTACCTTGTTTATTCATGGTTTTAATCATTTCCATTAATTCAACTTGATGTGTTAAATCCAGGTAAGTTGTAGGTTCATCCAGTAAAATATATTCTGTATCTTGCGCTAATATCATGGCAATCCAAACTCGCTGGCGTTGCCCTCCAGACAATGCAATAACCGGTCGTTGAGACAATTCAATTAACCCAGTATCACGTAACGCTTTTAATACTTTTTTATTATCATCCGCGCTTAATATACCCCATTGAGAAAGGTAAGGGTTTCGGCCAAAACTAACTAGTTGTTGTACTGTAACTCCCTCAGGTGTAATAGGTGATTGTGGCAAAATTGAAAGTTTTTTTGCGCGATTTTTATTGCTCAACTTTGATAAATCTAAATCAACAATGCTGACTTTTCCCTCTGCGGCTTTTAAGCCTCCAGAAATAGCCTTCAGTAGTGTCGATTTACCACAGCCATTAGGCCCTATTAGTGCTGTAATTTTCCCTTGAGGTATTGATAAATTGAGTTTTTTCAATACCTTTTTTCCAGGATAATTAACTGTTAAGTTCTCAATATGTATCACATTACCAGCCTTTATATCTGTAGAGTAAAAAAATGAAGTAAGGGGCACCTAAAACAGCAGTAAGTACACCAGCAGGCATTTCTAATGGCGGCGCTAAATTACGAGAAAGAGTATCCGCACTAAGAACTAGCAATGCACCAGTTAAAGCTGCAATAGGTAATATTAATTTATGCCGAGGGCCAACCAATAAGCGCGCTAAATGCGGAGCTAACAGACCAACAAAACCTATCGTGCCACAAACCGCAACACTAACACTCGCTAAAGCGACGGCGCTCGACAACGCTAAAACTTGTAAACATTCAGTATTAACACCAAGTGAAGTTGCAGTTTCCTCTCCTAATGCAGATAAATCTAAAGACCAAGCCAAATAAAATGAAAATGGCACCAAAATGATCAACCAAGGTAGCAAAGGCCAAATGTAATCCCAATTTCTTCCCCATAAACTACCAGTTAACCAAATCATCGCACTATTCATTTCAACCGGGTGTAATACCAGTATAAAGTTAATACAACTAGTTAAAAAAGCACTGACAGCAATACCAACTAACGCCAGGCGAGCAGGGCTTGGATGATTAAAGTGATTAAGTAGCCAAATAAGAAAAGCAGCACTAAACCCGCCAAGTATTGCAATTAGAGGCAGTAAAGCGCTATGAACTTCAGGCCAAATTAATAAAGAAGAACATGCAAATAGCCCAGCACCACCACTTATTCCCATTAAATCAGGTGATGCTAATGGATTCCGAATAATTCCTTGAGTGAGTACCCCAGAAACAGCTAATCCGATACCAACGAGTATGGAAATGATTATGCGAGGTAGTCGATATTGATTGATGATAAAGTCTTCATCACCGCCGTTAATTACTGTATTAAATACAGTTTCAAGAGTTAATGATTTAACCCCAAGAGATAAACTGATAACACTTAGAATGATTAGCAGTACAAACGAAATAGCTAAGATTTTATTATATCGGCTCATCTAACGCTTACCTTTAAGGATTAAGTAAATAAAGAAAGGCGTGCCAATAAGTGCGGTAATAATACCTACTGGTGTTTCAGCAGGCGGTATAATATTTCGCGAGACTAAATCAGCCCAACAAACTAAAGCCGCTCCCGACAAACCAGCAGCAGGCAAAAGCATAAAATGGTTACTGCCACACCATGCACGAGCTAAATGAGGAGCGATTAGTCCGACAAAAGCAATAGGCCCAGCTACCGTGACTGAAATAGAGGTGAGTATTAACACAGCTAAACAAATTCGTATTCTTAGCCAAGTCACATTAACACCTAAGCTAGCTGCAGTTTGTTCTCCTAATGCATTCAGGTTTAGGCCTCGACATGTTGAAGTTGCAATAAATAGTCCTAATAAACTAAGAGGCCAAAGCTGTGACCAAGATGACCAATCTATGCCGCTAAGGGATCCAGATAGCCAGTGCAATAAACTATAAGCCATATCATCTGCAATAATCAGTACAGCCCTAGTTAATGAAGTAAGTAATCCGTTAATTGCAATACCAGCAAGAATGAGACGTAAAGCATTTTGATTAGAGCTTAACCCTCCTCCTAATAAAAAAACCAATCCTCCACCAGTTAAAGCACCAACAAAAGCAACAGCTTCGTTAGACAAACCACCTATTGAGGCAACAGTAAGGCTGTTAAGGGCTGTTAAGCATGCAGCACCTGAGCTAATAGCAAATAATGTAGGTGAAGCTAATGGGTTACGTGTTAGACCTTGCATCAACAGGCCTGCTATGCCTAAATTAAACCCAATTACAGCCGCAGTTAAGCTGCGAGGTAAACGAAGTGAAAGAATTATTTGTTGATTAATATTCGATTCATCATATGAAACAAACAGATTCCAAACATCGTTAACGCGAAGAGAAAACTCAGATTGACCATATAAAGAGCAAACAAATCCCATCAATAAAACAGTGATTAGTATGAAAACGCTCATTAATTTTTTTGGAGGAAATAAGAAGCTCAGAGTCATGGTTGTATTTGACTTTCTATTTCTAATGCAATCTTTTCTGCAGAAAGTACACCGCTTGCAAGAGACCATTCATTTATAGGCACTGAGATGAGTTGTTTTGATTTATTTATTTTTAATAATTTCCATAAAGGACTTTCTTTCCATTTATCCAGTACGGTTCTATTTGTATATTTCCCTACAAAAAGCCAGTCAGGGTTTAGCTTAATAAATTGTTCAAACCCTGTCGATATATAAGCATTCTTGTTCTTCGAGTCTATCGGGCTATTAAGGCCGAGCTCAGCAATAACACTCCCAGCATAAGAATCTGGGCTATGTGCCCACATGCCTTTGTCACTAATGACTGCAAATTGAAAAGTGTCATTACTTTTAAACTTTGCCTTCAGCCGCCCCATTAACTGAAAATGCTCTTCTAAACGTGAATTAACTAGATCTACCTTATTAACCGCTTTTGCTATTTTTTGTGTTATTTGTAGGTTCTCTCGATAAGTGACCCCTTGGCTTTTAAACATTAGAGTTGGAGCAATGGCCATTAAATCATTATATATAGATTGATGTCGCCCACTATCAGCAATAATAAGATCGGGCTTGAGTGATGAAATAGCTTCTAAACTTGGTTGATATCTAGACCCCACTGACTGCCAAGTTCCAATGCGACTCCTGACAGAAGGAATTAATTTATTTATATCACCATCATCAGCGATACCAACAGGAGAAACATCCGCAATCGCCAGAGCGTCAGCAAAAGAAAATGCCAGAACAACAATCCGAGATGGTGTTTTTTTTATGACGAGAGTGCCCTTATCATGTTCAAGTTCAATAGCTTGTATTTGAGCACTACATACACCAAATGAAGCAATAAATAATATAGAAAGTAAAAGAGTCGATCTCTGTATCATGATAACCTCATAAAATAATAGGCGATAATGATAACCGTTACCATTTTTTATTTCATTAGTTTTCTTTGTTTTCGCTAAAACGACTAATTGCGATCTATCAATTGCTTTAAAACAACCCATTTTGAGAATATTTTATGTCAACAACGATTATTATTCTGCTCTGCCATTTTTTAACCGCTTTTACTGTATTAGGCATGCCTTTATTTATGCCTCGCATACTCGACAGTTTCTCTGTTGAAAATTTAAATTACTTAATTGGCCTTATTTTCATAGTGCCGATATCATGCGCTGCCCTTAGTGCCCCCATTTGGGGGAGGTTTTCAGACCGTTATGGTAAAAAAAAATCATTATTAAGAGCACAGCTGGGGCTTACTTTAGGGTTTCTAATATCAGGTTTTTCTGAGAGTTTAACTTTTTTTATGATTGGTCTTGTCATACAGGGAGTGAGTGGAGGTACATTAGCGGCTTCTAATGCTTACTTTAGTTGCTTTTATAAAGGCAAGGCACTAGCTAATAAATTAAACTTAACACAATTATCAACTCGTTTTGCATTAATAATTGCTCCCTTAATTTTAGGTTTTTTCAGTAAAAACGAACATCCGCTACTAATTTATCGTTATTTAGCTTTGTTGCCTTTTACCGCTTTATTAATTTGTCTTTACTTACCAAAAGATAAAATTTCTATTAAAGCACCTTTCAAGCACTCAAATAATATTAAGAATACACAATCATTCTCAAATTTATTATATTTACAATTTTTGTTTTGTTTTTCTATGGTTATCACTTTCCCATATTTTTTGCCTTATGTTGAACACTTAGGTGAAAACCGTGATTTGATAGTTGGGTTTTATTATAGTTTTCCAAACTTTGTTTATTTATTCTTAATCTTTTATCTTACTAAATTAACTCTACCAGCAAAATTACAAAGCATATTCGGCTTTATTATTTTAGGTTGCGGTTGTTTGGGACAATTTTTAATTTTAACTAGTGATACTTTAATTTTATATCGACTTTTATTTGGATTGGGAATATTGCTTACCTACAACGGCTTGCATCAACTTCTAAGTCAACATATAAGATATCAATCAGCAGGTTTCTATTTTGGGAAGTTTGATTCTATAGGAAAATGGGCTGGTGTCTTTGCAGGTATATTTGCTAGTGTTACAACTCAATACTTATCAGTAGATTATCCATTTCTATTCGGAGCTATTAGTTGCGCTATTGCAGTTATATTATTGACGACTAATAGTGATGAGCAATTATCTCGATAAAAAGAAGCCCATAATTACGTAGTTGCTCATCACTAACTCGTTTTGTGCCCCAAAGCACGATAGAAAGCTAAGTAGCTGTAGTGGTTTAAGATTAATGGAAGCAGTAAAACTACGGATCCAGGATATTGATTTTGATTACCTATAAATCAATATTTGGCAGGCAAAAGGGGGTAAACACCGTCGTGTAACGCTAGCACCTGAGCTAAAAGTAATGATTCAAGATCAAATTGCTAAAGCTAATTTTTATTACCAAGAAGATATCCAATGAAATGATTACAAAGGTGTTTATTTACCTTATGCATTAGCAGAAAAATACCCGAATGCTGCTAAGGAGTTTAAATGGAATTATCTCTTCCCCTCTACACAGCTTTCTATAGAGCCTGGAACTAACAACCTAAGACGCCATCATATTCATGAAACCAGCATTCAAAAAGCAATAAAAAATAGTGCTAGAAAACTAAACTTCGCTAAACAAGTAACCTGCCATACATTACGTCACTCTTTATCGACTCATTTATTACAGCGAGGTTCTGATATTCGTACAGTACAAGAACAGTTAGGACATTCCGACATTCGTACAACTCAGATCTATACGCATGTATTACAGGCAGGTGCTAACTGTGTTAGGAGTCCACTATCCGATTTAAGGTTACTAAACGAATAAAGAAAATTAGAGCTGAATAATTATCATATTCTACTAATATAATCTAAGAGACGTTTTAAATCGATTTAAGAAACTGATTCAACTAGATTTGTGTCACAGAGTAAATTATAAAACGCTATGTGAGTTTAAACTTTTCATATGATCAAAAAAAGCGAAACCAATTTAATTTCCTTTTTATAGTTTAAACATTCATCTTATTCGTCTGTAATCGAGAAATTCAATCCGCCAAACGTATTAAAATAACTTAGTTATGAATTCACTTACAAAAACCTACTGGTCACCAAAATGGGCACGGTTTGGTCACCGAGCTAAATTTTAACGTTTTTTAGTTATTCTGAGCGGCTAAAAGTAATGTTAAAAGAGTGAGATTTGAAGAATGCGGGGTTAAAAATCAGTAGATATTATCAAATTAAAGACGAAAAAAAACCGCTTTTGCATTTAAACATAAAGCGGTTTTTTTAATGTGGTCGGTGATAGAGGATTCGAACCTCTGACCCTCTGGTCCCAAACCAGATGCGCTACCAAGCTGCGCTAATCACCGAAATTGTTGATATCTAATTAGTCAGGGATTGAAATTAACTAATTGATATTATTGTTTAAATGGTGCGGAAAGAGAGACTTGAACTCTCACATCTTACGATACTAGAACCTAAATCTAGCGCGTCTACCAATTCCGCCACTTCCGCAACTACTTAAACATTTACTCTTTTAAACTATAGTATCTTTAAAAAATGGGGCGAATGACGGGGTTTGAACCCGCGACAACCGGAATCACAATCCGGGGCTCTACCAACTGAGCTACATCCGCCACTAAACTTTTTAAAAATGGTACGCCCTACAGGATTCGAACCTGTGGCCTACGGCTTAGAAGGCCGTTGCTCTATCCAGCTGAGCTAAGGGCGCAAAAGCAGGACTTATATCTTACAACGATTACTCATTGTTTTCAAAATGTGGTCGGTGATAGAGGATTCGAACCTCTGACCCTCTGGTCCCAAACCAGATGCGCTACCAAGCTGCGCTAATCACCGAGTATTTTTTGTATTCCGTGAAGCAGTTCAAACCTTCTGGTCCAACTATTCCCAAAACACAGGAGATGCACAATCAAACTATGCTAACCACCTAAACGTTGAAACACTTAATGCTTGTCAACGAGGCGAGATATTACTGAGTTGAGTCGACATCGTCAAACTTTATTTACATATATTTTGTTGCTTGCTGAATAATTAGTCGCATTGATTAATATTAATTCACATCTCGTTATTATTTGTGCTTCTTTGTTGTTTTTAATACGCATTTTTCTTTTCGATAAAATGATATTTATTATATTAAACAAAAATATGTACACAATTTGTTCTACAATTCAGATATAGTGAATTCATTGTTGATTTAATAAAAGAGATCAGCAAGTTATCTATTCTTATAAAGGAGTAAATGGTCTATGGCTTATCCTGACTTACCTAAAGAAAAACCTTATTCATGGCTTAATATCATTCTTATAGCAATTTGCCTTTCTATGTTTGGCTATAGTATTTTTTATTTCACTTACCCGAATGAACATCACCGATTAATGGAGCGTTTGGGTGTTTCCAGTGATTTTAATTTTGATTTCCTGAATAAGCCTGTAGTAGTAGCAGGGAAACCTGTTATTGAAGAGGAGGTTATTGAGGAAACAGTCGATGTTATTGAACCACCGGAAGTAACTACCCTTTTATCTGCTGCGCAACCAACTGAAGTTATTGAAGAAGTAGAAGAGGAAAACCCTTTACCTTTATTAGATGAGTCAGATGATCTTGTTTTATCCGCTATTGATGAGTTTAGTGAAACAGCATTAGTAACGGATAATTTATTACAAAGCAGCTTAATACGCAGTACGGTTGTTTTTATTGATAACTTTAGCCGTGGCGATTTAATCACAAGCTTTAGTCCTTTATTTCCATCTAAAGAACCCTTTAAAGTTAAAAGAAGCAATGGCAAAATTTTTGTCTCAATATACGGATATAAACGATACGATGCATACAGTAATTACATCGCTTCACTAGATAGCGAAAAATTGGTTCAGGCATACCATACATTTAAGCCATTAGTTGATGAGTCTTATGCTGAAGTTGCACGTGAAGGGACTAAATTTGATGATGTATTAAATGATGCCATCGACATGGCGTTAAGTGTGCCTATGATTAATGGACCAATTACGTTGAAATCTCCTTCTGTGATGTATTTATTTAATAATCCTGCTTTAGAATCATTAAATGACGCTCAAAAACTACTATTGAGATTAGGACCTGACAATTTAACAAAGGTACAAGACAAGTTAAGAAGCATTCAAGCTGAATTAGTTAAACAGAATATGGAAGCTAATGATGTGAATTCAGTGCCAGTTGTAGAGGTTGAGTCATCCGCAGCAGTAGAAACGACTTATCAACCAACATTATCGACACAAGAAGAATAAACGAATCTGCTATAAAACTTAATATGGGGTGTCATAACGATCAATAAACCATGTTAGATTAATTGCTCCCAGTAAAAGGTAAATAAGAAAAAGCCACTATGAGTTAATATCTATAGTGGCTTTTTTGTTAAGTCATTACTCTCAAACAGTTACTTGTGGAATACGTTACTTATCCAAACGGTTTGATAAGGCGCTAATGTAATCATTTCTTGTTGCATGTCTAACTCAATACCTGAAATCAATTCATACCAATTATCTGTCATGATTAAGTTTAAATCATGAATCGCTAATTCCATTTCGTGATCGGTAATATTACTAATACAAAAGATACTTTGTTTTCTGTCTTGGCTTTGTCTCCAGAAACCAAACATTTGTAAACCCAGGTGTAAGGTAAACTGAGTTGCATTAGGGTGAAAAGCCGGTTGTTTAATACGTAGGTCAAGTAGCCCTTTAAGCGAACTTAACACAACCGCATGATGGTTTTCACTGTCTGCTAATTTACTCTGTAACTCTTCATAATCCCAACGATGACGATTAATAGAACGGTTTTGTTGCGTGTTTGCTACTTTTTCATAATCATTCTGTGTGCCTAGCAAACTATGAATATAAACACCTGGAATACCTTCTAACCCAAACATAATTGCATGTGCACATATAAAGCGTTGCAACCCTAAGTTATCTCTGCCTTTGGTTGTGCCCTGTAATGCATCATATAGGGCGATATTGATTTCATAGGCTTTTGGTTCACCTGTTTCAGTGGTGCGCCAAGAAACTTTACCACCGAACTCCTGCATGGTTTCTACTAAGCTACTTAACTCGTAATCATTTAGCAGCCCTTCTGCCGGTCTTAACCCGATCCCATCATGCGAGGCGATAAAGTTAAAGTAAAAAGTACCATTTTGCGATGGCGGCATGCTCATTAACCAACGTTTAAGATATAAACAATTCCCTGTCACTAAGCTGTTAATGAGTAAAGGAGGTAATGAGAAGTTATAGATGGCATGTGCTTCGTTGGCATTACCAAAATAAGTGAGGTTTTGTGTATTTGGAATGTTAGTTTCGGTGATAATAACCGCATCACTCACCGCATGTTCTAACAGTGTTCTCAGTAAACGCACAACTTCATGTGTTTCTGGTAAATTGATAGAACTACTATTAAGCTTTTTCCATAAGAAAGCAACCGCATCAAAACGCAGGATTTTAACACCCATGTCGAGATACAAACGAATGATTGAAACAAAGCTTTTTAATACTTCAGGGTTTCTAAAATCAAAGTCGACTTGGTCATGACTAAAGGTACACCAAACATGTTGTGTACCTTTACCAGTATCGGTTTCTCTTAAAAGGTCTGACGTTCTAGGTCTAACCACATCTGACAAATCATCATCTGGTGATGCGGTATAGAAAAAGTCATACCCAATGCCTTCGCCTTTAATGAAGTTATCAAACCACGCACTTCGACTAGAACAATGGTTAATGACTAAATCAGACATTAATCGACGATCTTTGGCTATGCTTTGTATCTCTTTCCAACCACCGAGTGAGTCATTAACGCTCGAGTAGTCGATCACTGAGAAGCCATCGTCTGAGCTATAAGGGAAGAACGGGAGAATATGAACGCTGTTAACACTGCCACCGATGTGGTTATCTAGGAAGTGTTTTAACGTCTCTAGTGGCTTTTCATCGTCTTTTAGTAAACTGTCACCATAGGTGATCATGATAACGTCTTTTTGAGACCAATGGTTTTGATAAGCGATAGGTGTATGGCAGTTTTCGTCTAATCGCATCAACGTTATTAATTGATCGCTAAGTTCATTATAATCAACGGTTTGATCGACGTCTTTGTAAATAAAAGTAAGCTGTTGTATTAATTTGTTTTTTAACACTAGCAGCTCATTTTCTTCGGCATTCAGTTCTGCCATAACATTCCCCTTTTAAATTGCCAATCAGCTTTAGAAAGTAAATTGGCAATGCATTTTTATGTACAACTCATAATTTACAAATAGTCGGATAAGTTAATGATGATATTAAAATATTATCGATTATTCGCTAAACTCTTGATGATCTAATTCAACCGCTTCTTTAAGCTGCTCTAATACATCGGGCATCGCGCTAATAACACGGCTCCAAGAAGGAATGAATGGCGTATCCATCGGTTTATCTAAGAATATCTGCCCTGCTGTCATCACATTTTCAGCAAACATTTCGATGGCTTTTTCTTCATTGTGAATATCAAGGTTTAAACCATTCATCATTGCATCACCACGATACATTTCTAAGTAATCTAGCGCGATACGGTAATAAGTCGCTTTCAATGTACGGATACTTTCGGTGCTGAATGTTTCACCTTGTGTTGCTAATTTACGGATAAATGCCTTAGTGATATCAACTGACATTTTAGATAAACCGCCATCGACGTTATCTAACGATAGATCTTGATGTTTATGGTCGTAGGCATCTGAAATATCAACCTGACAAGTACGATTGCTCGCATAGTTACGATGCATTTCAGAAAGCACACCAATTTCTAATCCCCAATCACTTGGAATACGCAAATCAGTTAATACATCTTTACGGAAAGAGAACTCTCCCGCCAACGGATAAAGGAAGCTATCAATAAACTCTAAGTACTCGTTGTGACCAATAGTCTTTTTCAACGCTTTAACCAATGGAGTCACCAATAAGCGCGATACACGGCCATTGATTTTTCCATCAGCAACACGAGAGTAAAAACCTTTACAGAATTCGTAGTTGAATCCAGGGTTAGCAACGGGGTAAATTAAACGAGCTAATAGTGCGCGGTCATAAGTAACGATATCGCAATCATGTAATGCCACTGATTCTGTTTTACCAGAGGCTAAGGTATAACCCATGCAATACCAAACATTACGGCCTTTGCCGAGTTCTTTTGGTGCAACGCCTAACGCCTGTAACTTGGCATCGAGCGCTTTTAATCGAGGGCCTTCATTCCATAATACGCGGTGATGTTGAGGTAGTTTTTTAAAGAATTTAAGGGCATGTCGATATTGCTCTTCAGTTGCTCTGTCTAACCCGATAACAATTTCACTCAGGTAAGGCACTTCGCTAAGGTGGTCAACAATATCTGGGAAAGCATCGCCTTCTAATTCAGAAAAAAGAGAGGGTAAGATCAAGCCCATCGGACGCGTTTTTGAAAATGACTTTAACTCTTCTTCAAGGTTTTCATTACTGCGTTGTCTTAAATTATGCATTGTAGTCACAATGCCATTTTGATAAAAATCAGCCATTTGTCAGTTCCTTAATTCAATATATTAATTTCGATGATAATATTTCGTTTAAACATTCCGCCCATCCAGCAGGCCCATATAGGCTGCTTTGAAAAACATGTTCTTTCCTTGTTAATTGTGGGAAATCATGAACAGGTGAACGGACTTGTACCGCAACGGTTGCTTGCTCAAGCATCGCTATATCATTCTTACCATCGCCTAACGCAATGGTCACAATGTCATTAGGTGGTGAGTTTAAATCGATAAACATTTGATTTTGTTTAAACTGTTCAGTTAACCAAGCTTGTGCGAGGCCTTTATCGCAATGCCCACTAATGTGTAAGAAACGCCCTCCCTGTAAAACATTGGCACCTAATTCAAACATAATGTTAGAAAACTGTTCCTGCTGCTCTTCACTACCCAACCAATTTAAGGGTTCTCCATATTGCCGTTGCTTAGATAATGCGGCATTTTCAAGACTTAAACCGGTGAGTTCAGCTAATTGTTCTACTGTCATATCAGAGAAACCTTGAAAAGCCCCTTTGAATGCATCCGCGTTATCTTTTAGTAGGGTTAACCAATGATCTTTATTTGGACAGAATGATTTAACCCAAAATCCATTGTCTAGTTGGGTATCTGCTGGTTGTGTTGGAAAATAATTAACAGGGATGTAAATGGCCGCACCATTTTCGATAATAAAAGGAGAGTTTAAGTTGAGTTGCTGACGAATCAATTGAATTTCAGGAAGTGTTTTACTGCTGTTAGGTATTATTGCAATATTGTTCTGCTTTAACCTAATTATCATTTCTGTTGCATCATCAGTTTGATAAGTATAATGGTCTAATAATGTTCCATCTAAATCGGTAAACACCAATATTTTTTTATTCATCTATATTCCGTTTATTTGATGAGATACTTTGAACTCTTTTACCTTGTTCAATATATTTATAGCACATTATTTTGTACCTATTTAAACTATTTACTTTTGTTTTTAACAATTTAAAAAACTAAAGGTTATATCATTCACTACGATTTAATATTAATTCCATGCTAAGTATTAGTATCATAAAATATAAAAATGAACCGTTTCATTTCCTATTAATGTTAATAAATCTAGCTAATAAACAAAAAGTAAGCTTTTCTACAATACATTAATTATGTAAAAATTAAACAATTTGTATTAATTTAGTACATTTTAAAGCATCACTTAATGATTTTGTTTGAAAAACGACCAAGCTGAATACTTTCTTGCTGCACAGCGGCACCACTTAGTCTCACAAAAAAATAACGGTTAATATCAGGTTTAAATTTGATTTAATATTGCGATTCAAATTATTTACATCAAAAAATAAATTAAAAAGAATAAGCTCGCACTCGAGATGACAGTCGCGTTGACTAATTCATTAATATTAAATAAACGTTTAATTGTGATTGTTTGTATCATGGATTTTTTCATTTTAATTCCCTTAAAGTGAGTAGTCTGAAGCGGATGCTAATGCCCAAATATTAATTATTGATGACACTTGAGTGCTTTCTATTATTTGGTTATCCATTTCTTGTTTATGGTTTACTTGTTCACCTGAATTAAGTTCATTACTGTTTATTTTAAAACGCTCTTTTGACTCTATTATTGCCTTTTCATTTACCATTTTTTGCGCACTTTGATTTAACTTAGGTTTATTTACATCAGAGTGTTCTGATTTATAGCTACTTAAGTTAGTGTCTGAATGCACCTGTTGTTCAAACCCTAAGTTAATTTCATCTAACAGTAAGTCTGTATTGACTTGCACGGTATCAGGATCGTTAACATGCATATTAATAGGTGTATTTTTCTGTTCATGCATTAATGGATTTTCTTGCTGTTTAGTTAACAAACTACTATTTTCATTCTGTTTCTTTTGTTCTTCTTTTCTTTGCTCAATTAAGGCAATACGTCTTTTTTCTCTTTTTTCATTTCGTTTTTGAACCGTTATTGCAAGTTGTTGAGTCTCAGGCTTGTATTCCATAACACTCACCTTTCTTAACCCATAGTTGTAGGTACTGTTTTCTAGTTTCATCGCTTCGTATTCACCTAAAGTTAAAAGAGTGAGTTGGTCTTCAGCAATACCTTGATTAACGAGAAAATCAGCAACGTTTTTTGCTCGCTCTTTAGCTAACGTTAAGTTGTAAGTTGCACTGCCCGATTTATCAGTGTTCCCTACTACTTGCCACCTTTTTGTATCTGCTTGTGACTTAATGTGCTCTGCGACTGATACCAACTGCAGCTTATATTCAGGCGCTATTACTGAAGAAGATAAAGCGAAATACACATCAGCGACGTCATTTTCATTATCTTCTGAACGTGTTAAACCATTATTATCAATTTGTGATTCATTCGTTTTAGATAAGCTCTGTATCGACGGCACTTCTCTTGATGCTCTAAGTTCTGATGAGCTAAGCCCTGATTCACCAAGCACAGAGCTTTCACGTTGCGATAATAAATTCTGCTCTGCAATCGCAGCTTGCTCACTAACGTCTGTTGTTAATAGACTATCGTCTTGAGTGCGTTTAAAGAAAGTGGTGTTATTGCTTTCACTATCAAGACTATTATGATTTGCTTTTACTGGCACAGCGTAACGACTTAAGTGTTCAGAAAATTTCATTGCTTCTTTATTAGAACGGTAATCTTCTAATAACAACAACCCTCCCGTTAACGCAGAAAGAGCAACGACACCAACGATTGTATTTTTTAGATGAGATGATTTTTTTGGTAATTGAGTATTCATAATGTTTATCCCTTTTAATATTGATAATGCAACTTAGGCTGCTGTTTAGATGTCAGTATTACAACAAACCTAAATGGCAAAATTAGGGAGCAAAAAAGGCAAACTAATGATCAATTATGTTCAAATAATGGCAAAGTTGTTATTTGATTGTTTTTACACGCCACCAGCGCCACAATGAATCAGTAAAATAAGTACAAGAATCAATAAAACAGGAATAAAAGTAAATATGAAACGTATTGCCATTATTGAAGATGACCACAGTATCCGAGAAAATTATACTGACCTTATGACGCGTTATGGTTATCAAGTAGAGGGTTACGAAGGCAGAGAACAAGCGATGCAGGCGTTTACAATCCGTTTACCTGATTTAGCCATTATTGATGTTGGTTTAGGTCATGAATACGATGGTGGTTTTTTATTGTGTCAACAATTACGTCAATTATCGGCAACTATTCCCATTATATTTCTCACCGCGCGTGATAATGACTTTGATAGCATTTCAGGGTTGCGTTTAGGAGCTGACGATTACTTAAGTAAAGAAATTGGTTTAGAGCATTTAATGGTTCGAATTAGTGCGCTCTTTAGACGCACAGAATTAAGTCAATCCGTCCAAACTACAAAATCCTCCATTTTAACACGCGGTGCTTTAACGATTGATAATGACAAAATGCAAATTAGTTGGAATAACCAACTGCTTGAAGTGACCATTACTGAGTTTTGGATCATTCATGCGCTAGCCAATAAGTCAGGTGTCGTAAGAAGTCGTCAACAATTAATGACCGATGCCAACATGGTGGTCGATGACAATACCATCACTTCTCATATCAAACGAATCCGTAAAAAATTTATACAAATAGACTCAGGATTTGATGAGATAACTGCTATTTATGGTATGGGCTATCGTTGGGATATCACCCCAGAGGAACAAGCGTAATGAGATTTAAGTGGGGTTTACGCAGTAAGTTATTAACACTCAGTAGCTTATTGTTATTATTGCCTTGGTTTGCCTATCAATTTGTGATTGAAATGGAAAACTTCTTACGTTTAGGCCAACAACAAACCTTACTTGGGACAACGAGTGCAGTAGCAACCGCATTGCATGAACGTCCTAGTTTATTTAATGAAGATGACACGCCTTTATCTGACTTTAAAAAAGGTCATGACCTGTATGTTTACGATTTAAAAAAACCAATTTTACTTGATGGTAATATTGAAGATTGGGCTGCTATTAAGACGCTTAACAACACTTACTCAAATGCTACTTACTCGGATGCCACTGGTGAGACGGCTCAACATAAGAGAGGTGATGTCAGCTTTAATCAATGGCTAGGTAAACAAGGCGGTTATTTATATGCCTATTTTGAAGTGTTTGACCCACAACCCGTTAAGCGTGAAAGTACTAATTCAACCATAACCGACAACGATCATCTTATTATTGCTATGAGTTCCCCCCAAGGTGAGTTACAACGTTATATTATTTCTGTGGCTGAAGATGGTTGGTTTAATGGTTACCGATATCCACAACACAGTATTTATGCCACAAACGTCACTCGTGAAAAATCTATCCAAGGTATTTGGAAGTCCACTTCACAGGGTTATAACATCGAACTACGTCTGCCTTTATCATTATTAGGCAATAAGTTAGGATTTCAATTAAATACGAGCTCAAGCCCCAACAGCGGTAACATTGATAACAGCATCAGCACTTCTAATCTCTTAGATATCAATAAACTCGGCAGTGTGCTAATCCCTTCTCCTGAAATTGAGAACATATTATTAGCCATGAGCCATACCCGTTCTAGATTGTGGGTAGTTGATAGGCAACAACGTGTCATAGCAAAAACTGGCGATCTTCACCAAGCCACTGGTACTTGGCCTAGCGACTATTACCCTGAGGAAAATTATACTGCAGACAATTACTCTGAAAACACTTACCCTGAGGACAACCATTCTATAAAGAGTGAGAGCAACTCAATTGCCAATAACAATGAAACAGCTCCTCCTTCCACCAGCGTTTGGTCAAAAATAGAATCATTCATATTGTCACCGCTTTATGATTTACTGCTAGACAAACCCGACAACACTTTTATCGATGCAGCAAAAAATGCCACACAACTCGATTATGCATTAATCGATGAAGCCCTCACCGGCAAAGCCGCAACACAATGGCGATTAAACTCAGATCAAAAAGTCTCTATTCTAAGTGCCGCACATCCGATATTCATTAACGGTAATGTTGTCGGTGTTGTACTTGCAGAAGAAACAAATCATGGGATTCTAACGTTACGAAATCAAGCCTTAGAGAAAATGTTTAATGTACTCATTGCGATTATTTTCATTGCAGGCATTTTGCTGTTTTTGTTTATTTCTACGGTGGTGAAGCGCATTCGGCAGCTACGCGATCAAAGCGAACATATTCTCGATAACAATGGACGTCTAAACGGGCAATTCAATGCAAGTCAGCACAGTGATGAAATTGGCGATTTATCGCGTAGTATGGCTGACATGGTAAAACGATTAGGTCATTACCATCATTATGTTGAGCAATTGTCAGCACGCTTATCCCATGAATTACGTACACCTGTTGCAGTAGTCAGATCGTCACTTGAAAATTTGGCTTCATTGCCTGCAGACGATGAACAACAGAAATATATACAGCGCTCTCAACAAGGCATCATCAGACTTAATAAAATACTGACCAGTATGAGTGAAGCAAGCCGAATTGAACAAAGTTTAGAGCAAGGTGAGAAACAAACTATCGATCTAAAAATGCTGATCAATAGCTGTTTACAGGGTTATGACATGATCTATAAACAATCAAACTTTATTGAGGATTTAGGAGATGATAGTTTATTGATTAATGCCGATCCTGATTTTTTAGTGCAATTACTCGATAAAATCATCCATAACGCGGTTGAGTTTTCCTCTGACGATAAAGCAATTAGTGTTCGCTTAACTAAAAAAGGCAGCTTTGCGGTGTTAACCATTGAAAATACAGGTCCATTATTAGCGACAGATCAACAACAAGACTTATTCCAATCCATGGTGTCTATCAGACCCTCATCGCAACAGCATGATACACATTTAGGCTTAGGGTTATACATTGCGAAGATGATTTGTGATTACCATCAAGGGACATTATCGATTAACAATAATCCTCAATTAACTGGGGTGATCGTCACTATTTGCTTTCCCTTATTGACGCTATAAATTAAGATGTTTGGTTAAATAGACTTATTACATTTATAAAGCTAGACATTCACATAGCTAACACTATATCAATACAGGATTATCAATGCGCGTATTCGCCACCTCAGATGAAGCTCAATTTGCATTAACTCAACTCAGTAAAATACAATATTATTTTGTAGAAAAATTAGAAAAACTATCCACTGGAACAAGCTTTAAAAGTGTGGAATGGCTACGAGATAATGGCTCTCATGGTGGTGGTAAACGGTTTGAAGCCAGTACGAATACGGTATTTAACCGAGCATCGGTCAATGTATCGCAAGTACAATATGAAGATAGACCAGACAAAGCTTTTTTATCTGCGACTGCACTTTCAACGATAATTCACCCTCAACATCCATTAGCCCCTTCTATCCATATCCACGTTAGTTGGACAGAGCTTAAGAATGGCAAACAATACTGGCGTTTAATGGCAGACTTAAACCCAGCCGTTGAAGACGAAAGTGACAATGCACTGTTTAATAGGATGTTACAAAAAGTCAGTGGCGAATGGTTTGATAGCGGCATAGAACAAGGCGACCAATATTTTTATATTCCAGCATTAAATAAACATCGTGGTGTAAGCCATTTTTATTTAGAAGGTTTTACTGGAAACGCACAAACACCAAAGGCCTTTTCTATTGATTTCGCCACTGAAGTGATTGATTGTTATATCGCTTTGTTAACTGAGAAATTTAGCCGTTTACCTCCCCCTTCTGATATTGAGTTACAACAACAACTTGATTATCATACTTTATATTTTTACCAGGTATTAACGCTCGATAAAGGCACTACCGCTGGTTTATTAATACATAATCAAAATGATGTTGGTACGCTAGGCTCTTTACCTGCTTATATAAACCGAGATTTATTGGCGAGTTGGGTTGCTAAATCAGATGAAGCACAACAACCATTAGTTCAAGCTTTGGTTGATCTTCTCCCTAAACAAAAAAGCGTACACGTCACACCAGAAATAAAGGCAAATATCGCATTAGCTATTCGCCAACATTACGCAACCTTGAAGTAATCACACTGTAACAAGGAAGCTGTCTTTATTTTCCAGTCACTGATTTTAGTCTTCATCAATTATGTGTTGATATTGAATCTTTGACTTCGGTACCCAGATTTTAATCTTCAAGCAACCACGTAATGATGTAAGCCTTTTACTTAGGGGCGCTGGCTTTAGCCTGCATTTTTTTGTGTGTTGCTTTTATGTTGAAGACCAAAACTTAATACCAAAAATCTGCAAGCTGTAAACAAGACTCGCAGATCTCCTCTGCTAATGACAATAAGCTTTGCCTAATTAGCCATGCGTCCTGATCAAAAGATTAAAAATCACTTCCAATACAAACATCTTCTTTAAACTGACATTCCCCTTATATACACAACAACCCTAACTAGCGCTTTACTTAACCTTTTGATACTTCTAAAATCATTGCAATTCTTTCCCCCCTTTATTATGCGGAGCACTTTATGAGCAGCACACTAACGATTACCCGTCCAGACGATTGGCATGTACATTTACGCGACGGTGACGTATTGAAAGATACTGTCCGTGATACCAGCCGTTATATGGGTAGAGCGATTGTGATGCCTAATTTAGTACCGCCAGTAATGACAACTGAAAGTGCATTAGCATACCGTGAACGTATTTTGGCAGAAAAACCAACAGCAACATTTACGCCATTAATGGTTATCTATTTAACCGATAATACAAGTGCGGAAGAAATCAAAAAAGCGAAGGCTTCTGGTCATGTTTATGCTGCAAAATTATACCCTGCAGGTGCAACAACCAATTCAGATTCGGGCGTGACAAACGTTGATAATATCAAAGCCGCATTACAAGCGATGCAAGAAGTGAATATGCCATTACTAGTGCACGGTGAAGTAACATCACATGAGGTGGATATTTTTGACCGTGAAGAAGTTTTCTTAAAAGAAGTATTAGCACCGATTGTGTCTGATTACCCAAACCTTAAAATCGTACTGGAACACATTACGACTGCAAATGCGGTAGATTTTGTAAATAAAGCAAATGATAACGTGGGTGCGACTATCACTGCTCACCACCTAATGTTTAATCGTAATCATATGTTAGTAGGTGGTATTAAACCGCACTTCTACTGCTTACCAATTTTAAAAAGAAATACACACCAAGCAGCATTAGTAAAAGCAGCAACAAGCGGAAGCAAAAAGTTCTTTTTAGGTACTGACTCTGCACCGCATTCAATTGGCGCAAAAGAATCAGCTTGTGGATGTGCTGGTTCATATACAGCATTTGCCGCATTAGAGTTATATGCAGAAGTATTTGAAGCAGAAAACGCATTAGATAAACTTGAAGGTTTTGCTAGCTTTAATGGGCCTGATTTTTATGAACTACCTCGTAATACTGATACTGTCACTTTAGAAAAACAATCTTGGACAGTACCTGAAACATTAGTTTTTGGTAAGGATGTGGTTGTGCCTATCAAAGCAAATGAAGAGATGACTTGGAAAGTAGTTTAGATAAGTAGTTAACATTAACCACATATAATTAGCCACCTAATAAATAGTGACTAATAATAAGTTGCTTCAACATTTTATTAAGTAATCTAAGCTAATAAAAAAAGGGTCATATTACATTATGCAATATGACCCTTTTTATATCTAACCACCTCCCCACCTCTTTTTACTTAAAGCGCGTAGGGAATCGTCTGATTATTTATCTTCAAATAATGGCATTTTCTTTAGATAAGTCGTTAACAGTACAATACGTACTCCGTTAACACGTCCTTCGATATGCTCAGGATTATCAGTTAGTGAAATATTACGCACTGGCGTACCACGCTTAGCCGTAAAGTTACCACCTTTCACTTCCAAGTCTTTAATTAGCGTAACGTTATCACCGGCTAATAACACCACACCGTTTGAGTCACGCGTTGGCGCAACCGCTTCTATTTCATCTGCAGCAACACCATATTCAGCCCAGGCTTTTTGCTCATCTTCCATGTACATCATATCTAATAGGTCTTGAGCCCATACTTCACTCGCTTTACTTAAGCGTGTTAACAAACGAAAAGCAGTGACTTGAACAGCAGGAACTTGACTCCACATACTATCGTTCAAACAACGCCAATGGTTATTATCCATTTCAGCTGTTTTTTCGATTTGAGGTAAACAAGTAGAACACACTAACACTGATTTATCTGAGTTAGGTTCTTTAACAGGTGGCACTTCAAAAATAGACAGTTCATTATTTGATGAGCATAATTCACAACATCCATTACTACGTTCTGTTAAAGCGGCATTGATCGGCATAATATGACCTTATAGTTAGTAGGGTAAATAAAGGGCGCTATTATGCGCCCTTTTAACCACAATAAAAACCATGAAATAGTAGGCTTATTATTAATAGCAATTAATCACAAATATCATTGGGTCCACCGGCTACTTGCCAGTCAACCGCAGCTAGTATTGAGTAATAGTCACCTTCATCAAAATAATCCTGATCTAATGTGGTTAATACCACGCCACCAGCATAAGATTGTGCATATTCAGTTTTATCATTAACGGTTGGAATACCGTTATAGTTAATATCATCATATTTATTACCATCTTCATCTTCAACGTTACTTGCTTCGTCTACACAAACATTATCAAGGTCGTCATCTGCAATTTCATTAAAGCTGAGCACACCATCACCAGCTGAATACAATGGAATAGCTAACACTATTTTATTCATAACAACACAACGGTCAGTCCAATATTCAATCGCATCTTCAGCATCTTCTAAAGATGAATGTAAATCATCATCATCTGTTGTATCTAATGCCATCACATTGATAAAGTCAGGATAATCTAAGCTGTCGTCTTGAACACCATCATCCGTTGCATCATCGTCTTGACCAGAATCAACCACATAGCTAAACAGTACGCCTTGATCATCCGCTCTGTCTGATATCTCTTTTACGAGATCTTCAAAAAAATCACCTTCATCATCGTCTTCAGGAAAGCGCCAATCGATATCAACCCCATCCAAATCATACTCTTTAATTAAATCTTCGACATTATCAGCGAAATTATCTAACGCAGTATCACTAGCAGCAATGGTATTAAATGCACTATCACTTGAATTACCAAAAGAAACCATTGCATAAACGCCAGCATCTTGCGCATATTCAATCATATCTTCAAATTCCTCTAAATCATCGTCTGTAGGCATGATCAAATCACCATCGGATTCCACACCAATTTTACTATAAATAATATGAGTGAGCATACTGAAGTCGATATTATCCAACGTCTCTTCATCACTAACAGACCAATACGCTATCTGTTTAAAATTAACGGTAGTAGTATCGGTTCCACAAACAGTTTCATCATCTCCATCGGCAATATCTGACAAAATGTCATCAATTTGATTATCACAAGCTGTTAAGGCAAGTAATGGGATACACATTAATAGTGCTTTCATTAATTTATTTTTAATTATTATTATATTCACGAAGCGTCCTATCCTTATTCATTTAGGTATGGTCGATAATATCACTTACCTTAATAGGCCAAGCAAGTTAAAATGGTAAATTAACTCTATATAAATTACCAAATTAGGCAAAAGCTATGAATGAAGCATTAATAATTGCAGATCAAACGTTAATTTTACATCGTCACCCGCGTCGTAAAAATGAAACATTACAAGCGTGGGACTCAGCAGATGAATACCTGATCAATCATTTTAATGAAAATGAACTAGGTAAATACATTACTGAAGATGGGCAGTTATTAATCATCAACGATGGTTTTGGTGCATTAAGTTGTTACTTCAATGAAATAGAAAGAACTGTTGTTTCAGACTCTTTCTTATCTGTTGGGTCAATTAAACTTAATATGCAACGTAACCATTGCATACCTGAGACATTATTAATTCAAGATAGTTTGCAAGAACTACCAACTAATGCGAAAGTGGTGCTCATTAAAGTACCAAAAACATTGGCATTTTTAGAATACCAACTACAACAACTAAGCGCTGTTATCGATAAAGACACAATTATTGTTGCAGCGGGTAAAGTAGATGCAATCCATAAATCTACATTAGCTTTATTTGAAAAATATATTGGTACGACTAAAACATCACTAGCGAAGAAAAAATCACGCTTGATCTTTAGTTTGCCAGATCAAAATGAAATCCCAGAAACTGAAGTCGCTATTACATGGGAAATAGAACGCCTAGAATGGAAAATTCATAACCATGCCAATGTATTCTCTCGTAATCATTTAGATATTGGCGGTCGTTATTTAATGGATAACTTACCTGAAGGCGACTTTACTAAAGTGGTTGATTTAGGATGTGGTAATGGCGTTGTAGGTATGTCGGCAGCTGAAGCTTACCCAGAAGCGCAGATTACATTTATCGATGAGTCTTATATGGCAGTCGATTCAGCACGTATTAATATGCTGAAAAACTTCGAGGAAGAGCGCTCTGATAATACTCGTTTTGTAGTTAATAATGGGCTAGTTGGATTTAAAGCACGTAGCTATGATTTGATTTTATGTAACCCACCTTTCCATCAACAACATGCTATTACTGACCATATCGCGTGGAGCATGTTTAACGACGCTCATTTTTGTTTAGCTGTAAATGGTGAGTTAGTGATCGTGGGTAATCGTCATTTAGACTACCAAGATAAATTAGACCGTATTTTTGGGAATTGTGAGTTAATTGCAGAAAACAAGAAATTTGTTGTTTTACGTGCCGTTAAATACGATTAATCTGCCGCAGTAAACAGGCGTTATAATCTGTCTTTAAAACTCAAAGGCTGTACTGGTTTAGTACAGCCTTTTTTATTCTCATTTCCCTCGACCCACTTATTATCTGAATCCAAATAATAAAAATTAATTCAACAAAATTTTACATGAGTGTATTCATTCAATATGACACGATGCATGCAAGCTTAACTTCGACTTACCACTTTCCCACAGGTATAAACTTCGCCATAAGATGCAGACTTAACCTTCAGCGTAGTTTTCGTTAAAGAAACTATCGTACCTGATTCATTAACTGTCGCAGGTAAAATCTTTTTTAAATTTAACAATGATTCTAATTTAGGATGACTTACATTCTTAAAATTTATGTCTTTTGATTTAATGGTCAGGTCATTGCCTTTAAGGACCCAAGTAGAATTATCCGTCACACTGTACTTAAGTTCAGGCATGCCGTTAATTTTAAAAAACAAATCCCCACTACCGTTAGATTGACCATTTGCTAGATAATTAATTTTATAATTTACCTTAATCGACATTTTAGTATTAGGCTCTTCCATATCATGTTGACATAACCAAGTACCATATAAGTTCTTTTCGGTAATTGATGATGCCGCTAGGGTAGATGGAGCCGTTGTTACTTCTGCAGCAACACTCGGTATTGAATAAATAAACATTAATGCTGGCAATACTTTAACTAAGTTCATGTTTAACCTTATAACAAACGAAATACAAAATAAGTGTTAGATTTAAAACCACATGGATTAAACCGATACCCCCTTAGTCAACATTTTAAACGAATAAATCCTTTGATCTTATAAAAATATTTTTATTTAACCGTCATAAAGAGAATTAGAGCCGATCACATACAAGAAAACATGACAACTTATTTCAAAGCGTATTAAATCGCTTATCTTTTAGAAGCTCGCTTTAACTCCTTATACTTTTTATACTTTTTATACTTTTTATACTTTTTAAACATTAGAGGACAAATTAAAATTGATACCAGAAGTAACCAATAAACGTAAACAATAGGCATAAAAAAACCTCACTAAAAGCGAGGCTTGATCATAAAAAATTGGGCAAACTAATCATTCACCCGACATATTTATGATAGGTTATAGCTTACGTTGACGGCCTAAACTTAAACCAATGATTGCAAGACCTAGTATCAGTATAGTACTTGGTTCTGGTACTTGTACCGTTAAAGTTGAATTACCAACACTAACACTTGTAAAGAACCCTGCATAGACGATGACATCTAATAAACCATCACTATTAAGGGCGGCTAAAGCATTGATTTCTAGATCACCAAGATAACCACTGCCTAACGTAATCGCACCTGAATCAAAATCAAACTCATCAATTTGAAATAACAGCGTCTCCCAGATATTAAGGTTATTAACTTCAATTGCTAAATTTGCACTTGTTGCGGTTCCAAATGTAAACCCATCATCAGTAATATCATGTTGATAAGAAATTGAGTTTCCAATGCCACTAAGCGCCTGATCTTGATAAACAACGTCTACGATCATACTTGCAAAAGAGTTTGTGCTAAACAATAGACCTAAGAGTAATCCTATTTTTCTAATATTTGAAAATTTAAATATGTCCATATTTCACCTCTATCCTATTTAATGTAAAAATGAAAAGCTTAATAAAATGAAATCATTAAATATAAAAATATCAATGATATGCACTTATTATTCTGCATCAAGCGTGCCACTATAACTTTTACTATGTTTAACAATTAGATAGGACATCAAACAATAATAAAATGAATTTATTGCAAAAAACATCAACACATTGATAATTTATTATCTTAAATGAAGTCAGTATTTAATAAAAAACTGCCTCTTTCTCGTTGCTTCAATAGTTATGTAAATGACTATAATTTTAAAAGTCATTTTAATATATACAAAGAAATGTTTGAAAAGTAAAAATAGGTATAAATTAACTTCTATAGTAAAACGCATTTAATTTAAAACACATCATTCAACATACGAATATAAAAAGGTTAAAAATAAGCAGATACTAATGCATAGTATTTCGACATATTTTATCTGCTTTATAACGTTGATTACGATCTCAATGACTATTTCAACTAACTATTAAATCGTTTTCACGCCAGACTCTCTTCATTTTTTAAGGTATGAAACATCAATTGATTGTCGAAAGTTGTATCGGGACACTAGCTTTAACCTGCTGGGAGTTGTGCATTAATTTTGATGTTTTGACTTCTGGGCGTTAACTTTAGTCCGCAGAGAGTTGTGTGTTTGGTGTGTAGTAGTACAGTATTGATATTTTGACTTGGGCCGCTGGCTTTAGTCCGCAGAGAGCTGTCTGTTGGGGTAATGATACAGAGTTGGTATTTTGACTTTGGGCTGCTGGCTTTAGCCCCCAGAGAGTTGTGTGTTGGGGTAATGGTACCGTGTTGGTATTTTGCCTTTAGGGCGCTGGCTTTAGCCTGCAGGAGCTTGTGTGTTGGTGTAATGGTACAGAGTTGGTATTTTGACTTTGGGGCGCTAGCTTTAGCCCGCAGAGAGTTGTGTTGGTGTAATGGTACAGAGTTGGTATTTTGACTTTGAGGCGCTGGCTTTAGCCTGCAGAATTTTGTGTGTTGATTTTATATTCGAAACCAACAATGCCCCCCAAAATACCAAGAACCCTGCAAGCTGAAAACAGAACTCATAGAGCACCTTCGCTCATGACACTATGCTCTGCTTAATTCGTCATGCGTCCCTAGATCAAAAAATTTCTCATCTATGTATTCAGTAAAAACGTACAGCACTTTAAATTGTTTCTATATTAGCGTACTAAAATACTCGCCAAGTTAACCACAACATAAACAGCAGGCATAAAAAAGCCCCGCTAAAAAGCGAGGCTTGATGATGAGTACTCAGTTAAGAGATTACCAACCAGTGATTTCGCGTAAAGCGCTACCAATTTCAGCTAAAGATTTAGTCATTTAACGCCCGCATCCCTTCTTTAAGGTATAGCACTTTAAATGTATCTTCTATACACGTTACAAAAGAGAACAAAACTACTTCCAAGTTAGCCTAAAACTCAAACAATAGACATAAAAAAGCCCCGCTAAAAGCGAGGCTTGATGATGAGTACTCAGTTAAGAGATTACCAACCAGTGATTTCGCGTAAAGCGCTACCAATTTCAGCTAGAGATTTAGTCATTTTCACGTCCGCATCCCTTCTTTAAAGTATAGCGTTTTAAATTTTATCTTCTATACACCTTACAAAAGAGAACAAAACCACCTCCAAGTTAGCCTAAAACTTAAACAGTAGGCATAAAAAAGCCCCGCTAAAAAGCGAGGCTTGGTGATGAGTATTCAGTTAAGCGATTACCAACCAGTGATTTCGCGTAAAGCGCTACCAATTTCAGCTAAAGATTTAGTCATTTAACGCCCGCATCCCTTCTTTAAGGTATAGCACTTTAAATGTATCTTCTATACACGTTACAAAAGAGAACAAAACTACTTCCAAGTTAGCCTAAAACTCAAACAATAGACATAAAAAAGCCCCGCTAAAAGCGAGGCTTGATGATGAGTACTCAGTTAAGAGATTACCAACCAGTGATTTCGCGTAAAGCGCTACCAATTTCAGCTAGAGATTTAGTCGTTTTCACGCCCGCATCTTCAAGTGCTTTAAATTTATCTTCAGCAGTACCTTTACCACCAGCGATAATTGCGCCAGCATGACCCATACGCTTACCAGCAGGTGCAGTAACACCAGCAATGTAAGATACAACAGGTTTAGTGACGTTTGCTTTGATATAAGCAGCCGCTTCTTCTTCCGCAGTACCACCGATTTCACCAATCATAACGATTGCTTCAGTCTCAGGATCTTCTTGGAATAATTTTAAAATATCAATGAAGCTTGAACCTGGGATTGGGTCGCCACCGATACCAACACACGTTGATTGGCCGAAACCTTCATCCGTAGTTTGTTTAACTGCTTCATAAGTTAATGTACCTGAACGCGATACGATACCTACTTTACCTTTCTTATGAATGTGACCAGGCATGATGCCGATTTTACATTCATCAGGTGTAATAACACCAGGACAGTTAGGACCGATCATCACAACGCCTTCTTGATCTAGTTTGATTTTAACTGCAACTAAATCTAGTGTTGGGATACCTTCAGTGATAGTAACGATTAATTTAATACCTGCATCAATCGCTTCTAAAATAGCATCTTTACAAAATGGTGCTGGTACGTAGATAACTGATGCTGTTGCGCCAGTTTTTTCTACTGCTTCACGTACTGTATTAAATACAGGAAGACCTAAATGTGTTTGACCGCCTTTACCAGGAGAAACACCACCAACCATTTGCGTACCGTACTCAAGTGCTTGCTCAGAATGGAAAGTACCTTGACCACCAGTGAAACCCTGACAAATTACTTTAGTATCTTTATTAATTAAAATGCTCATTATTTTCCACCTACCGCTTTAACAGACTGCTGCGCAGCATCTGTTAATGATGTTGCTGCAATAATATTAAGACCTGACTCAGCTAGAATCTTACGACCTAACTCAGCATTATTACCTTCTAAACGAACGATAACAGGAACAGATACACCTACTTCTGCAACTGCACCGATAACGCCGTCAGCGATTAAATCACAACGTACGATACCGCCGAAGATGTTAACTAAAACAGCTTTAACTTTATCGTCAGAAAGAATGATTTTAAATGCTTCAGTAACACGTTCTTTAGTTGCGCCGCCGCCAACATCTAGGAAGTTAGCCGGGTTGCCGCCATGTAAGTTAACCATGTCCATCGTACCCATAGCAAGACCAGCACCATTAACCATACAGCCAATGTTTCCGTCTAGTGCTACGTAGTTTAATTCCCACTGTGCAGCATGCATTTCACGTGCGTCATCTTGCGTTGTATCGTTAATCGCTAGAAGCTCTTTTTGACGGTACATTGCATTTGAATCGATAGAAATTTTGCCATCAAGACAAATTAGGTCATCAGCTCCAGTAACAACTAATGGATTGATTTCTAATAATGATAAATCTTTCTGTTCAAAAATAGTCGCTAAGCCTAGGAAAATTTTAGTAAATTGACCGACTTGCTTACCAGAAAGACCTAATTTAAATGCTAATTCACGACCTTGGTACGCTTGTGCGCCAACCAATGGGTCAATCATAGCGGTATGAATAAGTTCAGGTGTTTCTTCAGCAACTTTCTCAATTTCAACGCCGCCTTCAGTAGACGCCATGAACGTAACACGTTGTGAAGCACGGTCAATAACCGCACCTAAATAAAGCTCATTAGCAATGTCACTACATTCTTCTAATAATAATTTATTAACTGGTTGACCATTTGCGTCTGTTTGGTAAGTCACTAAGTTTTGACCTAACCATTTGTTAGCAAATCCACGGATTTTTTCATCTGAATCAACTAATTCAACACCACCCGCTTTACCACGACCGCCCGCATGTACCTGACATTTAATAACCCAACGCTCGCCACCTAATTTAGATGCAGCATTCACCGCATCTTCAGCGCTGTCGCAAGCGACACCATTAGGAACCGGTAAACCGTATTCTTTAAATAATTGTTTTGCCTGATATTCATGCAAATTCATGATTTATTTCCATCTGTTTAGTTAAACTTAATAGCCCGAAGGCCGTGAGTGTAAAAACAATTTGTTGTGGCTGTTTAACGATCTAAACAGCCAATCGACTAATACTTAAAAATCAATATTAAACGTCTAGTAATAGACGTGTTGGATCTTCAAGTAGTTCTTTGATTGTTACTAAGAATCCTACTGATTCTTTACCATCAATTAAACGATGATCGTATGAAAGTGCTAGGTACATCATAGGTAAAATTTTCACTTCACCATTAACTGCCATTGGGCGGTCTTGGATTTTATGCATACCTAAGATAGCGGCTTGTGGTGGGTTAATAATTGGCGTTGAAAGTAGCGAACCAAATACACCACCGTTAGTCACCGTAAAGTTACCGCCCATCATTTCGTCAACGGTTAATTTGCCGTCACGACCTTTGATTGCAAGCTCACGAATGCCTTTTTCAATATCAGCAACACTTAGTGTGTCAGTATCACGTAAAACAGGTGTTACCAGACCACGAGGTGTTGATACTGCAATGCTGATGTCAAAGAAGTTGTGGTAAACAATATCAGTACCGTCAATTGCTGCATTAACTTCAGGGTAACGTTTAAGCGCTTCAGTCACGGCTTTGATGTAGAAAGACATGAACCCTAAACGGATACCATGTTTTTTCTCAAACACTTCTTGATATTGCTTACGAAGATCCATGATAGGTTTCATGTTTACTTCGTTAAACGTTGTCAACATTGCCGTTGAATTTTTAGCTTCTAGTAGACGCTCAGCAACACGTTTACGTAAACGTGTCATTGGTACACGCTTGTCACTACGTGCAGCAACAGCAGCCACGATATCAACCTTAGGTGCTGTTTCATTTTTGTTTTTAGACGTACGGAAGTTATCTACATCTTCACGAGTGATAACACCACCTTTACCAGACCCTTTGATATCACGTGCATCAATGCCTTCTTCAAGCATTAAACGGCGTACAGATGGACTTGCATCAGCAGTGCCTGCAGGTGCTTCAGCTGGCGCAGCAGCTTCTTCTTTAGCGGCAGCAGGTGCATCCGCTTCTTCTAATTTAGCTAATAATTGCTTAGAAAGTACGGTTGCACCTTCATCTTCAATGATTTCTTTTAAGATACCTGATGCTGTAGCAGGTACTTCTAACACAACTTTATCGGTTTCGATTTCAACTAATACTTCATCACGCTCAACGAAGTCACCAGGTTGTTTGTGCCAAGTTGCTACAGTTGCATCTGCAACTGATTCTGGAAGTTCTGGAACTAATACTTCAATCATAATTAACGCTTCCTACAATAATAATATTTATTCAATAAATTCGGTTTAATGTTGATTACTGTTCATCAAAACCAAGTGCTTCGTTCACTAATGCTTTTTGTTGCTTAACATGCAGAGACATATAACCTACCGCCGTTGATGCTGATGCTGCACGACCTGCATATTGCAGCGTAGCGCCTTCAGGCATTACAGTACGGAAGTTATGTTGGCTACAGTACCAAGCACCCTGGTTTTGAGGCTCTTCTTGACACCAAATAAACTCAGTTACATGTGCATACTGCTCAAGCAAATCATTTACTTCATCAGTTGGGAATGGGTAAAGTTGTTCGATACGTATAATAGCGACATGATTTAAACCTTCAGCGCGACGTTTTTCTAGTAGTTCATAGTAAACCTTACCGCTACATAGAATAATACGAGTCACTGCTTCTGGATCTAGCTCATCCACTTCACCAATTGCATTTAAGAATGTACCAGATGCTAATTCATCTAAGCTAGAAACCGCTAATGGATGACGTAACAATGATTTAGGTGACATAACAATCAGTGGACGACGCATTGAACGAATCACTTGGCGACGTAACATGTGGTAAACCTGAGCAGGTGTTGAAGGAACACATACCTGCATATTATGCTCAGCACATAATTGTAAAAAACGTTCTAAACGCGCTGATGAATGCTCTGGACCTTGACCTTCATAACCATGCGGTAATAAAACAGTAAGACCACACATACGGCCCCACTTCTGCTCACCTGATGATAAGAATTGGTCAAATACAACTTGAGCACCATTTGCAAAGTCACCAAACTGCGCTTCCCAAATACATAAACCTTTAGGTGCACCAGTAGAGTAACCGTATTCAAATGCTAATACTGCTTCTTCAGATAACACTGAATCATAAACATCAAAGTGACCTTGATCATCAGAGATATTTTGAAGCGGTGTATAACGTTTAGCTTCTGTTTGCTCATGCAATACTGCATGACGGTGGAAGAAGGTACCACGAGCAGAATCTTGACCCACTAAACGAATATTGTATTTAGAATCTAACAGTGTTGCGTAAGCTAAGTTTTCAGCAAACCCCCAATCTAAGAGTTTCTCACCACGCGCCATTGCTTGACGATCATTATAGATCTTAGCAATACGAGAGTGTTGTTTCTGTTCTTCAGGGTAATGGCTGATAGATTCAGCTAACTCAACTAAGCGCTGCTTCTGGAAGCCTGCTTCATATGATGAGTGCCACTCATGTTTTAGGTAAGGAGACCAATCAATTGAATTACCTTGCATTGCTTGCCATTCTTTAACAACACATTCGCCATTATCTAAGGCATCACGGTAATTAGAAACTAGTTCCTTAGCAAAACCCTCTGCAATAACACCTTCACTTTCTAATTGCTTACTATAGATTTCGCGTGGCGTAGGATGCTTTTTGATTTTTTGGTACATAACTGGTTGTGTTGCACTCGGCTCATCAGCTTCATTATGGCCATGACGACGGTAACAAACTAAATCGATAACCACATCACGCTTGAATTTATTACGGAAATCAATTGCGATATGTGCCGCTTGCATAACTGCTTCAGGATCATCACCATTCACATGGAAAATAGGCGCTTGGACCATTTTTGCAATATCAGTACAGTAACGTGTAGAGCGAGTATCTTGAGGGTCTGAAGTAGTGAAACCAACTTGGTTGTTGATAACGATACGGATTGTACCACTTACTTTAAAAGCGCGTGCTTGTGACATATTAAATGTCTCTTGCACAACACCTTGACCAGCAATCGCAGAGTCACCGTGAATAGTAATAGGTAAAACACTTTCACCAATACTGTTCAAACGTTCTTGACGAGCACGAACCGACCCTAATACAACTGGGTTAACGATTTCTAAATGTGACGGATTAAATGCTAATGATAAATGAACATTACCTTTAGCCGTTTTAAAGTCACTACTAAAACCTTGGTGATATTTAACATCGCTTGAACCGTCGATATTGGCATGCTTACCAGCAAACTCGTTAAACAAGTCCGTTGGTTTCTTACCAAGTACGTTTACTAATACATTTAAACGTCCACGGTGAGCCATTCCGATAACAACTTCATGTGCGCCTTGCTCACCAGAACGTCGAATGACTTCTTTAAGCATAGGAACAAATGAGTCGCCACCTTCTAGTGAGAAACGTTTTGCACCAGGGAATTTAGAACCAATATAACGCTCTAGCCCTTCTGCTGCAGTTAACTCTTCTAAGAAACGATTTTTAGATTCGTTGCTGAATGAAGGACGACTTTCACATGATTCAATACGGTTTTGGATCCAACGCTTTTCATCAGTATTAGTGATGTGCATATATTCCACACCTAACGAACCACAATATGTTCGTTTAAGTGAAGCAATAAGATCCTTTAATACCATTGTTTCATTGCCAGCAGCAAATGAACCGACATTAAAGTTAGCATCTAAATCAGAACCCGTTAGTTCATGGTAAAAAGGGTCTAACTCTTTAACTGATTCTGTTTTAACTAAACCAAGAGGATCTAAGTTAGCAATTTCATGTCCACGGTTACGATAAGCACCGATTAATTGTAACACTTTGACTTGTTTTGCATCATTGTGAACAGCACCATCTGGTGGTGTGAAACATTTTGGGCCTTTGGCCGCAAGCTTCATCTGTTCACGGATAATTGAATGACGCTCCTCAGGAGCATCAGTCACGCTTGGTAACTCATCAAAGACTTCACGCCAATTAGCGTCCACAGCAAGTGGATCCTCTAAATACAATTCGTAAATATCTTCGATATAAGTAGAATTTGCCCCGGAAAGATGCGATGAGGCTAACCAAGTTTCCATAACATTAGTTGGCATTAACATTCCTTATACTTTTATTAATTGCTTAATTAGTAATGTTTAGTTAAAAATTAAACAGCGCGCTGTAATAACATAGATTTAATTTTACCAATCGCTTTGGTAGGGTTTAATCCCTTAGGACAAACACTAACGCAGTTCATGATACTGTGACAACGAAAAACACTAAAAGCATCATCTAAATTCGACAAGCGTTCTTCAGTTGCACTATCTCGACTATCAATAAGAAAACGGTAAGCAGCTAATAAACCAGCTGGACCAATAAACTTATCTGGATTCCACCAAAATGAAGGACATGAGGTTGAACAACATGCACATAAAATACATTCGTATAAACCATCAAGTTTTTCACGCTCTTCTGGAGATTGTTTAAACTCTCCTGCAGGCGGTGTACGATCATCATTAATTAAAAACGGTTTCACTTTTTCATACTGAGTATAAAATTGTGTCATATCGATAACCAAATCACGTATCACTGGCAAGCCAGGTAGTGGACGGATAATTACTTTTTTGCCTGTTGATAACACATCAGACAATGGCGTAATACATGCAAGTCCATTTTTACCATTCATATTAACACCATCAGATCCACAAACACCTTCGCGGCATGAACGACGGAATGAAAGTGACGCATCTTTTTCTTTCAATAAGATAAGCGCATCAAGCACCATCATGTCAGAACCTTCAGGTACGTCTAATGATGCATCTTGCATATAAGGCTTAGCATCAACATCAGGGTTGTAACGGTAAATCGAAAAATTAATATTCATATCTATAAACCTTCTAGTAAACACGCGCTTTAGGTGGGAAAGCTTCACGTAGTACTGGCGCCATGTTCACGTCACGTTTACACATACTTTCTGTTTCTGCAATGTACATACTGTGGTGTAACCAGTTCGCATCATCACGGTCAGGGAAATCGAAACGACTATGTGCGCCACGACTTTCTGTACGGAAATTAGCAGATTTAGCAGTTGCTAACGCTGTTTCCATTAAGTTATCTAATTCTAAGCATTCGATTCGGTCAGTATTAAACTCACTGCTCTTATCGCTTAATTTTGCATTTTTAAGACGTTCACGAATTGCTTCAAGTTCAGCAAGACCTTCAGCCATTGCAGGACCGTCACGGAATACACCGAAGTTATTCTGCATACATTCTTTCAAGTCTTTACGAATTTCGTTTGGACATTCAGTGCCTGCACCTTTTTCCCAACGATTATAACGCTCTAATGCAGCTTCAATGTTTTCTTCAGTAGGTGCTTTCGACGTATTTTCTTCACTTAATACTTTACCAAGATGCTTACCTGCAGCTCGACCGAATACCACTAAATCTAATAAAGAGTTACCACCTAAACGGTTAGCTCCATGAACAGATACACAGGCGATTTCACCTACCGCAAACAACCCTTTCACTTCGACATCTTTACCGTCTGCATCAAGTTTTAATGCTTGACCATTAACAGTTGTTGGAACGCCACCCATCATATAATGACAAGTTGGAATAATTGGAATCGGCTCATGTACTGGATCAACATGTGCAAACGTACGAGATAATTCACAAACACCTGGTAAACGACTTTCTAAAACATCTTTACCAAGATGATCTAGTTTCAATTTAATGTGCGTGCCCCAAGGACCTTCACAACCACGACCTTCACGAATTTCAATCATGATAGAACGAGCAACAACATCACGACCGGCTAAATCTTTAGCATTCGGTGCATAACGTTCCATGAAGCGTTCGCCGTCTTTATTAAGAAGGTAACCACCTTCACCACGACAACCTTCTGTTACCAATGTACCCGCACCCGCTATACCGGTTGGGTGAAATTGCCACATTTCCATATCTTGTACTGGCACGCCAGCACGTAATGCCATACCAACACCGTCACCAGTATTAATATGTGCATTAGTAGTTGAAGCATAAATACGCCCTGCTCCACCCGTTGCTAACACTGTCGCTTGCGCTTTAAACATGCACACTTCGCCAGTCTCAATTTCAATGGCAGTACAACCTACTACATCACCATCGTCATTTTTAACTAAATCAAGCGCATACCACTCAGAGAAGATAGTTGTTTTATTTTTAATATTCTGTTGGTAAAGCGTATGTAGTAAAGCATGACCTGTTCGGTCTGCTGCTGCAGCCGTACGTGCCGCTTGCTCACCACCAAATTCTTTAGATTGGCCACCAAAAGGACGTTGATATACTGAACCGTCTTCAAAACGAGAAAAAGGTAGTCCCATATTTTCTAATTCGCGAACAGCTTCAGGGCCTTCATTACACATATATTCGATAGCGTCTTGGTCACCGATGAAATCAGAACCTTTAACTGTATCGTACATGTGCCATTGCCAGTTATCTGCATGTGCATTACCAAGAGCAACAGTAATACCACCTTGAGCTGATACAGTATGTGAGCGCGTTGGGAATACTTTCGTAATCAACGCACAGCTTTTTCCTTCCTGCGAAATAGAAAGTGCCGCGCGCATACCTGCACCACCAGCACCAATTACAATCGCATCAAATTCACGAATAGGTAAACTCACCTTAAACACCCCACAAAATTACAAAACCAAAAACAACATACGCAAATGCAACAGTCGTTAATACAAACTGTAATGTGCCACGTAATAACGTACATTTAACGTAATCTGTTAACACTTGCCAAATACCAATCCAAGAATGGACAAGCATAGCAACCAACGCCATTAGCGTTAGCACCTTAGTAAATGTTAAAGAGAAAAAGTCTGTCCAAACCTGATAAGTAATATCAGTAGACACGATAAAGCCTACAATATAGATAATGTAGGCTAGAAGAATGACAGCACTGGCACGCAATAAAATGTAATCATGCACACCACTTCGTCCAAAAGTACCTGCAACCTTTACCATACTAAAATCCCCGCTAATATTGACAGAACAGCAGTAATGGCAAAACCAACTTTTGCACTTAATGCCGAACTCTCTAACTCTTCCCAATGCCCTAAATCTTGAATCATATGTCTAATACCAAATACAGCGTGGTATGCAAGACCTGTTAATGATCCCCAAAAAACAAACTCGACAATAAACAAGTCAAAATAACCTTGTACATGTTGAAAGTCTTCAGCGGATGATAACGAACAGTTTAGGAGGGTTAAGAATATTGCCAAGGCAATAAAAACGATAATCCCAGAAACACGATGCAGAATAGATGCTGTAGCAGTAATGGGAAATTTAACCGTGGATAGGTCTAAATTTTTTGGTCTCTCTTTGCGCACAATTTTTCTCTTTATTAATGGCTAAAAGTAAGGGGTTGTTTTCACAGGCACTATTGTTAGCATATTGTTAACACTTTGTGACAAGTAAAATATTTCTTTTGTGAACCAAACACAATTAAAAATAAAATTTGTGAGTTATTAGACATAAAATAAACACAAAAAATTTCAGCTCACTCACCTGCCAGATTACCAGAGACGCGGGCAGACTTGTAGTGCTAATTGAGATAATTTTATTTTTTATTGATTGTACTTTATGTGAGTTCAGAGTAATTTTAATTGTTAACAACTTCAGCTCTCAAAGTTGAAATGTTAAATTTGACAAGGTCAATGTTAGACTGTAAAAATATGCCATCAAAAAAAAGAGTATAAATAATTTTAAGTCAAGGGAGAGAATAATGTCGGATAAAGTCGCAATACTTCATTTACCAGGTCAAGATCCTGTAGAACTACCTATCCACCAAGGATCAGCTGGTAATGATGTAATTGATATTCGTAGCTTAGGTAAAACTGGTTACTTCACTTACGACCCTGGATTCCTTGCTACAGCTTCTTGTGAGTCAGCAATAACTTACATTGACGGTGACAAAGGGATCTTATTACACCGTGGCTATGCGATAGATGAATTAGCTGATAAATCAGATTACTTAGAAGTTTGTTATCTGTTATTAAACGGTCAATTACCTAGCACAGAAGAATTTGCAAAATTCAAACATACTGTACTTCACCATACAATGCTTCACGAACAACTGGTTGCTTTTTACCGTGGATTCCGTCGTGATTCACATCCAATGGCTATCATGGTTGGTGTTGTTGGCGCACTATCTGCGTTCTACCACGATTCATTAGACATCTCTAATGAATCATGTCGTGAAATAGCAGCATTTCGTCTTATTTCAAAAGTACCAACACTGGCAGCAATGAGTTACAAATATTCTGTAGGCCAACCATTCATGTACCCAGATAACACATTATCTTATGCGGGTAACTTCTTGAAGATGATGTTTGGTATTCCTTGTGAAGAATATGTGGTTAACCCTGTTTTAGAAAGCGCAATGGATAAAATTTTAATCCTTCATGCTGACCATGAACAAAATGCATCAACGTCTACTGTACGTTTAGCCGGTTCATCTGGTGCTAACCCATTTGCATGTATTGCAGCGGGTATTGCTTCTCTATGGGGTCCTGCACATGGTGGCGCTAATGAAGCATGTTTAGAAATGTTAGAAGAAATTGGTTCTGTCGATCGCATTCCAGAATTTGTTGCAAGAGCGAAAGATAAAAATGACCCATTCCGTCTAATGGGCTTTGGTCATCGTGTTTACAAAAACCATGATCCACGTGCAACAGTAATGCGTAAAACATGTCATGAAGTGCTTGAAGAGTTAAACATTGACGATCCACTTCTAGATGTAGCAATGGAATTAGAGCGTATTGCGCTTGAAGACCCATACTTCATCGAGAAAAAACTTTACCCTAATGTAGATTTCTACTCAGGTATCGTTTTACGTGCAATGGGCATCCCACGTACTATGTTTACAGTAATTTTTGCTGTATCACGTACTGTTGGTTGGATTTCACACTGGAAAGAAATGTTAGATCAACCAGGCCAGAAAATTGGTCGTCCTCGTCAGTTATACACTGGTGAAGTAGATTTAACGTACCCAGAGAAATAGTAATAAAATGCTAAACCAACCCTCACCTTAATTCGTGAGGGTTGGTTTTTTTAACTTAGCTGCTTTGACCATTGAATTAACTTTTTCTTCGGATATTTCTTCATTACTTCTTTTTGAACCTTCAAGTAATAATCATTGTTAACATCATCTACCTTAAGTAACGTATTCGCATAAAGCATTCGTGCATAAGTGTATTTTTTAAGCGTAAGATGTTTCAACGTACACACCTTGGCGTAAATCTCAGCTTTAAATAAATCCCCTTTTTCAGTTTCTCTATCAATATTGATACTATTTTCAACATCACTGATATGCGCTAATTCGTTTATGAGAAAAACATACCGATATGCGGCATTCATTATGTGTACATGATGATCAGCAGTGTACGGGATAAATTCACTTTGAATGAATACAACAGCCTTATCTTCGTTGTTTAATGTAAAGAAAGCGGTCACTCCACCTTTTTTTACATTTGTAAAATGAATGTATTCTGATATTTCTTTAAAGTTAACAATATGATCAAATTTAATACGGTGTCTAATCATCAAGTCTTGTGTTGGAATACTTAAATCAGGGGTTAAAATAATCGTTACTTTGCCTTTAACGTCTTCTTTTTGTTTTAGAATTTCAAACAAATTTTCATAATTAACATCGCTCATCAGTACTCACTTCACTTTTTATTACAAAAAAAGAAATTTAAACACAATAATTAAAGATAAGATAACTTATATTTAAGTTAAATTGAGTTAAATTGAGTTAAGCGCTTACTGCTGGATCTAAGAAAAGTATTAACAGATACCCGTTATGATTTACTTTTATCTGTACATTATTATACTATTTTCAATGTACTTAGGCTTATTGTTAATAGAACAAGCACTTAACAAGACACAACAGCACCACTTAGTGGTAAGCCGATATGACAAACGTGCGAAAAATCTTATTAATGTAACTAGTCGTTACCCATTGTTACAACACTTTAGAGACATTATGACAAAACAACTGTGTGTATTATCTAACGATAATATTGATTTTCCTGATCCAATAAATGCATTAGATGATCCTGAAGGTTTACTGGCTATTGGCGGCGATTTGTCGACTCCACGTTTACTCAATGCTTATCAACAAGCTATATTTCCGTGGTTTTCTGAAGGTGAGCCTATTTTATGGTGGAGCCCGATTGAACGAGCGATAATAAAACCTCAGGAAGTCTATATAAGTAAAAGTATGGCGAAATTTATTCGTCAAACTACTTTAACGATTACCATCAACTATGCATTTTCAGATGTCATTGATGCTTGTGCCCTACCGCGTAAAACACAATCAGACACATGGATAAGCCCAATAATAAAAAAAGCTTATATTGCATTGCATCAAATAGGCTCTGCACACTCAATTGAAGTCTGGGATAAAGACAAGTTAGTTGGGGGTTTATATGGCGTCAACATGGGTGGCGTATTTTGTGGCGAATCGATGTTTCATCGTCACACTAATGCTTCAAAATTAGCTTTCATCGCCTTATGTAAACACTTCAGTGCTTACCAAGGTCAAGTCGTTGACTGTCAAATGATGACTTCTCATTTAGCAAGCCTAGGCGTAATAGCGAATACAAGAGACAACTTCATTCAACAATTAAAACAAACAAATAACATGGTCATCGACAAAAGTTGCTGGGATAAACAAATAATTACATTGCTTTAATGTTTCTAGTTGAGGATTTATGCTCAGTCAGGTTTAAATTAGAATCTAAATCTGAACAAACACAAATAGACAACACTGCCATATTGAATAAAAAACAAACAAGTAGCTAAATAGTTAATCGCTCAAATGTGCAAAAAGTGACACATTTTTATAAGCGATTTAATTTTCATCTGACTTTTTACGGCATTATTAGTGCTGTAAAAAACTATAGCTGCGTTTTCATTGCACCTAACACCATTTTACGTGTGATTAATCCAACATAAATATTATCTTCATCTAATACCGGATACATCTTTGGTTTTTCGTGTATCATTTTTTGTGCTAAATCAACAATACTAAGGGTAGAAGGGATACTTAAGGGAGAGTCAGACATAACATCTTCAACTAGTGCAGAATGATCACTGTAATAACTCGCTTCAATAATTTTAGCTAAACAATCTTGCTCGGATAACCAGCCAACAACGTGTCCTGACTCATTAACAACCGGCCCACCAATGAGATTCGAGGCTAATAATTTTTCCACTGCAGTTTGTAAATTCATCTCTTTAGTAAACGCGATATTTTTACCGGTCATGAATTGCTTTACTTGTAGATTTTCTAACATAGTCAGCTCCTTTTATCGTTGTGTACATCCTGTATACGTTATTTCAATCTAAACCATTTTAATAACAAAGTCGATATTTCGAATAATATAGTGTGATAAACTAAAACCTATATATATCATCACTAAAGGGTTTTAATATGGCTTCATTACAAGATCAATTAATGAACTCAGGTTTAGTTAATAAACAAAAAGCAAAGCAAGCACAAACCGATAAACGCCGCCAAGCAAAACAAAAAAAGAAAAAAGGCACGGTTGTCATCTCAGACGTACAACTTGCTGTACAAGCAAAAGCTGAACAACAAAAACAAAAAGATCTTGAAAATAATCAGCAAACTCAACAAGAACTAGCAATACGAGCTGCGCATGGAAAGTTAATACAAATGATTGCTCAGCATTGTGAAAAGGATTATCAAGGTGAATTAGACTATCATTTTACTTATGACAATAAAGTAAAGCGTATTGCAGTTAAACCAGAGATCCAAAGAGGCCTAATCAAAGGTGCCTTCGCTATTTGTGTCTTAAATGAAGAATTTTACCTTATCAATAAAGAAGCAGCCGAAAAATTACGTGCTATTGATGAGTCAGTGTTAGTTGCATTACACGACCAAACTGATATTGAATCTAAGAATGATGAAGATGATCCTTATGCAGAGTTCGCAATTCCTGATGATTTAATGTGGTAAACAACTAATAAATCTAGATAAATAAGTGACTTATTGCCACTAAGACTTAAAATGGTTTGATTAAGCTATGCTAATTCATTCTGGCAATATTCTATCAACAACACGAGACTTTCCCATTTATGAACGTGAAGGATTACCAATCACAAATCGAAACCTTAATACCATTTTATAATAGTGCTGATTTTAATAGCATGATTGATAAGGTTTTTTTTGGTGAAAGTAATAGTGATAAATTTTTAATTAAAATGGAAATAAGCCGCATTGCAACCCCTTGCACACGAATTATCGATCTACGTGAAAAAGTGATTGATAAAACGGCACAATATACCTATTTCAATTTAACTCACTACCTAACAACCGCTGCTGATAAAGAATTAGCGGCAGCGATTAAGTTATATGGTGGGTATACTATTGGGGCTTACGAACAAGTTTTAGATTATGTGCAAAAATTAAAACAACAAAGCACAGAAGCAACACAAAAAATCACCACAGATATCAACCAAAATATAACTGAAAATATTCAATTAAATAATCATCGTAAACAAACAGCCGCACGCATGTTTTTTGTTTCAAAAATAGAAATCACTTTTGAAGATGGTGTTGTTTATCAAGCAACAACATCTAATATTTCTATCTCTGGTTTAAAAATAAAACTACTAGAGCAGCGAAGCCATCTTGACGGACAATTCATACAAGTGAGTTTTACAACGCTGAGTAAAGAATATAAAGATAAAGCGATAACGGATCAAAAAATCAATTATCGTTTAGTCAAACAACAACAAGAAAAAACAGGATTTTATCTCTACCTAAACCTTGAAGATGACAAACCAGAGTTCGTTCAATTCATTAAATCATTCATCAAAGCGAACCAACATAAATATAAACTAGATGTGCTTTATTATTTTCGCCTAGCTCGTGAAAAGTCACTAAAAAACAGCACATTAATGGCAATGAATAGTTTACCTATTTATCTTAATGCCAATAGCAATAAACCTATTTTATTTATGTTAAGAAACGCAGTGAATAAAGACATATTGAATGATTGGCGTTGTGAGAACACCAATCAACTGCCTTTTTTATTCAGCGAATCCCGACTCGCAAAATTACTCTCTTTCGCAAACCCTAAATTGATGACAACCGTTTATAGCTTTACTTATATTACTGAAGGTGAAGAGTTTCTCTTGTCTGCGACCGAAGAAGAATTACAACAAGATAATTTAAAACATTTATTCATTGAATATGGTAGAACTAAAGCAAACTGGCGCTGTTATCACCTCACATTGCAAAGCTACACATATCAAGCGATTAAAAGTTACCAATTAACAGATATACGCCCACAAATATTTAATGATATAACGCATCTAGCCACGTTAACGTCAATCTCAACCAAAGAAATAATAAAGATCGATACACGTTCAGAAAAAGGTAATCCAAACCTATTAAACAAATATGTGCATCGTGAAAAAGAAGCAGGTTTTACACCTATTTATGATTTATTTCCTGAAGAATTACGTAAAGAAGAGCGCTATAGTTACAGTAGTTCGATAGCCTTAAATACGAATAATGCCGCTTTAGCCGGTAAAATTATTGATTTCTCTAATTCGGGTTTAAAGATACAACTTGATACACCTAAGCTATTAACTAGACGTAGTTTGATCACCATCGATTTTCTTGACCTACAAAAAATATCAACGCAATTCATATTGAAGAATATAGAATACCGTGTCATTTCATCTAGTCCAAAAGGTGTTTATCACCTACAGATAGCATCTCGTGAAAGCTATATGACCATGCATCAGTTCTTTTCAGCGTTAGTCGCCAAGAACCCGACACACTTTAAAGAGATCCCACTTAAATCTCACAAGCAGCCAGTAACAACACGTTTACATGAAGCTGCAGAATCTGCACTCTCTCAAGCGTTCTTTTATGTATCGACTCAAAATGGACGACCTAAAATCAGTTTTTCATCAATCGCTGAAGACTCTAAAGCATTAAAGCAACTGTTTAACTTTGGGTGTCAAAGCGAGAATCAAAACAACCATATTGCTCTATCTAATAACAGACTATTAGATAGGTTGTTGACGGCTCCGCTCAGGGCGGCTTGCACACAACAAGAACCTCTCAATTTTGAGCGAACGATTTATATTAACAAAATACAAAACGACAGTAATAAATGGTCAATTGAAAGTTATTTAGATGAAGATTTTGAATCTCAACAGAGTAAAAGAGACTTTGTAATAAAATACAAAAAACTAAATCAATTACAAATACTACATTACCGTCTAACACCGATAGAAGCGCCTAGCTTAAAAGTGATTAGCTCAGAATTAAACGTTATCTCTTGTTATGCGATGCATTTAAGCAAACGGATAGAAGATGAAATATTAAATATCAATGCAATTATTGAAATAACAGATCGTACCGAACAAATATTAGGAGGGTAACTTAGCCATATATCATTTAGGGAAATGGCTAAGATTGACCATTTAATTTGTTAACTCAAGTTCTTAACTTGGAGGAGTGGCTTACTTTAAAGCTTAGGTCGGTAAGACTGGTATTATTTTAGATTGATAGCAGAGGTTAGTCATTTAGCTTGCTAACTTAAATTCTGCTTAATAAAGGCAGAATTATATTTAAAATCATCAGATTATGTTTTCCAGCTATTTTTAATTATGACTATTTTTTGGGCTATATTATATTCCCCAGTTATATAGTCCGTTAGTTTTGCGTAGTTCAAGGTGGTAGTTCAAGGTGGTAGTTCAAGGTGGTAGTTCAAGGTGGTAGTTCAAGGTGGTAGTTCAAGGTGAATGATTGAAATAATAACGGGGCAATGAGAGATAATTTAACGCAGAAATAGCAGTGCTGTTTCGCTTTGCTTATCCAGAAATGAGATTAAATAGGCACCTCAGACTAGTCTCTTAGATGCTCAGCTTAAACAGGTAATTTACATAAACAGTTAAAGCAAATAATCAAAGTAAAATAGTAAACAAGGTTCACCACTCTTGAGTGCTCCCCTTGTTTAACCTTAACTAATTTTAATGAGACACTGAGCTCGCGTTTAATAAACACAATGCACCGTCTAAATCCAAGTTATTTAATGCAACAGATGCTTTCTCTTGCACAATCGGCTTAGCATGAATAGCAATACCTAAAGATGAAGCGGCCATCATCACCAAATCATTCGCACCATCACCAATAGCAACCGTTTGTGACATTGGAATATTATAACGAGTCGCTAATTCCTTTAAAGTACGCGCTTTGACATCGGCATTCACAATCTCACCAGTGACTTGACCTGTTAACGTATTATCAACGATCTCTAGCGTATTTGCATAAGCCGCATCAAATCCATGATCTTCTTTTAATCTATTAGCAAAATAAGTAAATCCACCAGACGCGATAGCCACTTTCCAATGAGCGGCTTTTAAGCCTTTAACCAGTTCAACTAAACCTGGCATTAATGGCATATTGTCTGCAACTTGTTTAATCAGACTTTCAGGGGCCCCGGCTAATTTTCCAACACGAGTACGTAAACTTTCATTAAAGTCTAATTCACCGCGCATGGCCGCTGCTGTAACGGCAGAAACTTGCTCTCCAACACCATATAGACGCGCGATTTCATCGATACACTCCATCTGAATAAGTGTGGAGTCCATATCTAACAACACCAAACCAGGCAGACTAAAATCGGGTAACTTAGCCACTAATGCAATATCACAGCCCTTTTCACTAGCAAATAACTGAATATTTTCTTTTAAATTCATTTCTGACTGATTAAGAGATAGTCGAATAAAATCAACGCCTTCAACAGAACCTAAATGCATTAATTTAACTTGGGTAACGTCGTTATTAACGAGTAATAAAGTTAAGTCGACTAACAAGTCTGTATTCAAGCCTTTACCCATTAACACTAATTCAGATTCAGGTAGAAATGCCGTATCAAGTTCATCATTAATTAAGAACAATGCATGTTTATTTTCAAACTCTGATTGTAAATCAGAATGCCATTGCATAATTGAAAGAGAGTGTGTAGGAAGTTGAAGTGCTATAGTAGTTTCCACTGTAATATGCCTATGGGTTAATTGCTGTAAATTCTGTGATAAAAATAAGACTCACAAGATAGCGATTGCTAATTTATAATGCAAGCATAGATAGAATAACTGGAAGGTAAAGCATATGAGTAATAAGTTTTTTTGGTTTACACGTACATTACAAATAATAGCAATACTCGCATTATTCGCCGTTATTGCTTACCAATTCATAACCTTACAAAATGAATCTAATGCAGTGCGTTATCAACAAACCGAAAAATTTTCTTATTCTTTAACGAACCTAGCAGCCGCAGAGGCATCTCGTTACTTATCTCAAAAGAAAGAAAAAGACCTAAAACTATTAATTGATGACCTAAGCGGCGACCCAATCGTAAGAGATGCCACCATTTATGATGAATTCGGTAAAATCATATACCAATCAAAAGAAACCTTACCTCTCCCAATACTATTAAAACTTGGCGACAAAGAAAGTGATGATGCAGAAGGCGTTATCCCCTATATTGCCGAACTGTACTCTGAAGACACTAAGATTGGTTATATACGTGTGACATTAGAGCAAGATCGTATATTAAGTTTAATCCAAAGTTACCAAGAACGTGGTTTATCCATTTTAGGCCTATTAGTTATTTTAGCTTTCGTCGCTGGTATATTATTAATGGCCGTATTCTATAAAAAATTAAACAGTTTTTATGAACAACTTATTTCTGAAATACCAAAATTGATTGAACGTACTAAACAAGAAGCAGCAAAACTACAAAAAACGGAGCATAAATAAACACTTAATCACCACAGTGCACAAAAATACATCAAACAAACTAATGTTAGCAAAGTTTTATTGACAGCGTCATCGATATGCAGCAAAATCACTTCGCTTTCAACAGCTTCTATATAAGCTCGCTTAACTCAGTTGGTAGAGTGCCGCCATGACATGGCGTAGGTCACTGGTTCAAGTCCAGTAGCGAGCACCACTTTTTAATGTTAGAACATCCTATAACGTATTAATTTTTTAAAAACCCTTTATTAATACTCTTCAACATAAAACTCAACGTTACAACGTCTTTTTTCATCTTGTAAAATCCACAATTTAATGAAACACTGATTACAACATGATATTCATCATTGAAACACGGTAGAAAACATTAAATAGAGATTGTTTAAATGGTTAATACAACACAACCTTTAACTGCAACTCAAATTCAAGCTGCTCCTGTAAAAAGCAAAGAATATAACTTATACGATGGTAACGGTTTAGTTTTACGCATAAAACCTACAGGTACCAAACTTTGGTTGTTCAACTATCAACGTCCTATCACTAAAAAAAGAGCAAATATTTCTTTAGGTCGTTATCCTGACCTACCCTTAGCAAAGGCAAGAACTAAAGCTCTCGAATTCAGACAATTACTAGCTGAAGATATAGATCCTAAAGAGCATAGAGAATCAACTCTCAAGTCTAAGCAAGCAGAATTCTCTAATACGCTACAAGTTGTGTTTGATAATTGGTTTTCAGTCAAACAAACAAGCATTAAAGAACTAACAGCAAAAAAACTTAAACAACGACTCGATAAATACTTATTAGCTTATATGGGTAAGTATCCAATTAAAGAAATAACCGCTCCGCAAACAATAAAAATACTTCAACCTTTAGCCAATGAAGGCAAACTAGAAACTGTAGGGAGAATATGTCGTAATCTAAATGAGATAATGACCTTTGCAATGAATATTGGCATCATCGAACATAATAAATTAGCGAGTATCAGTAAAGCATTCGCTATGGCAAAAGTAACCCATCAAGCTTCATTAAAACCAGAAGAATTACCAGAATTAATGAAAGCTTTAAATTATGCCAGCATCAAACTGCTTACTCGTAGTGTCATTGAATGGCAATTGCATACTATGACACGCCCTTCGGAGACTGCAGGCGCTCGCTGGGATGAAATTGATACCGATAATATGCTCTGGAGTATTCCAGCTGAGCGAATGAAAAAAGGCAGGCCACATACAATTCCTCTTACAGAACAAACTCTAGATCTATTACACACAATAAAATCAATAACCCCTGAAAGTGAATTTTTATTTCCTGGTAGTCGAACTATTAAAAATCACATTAATAGTCAAACCGCAAATAAAGCACTAGAAAGAATGGGATTTAAAGGACGACAAACATCCCATGGTTTGCGAGCTTTAGCGAGTACGACATTGAATGAGCAAGGGTTTGATGCAGACGTCATTGAAGCAGCACTCTCACATGTAGATAAGAATAAAGTAAGAAGCGCTTACAACCGCACTGATTATCTTGAACGCCGTAAAGTTATAATGAATTGGTGGAGTAATCATATTTCAGAAGCTTCTAATGGTTCTAATTCTATAACTGGATTACAGGCATTAAGAACTGCAAAATAACAGACCTGATTTTTACGAAAACAGAAAAGATATAATGAACTGCTGGAGTGATACTATTGAGGATGCCTATAAATCTTTAATTCAATGATAAGAATAAAATATTTGCCTATTCTTGTTGTATAAATTACAAAACAAAAAATATAACGACTAGTTCTCTTTAGAACACTAGTCGTTTTTTCTTGTGTTTATTAATTTTCCAATTATAATTTAACTGTGTTTATATACAGTTAAATTATATTATGAAATTCATTCCTATTACAGCAAGTGCTGGTATTACAGGCTTTGAGTCACCTGCCAGCGACTACCTACAACTTCCGTTAAGTCTAGACGCTTTACTTATCGAACATCCAAGTGCGACTTTTATTGGAAAAGCCGATGGTCATTCAATGCAAGGTGTTGGGATCTTCAATGGAGATATTTTAATTGTTGATCGTCATATTCAAGCTAAAAATCGAGATGTGATTGTTGCCAATCTTAATGGCGAGTTTATCTGTAAGATTATAGACACACAGAATCGAATGCTACTTTCCGCGAATAAAAAATTTCAAGATGTACCAATCACCACGCACGACCAGTTTACTATTGAAGGTGTAGTGATCCGTTCAATTAGATGCCATCGACCAAGCCACCTTTTAGAACAAAACACTTAGTGTTTGCATTAGTGGATGCAAATTCATTCTATTGTAGCGCAGAGCAAGTCTTTCGCCCTGAATGGCGTGGTAAACCTATTATTGTTCTATCGAATAATGATGGCTGTATCGTTGCTGCTAATAAACAAGCTATCTCGTTAGGCATTACAAAGTTTCAGCCCTATTTTAAAGTACAGCAACTTTGTAAAGAGAAAGGAATCATTGTTTGCTCTTCTAACTATGAGCTATATGGCGATCTTTCCAATAAAATGATGCAAATAATTGGCCGTTATGCACCACAACAACATATCTACTCTATCGATGAGTCATTTCTCTCATTTGAACATTATATGCAAAGTATTCCTTGCCTAATTGAACATGCACAAAAAATACGTAAAGCAGTATGGAAAGAAACAAGATTACCTGTGTGCGTTGGTTTAGGCCCGACTTTAACTTTAGCAAAACTAGCGAATCATATAGCAAAACGATTACCTGAATTCAAAGGTGTTTATTTACTAGAGAGCCTTTCTTCATTAAATAAAACAGATACCCAGAAACAGCTTTTAGAAAAGCTGTCTACTGGCGATGTATGGGGTATTGGTCGTAAAACAGTTAAAAAGTTACAAGCATATGGCATTCATAATATAGCCGAGTTGATGTACATAAAACCACATCAAATAAAACAACACTTTAATGTAGAGCTATTACGCACTATTAAAGAGTTGAGCGGTGAACAATGTAAATGTTGGGATCAAACACGAGCAGACAAGCTGCAAATATTCTCAAGCCGGAGCTTAGGAACTCGTATTGTAGATATTGATTCATTGAAGCAAGCACTCGTTAAACATGCCTCAATTGCAGCAGCTAAGGCAAGAAAACAAGGGTTACTTTGTGCGGCATTCATCGTTTTTACAGCAAATAGCCCTTTCGATAAACAACCGCGCAGTTTTAAAATCATTAAACATTTCAGGCCACCAACCAATAGTACAGCAGATTTAATCCAAGCCATTAGTGAAGCAATGAGTGCTCTTTATATGCCAGGAGTTCAGTATTATAAAATAGGTGTTGGATTACTCGACTTGACCAGTGAACGCTACCAACAATATGAGTTATTTAATCCTCACAAAACTGATGCCCCAGTAATGAAACTACTCGATAATATAAATAATAAATACGGTTCAGATACTTTGCATTATGCAAGCCAGGGGTTAGATGAAAAATGGAGTATGCGAAGAGAGTTTTTAACACCACAATATACAACTAGCTGGCAAGATGTGCCAAAGATTGTGTGTAGATAAAGTTTCTAACATATTATTTGATAGCAATATAAATCAAAAAAAACACCGAAAAGTTTACTTTCATTTTGACCTTATGACACCAGCCTAACAACTTCCTAATCTGATAATTTGGGAAGTGACATAATTAATTTTAGCCTATAATTATTTTTGAATAACTCATATAACTCATAGACAGCCATTAATTTAAGACTGCGAGTACGACATTGAATGAGCAAGGGTTTGATGCAGACGTCATTGAAGCAGCACTCTCACATGTAGGTAAAAATAAAGTAAGAAGCGCTTACAACCGCACTGATTATCTTGAATGCCGTAAAGTTATAATGAATTGGTGGAGTAAACATATTTCAGAAGCCTCTAATGGTTCTAATTCTATAACAGGCTTAAAACCATTAAAGATTGTCAACTAGATATGGCGCGCAATCACGTCACTTAGTGATTTAATTTATTATCTGATCAATTAATTTCATTTACATCCTGTAAGTGTTGAAAATAGACTTCAATATTCAAAACTTACACTACCTTCATACACAAAACATCAAATAAACTCAATATTAACAGCCACTTAACTAGAAAATGTTAATTCGTAAAATAACTTGAATGGGTGAGAGAAAATTACTGCATAATGATGACTTGGCAGATTCAAGATAGATATACAAAGTATAGTATCGGGTTATAGGTTTGTATTTTAGGAGAGATTAACTGCCATACATGATTAAAACGTGAATGAAAATTTTTTAAAATCCACAGTATTTTAATCAGCATTCTCCCAACAATTCCCCATATCGTTACAAAATAATTCTTTTAATTTATCGTTAATGTTGACATTAATATATCGATGGTCACCGTGCCCAATTTCAACACCAACATCACGAGATTTAAAATAATGGTAGCTACTAATTGGGTTGATAATTTTATCTTCATCTCCCAAAAACACATAATTAACACTGTCGGTATTAATTTCTTTACCAATGAAGTCATTGTTAATGTCATCGTAGCGACTAAACATAGTATTAGCAGATAAAACTGGATTAATAACTACACAGCTAACTGAGAGGTTTTCAACAACATGACTTGCTAAAAAACCACCAAAAGAACAACCTACAACCACATCGATATCATGTTTAATCAATGCAGCATATGCTTTCGCTTTGATGCTTTCAAAGCTATCCGATAATTTATAATCAATACCAAAAACTTGAGTATTGTGGTCTAACACGACTAATTTCTCTATGTTTTTAATTCTTTCATTATTCGCATCAAATTGACTTAATGCACCGTGGATATATAAGACGTTAAACATAATAATGACCTCTAAGACTAAATTAAAACTACCCGTATTTTTTGTATATGCCTAATAATTATTTACTAACTAAAGTCTTTGTTAAATTAGTATGATTAATACTTAGCGAAGCTTTAGCTATATTAACATTAGGCTCATCTTCTAATACAACACCGTCTACACTCAATGCTAATTTACAACCTTCAGTATAAAAGAAGATATAACGCTGTATATCCCCCCATAACTTTAAAGTACCGTCACAATCGATATAATGTTGTTTTACTAGTGATCGAACGAGGGTTATTTGTTTATGGGCGGGTAACATCTGAACTTCATATTCTAGTTGTATATATCGCCTTGGCTCAAACATAGACAGCATCCATACAGGCTGTCCTTCTCGTTTGAATCCAGTATCAATAAACACATATGACTGAAAACGGTTTTTCATTTTTTCGTCAGCTAAATGAATATCAACAATCTCAGTTTGAAACTGCTTAATGTCAATTTCAACTACTTCACATAATTTATCTAAAAATTGTCTGTTACTGAATTTAAAATCAAAAGCGCCTGCATACAAATTTAATTGGGGATCTGAAAGCACACTATCAATACGGATTGCCGCTTTAATTTTGGCTTTTTTTGAATACCCCATTAATTGTGCAATGTCTTGAAAATTGCTATGTGCCAGCTTTAACTTAAGCTCACTTTGAAGGTTCATTTTAAAGCCTCGTATTTAATGACATATAAACTATTTTTTAATCAATAATAATTTGATTCAATTAGGCTGGAGTCATTTTTGGAGTACTAATAATCAGATCATTTAATGTCTATTTCTATGTACCGATAGTTTAAAATTAAAAATGCCTCAATATAACAAACCCAATCACTTCGAAAAGTGAGTAATTAAATACGCTTTTAACTCATTAATTACACAATCAAATTTTGTCTGTGAGACATAAACACTGAATAACGTGTCATCATCTTCCTCTAAAGATAACGACTCTTGAAGTAGTTCTTCTAACATCTCTTTACATATAGTGTGACCATTGCATTCAATATAACCATGCAAATCTTTTGCTATATATTGGTATTCATCATGCGCCTCATTGGCAACACAACATGTATTTAATAGATCAGCTTGGAATAACACCTCATTGATATGATCCTCTAGTGATAAACTCATGATAATGTTCCTATTTTAATAATATTGGCGTGTAAATTTAGACTTGTGATTATACATCAGTTGAATGGTAATCAATATTGCGTTGTTTAATTAATAATTAAATGAAGAAGAGTATTTCATTACTAAATACGACTGAGCAACACATTCTAAATGCATACAAGTTATTGTTTTAAAATAATAACGATTTAGTTATCTGGTTTAAAAATAGAATCAATCAAATAAATTTTTGAGTATAATGAGTGCTTAATTGGGAGTTATTATGAAATACGAAAAAAAAGTTAACGTTGATGACATAGAATATACACTCGTTTTACAAGAAAACTGTGAACTAATATTCTACACAATCAATAAAGAGTATGACCCATTTGCTAAATGGGGCGATGAACCCGACAAAAGCTTCAACAACCTACACGGTAAAATAAACCCATATTCACTATTAATTGAAATAGAAAAATTTATCAGATACTTATTTGCTAATAAGGTCACATACCTTTACTTTTCATGTGAAAGGGAACGATTCGATAGTTACGAATCATTCATTTCTCGATTGGTAGAAAAATACGGGTATAACACCACAGCCCATAAAGAACGCAATGAATTCTACGTTTATAAGAGTCGCTAACATTTCAAATATATAAAATAATTAATTCTTTATATAATGGAAATTTTCATTGCTCAGGTTTGATGTATTACCGCAAGTAGATTGATTAAATTGATAACAAACTAACGGGTTATGATCTTTTGCAGCATTATAATCTACGCATACCACTTTGTTAGATAACGTTATCGGAGAACCAAGCTGTGATAGCCCATACCCTGATAAATCGGTTATTGTATAATGCCCAATCACTGTAGGTATTGTCGGCTCTGCGTACTCGGGATCATTCCACCACTGAATACGCTCCTTAGTGCGGGTTTTACCTGTTTTATCTACAAATGGTTCAGCAGCATCACGCTCAGGTGATTTTAATAAGATTTCACACAATGCATACAGCTCATGTGTTTCATCAAATGCGCTTTCCCAGTGTTCTTCTTTAAGACTATTATCTTTGTTCAAATAAGGTGTAATACACTTTATGGCTTCTTCATCCCAGCATGCATGAATAGCTCGAATTGAACCAAAGTCTAAAAATAGTGGTAATGACTTAAACCAAGTAATCCAGCGTTTATGTTCGCTTGAGCATTCTTCTACACAGTCTAAAAAGGCATTATGTTGTTTATAATTATTTTCAGTGTGAGGTCGAGCACAATCATCATTTTGTTTCTTTGTAGCCCAGCCAATAGCATTAAATTCATGGTTACCCATAATACAAAAAGCATGATTATTGTTAACTAAAGATTCAACCTGGTTTAATAATGCTAAGTGAGCGCTACTGTATTTTGGATGATTATCGATTAAATCACCGATAAAAACGATCTGCCCACCAGCACAAGATGAGCTTGAATTATTAGTATCAAAATTAATAACCTTTAATACGTCGTTTAATTTATCTTCTCTGGCATGAATATCACCAATAAAATATAGATTTTCTTTTCTTTTTTTATCTAGCATTAGTTTAATAAACACCTTTAATTTAAATTTGACTTATGTAAAATAATTTATCTATTGACACAAAATAGACATAAGTTGTTTCTTAACTTTATTTCCAATATACGTTAATCAGTACCAACTAATCCCTGAAAACTATATTCTGGATAACTGTCTTACTCATAATGGCAAATATTCCTCCTTTATCATTATAAATAGGATCATCAATACTATCCCAGAGCTCTCGCTCAATATCATTAACTCATAGACAGCCATTAATTTAAGACTACAAAATAACACTATTTCCAATAACAATACATTGAATCAATCCTTAAGATATTCTGATTTATTAATATTAATGGGGAAAATGCTGAACTAGTTTTTGAATTTTTGGGAAAGATTCCTTTTTCACGCAAGCTAAAAATTAGCTTCAGCTAATCATTTAAAATAACGGATTGAAATAATAAAAATTAATTAATGCGGTCGTCGTAATTGGTTTTTACTTGCGATCCAACGCTTTCCTGTATGGCTAGCATAAGCGGCTAATGCTTCTAATGAGCCCACTGCGCCGTGATAATCTTTACCGAAACGGCTCGCTAGTGATAACCAGGTATCATCATCTAAACCTAATGTTGATAATAACCTAGGTCGAGAGCCTGAAATAGCACCACGTTTATCTTCTCGTATAATGCGCCCGCTCCAATCCACCAGCTCAATGTAATCGAGTAATGAAAATGGAATACCTTGTGTGTTTTGCTCTTGCTCACTCACAAAACCAAATAAGGATTTCTTGGTAAAAATGTATTCGAGCAGTTTTTCTTTTTGTTGTGCAACACCACCTATTTTGTAAGACAATTGGCGCTCATAAGCGGATGTATATTCAGAGGTTTCAACGCTAGCTGCCATTTTTGCTCTCACAGGGTTTAAATCAACATAGGCCATACAAGTAAGCAATGTATCTTCGTCTAATAAAGCTTGCCTCACGATTTATAAGAAAGTAAAACGCCCTTCCCACTAATTTGTAGGGAACAAATTAGAACCGCTTTAGCTGGCCTGAAGGGTGAGCGCCATGGATGGCAGCGAATAAAAACGCCCAGTGCATTCATCTTCTTTATTCGCTTTACGCGCAATGAATTCATTTAAACAGCACATAAACCATGATATATCAGCTAGCCATCCTTCGATGATGGCTAATGCTGTTTTATTTTCTGCTTCTGAGATGGTTTGCTTTAATTCCCAACGTTGAACTAATACGGGTTTTGAATAAAGTTGACACCAACGTTCACAAACAGCTTCATGGCTTAATTGATTGCTATCTACTTCATTAACATGCAATACGAGGTGATAATGATTCGACATAATGGCATACACACAAATAAACACGGCGAACATAACGTGAAATACAATGGTAATAAGGCGTGTCAGTTAACGACACCTGTGATTGGCGAGATTGCGTCATAATAAACTACCTCCAACATGAAAAAAAAAGCATTTAAAAAAGATAGTTTAACTCTTCAATTAATTCAAAGTAGGTAGGTGTCCAGATCTATTTCTAAGAGGTAAATAATCAGTTCGTTAAAATAAGCGAGGCACGAGCAAAAAACAACTATCATTTGTCCTGTTTGAGCAACTTGTTATGCCTTGGTACTCATAGTCCGTGGACTTATAGTCCTCTTTATCTAATCATGTTCGGATGAATGAAAATACTAAAACATCAATAACTATTTCTTTTGGGAATAAAATCCGGGAACTAAGAAAATCACGTGGGCTATCTCAAGAGTCTCTTGCTGATCTTGCTGAGTTAGACCGAAGCTATATCGGTGGTGTAGAACGTGGTGACCGTAATATAAGCCTGAATAACATACAAAAATTATCAATCGCTCTAAAAATAGAGATTGCTGACTTCTTTAAGGACAAAAATGACTAATTTATCGGATACTTTTAAATACATCTCTCATTTTCGCCATGCAGGCCATCAAGTAGGACGAAAAGTCGGTGATATGCTTGAGGTTTTAACATATGCAGCTATTGCGAGAGATCAAGAAATGTTAACAAGGCTTCAAGTTGAGCCAAAACTTCATGGATTCTCTAATGCAGGTCATAAAGTAGAGTTTATTTTGTTGTCTTCCACTAATATTGATGAGAGTGGCAATCCTGTTGTTATAAATGGAGGTTCAATAACTGACCCATCTAATGTAATTAGTTTTATTGAATGTAAAAAGGTTGGTGTTGAGCAAACTGTAAACGGTAAGTTTAAAAAAACATTTCCTAAAAATGGAAACAACAAGGGCTATAAAGTTCCATACAATAATGAATTCACTATATCTTTTGCGCCTAGAGGTAAAGAAAGACACACTTATAATATTTGCTTCTCGAATGACAGAGCTATAAACATAACAAAAGCAGAAGACTCTACTTTTTCTTTTCAAGAAAATATAGCTGATGATAGTAGAATTATTTTTACACTAAGTACAGAAGGTGACTCTCAAATTATTGGCAATGAAAGTAGTTTACGAGATTATAATCCGTCATTATCTAATTGTAGGATTCTAGAAATAATATCCGTTAATGACGATCATGTGGTTGCTCTGTTAAATGACTGTTTAGCTGGCCCTCAAACTCCTGAAAAAGCTAAGCAGGCTTCTTTCGTAGCCTTAGATGTCAGAAAAAATAGATTTGATAGCTTTGATAAAAGAGAACCTGAAACAGAAATGGTTAGTGTTCTTGTGTTAACTGAATTCTCTCATTGGGAAGAAAAAAGTCAGAACATGATAAAGTCATGTATTGATAAGAATTTTGTAGTACATGACGATATCATCGTTGAAGCTTTCGAAGCCTTTGAGGAACGTTTCGGAGAATCCTTTTACGATAAAGTAACTAAAGAAAACTTTGAAAAAAATGCTGACGTACGTGATATTGCATTAGCTATTGTAAATCAGCATGAAGGTAAAATATTTTTTGATATTGAAGATAGTACTTATAAAAAGTTTGTTATAAATAACAATCTATTCACTACGGTTTCTTAAATATAAGTATTCCATCTTTTTTCTCTTCTTGATCACCGTGATAATCTGCACGGTGATTATATGCGTATTTACCTAACCCGTAATGAGTTGTTCTATAGTTTAATTCCTCAAGTTTATATCCTATGGATTCAACTATATCAATCGTTTTTTTAAGTACAGGAACTAACTTTCCATTTCTCGTACAATCACCTATCACGACAGCTAAAACCCCTCCCTGATTTTGTATTTTGAAAACTTCTTCATAGCATGACTTTAAATGATTAAAATATCTACCTTGAATGCTTTCATTTGCAGGGTGCGCCTTCATTTCAGTTTTATATAATTTACTATTACCTTGTGTATATTCATCCTCAAATACTTGCCCCCAATAAAACTCTAAATTGAACACTGGTGCATAATTAAAGCTATTTAGGTATGGGGGGTGACTAATAACTAGATAACATTTCCCGTCATCAAACTTTTCGGGAAGATTCAAATTATCCCCTAGACAGCATTCAGAACTCGTCTCTAATATATTTTTTTGAAAATCATCGTGGTCGCTACACATGTCATTAACTTTTTTAGAAAATGCAGATATTACATCACGTTGTTTTTTCTTTTTGTTAATATGGGGTCTTACTTCACCATTATGTGCTTTAGAAACTCTTCTAACAATCCCAATGAAAGCTACGATTAAGAAATCACGTATAGTAGACTTATCTAGAGTTAGGAGGTATTGCTGAATAACTAGTAAGTCTCGAGATGCCATGTCTTCAAACCACTTCTTAGTGAAGTCAATTTCAGGCACGTTAAAAGAACTCTTATTATTCTCAAACCAACTTACTAATTCATTAAGCTCTTTCTTAATGTTAGCGATATCGACAGTAGTTACTTTTACATTTGATGCAAGAACTGAGAGCCAACTAATATCTAAACCATAAGATTTAATTCCTCTTAATTTTGCTTCAACTAGTGTAGTACCCGAACCACAAAAATTATCTAATACATAATGCTCCTCTGAGGGTGAGGGGAATTGTTCAAGTATTTGTCCAGCAACAGCTGAAGGGAATTTCCCATAATATCTATAGTGACTATGAACAAAATATGATAATTGTTTAATCGTTGATGGGATATCCCATTCATTAATAATAGGTGTACTATCATTTAATCTAGTAATTGTAGGTAGAAACTGTTTAAAAATCGGTTGATTTTCAGGGAATAGTTCTAAGGATTCTTCTAGTGTTGACATATAAGTTGAACTCTGATTTATGGTACTTATAGTAATCATAACATCGTGAGCGATTATAGCAACCTATGCAGAGAGCCTAAGAAAAACATAACGAGGCTGTAGAATTTCTCCATTTTAGGAAAACACAGCCATTTTTGAAATTTAATAATCAATTAAAACAATATTTTAAAAACTTAAATTTACTATTTTTTGTAAAAAACTAGTTATTCTACAGCCTCAACGCCTCATTCAGAGGCTTAAAAAGTTAGCTATAGTATTGAGCGCAGCGAAAAAGCCAACTGTTTTAAGTCCACTGCAATGACTTGTTATGTGTGTACCCAAACTATCGCAGTTACGCGTGTAACTTGAGTGCTTGATTAAACACATAACAGATAATTAGACTCCTCCACCTAATCCTACTAATATAAAATTAGTAATTTAATCGCTTATGGAGAAATAATATGAACAATACTACGATTGGTGTTGATTTAACAAAGAATATTATTCGAGAGTTTTTCCTCATAAAAATAAAGTCATCTCTAGCTCTGAAATGAATATTATTGACTTCACTAGTTGGCTAGCTCAAAGAAAACCATAGACTATTGATTTGAAGTCCGTGGCACTTCAAGTTACTGAATCCTAAACTGGGGAGCTGAGTGGTAAGATTCAATTGTTTAGAAGACGAATATACATTATTGAACAACGCTACCTAATTAACCGTGAATAGCCATAATTAGCTAATTGCCACTTATATTATTATTTGAATCCAAGGGGCAAAATATCGCTGTACTTACTTTTTTAATACCATTCCGTCTAATTAGCTGATCAGATTAATCCAATCCCTAGCGCACATTTTTATTGCTCTTTGACTATCACTTACAAAGTCATTCCATGCATCACAAACAGCATCCACAATTGATTCATAGCCATTAAACAACGATTAGCTAAATGATGTTGACGCAACCAGCTCCATACTTGTTCTATCGGGTTTAATTCTGGCGAGTACGGAGGAAGCTTAATAACACTCACGTTATTAATCTCTGTAGCAAGAACTTCTGTGTGCCAACCTGCTCCATCTATAATGATGAATGATGAATGATGACAGCATGTCGATCTTCGGCGGTGCTCATGGATATTTCTTTAAGGTGAACATGCATAATATCTTTATTTACATAAGGTATCACCATCGCTTGTGACTACCCATTGGCAAACAAACAGAGTCAAATAAATAAGCATATTCAAACTGTTGCTGTTTTACGGCTAATGGCCAGGGATCTTAAGAATCGTTTTTATTTGGAATTTTTTTAACATCTTCTTGAACTTCAAGGGACTATTTTGGGTGTTTAGAGCGAGAGGTTATCCATGAAAAGCCTAAGCGGTAAAGTGATTTTTAGGCACTTGAAAGAGGGTATTTATGGCCAAAATTCTCAGCAATAAACAACTGGATATCAGTTCCTACTAATCGCCCACCCTTATCATTTTTTTTATATTCATTTATATATTCAATTAGTTGACGTGATTGGGCTTTAGATAATCGTAAGGGACGACCCGTTGTCTTTTTATCAACTAATCCAACCAATCCATTTTGATGATATTAAGATATCCATTTATTAACACTAGTCCGACTCACTTTAAGAAACTTAGCGATATCAGTACGAGAGCTGCCTTATTGAAAGTGTGCTAATGCAGAATAACGCAGTCTCATACAAACACTTTTATGTGTTTTGGCCAATTCAGAAAAGTCATGTTTTTTCATACGTCACCCAGAGAATACAATTAGTTAACAATTGAACACATTAGATCACATAATTAGGCGGAATGGTATTACCCCCTCTATACCGTTTATTGTGTATTGTTATTGTTATTACGTAATGCAGTTAACACCTTCATTGCAGTCGGTGATGGGGTTAATCGCATTTCTTGATAAGCCGCTTCTAATTTATTTAAAAATGCATCTGATGGCGGTCTTCCTGAAAAGTCATCGATACTCGCTGAAAACTTGAGCTCCAGTATTTCACACATGATTTTTTCTAAGCCCTGCGGCCTTGCTTCTACTAATTCAAATTTTGTCTGTTCTTCCGCACTTCTCCCACAGGGTGAATACCAATAACCAAAATCATCTAACTTTCGTCTGCGATCGCCCGCTAAACAGTAATGAGACAATTCATGTAATAGACTTCTTGGGTAATTATCTCTGAAATAAAGAACGGCTTTGACATTGCCTTTTGCTGCTTGATAAAAGGGTTCATCTGCTCCCCCTTCTATAATCAAGTGAGGGAAAATGCTTGCTAATATGTTAATTAAATATTGGCAATATTCATCATCGGTAAAACGGTCATGCATTTATCTATCATCCTAGTACGACTGAAATTAGGTCAAGTGTGTCATTTTATTGATTTAAAGAGCATTTTACGTAGATAAAAAACAATAAGTTCGACAAAAATTAGCACAAATTATACACTTCACTCACTGTTCAATCTAACTAATAAAGATAAACCATGTCATTACTCAGTAAACTTCGTTGCGCATTCACCTTAGGACAAGGTGTCTTAATTGAAAATAAAGCCCTCACAACCACGAGTGACCCGATTCAGTTTTTTGATACTTGGTTAAAAGAAGCTGAAAGTACAGGCGTTGTGCTGCCTGAGTCGATGTCGGTTTCAACTTGTACGGCTGAAGGACGCCCTTCTTCACGTATGGTGTTATTAAAGGAAGTCGATCAAAATGGTTTTGTGTTTTTTACTAACTATGGCAGTAGAAAAGCGGGCGAGTTAGAGGAAAACCCTTTTGCCGCTTTATTATTTCATTGGAATATTTTACAACGCCAAGTACGTATCGAAGGTAGAATTGAACGCATTAGCCATGAAGAATCTGAAGCCTATTTTCATTCTCGTGGGCGTGGCAGCCAAATTGGCGCGTGGGCTTCAAAACAAAGCCAAGTGTTAGATGAACGTCAATCATTGGTAGACAGTGTGAAGTTTTATGAAGAAAAATTAACAGGTAAAGTCGTTCCTTTACCTGAGTTCTGGGGCGGTTACCGCGTTATTCCTGAAAAAATTGAGTTTTGGCAAGGTAAAGCAGATCGACTACATGATCGCTTTGTTTATACTAAACAAGGTGCTGAATGGGCGATTACTCGCTTGAACCCTTAATTTTTATACTACAGGGATTTGATTCTCATCTTCATATACATTGTGCTTTATTCATTCCAATAAAGCACAAGCGTTGCACCACTGATTGAACTACCATAATTGATAGAGACACCAATACCAATATTATCTAGCAAAGGTATTTGGTTGTTGGTATCAATAACCCAACCAAAACTGGTTTCATAGTAATAGCCATTATCGGCAATCGCTGTTAAATCACCAATCAAATCGATTCGTTTAAAATCAATGGTCAAAAAGTCACCAACACCCCATAGATCTGGCACACCAACAGTAAATTCAACACCGTTAGTGATACGCCACCCTTCGGGATTAATGCTATAAGGGTCATTAATAGAGCCTGCTAAACCTTGCCCATAAATATAGTTATTATTATTATGTGCTCTCCATGATCCCCAGGTTTCTTCTCGTTCATAACCGATACCGACTTCAGGCTCTATAATCGCGGCAAACGTACTAATGTTAAATTCACTATCATCGTATAACGCTTTGGTTTCTTCAGGAAAACCGTCACCATAGTTATAATCATTTTTATAATAGATAAGATGCAACCCCAAAGCAGAGGTAACGTACCAATTATCCGTGACATGATAAAATTGAGAGTAACTGCCATAGATACCATAGGTATCTTGCTTTAACTCATCAGTAATGCCGGAAAATATCTCACTATCCCGCTCAGAATTAATATAAAAAGCACGCACGGTCAATGCATGATCCCAAGCTTCACTTTTAGGCGCTAAGTCCCATGTATAAGGGATAACAAACACACTTAAACTGTTTTTTAAATCAACGGTATTTTCATCACCAAATCCAGGATCATCAACTTCTAAATCAAAATTAGTAAAACCAAAAGTTAACGCCCCACTGTCTGACATTAACGTGGCAATGGCGAAAGCTTCTTCAACTGAATCGAAAGGTGAACTGTCAGCGGCTTGTGCATTACCAACCATCAATCCCGTTGATAAGGCAATCAGTGTCAGTTTATTGTAAGGTTTAATATTCATTGCTATAACCAACCGTGCTCTTCAAACATATTGGCTAATTTATCTAACTCTTGATCGATATGTGCTTTCCAACTAATACCATTTTGAGCTGCACCTAGTTGTTGCATAAACCAGTTATAAAAAACAGCGTTATCAAATAATCCATGTAGGTAAGAGGTATAAACGTTAGCTTGTTGCCACCCCATATTATCATTGATAAAGGGTTTAACGGCATCACTTAATACAAGACTTTCTCCGTGATGAATTTCATAAGCTTCTATTGTTTCACCTACCCAATCGAAGTTTCTTTGCAGTGTTGCTTTGTCATGGGCTAAGGTGGTACTCAAATCAATAATACCTAAACCTTGTTTATTGCCATCTTCAAGCTGTAATGGATCATTAATACTGTTACCGAGGATCTGTAATCCACCACAAATACCCAATATTAATTTATTGGTTTTGCTAAATTGTTGAATCGCTTTATCCAAGCCGGTTTCTTGTAGAAATGCTAAACTTTTACCGCTATTTTTACTGCCCGGTAGAATTACAGCATCAAACACCGAGAGGTCTTGGTTTTTCTGAACAGGCACTAAATTAATATCATTCTGGTAAGTTAGCGCATCAAACTCATCCATATTAGAGGCATAAGGATAATAGATAAGCGCAACATTGATAGCACCATGTTGCCAAGTTGTACCTAAACGGAAGCTATCTTCTTCTGGTAATTGATGACGATGATAAGGCAAGTTCGCTACCGTAGGAATACCGGTCTTTTCTTCTAACCAATCCATCGCATTACCTAACAATTTAGGATCGCCACGGAATTTGTTGAGTACAAATCCTTTAATCAGTTTTTGCTCTTCTTCTGCCAAACATGCCCAAGTCCCTAATAGATGTGCAAAGGAACCCCCGCGGTCGATATCTGAGACTAAATACACATCTGCCTGACAAGCTAGGGCGACACTCATATTGACGATATCACCTTGACGTAAATTGATTTCCGCAGGACTGCCCGCCCCTTCGATCACTATTTGTTGATGCTCACCTTGCAGCGTTTCTAATGCTTCTAGAACCTTTGGCCAAAGCAGTTTTTTACGCGCCATCCAAGGCATATTAGAAATCTCAGTATCGACTTTACCGTTAATGATAACTTGGCTAAAGGTATCAGCACTTGGTTTTAATAATATGGGGTTCATTAATGCAGAAGGAGTGACTTTAGCGGCGATCGCTTGTAGATATTGTGCACGACCTATTTCTAAACCATCTTCTGTAATAGCGGCATTATTACTCATGTTTTGTGCTTTAAAAGGCGCAACATTAACACCTCTATTGGCCAGTAACCGACAAATGGCTGTGACGATCAGTGATTTACCTGCATCACTAGTACAACCTAGAATCATGATGGGTTTATTTTTTACGGTCATTAAGTCTCGCTTGAATCTATTTGATAATGTTTATAAACGAATCACAATACAAAATAGTGTATTTAATTGGCAATAAAAATCATTTTTTGAATAATTTATTCTACATAAGATTAACAGCGATAATCTAATAAAAAGCCTATAGGTGTTTAATTTTATAAATATTTTACTTCTTGCTTAAATTCAAAAAAAAGCAAAAAAAAAGCACTGTCTTCACAGTGCTTTACCATAAGCTACCCTATCGCTGATAACAAGTTATTAGCCACGACGAGCAATAACGGCAGCCGATAAGTTTGCTAATAATGTTTCAGTTGCATCCCAACCAATACATGCATCGGTAATACTTTGGCCATAAGTTGCAGCAACACCTTCACATAAATCTTGGCGACCTTCAACTAAATGACTCTCAACCATAACACCTGAAATCGCTTTATCACCACCAGAAACTTGGCTACAAACGTCATCACAGACTTTCATTTGGTTTTCGAATTTTTTCTCAGAGTTTGCATGACTGAAATCGATCATTAATGTTTCAGCTAAACCAGATTTTTTCAAATCAGTTTTAATGGCAGCAACATGTTCTGCACTGTAGTTAGGCGCTTTACCACCACGTAAAATGATATGACAATCTGGGTTACCCGCTGTTTCTACGATAGCACTGTGACCAAATTTGTTTACCGATAAAAAGTGATGTGAAGCATTAGCTGCACCAATCGCATCAACGGCTACTTTAATCGTACCGTCTGTGCCATTTTTGAAACCAACTGGGCATGAAAGACCAGATGCTAGCTCACGGTGAACTTGTGATTCAGTAGTACGAGCACCAATTGCGCCCCATGACATTAAGTCAGCAACATATTGTGGTGTGATCATATCAAGGAATTCTGTTGCAGCAGGTAATCCCATTGCATTGATATCTAATAATAATTTACGTGCAGTACGTAGACCTTTGTTGATATTAAATGTGCCATTTAATTCAGGGTCGTTAATGAGTCCTTTCCAACCGACGGTTGTACGTGGCTTTTCAAAGTAAACACGCATCACAACTTCTAATGAGTCTTTATATTTTTCACGTAATGGCATCAGTTTAGCTGCATAGTCTAGCGCCGCTTCTGTATCATGAATTGAACAAGGTCCGATGATCACTAACATACGGTCATCTTCGTCACTTAAAATTTTGCTGATAGCATTACGAGAACCAGAAACAGTACGGCTGATTTCAGATGTAGCTGGAAATTTCTCTAATAGAGCAATTGGGGGTAATAGTTCTTTGATTGCTGTTATATTCACGTCATCTGTCTTAATCATAATTTGTCCTGAAGCACTTCGTTGTGCTGGTAGTTAGTTTTTAATTTATCTTTTACGTCTATTATAAAAATATTGTTATTGATAATGTTATTAGTACTATTATTTATTGTTTCATGCACTTGTTTTGTTTAACTTTTTGCTTTTTACTTTTTACTTTTTATATCAGTCAGTTTATTTTAAACATCAATCCATCAAAGGACTATACGGTTCAACCACAACCGTTTCTCCTGCCGTAATATTACCTCGGTCTTGCTCAAGTACAATAAAGCAATTTGACTGGCTCATTGAACTAAATACACCAGAACCTTGATTTCCTGTCGTTGAGACAACAAGTTGGCCTTGCTCATTAGTTGAGTAGGTGCCACGCTGAAAATCAGTTCTTCCCGGTGCTTTTGACAATGCATCGCTGCATATTGCATTCAAGCGTAGCGCAGGTTTAACAAGCTCACCACTCATTTTAGCCATTGCTGGTACAGCTAATTGATATAGAGTTACGATAGCGGAAACCGGATTTCCTGGCAACCCAAAAAAGACGCTGTTTTGCAACTGACCAAAAGCGAACGGTTTGCCCGGTTTAATGGCGAGTTTCCAAAACCCTATTTCACCTATTTCATTAAGCACTTCTTTAATGAAATCAGCCTCTCCCACTGATACACCGCCACTTGTTATCACAACATCTGCCAGTTTATCTGCTTTAAGCATTGCTGCTTTAATTAAGGCGTAATCATCTTTGATAATACCGAAATCAATCACTTCAACATTCAAACGAGACAAAAGCGCCATAATACTATATCTATTACTATCGTATATTTCGCCTTGTTGTAATGTGTCACCTAAACTTTTTAACTCATCACCAGACGATAATACTGCCACTTTAAGTTTTCGATAAACCTCGACATTAGCGATACCTAATGAAGCAAGTAAAGGAATATCACGTGGCGTTAATTTATGCCCTTTTTGTAAAACGTGCTGTCCAATACTTAAATCTTCGCCGGCAAAGCGAACATTATTATTGATTTCAGAAGCACTGCTAAAAGTAATCAACTCACCTTCAGCTAAACATTGCTCTTGCATGACGACACAATTTAATGAATCAGGTATTAATGCACCTGTCATTATTCTAATACAACAACCCGCTTCAACTTCTCCATTAAAAGGCACACCTGCAAAGGATTTACCAACTAACGTTAATTTAACTGGATTGTCTGTAGAGTAATCTTTTAAATCATCAGCGTGTAATGCATAACCGTCCATTGCTGAATTGTTAAAAGGAGGTACATTCTTTTGTGAAATAATATTTTCACAAAGTGTAAAGCCCAACGCGTCCGATAATGGTAACGTGATTTTGTCACATACTATCGATAACGCTTCTTGCATTGTTTCCAACGCATCAGCTAACGGCATTAATCCTTTTGCATTACAACAGCTCATATGGGTCACTCTATTTTGATTAGTTAGTTTTTAATAATAATTATTAGTTATTACTTATTAGTTTTTGCTTATTGATTATTGGATATTGATTGGTATTTCATTATGTATTGCGTTGCGCACAGGTGCAATATTATAATTTAACTAAACATTATCAAGACAGTATCAAGATCAATGAATATGCATAAAAAGATCTAAAATATAAATTTAGGACCAAAAAACACGCCTAGCTTATTCACTTTGCTCAGCACTTATACCCTCATTTATTTCCGTATTTATCCCATTAGGGATCGCATCTGGTACTTTAATCCCTTTTAAGTTACTAAAACAGCTTTCAATGGCCGTTGTTATAAAATCTTCTATAAAAGCAAGTGAATGTTGCTCCTCTCTCACCGCTGCATACAGTGTTTTCCAAACGCCCTCTTTGCCCAAACGTCTCGCGACGACATAATCTTTTTGCAAATATTCATACAATGCCCAATTGGGTAAACCCGCCACACCTCGACCACTAGCCACCAACTGCAGCATCATTAATGTCATGTCTGCCTGACGTATTTTTGCAGGAGCAACGCCTTCTGGTGTTAGAAAAGCATTAAAAATATCTAAACGCTCTTTCTCAACAGGATAAGTGATTAGGGTTTCTCCACTAAGATCTTCTGCTTCTATATACGTTTTATTGGCTAAGGGATGATGTCGACTTAATGCGAGCATCGATTGATAGCTAAATAAAGGAATATAACAGATCCCTTCTATTGGCTGAGGATCTGACGTAACCACTAAATCTAAGTTACCGCGTTTTAAGGCAGGTAAAGGTAAGAAACTAAAACCACTTGAAAAATCTAGCTCAACTTCAGGCCAGCTATCACGAAACTTATCAATAGCAGGCATTAACCATTGAAAACAAGAATGACATTCTATCGCCATGTGTAAACGCCCTGCATCACCAGAAGCAAAGCGTGAAATATCTCGCTCAGCCTGACGAATTTGTGGGAGAACTTGATCTGCTAATTCTAGGAGACGTAAACCAGAAATGGTAAAGCGAATTGGACGTGATTTACGAATAAATAACGAACAGTCCAAACGTTGCTCTAATTCTTTTAGCTGATGTGATAATGCTGATTGTGTTAAATGTAGTTGTTTTGCGGCCTCTACTAAACTGCCTGCTTTATTCAGTGTTGATAGCGTTTTTAAGTGTTTTAGCTCAATCATGGTTCACCTTAATAAAGCGTTAAATAATATGAGTATTCCATAAAAGTTAATAATTTTCACATTTTATAGCCAATGATTGAATAAAATTAATCATTATTTAATAATACCTAATCATATTGTTGATTTCATCTTCACTAAATCAATCAGATAAGGTACTTTAAGAGACTGTTTAAAGCATCAAAGAAATTAGGATTTAAGGGGTTTAAATGTATTCAATTGTTCGTTCAAACAAACTAGATAATGTCTGCTATGACATTCGTGGACCTGTATTAAAACAAGCGATGAAATTAGAAGATGAAGGTCAACGTATTCTTAAATTGAACATTGGTAATCCCGCCCAATTTGGTTTTGAAGCGCCAGAAGAAGTGCTGATGGACGTGATCAAAAACTTGCCCAATAGCCAAGGTTATTGTGACAGTAAAGGCCTTTTTTCTGCGCGTAAAGCGGTTATGCAACATTACCAAGCTAAAGGTCTTTTATCATTAGATACCGATGATATTTATATTGGTAATGGTGTCAGTGAGTTAATCGTGATGGCGATGCAAAGTTTACTGAATAACGGTGATGAGATTTTAGTCCCGTCACCTGATTATCCATTATGGACTGCAGCGGCTAACTTGTCTGGCGGTAAAGCGGTACATTACATTTGTGATGAAGAATCAAACTGGTTCCCTGATATCGATGATATTAAGTCAAAAATCACCTCTCGTACTAAAGGCATTGTGTTAATTAATCCAAACAACCCAACGGGTGCAGTTTATAGTAAAGAGTTATTAGAACAAATTGTAGAATTAGCACGCCAACATAACTTGATTGTTTTCTCTGATGAGATTTACTCAAAAATTGTGTATGACGATGCCGTGCACATTCCATTAGCTACCTTAGCCGATGATATTTTGATTGTGACCTTTGATGGTTTATCAAAAGCTTACCGTGTATGTGGTTTCCGTGTCGGTTGGATGATGATCAGTGGTGCTAAAAAACAAGCTCGTGATTACATATCAGGCATAGAAATTCTAGCGAGTATGCGTTTATGCGCCAACGTGCCGATGCAACATGCCATTCAAACATCATTAGGTGGTTATCAAAGTATTAATGAGTTAACTGTCCCTGGCGGCCGTTTATATGATCAAACGCAAACCGCGTGGAAATTATTAAATGACATTCCGGGTATCAGTTGTACTAAACCAAATGGTGCTTTGTATCTTTTCCCTAAATTAGATCAAAAACGTTTTAATATTAAAGATGACCAACGTTTTGCGATGGATTTATTAGTTGAAGAAAAAATATTAATTGTGCAAGGTACTGGCTTTAATTGGCACAAACCAGATCACTTCCGTATTGTTTGTTTACCACGTGTCGATGAGATGGCAATAGCGATTAACAAAATTGCTCACTTCCTTGATGGATATAGTCAATAAGCTATATAAAATCAGATAGCTATACTGAGAAGTTATATTAAAAAATGTCGAACTTAATCATCATTAACGATTGAGTTCGATATTTTCAATACTATTAAGCTATTTTTTATTAACTTCCTTTCTATTAACCTCCTTTCTATTCAAGAAAGCGATTAACATAATGACCTTAAACAACATAGCGATGAACGGATTTCAAGAGTCGTTAATATGTTGTCACAGCATTAATACTCATCTCCATTAAGTAATCACTCAACCTCATTTAGCTTTTTAGCTTTTATTAATTTTGACGCTTATTTCTTTTGTAAGTCAATAAAAAGTAATGATAAAATCAACTCCCCTTTCACTATTTTCTTTATTTCACATAAGATAAAAATGTTTAAAAAAATAGCGCTTTCGACCATTTCATTATGTTTTTTCTTACTCTTATTCATTGATATTCAAACTATTATTTCAGACCGGTTAATCGATGCATTATGGCCTATTGGGCACGTCACTGTCTTTGCTTTTTGGGGATCGTTATTCCTGCTTTATCAACCCACTATAAAAGCCGCGCCGCTCAAAAAACAATTTTTATTAATGACTGCTTTTTGTTTCATTTTTGGAATATCGATTGAATTAATCCAACCTTTCTTTGGACGATCTAAAGAGCTAGCCGATGTGTTTTTAAATTATGTAGGTTTATTGCTCAGCATCATTTTATTCAGTCGCCATTTTATTCACTGGTGCTATAAGCTATTCTATTTTTGCTTACTCGGTTATCTACTTTCCCCTTCTGCACTGTGTATTTATGATGAAATTAAAGCAAAGGTTGAATACCCAGTATTAGCCTCTTTTGAACACGACGTTGCATTAACACGTTGGAAAGCAGATCAGCCTTTATCTTTAGCAATACCAGAGTCATTAGATAAGCCGCTCAATAAACAACTAAGTCAGTTGTCGCCAAGCATCAATAAAATGATGAAAGTGACTTTTGTGCCTCGTGAATATAGTGGCGTAGCTTTACGTTATTTCGAAGGTGATTGGGGAGCTTACAAAGAGTTAGTGATACGTTTTTATAATCCCAATACAGCTTCTGAAGCAGACACTAATGCAATGACAACAGAGCCTAACACCTTACCCGTCACGTTATTGATCACAGATAAGCATTACGATAAATCAAAACCCAATTATAAAGATCGTTACGAGAAAAAATTAAACATTGAACCGGGCTTTAGCAAAATAACCATTCCATTAAAAGCAATCAAGGAGGGAGTTCAGCTAAGAGAGATGGATTTAAGTAAAATGGCGGGAGTCGATTTTTATATGTATGAATTAGATGGGCCAGTTAACCTTTACATTGACCAACTCTATTTGCAGTGAGCTTAGTCACTACTTCTAACAAAACATTAATCCACAACTCAATATAAAGAGAGATTAATTAACCTCTCTTTATATTGATAACCGTTCACCACATTTATTAGTACAATATTTTATTAAGGCTATATGGGCTATGTGTGATTTTATAAGCTTTATAGCGGGCCGTAGATTTTGTCAGTTAAACGTACATGTACGGTAATTTCTTCACGGTCATGATATAGATGCTTCGCTTGTAGTTCGTAATTGAACCCCGCTTCTTCGATCATATCGGTCAATAATTTCAAATCATCCGTTGCTTCTTGGTAACGTTGTTTCATTGGTAATTTAAGATTAAAGATCGCTTCTTTACACCAACCATCAATTAACCACTGTGCCATTAATTTAGCGACGCGTTTAGGTTTTTCGATCATGTCACAGACTAACCAATGAATATTTTTACGCTCAGGTTCAAACTTAAAACCATCTTCCATATAGTGAGTGACCTGTCCGGTTTCCATCAAACTATCAGCCATCGCACCATTATCGACACAGCTAACAAACATGCCACGTCGTACTAATTGGTAAGTCCAGCCACCAGGACAAGCGCCAAGATCAACAGCACGTAAACCTGAATGTGCTCGTGCTTCTTGTTCTTCTTTGGTTAAGAAGGTTTGGAAGGCTTCGTCTAACTTAAGGGTTGAACGGCTAGGTGCTTCATTAGGAAAACGTAAACGAGTGATACCCATGTGCAATTCACTGCGATTGTTAGGCAGAGAATAACCGACATAGGCAGTTTCATAATCCATAAAACAAACATGTGTGCGTCGTTTTTTTAGGTTTTCTTTGTTCGTTAAATTATTGTGTTTTTTAAGCGCTTGTCTAAAAGGAACCGTAAACTTACGACAAAAAGTTAATAAAGGTTTAGTTTCATCACCTTCAGGACATTCAACATACACATCACCAGCCATCGGTAAGTTACGGGTAATGTCTAAAATAGGTGCGATTCGGTCTTCTGCAGGTAAATCTTCAACTAAGGCAACAGCGACAATCATTTGACGAGCAAAAATAAGTTGAGAAAAATTAATCTGTTCTGCTAATGCTTCGACTTGTGATGGTTCGTAACAATGGTATAAAACAAAACCACTATTTTTAAGGGTTTTAATATAACCAAAAACTTCTAACTCACTCGCTTTAGCTTGGATTTCATTTGCACAGTCATTTTCAAAACCTGGGCGACAATATAACAGAATACCTAACATACAGACTTAAACCTTTATTTTCTTTGTGTAAATAGCATGGCTACAGCAACTAATAACCAAGCGAGTATGAGTAATAAACCACCTAATGGGGTCACTAATACTAATGATTTTGAACCTAAAAATACTAAGTAATATAAGCTACCGCTAAAACATACGGTGCCCAATGTGAAACAATATAAGCTGATCGTTAGTAATCGGCTTGTAAACGCTGAACTTAGTAGTGATATCACGATTAAAATGATCGCATGGAACAGTTGGTATTGTGCAGCAACTTGCACTTGAGAGACTTGCGCTGTACTTGCCCAAGTCGATAAACCGTGACTTGCATAAGCGCCAAACATAACCGCTGTTGCACCTAATAAGGCAGCAACGGCAATAAAACAACGTGATTGTTTAGAGGGCAGCAATGTTAATAACCTTATTTAGTTCAGAAATTAGTAACCGCTTGTAATAACAGTGAGTTAATCATTGCTATTAAGGAATAAAAACTTAATAGCAACTATTTAGCGTCATTATGGCTAATGGCAATTGTTTGGTAAGACCCGTCACTAGCCGTTATTCAGTGACAATAGGCTCTAAGCTTTTTGCTAAGTCATCCATTTGTTTCATTTGTGTTAAGAATGGGACTAATTTATCTAGTGGTAATGCACATGGTCCATCACATTTAGCATTAGTCGGATCTGGATGAGATTCCAAGAATAACCCTGCAATACCTTGAGACATACCCGCTAAACCTAGTTGTACTACTTGGCTACGGCGACCATCAGCACTATCTAAACGTGCACCTGGTTTTTGAAGTGAATGCGTTACATCAAAAATAACTGGGTAACCGGTTTCTTTCATTGTGCTGAAACCTAACATATCAACCACTAGGTTGTTGTAACCGAAACAACTGCCTCGTTCACATAGGATAATTTTATCATTACCCGCTTCTTTAAATTTAGTAATGATATGTTGCATTTCATGTGGTGCTAAAAACTGTGCTTTTTTAACATTAATAACCGCATTGGTTTCAGCCATTGCTTGTACTAAGTCTGTTTGACGACTTAAGAATGCAGGTAATTGAATAACATCAACGACTTCAGCAACTGGTTTTGCTTGGTATGGTTCATGTACGTCTGTAATAATGGGTACATTAAAAGTAGATTTAATGTCTTCAAAAATGCGTAAACCCTCTTCTAAACCAGGTCCACGATAACTATTAATTGAAGAACGATTTGCTTTATCAAAAGAAGCTTTAAAGACATAAGGAATATTAAGTTTAGAAGTCGCTTCAACATACGTTTCAACCATCTTCATTGCTAGATCACGTGACTCTAAAACATTCATTCCACCAAATAAAACAAATGGACGATCGTTTGCAACATCAATATTACCTACTTTGATAATTTTCTGGCTCATCTTTACTCTCTTATTTATTAACAACCTTAACGATAAAATTTGGCTGTAAAAAAGTTATTTAGTTTATTTAATGGATGGTTTGAGCATTATGCTCATCATTCATTTGTTTAATTTGTCGTTTTAATAAATTAACGATTGGATCTTCAGGACATTGCTCAATGAAGTAAGTAAAATCATTACAAGCAAGCTGAAAACAATCTAACTGTTGAAACAAAAATCCACGGTCTCTGACTTCAAAAGCATCTTCAGGGTCTAAACGTAATAAAATATCACTACACAATAAGGCTAATTCAATATTTTCAGCTTGAATATAAGCAGCTTTTAAGACACTGACATAACGTTTGATAATGGTTTCGTTACTATCTGCTTGTAACATTTCATTTGTTAAACGCGCATGATTACCTAACTGGCCACGTACTTTTAATTCTAATTGTTTTGTATCAACGACCTCACCATTAAAAGGGTCAACATAAATAGGCCCATCTTCTAGCTCAACTTTGACAATAAAACCACTTGGGAAACAAATACCCGACGCAGTAAAACCCGTTTCTTTTAGCATTTCAATCAAAAGAATACCTAAACTAATGGGCACACCTTTTCGACGTGATAACACTTTTGATACCAATGCATTTTTAACTTTGAAAAACGCTTTCCAATCACCTTTAAAGCCTTGGTCCTGATAAACACTGTTTAATAACGTTTGCAGTTTATCTAGATTCTGTTCTGTTTTCTTCCCGACTTGAGACTTAACAATAATGAGCTGTAAACGCATTGAATCTTGAAATTGTACGATTGATTGTCCAGTAATTTCAGCTTCAGCCATACTTGCTAACTGTAAAAGAGAAAACGCACAATAGTCGATCCCTTCATGAATAATACTTGTATTAACAACGGGTTGTTCAATAACACCCTGTTCGTCTAATTCCACTGTCTACCCCACTAATAAAATGGCTTGTTTAGTGAATGCTAATTTAGCGATGTACGCAAGCCAACCGAAAGCACCAATAAACGCTAACCATTGAATGTGTGTTTTTGTATTAGCATTAAGTGCAACTTGTACCATTGAGAAGTAAGCAACAAAAGCAATCATTTTTTCTAGTAACCAGTATCCACCGGTAGCAAACGGATTGAAGTGCAATAACCCCATTAACGCTAAACCAAGCACAATAATGGCAACATTGGTATGGATGTGTATTTTCTTAAATACGGCTTTTTGTGCGTTAGCATGGCCTGATTTAAGCCAGTAAAATCGAACGATAAACATGACGATAGCTAATAAAATAAAAGTCATGTGTGTATGTTTTAAAATTGAATACATAGTTGTCCTATTGGTAAGCGACTACACTTACTGTTGCTTTATTACTGGCTCTATTAGACAGTAATATAAAGTTGCTTATTCATTATAAATTACGCCAGATGACCTAAAGTAACGCGGTCATTTTTCGCATAATCTTGCTGTGTTTCGATCTTAATGAAACCATTTTCTTGTAAAATTGCTTGTACTGAAGCACCTTGCTCAAAGCCATGTTCAAACAGTAAACAACCATTTTCTTTTAAATAGCTTTTAGCTTGTTCGCATATATGGCGGATGTCCGACAAGCCTTGTTCATTTGCCACTAGCGCTGACAAAGGCTCAAAACGTACATCACCTTGTTTGAGGTGCTCATCGTTAGCATCAATATAAGGGGGATTGCTAACAATAATATCAAACTGACCTTGCACATTTTCAAACCAATTACTTTGCTCAATACTGACATTATTGAGTTTTAAGTTGTCACGGTTTTCAATCGCTAATTGAACCGCTTGCTCACTAAAATCTACCCCAGTACAAACTGCATGAGGTAATTCGCTAGCAAGTGCAAGTATAATGGCACCAGTGCCCGTTCCAAGATCTAAAATATGCGCGTTAATAACACTTTTAGCTAGCGCTATTTCAACTAATACTTCTGTATCAGGTCTTGGAATTAACGTGCTGTTATTGACCTTTAAAGGTAAAGACCAAAATTCACGCTGTCCGGTTAAATGTGCAACAGGCTGACCATTGACACGTTTTTCAATTAAATCTTCGAACTGTGACTTTTGCTGTGCACTTAAATCGCGTTCAGGCCAAGTCATTAGATAAATCGTTTCTTTATCTAACACAAAGGCCAATAACACCTGCGCATCTAATAAAGCAGAGTCGCTATTTACTAACGTGTACTCTGCCCAAATTAACGCATCATCAATACGCAATTACAAACCACCCTGCGCAAGTGCCGCTAATTTATCAGCTTGGTCTTCCTGTAGGATTGGATCAAGTAGCGCATCTAACTCACCTTCTAATACTTCGTTTAGACGGTAGATTGTTAAGTTAATACGATGATCACTTACACGCCCTTGCGGGTAGTTATAAGTTCTAATACGTTCACTACGGTCACCACTTGCCACTAAGCTACGACGAATATCTTGCTCTTCAGCATTATTTTTTTCATCTTCTGCTTGTTGTAAACGTGCTTGTAATACTGACATCGCTTGCGCACGGTTTTTATGTTGTGAACGTTGATCCTGACATTCAACGACAGTACCTGTTGGTACGTGCGTAATACGAATAGCAGAATCGGTTTTATTAACGTGCTGACCACCTGCACCCGATGCACGGAAAGTATCTACTTTTAAATCAGCAGGATTAATTTTAATCGCTTCAGATTCTGGAATTTCAGGCATGACTACTACAGTACAAGCTGACGTATGAATACGACCTTGAGATTCAGTTTCAGGCACACGTTGAACACGATGACCGCCAGATTCAAACTTCATTAAACCGTAAGCACCATCACCTTCAATTTGCATAATAACTTCTTTATAACCGCCTTGTTCACTGGCATTGCTGGTCATAATTGTCATGCGCCATTTTTTTGTATCACAAAATTTGCTGTACATACGGAATAAGTTACCCGCAAAGATAGCCGCTTCATCACCACCCGCACCAGCTCGAATCTCAACAAAACAGTTGCGATCGTCATTTGGATCTTTTGGTAATAATAAGATTTGTAATTCGTCTGCTAACTTTTCAACGGTATTTTTAGCTTCAACAACTTCATCTTGCGCCATTTCACGCATATCTTCATCGTCATCTTCGAGCATAAGTTCTGCAGCAGCTAAATCTTCCTGTGCGGTTTGGAATGCTTTAAATGACAATACAACTTCTTCAAGTTGCGAGTATTCTTTGGTTAATTCACGGTATTTTTCTTGGTTGCTAATCGTGTCAGGATCACCTAATAACGCTTGAACTTCTTCATAGCGTTCAACTAATATCTCTAACTTTGCAACAATTGATGCTTTCATTTTTATCTCTTCTTATGAATAGGTAAATAGCCTAGCTATTCTTTTTGTTCTTATAATTCGTCTGTTTGGCTTAAGCCTAATGTCAGTCTAATTAGCGTTAAATCTTGCTCGTTACCAGATTGGCTAACCGTCGTTAACGCTTGACTTGGATGATGTATAAGCTTATTGGTTAATTTAAAGGCCAATTCTTTTAATACTTTTTCACTGTCATTACCATTCGCTAATGAAGCAATAGCACGTTGTAATAATTCATCTCTTAATTGCTCACTGTTTTGACGATACAATCTTATGCTTTCCACTGCTTTTAATGATTCTTGCCAAGCCATAAAATCACGAACACCGACTTCAATAATTTTTTCAGCTTCAATTGCAGCTTCCACTCGGGCTTGTTTGTTTTCTTCGATAATGCCTTGTAAATCATCGACACTATAAAGATAAGCATCGTTTAATTCTGAAACTTGTGGTTCGATATCGCGAGGGACAGCAATATCGATAAATAACATAGGTTGATGACGGCGATCTTTTAATGCACATTCAACCATGCCTTTACCAATAATAGGTAACTGGCTCGCTGTGGAAGAAATAATAATATCTGCTTTGGATAATTGATCTGGAATTTGCCCTAATGTAATCGCTTTCGCATTAAACTTATCAACTAACTCTACTGCTCGCGCTAACGTTCTATTGGCAATAGTAATATTAGGGACTTCATGCTCTAGAAGATATTTACCAACGAGTTCAATGGTTTCACCTGCACCAATCAATAATACACGGCTTTGTTTTAGGTCACTGAATATTTGTCTTGCTAAACTCACCGCGGCAAAAGCAACAGAGATGGCATTGGCCCCTATTTGAGTATCAGTACGGACTTTTTTAGCGACTTTAAAGGCATATTGAAACCATTTGTTTAAGCTTTTATTAACTGACTTGGCATGACTTGCTACAGCAAAAGCTTGCTTAATTTGCCCTAATATTTGTGGCTCACCTAACACTAGTGAATCTAATCCACAAGAAACACGAAATAGATGAGAAACAGCTTCCTGATCTTGGTAACAATAGAAGTTATCATCAAAGCTACCTGCTTCGATATTATGGAAGTCAGTTAACCACCGTAAAATAGCACTACTATCATCACCTTCGAAGTTGCAATAAATCTCACATCGATTACAGGTGGAAATGATAACTGCTTCTTTCACAAAAGGTTGTGCTAATAAATCGCTATAAGCAGCATTCAAAGAGTCAGGTGCAAAAGCAACTTGTTCTCTTAGTTTTACTGGTGCAGTTTGATGATTAATTCCTAACGCAAATAATGACATTTATATAATTCACTGAGACAAGAAAACGGACTAAAACAAAAGAGCTGAATTCTACGTAAATTTACGCTAAATTTAAAGCTAACTCTGTTTCTACGCTGTATTTAGTTTTATTTTTAACCAATTAAGCGATAACTTTGCTCAATAAATCAGAATAACAAGATTTCTTCGCTAATATTTTTACTTGTTAGGCTTGCTTGGGTATTATCAGACACAGAATTTTTATCACCTAATTTTTTATCACCCAATTATAGATGAGCCAATGACTATTAAAAAAATACTTGCCAGCCTTATTGTTACCTTCTCTCTTTCTGGTTGCTCTTACTTATACGATACCTTTGTATATCAAATTGATGTTGTACAAGGAAATTATATCGACGACGAGAAATTAGCTAAAATAGAAGTCGGTATGACGCAGCAACAGATCATTTATGTATTAGGGTCTCCAATGTTAATTGACCAATTTGATTCTTCAAAATGGTATTACATTCGTTACATCAAACCAGGTGGTGAAGACGTACAACAATCACACATATTTTTAACATTTGATGGTAATAAACTGATTGAAATAAGCAGTGAAAACACCTCTGCGCCAAATCCTTTAGTAAAAAACCCTAAAGTAAAAGAAGAGCCGAATGAAGCTGCACAGACAGGTGATACAAAAGTACCGTTAACCTCAGAGTAAATAAAGCTCTTCATTACTTTAAAAGGAATGCCATTATCGCATTCCTTTTTTATTACCTTTTAAAAAATGAGTTCCTTCATCGCTGTCATTTACCTGCCTATTTAGTGCGCCAAATCACCTTTAATAACAGAAGTTTATCGAGAATTGATCTAGCCCAAACTCCTATCGAGTAATTTTTGCTTTTTAGAATCCAACGTTTATGATGAAAATTCCTTAACATAATAGAAGTGAATTAAAAGATGATTAAAAATTACTCTGATACTTTTTTAGAAGAAATGAAATTACTTGCTAAATTCCCTGAAACATCACAATTAGAAGGATTAAAGATTCATAAGGAAGCTGCACATTCGGTCATTCAAGCAGCTCAATCTCTTTTTGATAAAGGACTTATCTCTCAACATGACGGAGGATATTTAACTGATAGTGGGTTAGAAACCGCCGAGCATTTACGCCATGTTATAACCACTTTAAATTAAATTCGACGTTGATTATTACGAATGTCATTAATGGCAAAGCGTTAATAGTAATAGAATCAACATAAACAGAATAAACAAAAAGTGAGCTCAAGTACTTTAAAGAGCTCACTGTAAAACCCGACTTTACCTTTATACACTTCAATATCATCTTCTCGCATTGATGACTCATTGCGATTTCACCAGACTATTCGACATAGCTATTGAACATATCTATTTAACATACCTATTTAACATAGCTATCGAATAATAGTATTTTTATTCAATGGCAGTACAAACAACAATCTCCAGTAATCTATTCAAGATAATTTACAAAAAAACATGTTAATTTCTACACTGAATTACATCAATATTTCTATTACTCAGTTGAGTAAATAAGCGCAACAAGGTACATTCATCGTTTCGATTCTGTAAAGGCTATTTTCTATGAAAGTTATTTCATTCAACATTAACGGGCTTCGTGCGCGTCTTCATCAATTACAAGCAATTATCGATAAGCACCAACCGGATGTGATCGGTCTGCAAGAAATCAAAGTTCATAATGATGCTTTCCCAGTAGAAGCAGTAGAAGCAATGGGATATCACGTTTATTACCATGGTCAAAAAGCCCATTATGGTGTTGCTATGCTGTGCAAACAGAAGCCGACCGATGTTCAATATGGTTTTCCTACCGATAACGAAGATCATCAGAAACGTATGATCATGGTCACTGTACCTGATGAAGATGGACAACCTGTACGCATTTTAAATGGATACTTCCCTCAGGGAGAAAGCCAAACTCATGAAATTAAATACCCTTATAAACGTCAATTTTATAAAGATCTGAATACGTACCTTAACGAAAACCACACCGCTGAAGAACAAGTGATCGTCATGGGTGATATTAATATTTCTCCACAGGATTTAGACATTGGTATTGGTGAAGTTAACGCAAAACGTTGGTTACAAACTAAAAAATGTAGTTTCTTACCAGAAGAACGTGAATGGTTAGCGACGCTAATGAGCTTTGGTTTTACCGATACATTCCGCTTATTACACCCTGAAGAAAATGAAAAATTCAGCTGGTTTGATTACCGCTCACGTGGTTTTGATGATAATCGTGGCTTACGCATTGATGTAGTACTCGCGACGCCATCATTGGCAGAGAAGACGGTAGAAGCCGATATTGATTACGAGCTAAGAGGGATTGATAAACCGTCTGACCATGCGCCTATCTGGACTGAATTCGCTTAATAAGCTTTAAACGTTCAATAAAGCAATATTGTCAGATAAAAGATGAGTCATGACATTGAGCCTGTAAATAATTCAGCTCACTAAATAGCAAGTATTGTTATTAGAGTATTGTTATTAGAGTATTGTTATTAGAATCTTGCTATTAGAGTACTGCCTTACAAAATTGCTCTAAAAACTTAAAAGGCTTGTTTACAATCGTAAACAAGCCTTTTTTATATCCATGATGTCTTATCACTGCATTTAGATTTTAGGCCACTTCAATAAACTACAATCCGTTAACGTTGCTAATTTAGCTTGGCAGGCATCAGATAAAAACTCCGCTCCCGTATCGGGTAATGCCGTAAAGTTAAAGGTTTGCTCCGCATAGGTAAATTGAATTTGATAAGCATGTAAATAACCGCGATCATAACGATAAGACTCTTCAGCAGCATAAATAGAGTCACCAATAATAGCGCTGCCCACACTTTTAAGTGCGACACGAATTTGGTGTGTTTTACCGGTTTTAGGTTTAACAACAAACAGTCGCTTACCTTCACCTAAGGAATAACTAAAAAATTGCGTAATAGCGAGATTATCTTGGTTCCGCGTTAATTTCCACATCGATCGACGTGACTTTTCCATACCGCCTTTAATTAACCCTTGTGATTTTTTAGGTTTCTTATCAGAAATAGCTAAATAATACTTTTGAATTTGTTGTGTTTTAAATAATTCAGATAAACCACTCGCTACTTGCGATGATTTCGCCAGTAATAAAAGGCCCGACGTCATTTTATCGAGACGATGTACGCTGAATAACTTTTGCTTTAAATATTTTTCAACCGCAACAACAACACCAAACTCGCCATCTTCGCTGTGGAAATTAATACCTGCATGTTTATTAATAACAACAAAGTCATCATTCTCTGCTACTAATGAAAAGTATGCATTTGTTGCTTCTATTTTTTCAAGCATTGTTTATTCCAATTATGATTTAAAAAACTAACTTTAACGATATGGTATTCAATAATAAACGTTAGAGATCAGCTTGCACATTTTGTGCGGTAATATGACCCGCATTATAAGCTAAATTACTTAATAGTTGCGGTAGTATGCGTAATATTTCAACCGGCTCAGGCAATTGTGCTAAGAGCTCTGTATGTTGCTGATCGATATTGTCAGCTGGTGCTAATTTACTTAATAACAAAATAGTGGTTTGAAATATATTGTGAGTATCAACGTCTTGTTCGACCAATGCCCATTGTTCGTTAAAAATCTCAATAGCAACTAAAAACCCAGTGGCAAATTGAATACCCTGCTCGGTTAGTATCCCTTCTTCGCTTAACCATTGATCACAGTTTAAATTATCCAATGGAATGGCTTGTTGATATATTTTTTGAATGTCAGCAACAATATTTAATACCTTTTTTGCATATTCAGTAGCTTGTTCTTCGTCATCAAAGCTAACATCTACATCCTCTAACCATAAATAAGATAACCATTGTTCAAGGTCAACTAGTTCAGGTTGTGCTTGAACACTACAAATAAAACCAAGCTGATAATAAGGTGTTTGTAAACTCGCTGATTGCACATGGTTTTTATTAAAAGTAATAAAATCCATAAATACATTATTTAGATGGTTAGGCATGATAAATCTCATTCTTGAATGTTAGTCGATGGTAATTAGTAATATCTAATAGTATTGCTTTATAAAAGTACTTTTCCAACGTGTTTAATGATCAAAATTCTGTCACTTATTTTCATTAAGATGATAGGTAGCAAAGTTACACATACAAAAAAGCCTACCCGAGGGTAGGCTAAATCTAATTATCTACTACGTTCTAGTATAAAACGTCTGATAAATTATATAAGTCTTGACGGAATGGACGTTTCATTTCTGTTAAGCATTCAACGATATCATGGTCAACCATATTACCGCTTTTAATACCAACACAGCGTGCACTTTTTCCTGCTATTAAAATATCAACAGCATAAGAACCCATGCGGCTTGCTAAAATACGGTCGAATGCCATTGGTGAACCACCACGTTGGATATGACCTAATATAGTTGCACGAGTTTCACGCTTAGTTCTTTCTTGAATACGTTTAGCTAACGCATTAACATCAGTAATATGCTCTGTGATGGCAACAATCGCATGCTTCTTGCCTTTTTCTTCACCCAATTGAATTTGTTTAATGAGTTTTTCTTCATCGAATTCTTTTTCAGGTACGATGACGTATTCACTGCCACCAGCAATAGCGGCCCATAGTGTTAAATCACCACAGTAACGCCCCATCATTTCAACAATTGAAATACGGTTATGCGAAGAAGATGTATCACGTAAACGGTCAACTGCATCTACGATTGTATTTAAACAAGTCATGAAACCAATTGTAAAATCAGTCCCTGCTATATCGTTATCAATGGTGCCAGGAAGACCAATACACGGGTATCCCATTTCACTTAATTTCAAAGCACCCATGTATGAACCATCACCGCCGATCACGATCAATGCTTCAATGCCCACTTTTTCTAATTGTTTAATGGCTTCTTTACGAACACTTTCTTCTTTAAATTCAGGGAAACGAGCAGAACCTAAAAATGTACCACCACGATTAATAACATCAGATACTGAGTGACGATCTAATTGTTCAATTTTACCTGCATGTAATCCTGCAAAACCATCGTAGATACCAAATACTTCGACATCGTGTGATAGACAAGTTCGAACGACTGCTCGTACTGCACAATTCATACCTGGCGCATCGCCACCACTTGTTAGAACACCAATTTTTTTAATCACAATTTACCTCAACCAATTACACTAATTGACAAATATTATAAAACTAAATTATGACAGTTTATGCATAATTTAAGATCATAATTATCATCTATAAAATTAAAACTTTATTATTTTAACGCAAGTTAAATGCAGCTTTCTATAAGAAAGATAGACACTAAATGACTAAACCGCATGTTCGTTTCATTAAAATAGCTATTATTTAATCACTGGTTTTTCATGTAAACAACCTATGACGCCTCGTTTAACAAGCATACAATAAGAGCCCGCTGTAGAATAACAATATTATTCATATTCTTGTTAAAAAGCTATTTCTTTGCTGTTTTATTAATTTGGATCAGTTATCTTTTTTTATATTGTCACAAATTTGCAATAAATAAGCATTAAGGTAACTGAAAATTAAAAAAGGAGAAGAAGATGAAAAACAAAAAGAAAACATTAAGAAATAAACATGTTTGGTTTTCAGTATGGAATCCAAAATCGAGCCAACTTAGTCCAAAATGTGATGCGGAATACCGTCCTATTCGTCAATCAACGCGTTAAAAAAAACATATTCACGTTTCATTAAAACTGTATTGTTCAATTCCCATTAAATTAAAAAACAAAAAAAGCAGGCGATTAACCTGCTTTAAATATCTTTGAAATTTATTGTTAACTTATCTTTTTGAGCAACGATAACCCCGACCAACAAGTTTAATAAATGACATTAACCTAATTTGTCTGATGCGACTGCATATGATGGATCTTCAATCACATTCATTTCAACCAACACACCTGCCTTATGTAATAACTTACGGCAATCTTTACTTAAATGACGAATATGTAATTTTTTACCTTCTTTTACATAACGTTCATTCAATACGCTAATCGCTTCAATCGCAGAATGGTCAGCGACTCGTGACTCAGCAAAATCAACAACAACATGTCGAGGGTCATTCTTAACATCAAACAACTCTAAGAAGTTACTCACTGAACCAAAGAATAATGGACCATTGATACTATAAGATTTTTCAGTTTCATCTTTATTTTTATCTATTTTTGCGTGGATATGACGAGCGTGTTCCCATGCGAAGACTAAAGCAGAAACAATCACACCAACAAATACAGCGATAGCAAGGTCAGTGACGACAGTAACGGCACTTACTAAGACAATAACAAAGGCATCTTTAACAGGTACGTTGCGCATCATTTTAAATGAAGCCCATTCGAAAGTACCTAATACGACAATAAACATAACACCAACTAATGCAGCAAGCGGCACCATTTCGATTAAACCAGAAGCAAATAAGATAAAGGCCAGTAATGCGAGTGCAGCAGTAATACCCGATAAACGACCACGGCCACCTGAATTAATATTGATCATCGATTGACCAATCATTGCACAACCGCCCATTCCACCAAATACACCGTTAATCATGTTAGAGGCACCTTGCGCAACACATTCTTTATTAGGGCGACCACGTGTTCCGGTCATTTCATCAACAACCGTTAATGTTAGTAGTGATTCGATTAAACCAACTGCTGCTAGAATTAACGAGTAAGGTAAAATGATCTGTAATGTTTCGAATGTGAAAGGGACAACAGGCAATGCAAAAGTAGGTAACGTCCCTGCAATCGTTGCGTTTTCATCGCCAGTCATACTTTGTAGAAAATCTAATACCGTACGTGTATCTAACGCAGGAACAAAATACACTAACAAAGTCACGACTAAAATAGCCACTAAGGTAGAAGGAACAGCATTAGTTAATTTTGGAAGAAAGTGAATAATCGCCATGGTTAATGCAATTAACCCTAGCATGATGTACATAGCCTCACCCTGTAACCAACTTAAATTGCCAGCTGCATCTTTAACTTTAAACTGACCAAGTTGTGCCAAGAAGATCACAATCGCTAAACCGTTCACGAACCCTATCATGACTGAGTGCGGTACCATTCGGATAAATTTACCGAGATGAAATGCACCAAACAACACTTGCAATAAACCGGTTAACAGTACAGCCGCAAAAAGGTATTGAACGCCATGTTCACTCACTAATGCAACCATCACCACCGCCATCGCGCCCGTTGCACCCGAGATCATACCAGGACGACCACCGAATATAGCAGTAACTAAACCCACCATAAATGCAGCGTATAAACCAATCATTGGTTCTACACCTGCAACGAAGGCAAAAGCCACCGCTTCAGGAACCAGTGCAAGTGCAACAGTTAAGCCTGAAAGCACATCATTTTTAACACTGCTTTTATTAATTTGGGGGAATTCGAACACTGCTGTAGTTCCTTTTTAAGACGTAAAATATAGGGCGCGCATTATATCGTCCATTCAGGCTAACAGCAAAAAAAACACGTTTTTAAATATAAATACGTGTTTATGTTTCATAAGTCTCTGTTGTGAGTGTAGCGACAAGCAAAAACATTACTTATGCAACGGCTTCTCTGTCCGCTTCACTTTGACAATGAATATCAATATATCGACGTTGTTTTTTTTCTTTTAAGTAACTTAAATCGACCACGACTAAACCATCAATACAATAATTAAAATCCGGATCAATATTAAAATCTACAAACTGCACACCACCTTCATAACATAACTCTGTATATTGTTTATAAAGTGTCGGTACACTGACTCCCATATTATTCATCATGGTTTTCAATTTCATAAAGTCTTTTGCGTAATTATCACCGCCAAAATAAGTAAGCAATTCATGATCTAACTCTTCTGATAATGAATAAGCATTTTTCGCCGTCGCTAAATGCCCCTGAGCAGGAAAATACAATTGATAAAAATACACTAAAAATGCATGTGCTTTTTTCGGTAAAGAAGCACTTAATGAAACAGGACCAAATAAATAACGAATGTCGGGGTTCATCGCTAAATAAGCTCCAATACCCTGCCATAAATAATCTAAACTACGTTTTCCCCAGTAACGGGGTTGTACAAAGCTTCGTCCCAACTCAATACCTTGCTCAAAGTAAGGTTGCATCTCAGGTTGGTAATTAAAGAGTTGAGCACTGTAGAGCGCATTAACGCCTTGTGCTGATATTAAATGCGAAGTTGTTGTAAAACGATATGCACCAACTAATTCTAATTGTTCTTTATCCCATAGAATAATGTGCATGTAATCAAAATCGAATTTATCTAAATCACGTTTTTCACCTGTGCCCTCACCTACCGCTCTAAAAGTGACTTCTCTGCAACGGCCTAACTCTTTTAGAATAACCCCGTGTTCAGGTTTTTCTAATAAATAGATACACTTACCATCGGACGTATTACCCAATAACTGACACTGCTCGATAGCTTGTTTTAATTCAACTCTGGCGACGGGATGAGCAATGACAGTTTCAGTTTTAAAGTAACTCTGCTGCCCTTTAGCAACGCGATACACTTCTTTTTGTAACAGGTTAACTTTGACCTTAGTCGACAGCTTATTTTGGCCATAACTACTGAAAGGAATTAATTTTCCAATACTGACTTGAATACTTTGTTGATTATGTTTAAACATCTCTTTCACTAATAACAAACCAGCTAACGGTTTGTAAAAAAATGAAGAAGCATAAAAGGTCCAAGAGTTTCTGGCTTTAATATGAATCGGCAATATTGGCGCTTTGGCTCTCGATGCTATTTTCAAAAAACCTTTTTGCCAGGTGCAATCTTTAATGCCTTTTGCAGTAAAGCGCGATACTTCACCAGCAGGAAAAATAATAATGGCACCGTCTGCTGATAAAAACTCATGAATACTAAGTAAATCTTGCCTAGCGGTATTACCAGACATGTTATTAACGGGTAATAACACATTATGTAGTGGCTTTATTTCCATCAATAATTCGTTAGCCACAACCTTTACATCACTTCTTAATTTTTTAACTAAATGTAATAAGGCCAACCCATCTAAAGTACCAATGGGATGATTTGCCACAATGACAACTCGCCCTGTGACAGGGATTCGTTCAATTTGTTTGTCTACGGTGGCGAAACTAAAATTAAAATAATCGAGGGTTTTCTCGATTAAATCAAACCCTTTCAAATTAGGATAACGCTCAGCAAATTGTACAAACTCTGTTTCATGTAAGAGGTTTTTACACAACGAATTTAACACTTTATGTTGCAATGAATTTTCGACTAGTTGAGGAAAATATTTTTTAAATATCTGCTGACTTGAGATCATTTTATTATCATCCTTTTATTCTGTTTAAAATAGAATAAGAACAATCGATGACAGTCAGGTTACAAAAATAAGACGTATTAATGACGCGGCTAAACAATCAAAAAGCATATGACTCTGGATAAGGCACTAATGATAAAGAGGTAATGTTCAATTAATACACTTAACAAATTGAAATTAATGCAGTAAATGAAAATAGCAAAAAAATTGAGGAGGTTAATTTAAAACCCTTACATAGATTTTTATAAGGGTTTTAAATTATTTAAGAATATATCATATTAGTTAGAAAATTCAGTTTCCACTTCCCATGCTTTTTGATGATATTGATACAGAGCATTAGTCCCCAAAAAGTTAACCTTGATTTTATCTTTATCTGCATAGAAATTTTTATTAAATTCAAATGCGCCAGTTAATAAAGGTAATGTTAACCATTTAGTCGGTACATCAACCTGCTTAAATTGCGATAAACGTTGTGATGGTTTTTGACCACTTTTACTGGCGATAGTCCAACCCCATTCACCAAAAGAAGGCACATTTTGGTGATACTGCTCAGCATTAAATCCAGCTTCGTGCAATGTTTTGCCAATCGAAATAAACGCTGATTGTGCATGAAATGGTGAAGTGGACTGCACGACAATCACACCGTCTCCACTTAATAAATGCTTCAAGCGATAATAAAAATTAACACTGTACACTTTATTCAAATCTGGGTGACTAGGATCAGGTAAATCCACGATAATGGTATCAAAGCTTTGTTTTTTTGCTAACAATCGGTCAATAGCAATAAAAGCATCATCATTAATAACCTTCACGCCGGGTTGGTTAAAACTATTCTGCGTTAAACGTTCAATTTTATCACTAAGGTGAGGTGGTAAAAATTGCTTTGGACTTTTAAATAGTGCCGTCAAATTAGGGTCTAAATCAACCAAGGTAACATGTGATGGATTCCATTTTTGTACTTCTCTCAATGCTAAACCATCACCACCACCAATAATTAAAATATTATCGTGACGAGCAGAAGCTTGCATTGCGGGATGCACTAAAAACTCATGATAAATATGTTCATCTAAACTAGAAAACTGTAAACGCCCATTGATATAAAAGTTATAGATAGGCTCATAACCGCCACCTAACAATCGCTCTGTAAAAACTAGGTTTTGATAAGGTGTTTGGGTTTGATAAACCACTTTATCTAGATACAACATGTTCTGCATCTGTTTTTGCCAATGCCCACCTGATACAAAAATTAATACAATGAAGACCGCTAGTATTAAGTGACCGATGATCAACTTCACTTTATGACGTAAATAGCGTTTAAAACGAACGAGAAAGATAAACCCTGCAATCAAGTTAAGTGAAGCGGTTAATGCAGCTGCTTGGCTAATCTCAATATTGAGCATAAACAACACCCATATAGCCGCACCAACACCAGCCCCTATATAGTCGGCACCATAAATAGTCCCTGCATTATGTGCTAGATGATGGCCATATATGGTTTCACGAATACGTGCAATTAATGGAATTTCCATACCAATTAAAAAGCCTAATATAAAGGCAAATAAGTAAGGTAAATTGATACTAAACCAACTCAAACTAGCTAAAAAATCACCTTTTAATAAAACGTCATTAGGAATTTGGTAAGTATCAGCAATGATTTGCGGTAATGTCTGGCTAAAGCCAATCACTGATGCAATAAATAAGGTTGCACTACAACCGATTAATGCAACCGTTAACTCTAGAATCACAAAACCTTGAAAAGCATCTTTAATTTTTTTAGCGGCAAACGCCCCTAACCCCATCGACACAATCATAATGCCAATAATGGCATAAATAACCGTTTCGACACTGCCTAAAATACGTGCTGAATAATGAGAGAGAAGATACTCATAAATTAAACCACAGCAAGCTAATGTCGCCATGATTAAAATGAGTAACGCATCATCAATCACTAGTTTGATTTTTTTACTATTAAGTGAGTTTGATTGCATAGCTTGTTATTCGCTTATAAAAAAAGCCATCTAATAGATGGCTTAATAGGTTCAGATAAAATGCGTGTTGTAAATTAAGACATTAAGCCCATCAATAACAATGCAATTGAGAATGATACTGCTAACTCTATTGTCGCGATACCAACGTTCTGTTGATCTTCCACTTCTTCACGACGATTAATGCCCCATAAAACAAGAAACTTAGCAATCGCAGTGAGTACCGTTAACAACGCCATTAATATGATGCTAATAACAACCCATTGAGCAATACCAAGCCATAATGCATTGGCATCAAAAATGATAAAGTAACTTGCTGCTGTTACTGACATTGCAGTAGAGATTAAGTAACCGCTGTAACGTAACGATAATGCAATATGGTCATTAACCAATGCAGTTTGGAAAGAAATGCCATTATTTTTTGCATATTTCCATTCAAAAAGACGAGTAATGATGACAAGCATAACCTGTGAAACAATCCATGCAGCAATCAACGCAGTAAAGGTATCTATTGTTAATCCGTCAACCCACATAATGGCAGCACGTACAACAATCGCTGTCGCAATCACAGAAGCGGCATCCACCAATGCAACGGCAATGTTACGGTCTAAAATTAACTCTTGTTTATTAAAATCAGGTAACGCAAATTTATCATGAATATAACGTCCTGCTTTGATTAAAATTAAACCCGCTAGACCGTAGCTGAGCATACCAATAAACTCTATTTGGTATGAACCCGCTAGTTCACCGGTAATCGCTCCACTTAACGCGATACCCATAGCCGCGACACCACCAGCCATGCTGATACCGTAAGCAAAGTTATCTTTTTTGGCTAATTCATCTGCGGTATCAACCTTGCCTAGCATGCCCATGGCATAACGGATACAACCTAATAATAAGATGGCAACGGCCATATCAATTGCTAAATAACCTATCAGCGATCCACTGAGATCTAACGTTGTGATTAATTCATTCATATTACTATCCTATTTACCGCGTCTAACGCCACGTGAAGTGGTCGATGTGCTATTTCTGAAACTACTCGATGATGATTTTTGCTTAGAGTAACTTGATTTCCCTGAAAAACTTGGTGCACGTTGTGCTTGTTTACTGGCAGTAGACATGCTGCTGGCACCGGTTTTAGATTTGGCATAAGGACTATTAAAACCGCCTTTATTACCAAATTTTTTCTTGGTGCGTTGCGCTAAATCATCTTGTGATTTTTTTTGCTGCGGTGAGGTATAACGATTACGACCCACATCATTATAGTAGCTATAATCTCGACGAGAAGACCAACGATCGTAACCTATTTGACGAGGTGAAATAGCAGAGAACAACGTATAAGCGGCATACCATTGCCAAAACGAACCACCACTACTATTTGATTGCCATTGACCGTAACCAGGGTTACCGACTAACTGACTACCGGCACCATTACTTTCAGCCCCATTTGCTTGTAAGCTTTGTGCTTGGCTAATCGCATTAACACGAGCTAATTTGCCACCGGACATATCAGCAATAACATTAATAGGATCTGACAATGCATCGCTATATAGGTTTGGGTCAGATGCTTCAACTAAGGTTTCACTTTCGTATAGTTGTGCTTCAATATCACCTAGTACATCAGGTCTTGATTTTAACGTCGATAAACGATCAGTTAATGAACGAAACATAGGCCCATTTCGAGTCGCATCTTTAGACAATTCTTTTAATAATGGACTAAGGTCAGGTTTTTCTTTAGCTAATAACGTTGCGTATTGCTGCAAGATAATCGCATTACGAATACGATCGGTATCTAAGTTATTACCTAAGTTCTCAATTAAATAATCGGCTGTTTTAATATTTGCTTGCAGTCGATCTGCACGGTCATCGCCACAGGCAACGAGCAACAAACTAAAACAACAGATAAGAAAAATGCGCATATGCTTTATGATTCCTTACTGTTAAACATTCTATCGGACAATACATTAATGACTCGTTGTAAGTCATCAGCGGTATCTACACCTGCCGGTGGTAATTCACAGGCAATATCAACATGTATTTTATAACCATGCCACAATACACGTAATTGCTCTAATTTCTCTATCATTTCTAAAGGTGATACAGATAATTGTGCGTATTGTTTTAAAAAGCTAACACGGTATGCATAAATACCAATATGTCGTTGTAAATGTTGCAAATCAACATTTTTTGCTTGTTGATTTTTTACAGTGAAATTATCGCGATCCCAAGGGGTGGTAGCACGACTAAAATATAAAGCGAGTTTATTTTTATCCGTAACAACTTTAACCGCATTAATGTTAAATGCATCTTCTTGGTCTGTGATGGGCGCACTTAACGTCGCTACACTTGCTTGTTCATTGGCAAATAAATTAGTGGCGACTTGCTTTATCACGCTTGGGGGAATTAAAGGTTCATCGCCCTGCACATTAACGATGATTTCATCATCTGCAAATTGGTAAATAGTACAAACTTCTGCCAATCTGTCTGTGCCTGATTCATGATCTTTAGAGGTTAAGCAAACATCGATATTGTCTACTTCCTTTAAAACGTCAACAATACGTTGATCATCAGTAGCGACAATCACTTGTTTAGCACCGCTTTGTAGTGCTTGTTCTGCAACACGTTCAATCATGGTTTTACCCAAAATATCAGCCAATGGTTTCGCTGGTAATCGCGTTGACTGATATCGTGCTGGAATAACAACAATAAATGACATAATTATCTCTCGTCCGCGCTCAACTTACGTGCTTCAACTTGCAATAAGGCTGGAATACCATCTCTTACAGGGTAAGCTAGGTGGTCAAACTTACAGATCAATTCATTATCGGCTTTGTTATAAGCGAGTTTCCCTTTGCATATTGGGCAGGCAATGATATCCAATAATTTAATATCTAACATTTTAATTCCTTAATCTGTTTTAATTTTTGTAAAAATGGTTGAGTAAATGTATCTGGTAGTTGACCATCAATCGGTAAATACCACCAATTAGCTTGTGCAAATCCAGTACACTTTACTGCATCTTTTTCTGTCATTAATAACGGTATCGTTGATTCAAATTGCTTAAAATCTTCCTCTACATAAGCATGGTGATCCGCAAACGCGACCTTTTTTTGTAGTATGAAATTTTGTTTTGTAAGTGTATCAAAAAAACGTGGAGGATAACCTATTGCAGCACAGGCATTAATCGGTTGGTCTGATTGAGCTGCTAATGTGCCAGCAATTCCATCAACTCTTTTACATTCAGATGGCTGTAACAACATGGTAAATTCATCAGCATGAACTTCACCATTGTTAATAATATAATCGACTGCTTTTAAGCGACTAACTGGCTCTCTGAGAGGTCCCATTGGCATGATGTGTTGATTACCATAACGGCGCTTACCATCAACAACCACAATTTCAATGTCGCGTTGCAAAGCATAATGCTGAAGTCCATCATCGGTAATAATCACATCAACATCACAATGTTCAGCTAAATAAGCAGCGGCATTAGAGCGAATGGGATCAACTACGACAGGAATATGTAAACGCTTATGAATTAAAACAGGTTCATCACCCGCTTCCTTGCCAATGGTACCTTGACCCACTAACAATGGATACGTCTCTGACTTGCCACCATAACCACGGCTAATCACACCAGGTTTATAACCTTGTTTAATCAGTAGTTCACATAAACTGATCACAAACGGCGTTTTACCATTACCGCCTACTGAAATATTGCCAACAATGATCACAGGTAACGGGCTTCGATAACTTTTGAGCCACCCTTTTTGATAGGCATAACAACGGACAGTACTAATGCACTGCATTATCAAAGCGAATGGCAATAAAAACCATGCCCACCAACGAGTTGATTGATACCAAAATGGCATTACAACTCCCCTGATGCTTGCATCTGACTTAAGCTATGATAAATCTTTCCTTGTGTGATTAATTCAGCATGTGTACCACGTTCAACCACTTGCCCATGATCGATCACTAATATTTGATCAGCATGTTCAATCGTTGATAAGCGATGCGCAATCACAATTGACGTTCTATTTTTTTGCAACTCATCTAATGCCGCTTGAATATGACGTTCAGATTCAGTATCAAGTGCAGATGTTGCTTCATCTAAGATTAAGATAGGCGCATCACGTAATAATGCACGTGCAATCGCTAAACGTTGGCGTTGTCCACCCGATAACATCGCACCATTTTCGCCAATAATGGTGTTTAAACCTTCTGGGAAACCTTCAATAAATTCCATCGCGTGTGCTGTGGTCGCCGCATCGATAATATCTTGTTCCGTAAATTTCCCTTCGCTAGCGTAGGCAATATTATTCGCGATCGTATCGTTAAATAGATGTACATTTTGCGACACGATAGCAACTTGATTACGTAATGAACTTAAACTGTAATCTTCAATGTTTTTGCCATCTAATCTAATTTCACCTGAGTCAATATCGTAAAAACGCGTGAGCAAATTAGCAATAGTCGATTTACCACTGCCAGAGCGTCCCACTAAAGCCACTGATTGGCCTTCTTTAACTTCAAAACTGACTTTATTTAAAGCAGGTTTTTCAGCGGTTGGGTAAGTAAATATGATGTTATCAATGGTGATATCGCCTTTCGCACGCTCGACTTCATATTTCCCTTCATCTTTTGCTTTGGTCATATCTAACATAGCAAACAAGCTATGGCTGGCTGAGATTCCTTTTTGAATCTCATTATTAATTTGAGTAACATTTTTAATGGGTTTCATTAATGCCATCATAGAGCTTATTATTACCACAAACGTACCCGACGATAATGTATCCATAATTTGTGGGTAAGTCGCTAAATAAAGGACAAACGCTAATGCGAATGAAGCGATTGTCTGTATCACAGGAACACTGATGGCATTCGCACTGGCCATTTTCATATTTTGTGTACGAACCGTGTTACTAACACGTCTAAACTTTTCATTTTCAAGTTTTTGACCACCAAACATTAAGACTTCTTTGTGCCCTTTAAGCATTTGTTCAGAGGAGGTTGTCACTAAGCCCATCGCATTTTGTAAGTTTTTACTGATTTTTCTAAATCGCTTACTCACAATACTAATTGCAATAGCAACAAAAGGACCAACTACAAAAAACACTAATGATAATTGCCAACTTTGATAAAACATTAAAGCAACTAGACCAATAACAGTTGCGCCTTCACGAAATATTTTAACCAATGCATTACTAGCAGCATTTGATACTTGACTTGCGTCATAGGTTATTTTTGATAACAAATCACCTGTATTGGTTTTGTCGAAGAAAGAAATGGGTAACAGTATCAATTGCGCAAATAACTGACGCTGTAACTTCATTACAACGTTTGTACCTACCCAAGCCATACAATAAGAACTTAAGAATGCGGAAACACCACGAATGGCAATAACGATCACTACAAAATATGGCATCATTTCAAGTACAGAGGGATCTTTACCCGTGAAACCATTATCAATTAATGGTTTTAATGACCAAATAAGTGCCATATCAACCAAGGCATAACCAATCATGCCAATAATGCCACCCAATAAGGCAACTTTAAATTCTTTAACATAGCTAACCAAACGCTTTAATACTGCCCAGCCGTTGTCTTTTTCGTTTTTCATGAATACACCAAATGATAGATTTAGAATGCAAGATGTCGATGATACCAATAAGAAGCGAGATCTTCTCTATAAGTTTTTACGTCAATATGCTGATTTTCCACATTAAAGCGAATAAATCCAGTATTTGCGGTTGTTAAATGTTCAACATTGAGTAATTGATAGCGCTCGACCACTGATAAAATTGGAAACCGCCATCGATTTTTATAGCCCGCAGAAAACACAACCCAATCAGGTTGAACCTGTTTTATAAAAGCTAAACTAGAAGACGTTTTACTGCCATGGTGAGGAGCGATTAAAATATCAGCTTTTAAATTTGCTTCTTGGTTCGTTGTATTTTCACTCACTAATTTTTGCTCAACTACCTTACTGATATCTCCCGTGAGTAAAACACTTTTATGCCCATCGCTAATTTTTATTACACAGGAATTATCATTATTGTTTTTACCGACCTTTGAAGGTGAGAGTACCTTTAATGTTAGTTTACCTAATCTGAAAGACTGCCCTGCTAGACATTGCTTAAATTTTCGAAAAGAATGTCCTTTTACTATTTGTTCACGATGCATTAATGCAGCTTCACCAGCATAAGTATTTTTTATCGTTAACTTATCTTGTATTGCAAACACACCTCCGGCATGGTCATTATCACTATGACTAACAAATAAATAATCTAATTCAGTGATGCCACGCGCATTCAGGTAAGGTAAAATAGTTGAATCGGCGACTGCATAATCTGACGAGTAGCTTGGACCAGTATCATATAATAAAACCTCCCCTTCACTTTTAACTAACACCGCTAAGCCCTGACCAACATCAAATACTTCAACCTGCCATGTATTTTGTTCATCCCATTTTAATTCGGTTATTCGCAAAACAATAAAGCTAAAAAAAGTGATGATAAGAATACTTAAAAGCGTTTGACTAACAACAAAAAATCGCTTTAAAAGCCATAAAAATAGACATAATAAAATGCAAAGGCCAGTACTTAATATGAGTGAAACAGTTAAGTCAGAGAGCGCTAAATAACCGAGTGTCAATCCACTGGCGTAATCTAAGAAGATCTCTAATAAATTATTGCTGATACTTAAAAACAACACACCGATAGGTTCAATAATCAATAATATCAAGCTTCCTAACAAAGTGAACGGAATAATAAACCAAGAGAAGAGAGGAATAGCAATCAAATTAATGAATAAAGAAAAAAGGCTAATAGCAGAAAAGTTAACTAGCTGAATGGGTAACATAAATAAGGTTAAAACAAGCTGTAAAAGTACTAATCCTTTAATAAAAGTGATGGTATTTTGCAATAACGTTTTCCACCAAGGTAAATCCTGACGATTTAAATGTTCAGTCCGATGCATTGACCACATGAACACTAAAATACTACTCATAGCAACAAATGAGAGCCATAAACTGCTACTTAAAATGGCTAAAGGATCGAATAACAACATAAACCAAAAACACAACACTAATAGGTCTAATAAACTCACTTTTCGTTTACTAGATAACATCAATATACCTAAAAGCAACATCAATAAGGCGCGTTGAGTAGGTAAAGAAAATCCAGAAATATAGCCATAACCAATACAAACAAAGAAACTCAACGTATTGACTAAACGCCAAGAAAACCACCCTAAGAATCTACCTGGTAATACTTTTTTTAATAAACCATTGAAAATAACAAAAGAGAAAATAAATAATAAACCAATATGCAATCCAGATATCGCAAATAAATGGGCAATGCCCAGTTCCTTAATACTATTTTTATTGCTCACACTCATTAAACTTTTATCAGCGAAAATAAGGGCAATAAGTGATCCTTGTTGTGACATAGAATCAGTGACTTGTAATATTTTTTGATATAATTTAGCACGCAATGATAAACTAGGGTCGATGGTGTTTAAGTGTGTTTTAATGCTAGCGATATAAGCTATGTGTTGTGAATAACGCCATTTTTGTCGATCAAACCCACTGGGATTTGCATTGCCCTGTAATGCTTTTAACCTCACTTTAAATTGGTGTATTTGCCCTGCTTGCACTTGTAAGACAGGTCTAAACCAACGCATTTCAATTAATGGACAATAATGACAGGCTTGACCATTGAAAGCGGTAATACGAGCAATAAAATAACCACTATTTTTTGTATTGATTAATGATTTAATACGCACGGTTATGTTATTGTCTTGGGCATCAAGCGCGTCAGATATAAAATTAACAGATGATTTATGATTATTATTATTTAATAAATATTTGTTTTGAGCGATACTATTCGGATTCACGAGTGCTACAGACCCTCCTAAGAAAGTCATGTATACGAAGGAACTGAAATACAGTGCAGTTAACGGAATAGCGGATAGATACCGCCACCTTGGCCAGCACAAAAATACAAAAAGAACCAACGCACAACTAAGCATGCCGCTAGTATTCAATAACTGTGGCCAATAAAGTGTGCTAATAAAAGTAACAATAGACAACCATATTGTTATGCGCATTTTTTTCCGTTTGAGTAGATAAAGCTTAATTATATGCCAAAAAATTTTATTAAACGTTTTACCCCTAATCCAGAGAAGTTGAAAGCTCACCCGCATTTGAAACGTTTTGGATCTAAATTACTGAATCCCAATCTATGGCATTTAAATAGACGAGGCGCAGCTGGTGCAGTGGCGGTTGGTTTGTTCTGTGCATGGATGCCAATGCCTTTTCAAATGGTATTGGCTGCATTTTTAGCAATGTTTTTTTCTGTTAACCTGCCGATATCAGTCGCATTAGTGTGGGTTTCAAACCCTATTACGATGCCTCCGTTATTCTATGGCGCATATCGTTTAGGTGCTTTTGTTCTTCAAGAGCCACTATTAGATTTCCATTTTAAACTTTCCTATCATTGGATAGTGAATGCGTTTGAAACCATTGCCCCGCCTTTATTTGTCGGATGCTTAATTATTGGTAGTATTTGTGCTTTTCTAGGTTATTGGGCAGCAATGTTATTTTGGCGTTATAGCTCAATTCAAAAATGGAAAAAGCGTAGATATTATAAAAAGCGTTAATAACTCTAGAACAGTATCTATAGAATAGATAAATAATAGATAGAAAATAGATAAATAATTCGAATTTCAACGGGATTTAATTTATTCTATTGATAATTATACCAATTTCATTCAATGAGTAAAAAGCTAGCTTATTGTGAATAACATTATTTGATAATATGGATATTTCATGAAAATACGTCAACAACTTATATCAGCTTTAGTATTAAGTACTTTTTCAGTACCTGTATTAGCAGAAAGATTAATTAATGCAGAACCTTACACTAATGATTATTTAACTATTACTGGCTTTTTAGGTTCACGTTTAGACATCGATTTTGATAATGGTACAGGTGAAAATGATCCTGGTGATGGTGTTCACTTTGCACAAGCGATTGCATTGAACTGGAATTACAAAGAGAACTCTGAAGGTGAATTACTATTTTCTAATAGTTTACGTACCGATGGCGATCAAGATATCTACCTTCAATACTTGCATGTAGGTGGACGTATTTTATTCACTGACACAACACCTTTTTCAACTAGTATCGCACTAGGTTTAGGTGGGACTTACATTAATCCAGCCGGTGATACATACGAATCTAACCTTGCGTTTTCTGCAAGTATGGCCGCGGGTATTCGTTATCAGTTTAATGATAAGTTTGCATTCCGCAGTGACTTAAGAGTGTACGCAACGTTATTACGTGAAGGTCATAGTGAATCGTTCTGTAGTGGTGATAGCTGTTCAGACGGTTATCTAATTGAAGGTGAAATTTTAACGGGTCTAGAATACAAATTCTAAACCTATAGATAATTCATCATGCAATAAAATTGCACAATAAACCTTTTACATTGCTTAATAGAAATCATTTATTAAGACTAAAAATGTAAAAGGCTTTATACCAAACATACTACTATCCCTGCTAACTTGATTCCTACAATCCATTTTTAAAAATACACTTTTAATCGATTCTCTATCCCTTCATATTTTACCTGTTAGTGTTAAGTCCTCTCTGCTTTATAGTCAATGAAACTCACTTTATCCTGAACCTATACCAATCTAAGTAATTATCTCGTCATTTATGCTTGTTAAAATGAATCCTAGCTTCGTTGTTGGTTTTGCAATGAGAATAACTAGTTACTGCAATCAACGCGTTGCTATCATTCATTTCCCCTAACGCCTAAATAGACCCTTTATTTATCCAGATTGGTATTAAATAGCCGATTATAATAAAAAACAGTAAAATTTTTGATCAAAAAAGCCTTTCTAATAACATTAGAAAGGCTTAACAATGACTACGCAACAATCAACTAATCAACTAATCAAATTGAGAAAATTGAGAAAATTAAAAGTAGTGCTTATAAACTCATTTATTGCGCTAACGCTTTAGTGACTTTTTCATATAAATCAACTGCCAAATCAGGTAATGCGAGTAAACGATTTAGCTGCGCTTTAATCAATTCAATACGTACTTTATCTAAGTTTTTAAATTGAATTAACGGCGTAATTAAACGCGAAGCCACTTGTGGGTTTTGGCTATTTAATTTAATTAATTGATCTGTTAAGAACGCATAACCACTACCGTCAATATGATGGAAACGATAAGTATTAGTCTGAGCAAAGGCCCCGACTAATGAACGTAAACGATTAGGATTATTAAAATCAAAACTACGATGATTAAATAATGCTTCAATATTATTTAACACATTATCAGAAGGCATGCTCGCTTGTAATACAAACCATTTATCCATGACTAAACCGTTTTCAAACCACTTATCATCGAAGGTTTGCATTACAGCGGCACGACAAGGTAATAAACCACTATTTGCTGCATTTAAGGCACCAAGATAGTCCGTCATGTTATTGCATGATGCAATCTGTGCTAACACGTATTCATCAGCAACTTTTTTATCAACACGCGCAATAAATGATAACGCACTATTTTTTAGTTTACGTTTAGCGATGTCTTCAACGTTGGGTTGATAAGCTTTAAGTTGGTTATGACGTAAATAAGTATCAACAAATAATTCATGTAGTTTGGTCGCAATTTCTTTTAACATAAAATCACGCGCATTATGAATCGCATCAATATCCACTTGTTCAAATAGTTCACGCGCACCATTTTCACTGGTGAAAGCAAACATATCAGCGACCAAAGAAGGATCTAGTGTTTCGCTAACCAGTACTGATTTAAAACCATCAATGAAAATGTCAGGTAGCGTCAGTGCAGCTCCATTTTGTAATGCTTTTACATTGTTAACCAAGTACTTGTTAAATAACGTTTGGCCTGCATCCCAGCGAGAAAACTCATCGCTAGCAAAACTCATAATATCCAACAACTGTTCATCTGTGTAAGCGTATTGATATTTTACAGGAGCTGAGAAGCCTCGGAATAAACAAGGGACAGGCTTGCTTGAGATGTTTTTGAATACGAATGTTTGTTCTTTTTGCGTCAAACTTAGTACACGGTTTTTCTTGCCTTCTAATAATTCAAGCGAATTACCATTACTGTCTAACAGCTCAATATCAATTGGAATATGTAGCGGTAACTTTTTCTTTTGGTCTGCCGTTGGTAAGGTTTTTTGTTTAAAGGTAATTTGATAAGCTTTATTAACACTGTCGTAATGGTCAGTCACATAAACCTGTGGTGTACCCGATTGAGAATACCAACGTTTAAATAACGTTAAATCAATTTCACTTGCATCTTGCATCGCAGCCACAAAATCATCACACGTTACTGCTTGGCCATCATGGCGTTGAACGTAAAGTTGCATTCCTTTTTGGAATTTCTCTTCACCTAATAAAGTGTGCAACATACGAATAACTTCAGATCCTTTTTCATATACCGTTAAGGTATAGAAATTATTCATTTCCATCACACTTTCAGGTCGAATAGGATGTGACATAGGGCCAGCATCTTCAGCAAACTGGTGATCGCGCATGGTCATGACGTTGGCGATACGGTTAACACTGCGGCTACCCAAATCTGAGCTAAATTCTTGATCACGGAATACCGTTAACCCTTCTTTCAAGCTTAACTGGAACCAATCTCGACAGGTAATACGGTTACCCGTCCAGTTATGGAAGTATTCATGTCCAATAACCGCTTCCACCCCTAAGTAATCTTGGTCTGTTGCACTTTGTTGATTCGCTAATACAAATTTAGAGTTAAAGACATTTAAGCCTTTATTTTCCATTGCGCCCATATTGAAGAAATCAACAGCAACAATCATGTAGATATCTAAATCATATTCTAAGTTGAAACGCTCTTCATCCCACTGCATTGATTTTTTAAGTGAGATCATCGCATGCTGTGTTTTATCTAAGTTACCTTTATCAACAAAAATAGCTAACTTAACATCACGTCCACTTTTAGTAATAAAGTTATCTTCTACTAAATCAAAATCACCTGCGACTAACGCAAATAAATAAGCAGGTTTAGGGAAAGGATCAACCCAACTTACAAAGTGTCGACCGCCGTCTAAGTCACCTTGATCAACTTGGTTACCATTAGACAATAAGTAAGGATAAAGCGTTTTATCTGCAATCACTTTAGTGCTGAATTTAGCCAATACATCAGGGCGGTCAAGATAGTAAGTGATACGGCGAAAACCTTCCGCTTCACATTGTGTACAGAATGCTTCACCAGACTTATATAAACCTTCAAATGCATGGTTTTTAGCAGGATCAATTTCAGTATTAATTTCTAATTTAAATGCGGCGGGTAAATGGTTAATGACCAATCCATCTTCTACTAATTCAAAGTCAGTGTAATCGACATCATCAACTAAAATAGAGATTAAATTTAAGGCTTCACCAAATAAAAATAATGGCGTTACTTCTTGGCTAACACGTTGTACTTGGGAAATTGCTTGCACTTTTGTTTGGTGATCAAATAAGTCAAACTCAAGATCAATCGTTGAAATTGTATAATCTGATGGGCGGTAATCGCTAAGGTGTTTTTCTTGCGGACTTCTTTCAATAACTTCTTCTAGGAGAGAGTCTGAATTGCTCATTATTTTTGCACTCTTAAATCAGGAAAATGAATACTGTTAATATACAAGAAGGCTCAATAATTACTAAGCCTTATTTGCATAAAACCTCAACACATAATGATATTAACAATAATTTTTCAAAATCATGAGTTTTACAACTTGCAGCTCATTTTCGTTGTAATTTATAACATTTATATCGCAATGATAATGTTCGTCGTTATAACGAGTATTATCATTCTTTTGATTCAAATATCAGACTAATGGTGCTTTTTTAAAGCCATGTGCATATTAATAATCCCCTCTTCAATATCTCGCTCAATACTAAAACCGACTTTCTTCGCTAACATCGCCATCCCCGTATTACTAAGCATCGTCATACCTGCAAGGTATTCAGTGCCTTTACTTTGTTGATAATCGATTAGCTTTTTCAACATAATAGCGCCTAATCCAAACCCTTGTAACTCAGCGCTTACAATCATGCCAAATTCAGCTTCTATATTATCAGGGTCGGTCGATGCTCGAATAATCGCTAATATTTCCTGCTCTTCATTTTGTTGATCAATTCGCACCGCAATAAAAGCCATTTCTCTTTCGTAATCTATTTGCGTTAACATCGCCATCTCTTCATGTGTCATTGAACCGCGTTGAGAGAAATAACGTTTATAACGATCTTCTTTACTTAACCCATTATCAAAAACATGATGCCTTGCTTCATCTTCTGCAATAATCGGGCGTAATAACACCGTAATACCATTTTTTAAGGTAATACTTTCTTCTAGCTGTTTTGGATAAGGGCTAATAGCAAAACGACAAGGTAAATTTAACTCGGTCGGTACTAGCGTGACTTGGCTATCAACGATGGTGACATTTTTGCCTGACACTAATACAGGGTTTAAATCTAAATCATTAATTTGTGGGTTATCCAATAACATTTGTGAAAGCTGAGTCAACATCAAACATATTGCTTCCATATCAAAATCTTTGGCATGTTGTTTGACTTTAATTTTCTTATCTTTAATGCCTTGAATCACAAGGTATCGTGCTAATGCCATATTGAGTGGAGGTAACGCGACGACGGCGTTTTCTAATGTTGTTTGTAAGTCTCGACCATCACTGTCTTGAGAAATGGCAATAACAGGTCCAAAAATAGCATCCTGTTTAATCATCACGCGTAACTCTAACGCTAATCCCGATGCCACCATTTTTTGTAATGTAAAACCAGTCAGTTCAGCATCAGGTAATGCGGCTTTAACCCGCTTTGTAATTGACGTTAATGCAGAATCAAGTTCGCGTGCATTATTGATATTCAACATCACGCCATGTACTTGAGATTTAAATTGGATGTTTGGCGAGTTAATTTTAACGGCTAATGGATAGCCGATGATTTTAGCTTTTTCAATCGCCTCACCAATATCCAACGCAATATCTGTATTAATAGTGTTTAGATGATAGGCATCTAATAATGGTTTAGTACAATAAGTGCTTAATTTAACTGACTTATCTAATTCAAAATCACCTCGTTCAATGAGACTTTGTTGGATAAATTCTGCCGCAGCTTGCGCATCGTAAATAAGATGTTCAGGTAAACTAGTGGGGGTTTCCATCAATAACTTTTTATTACGACGATATTGAACTAAATGCATGAACGCCGTTATTGCACCATTAGGCGTTCTAAACGTAGGGATCTTTGCATTAGCAAATATTTGCCTTGCGGGTCTAGCCGCTGCTTCACCTGTCCAATTCGTTAAGATATTAATTTGTTTACGTTTAGGGTGTTTACTAATAGCATCGACAATCGCTTGCGCCGTTTCTTCACTGTCTGATAACGCAGAAGGTGAATGCATTATCAAAACAGCATCCACTTTATCACTGTCCATCAAATGGGTTAACGCCGTCGCATAACGTTTTGGATCCGCATCACCGATCATATCTATCGGATTATTGTGCGACCAATTATTGGGTAAACAAGCGTTAAGCTTATCCATTAAAAGTGCATCTAACTCTGCGAGTCGGCCACCCTCTTCTACTAAGTTATCAACAGCTAAAATACCTAGCCCTCCACCATTACTAATAATAGCGAGACGTTCCCCATGTAAATAGTTTGAATAAGCTAAAGTTTCGACTGCCGCAAATAGTTTATGAAAATCATGGACTCTCAACATACCAGCACGTTTGAACGCAGCATCATAGACACTATCATGCCCGTATGCTCCGCGAGTATGTAAAGCCGCCGCTTTTGCTCCTAATACAGAACTACCGGATTTAATCACCAACACCGTTTTATGTTGTGAAATAGCACGAGCCGCAGACAAAAACTCTCTCGCATTATCAATATTATCGATATACAGCAGAATAGATTGTGTTTTGGAATCACGCGCTAAATAATCTAATAGCTCTGCAAAAGAGATATCCTGTGCATCACCTAATGATACAAAAGCAGAAAACCCAATACCTTTACTCGTTGCCCAATCTAATACGGTAGTACAAACCGCTGCAGACTGTGAAATAAAAGCGATATTGCCAGGTAAGGCGTTACAGTGAGCCAAGCTTGCATTGACTAAATTATGAGGATTAATAATACCTAAGCTGCTCATCCCTAATAGACGAATTTTATTAGCCGCTGCAATCTCATAAATACTTTGTGAGATTGCAGGGTCACTTTCTGTGGTAACAATAATGGCCGCAGGACAGCCTTTTTCCGCGAGAGCCAGTAATATCTCTGGAATACGGCATTCGTTGGTACAAATCACCGCTAAATTAGGCACAATGGGTAAATCACTGACCTTTTTATAAGCGAGTACACCGTGCACTGAAGTGTATTTTGGCGTCACTGGCATTATCGGCCCATTAAATCCTGCAGCTAATAAATTATTCATCACTAAATAACCTGCGCGTTTTACATTCACTGACGCACCGATAACAGCGATAGATTGAGGATTAAAAAAGTGTTTAAGTAGCTGCAAACTCATAATAAACTCGCTTAATATCAATAATAAAGAACATTTAGTTTACTCCTTCAAATGAATCCTGCTTTATTTTTTCAAGGAAATAAGATACCTATCATTTAATAATCTTTGCGAATTCAATTGCACCCTGTTAACGCTCAGCATACACTCCATAATTTTCCCTTATCGGAGTGAGTAGTGCCTTTTCTTTTTGAATCTAAAAAAATCATCAAACTCAGTGTGCCTCTATTTCTTGCGCAGTTTGCGCAAACGGCAATGGGCTTTGTTGATACGGTTATGGCAGGTGGAGTGAGCTCTACTGATATGGCGGCAGTCGCCATTGCATCGAGCATTTGGTTACCTTGTATTCTTTTTGGTGTCGGTGTTTTAATGGCCGTTGTACCGTTAACCGCACAAGCCCATGGCGCCAATGATTTAGAACAAATCCCTAAAACCGGCCAACAAGGTTTGTATTTAGCATTATTGTTGTCTATTCCGATCGGGGTGATCTTATTTAATGCCGGTATGTTAATGACATTAATGGACATAGAAGACCTATTGGCATTGATCACCATAAAATATCTCTATGCGATGATCTTTGCCATTCCAGCGTTCTTATTATTCCAAGCATTACGAAACTATATTGAAGGTCTATCACTGACTAAACCGGCAATGGTGATTGGATTTTTAGGCTTATTGCTGAATATTCCATTGAACTGGATGTTTGTATACGGCGAATTAGGTGCACCAGCAATGGGGGGTGCTGGTTGTGGTGTTGCCACTGCCATTGTGTATTGGTTCATGAGCATGGCATTAGCGGGCTACGTTTATTACACCAGAAAATTAAAGCATTATCCGTTATTTATCAATTTCACTAAACCCGACATGAAACATATCTTATCGATCAGTAAATTGGGATTACCAGTTGCTGTGGCGATGTTTTTTGAGGTCACTATCTTTGCTGCAATTGCCATTTTAGTTGCTCCGTTAGGCGCAAAGGTTGTCGCTTCACATCAAATTGCAATTAACTTTTCTTCGATGATATTTATGTTGCCAATGAGTATCGCTAATGCCGTCAGTATTAGAGTAGGATTCAATCTAGGTAAGAAAAGTAACAATGGTGCAAAACAAGCCAGTTACGCAGGATTTGCCATTGGTTTAGGCGCATCCATTATCACCGCCCTTTCCACGGTGATTTTTAAAGAGCAGATTGCGTTATTGTATTCTGATCACCGAGAAGTGATTGACCTAGCCATTGCCTTAATTCTTTTCTCTGCGATCTACCAGTGTATTGATGCAATCCAAGTCGTAGCAGCAGGCGCTTTACGTGGTTATAAAGAAATGAATGCTATTTTCACTCGTACTTTCATCTCTTATTGGATCGTAGGGTTGCCACTAGGCTATGTGTTAGGAATGACTGATTTATTAACTGAACCTTTAGGCGCGGTAGGTTTTTGGATTGGTATTACTGTGGGGCTAACGGTTGCTGCAATATTATTAGGGCAGCGTCTTTACTTTATACAAAAGACGCGTTTTGCATAATGACTGTTTACTCAGATATTTTAGGCATTTCTGCTTTATTGCTTAAGTCTTTATAATGTAAACACACAACATCAAACATATTAAAGGCGTTGATTAGAGATGATCTATTCAACGCCTTTTTATCTTTTATAGCCATTAGAATTTTGTATCTCCTTTACCCTTACCATTTACCCGTAATGGTTAAAGAAATGCCTTTGTAAAAAAATAAACCTAAAAGTAAAAAACTCGCCAGAATAATGCCAATAAAATACAACATTGACGTCATGTTGATAATACTTTTAAATTCAGAAAACCAGGTTAGCTGTAATAATTGATTAAACATCATGAGTGTTAGGGCTAAAAAAATAAAGATAAAAAATCCTACCCAGGCACCTTTTAAATCTTCTTTTGAAGGTGATAAATGCAAACTAATCGCCGCGCACAAATAAGCCCAAATAATGACCTTAATAGGCGACACAATATAGGCACTTTCAATAAACTGAAAAATCTGCTCATTGAGTAAAACTAACTGAGATAATTGTATATTTGCTAAGTTTTGAAAAGTGGATACTCGTAATAAATTGAAAAAATTAACGGCATCATCTAACAAAAGCCAAGTCACTAAATAAAGGCCTAATAAACCACCGAATAAAGGCGCAATACCGATGAAAAAATTGCCCATCACTTGCCATAAATTACGGTTATTATAAGAATGCGTGACGTAACCTAAGGTGCCACGTTTATCCGGATTAAATAACACCATTTTTTGGATTTTATGCCCAAAAATAAAACAAAATAACGCATGACTTAACTCGTGAATAGGCGTTCCTATCCAAGCACTCAGGTAAATAACTTTACCATCTAATATTTTGGCAGATAATAAAAAGACTAATCGTTGTAAAACAAACAACGTTAAAATTAATATTAAAAACAATACAAGATGATTCCCTAAAACAATAAATTGTTCGCCTAACCAGTTGCCCCATTTTTCAGGCGTGTCTGGTACATGAGAGAATGTTATTTTTATCTCTGTAATTAATTGATTAAAATCCATATTAACGTGTATCCGTTTGCCATATTTTTACATACAGGCTATTTATACATTAATTGCTTTGATTCTGGCCACTAAAAAATCCACGGCCGCTTTCAACTTAGGCACCTGATAACGTTGTTTTTGATATAATAAAAACAACCCCAAATTAGCGTTTTGAGTAATGGTCAATCTTGGCTTAATATCTAATTCAACTAACTGACCTGACGCGAGGAACCTACTTAATGCCCAACGTGGCATCATTAAAATACCCTTTCCAGCAATCGCTTTTTGTAATAACCAATCGCCATTATTAGAGACTAAATAAGGTTCAGCTGATACATCACGCCACTGCCCTTTTATTTCACATAACCAAGGCGTCGGGCCCATTGGAGTGTTGAAGTATAACCCTTGATGTTCCTTTAAATGCATAGCATCTATTGGATAACCAAACTCTTCAAGGTAACTGGTCGCGGCAACGGGAATAAAGTTATTATCCATTAATTTTATCGCCACCACTCGTTCATCAGGTGCATATCCACCGCGAATAGCAAGATCAACTTCATCTCTTCCCAGTGTTGTTAACTCATCACTTAAGGTCACATTCAACGTTATTTTGGGATATAAAGTAGAAAATTCATCCAATAAAGGTAATAAAATTTGTTCACCAAACCCAACCGTTGAGCTAATTTTCAACATGCCCATTGGTGTCGTTTGATAGGAGCGCACCGATTCATCAGTCACTTCTAAGGTTTTTATAATTTCACTGACTTGTTGATAATAACGTTGGCCGATTTCAGTTAACGTCAATACACGTGTGGTTCTTTTTAATAAAGTCGCCCCTAAACTTTTCTCTAAGTCGGCAACGCGACGAGATAATGAAGAAGGTGGCACAGAGAAAAAAGTAGCCGCTTTAGTAAAACTGCCCGTTTCAACAACCTGAACAAAGTATTTAAGCGCGCGTAATTGATCCATATTAATCCTAATAACGATTTTATTGTTGTCTTTATGACAATAAAGATTAGCGAATTAGGCAATATATCTTACCTTCCTAAATCGGCATAATAGTTTTACTGATTTCAACCAACATATATTTAATTAGTGTTGGGATAAACAAGAGGAACATATAATGACAACATTTACTGCAATCAATCTAGTTCAACACCACACTGGTGGCGATGTCGACAACTCAATGTTTAACGTGGTTGAAAAAGAAATTCCAAATATCGAACCAGGCCAAATATTGGTCAAACAAAATTATATGTCCTTAGATCCAGCCATGTTTGGTTGGATGACGCCAGATACCAATAGTTACATTCCACCAGTTGAATTAGGTGATGTAATGCGTAGCTCTGGTATTGGTGAAGTCACTGTCAGTAATCACCCTGATTTCGCTGTTGGCGACAGAGTCATGGGCATGATGGGATGGCAACAATATTATGTAGGTGATGGTAAAGGTCTCAATAAAGTCACTGCACCATTAGATGATGAAAGTATTCTGTCTGTATTCGCCTTACCTGGTTTAACGGCCACACAAGGGCTATTTAACGTCGGCAAACCGCAAAAAGGTGAAACCTTAATTGTTACTGGTGCAGCGGGTTCAGTTGGCTCTATTGTTGGCCAATTAGCAAAAGCTGACGGTTTACGCGTTATTGGAGTTGTTGGCAGTCAAGAAAAAGCAGATTGGATCGTTAATGAACTTGGATTTGACGCGGCAATCAACTATAAAAGTGATGATCTTGATGGACAATTAGCCATTGCGGCACCTGACGGCATTGATGTTTTCTTTGAAAATACGGGCGGTCCTATTCAAAGCTTGATCGTAGATCGTATGAATGCTCACGGTAGAGTCGTAGTGTGTGGTTTGATTTCAGATTATCACAGCGATGTACCTGCACCCGGTCCAAGCTGGTTAAATGTGATTAAACGTCGTATCACTATCCAAGGTTTTACTATGCCAGACCACTTTCATAAAGTGCCTGAGCTATTAGAAAAACTGACTCCTTACGTGATGGCAGGTCAAATTAAACACCGCTCACATATCCTTGAAGGTTTAGAGTCTGCGATTGATGGATTGAATTTATTCTCTACCGGTGCCAATAAAGGTAAATTAATCGTTAAACTATTTGATGATAAAAAATAATAGCTAATAACGTTATCTATTAGCTACATAGCAATTATTTTACTAAAGCTACACAGACTCTTGTGTAGCTTTTTTTATGCTCTGACTATCTTGAGAATATGGCGTTGAATGAAAGGTGAATATAAGCATTAATCTAAACATTAACGTAATTATCATGTCGTTATATAAGCTTATCTGAACTTACTCTATTGAATAAAATACAATTTAAACCTTGAAAATTTAACTGACAAGATTAGACTATTTCATAACTAACCGATTGTTTAGGTAAAAATATTTAGGTGTAAACGATGGCGCGTAAAAAAAATTATGAAGACAATGATGTGATTGAAAAAGCGACTGAGCTTTTCTGGCGTAATGGCTATGAGAATACATCAATGAGTCTTTTAGAATCGACAATGGGCATTAATAAGTTTTCTATCTATTCTAGTTTTGGCAGTAAGCAAGGCGTTTTTTTACGAAGCCTAAGGTGTTACAGAAACAAGCTGTCACCTGTTGTGATAAAACTTAAACATAGCAATGATGGCCGCGCAGCCATTAAACAATATTTTTATGATTGCCTCGCAACTTATACAGATGCAACGTGTAGTAAAGGTTGTTTAATGACCAACACACGAGCTGAGCTTAGTGGTAATAACAATAGCAATACAAGTGCAGAAATATTGAATGAAATAGAGTCTTTTGTTACTTATCAAAAGCAACTTTTCATTGAGAAACTCATTTCTGAAGGGGAAGATACGACTTCTGCAGCTAAAAAAGCTAATTACCTTATCATTGCTAAACAAGCAATATCTGGTGCTTCTAAAGTACACTCGTTACACGAAATTAACGACTTTATCGATATGACTTTCAGTTCAATTTAACGATTAATAATTTAGAGTCTAAAACCATACTTTATTTCTAACCAATCGTTTAGAAATAATTGAATTTTAGAAGTTAGAAACTAGGAATTAAAGTTTAGAATTTATTTAAAATATTATTAAAACCTAGCGCTGTTAGTACTTATAAACCATAACATTTTCAATTATATAACGGATAAATCCATGAGTGATAAATTAGTAACTAATACAGTTATATTTTTGTTTGGATCATTACTCTTTTTAGCAAACGGTGACAACTACGCAGCAGCGCCATTAATCGTGAATATAGCTGAAGATTTAAACTTTTCAGTTAATGCAGCCGCCTCTTCGGTTACTGCTTACATGCTGGCATTTGGTGTTTTTACAATTCTATTCGGCCCGTTATCTGACCGATATGGCAAAGTATTTATTATCCATATTTCCACTATGGGAACCGCTATCTTTAGTATCTTAGGAGCACTGGCTTATGATCTTCCTTCGTTAATCTTTTTCAGAGCAGTTAATGGCGCCTTTGCAGCAGGCTTATTACCTGTTGTACTTGCTTACTTAGGTCAAGCTAGCAGCGACAGTGAGCGTCCACAAGTGCTGACTAGAATAATGTCCTATGGCTTTTTAGGCACTGCGACAGCAACATTGATCGGCGGTACCATTGCTCATTTTGGCTCTTGGAAGTTAGTTTATTTATCCTATGGAATTATGGAACTGATCTTAGCTATTCTAATGTTAAAGATGATTAAAAGAGATAAGCCTGTAAGCGATAAGATTAATATTCTGGCGACTTATAAAAAAGTGCTCAGTCACAAAGGCGTGCTTTCATTATTGCCTTTATTCCTATTAATGGGGTTTACCGTGTTTGGCATTTTCACTTATATGGGGCAATTAATAACAGAACGATTTGGTTATGACATCTTTACTGTCGGTGCAATGCTATCGCCTTTTGGCTTAGGGATTATTGCCGCTGGCAAAGCAATGCCAACGCTTAGAAGAAAATTACAACAATATTACATGCCCTTTAATGGCACCCTGATCGCTTTAGCGTTGCTAGGTTTATCGGCATCCAACAACCCTGTTTTATTTTGTTTATATTTATTTATGTTTGGTGCTGGTTTTATCTTATTTCAACCGGTTTTTATTGCCAAAATACAAGAGCAAATACCGCATATGAAAGGCTCAATTATGTCGATGGCTTCATTTGGTTTATTCACAGGTGGCGCTATTGGCACGACATTAAATGGGTTTATTATTAGTACTTGGGGTATGACAACGATGCTTTATAGCTCAGCAGCGATCATTTTTATCACAGGGTTTATTGCAAAATCAGTCATGGTCAAACTTGACATGCCGGTTACAGCTAAAGCATGCTGTTAACGAATAGCAGTAGATAATAAAGCCGAATCATTTTTTAAATGCACTACAAAGGAAATACCATGAAACGTAATACAGTATTATTTGATATCAATGAAACGGTCCTTAATTTAAACAAGCTTAAACCGAAATTTGAACAGGCCTTTGGAGATGAATCAGCATTAGGGCTATGGTTTTCAACACTATTACATACATCGACTGTTTGTGCAGTCACAGGCTTAAAAACTGAATTTGCAGCATTAGCAGGCGATATACTTAACAATGTAGCAGCGCGTAAAGGTATTAATTTACCAAATGAAACACGTGACGATATTTTAGCGACCTTCGCAAGCCTCGAGTCACACGAAGATATCAAACCAGCATTAACAAAGTTACGTGATAGCGGTTATCAAACAATTGCCTTTTCGAACTCGTCATTAGATCTTATTAAAAAACAGATCGAGAATGCCGGCTTAAACGATTATTTTTCGAAAGTGGTTTCAGTAGAAGAAACAGGCAGCTTTAAGCCAGATCCTAAAGTATATCGATTTGTAGCCGATCTTTTAGAACAACCTATCGGTTCACTTCGTTTAGTCGCAACACATGACTGGGACACTCATGGAGCAATGTCTTCAGGTATGTTAGCCGCTTATATTGATAGAGCAGGCACGCCTTATAACCCTCAATACTTAAAACCAGCTATTATTAAAAATAATATGAATGATATCGTCGATCAAATAATTAAAGCCGACCAAAAGAGTTAATAACGTTTAATATTTTGAGTGAGAAAGTCAGTATACAATTTAATAAGTCTAATTTTATAAAGCACTTACAATAACTTTCACTCTAATAGTTAAAATAATATATTCACTCAAGAAGTCCATAGCACAAATAAAAAAAGAGCTGTCTCATACGAGTACAGCTCTTTTTCTTTGAGGAAGTCAGTAACAAGACAACCTCATTCTTTGTTTATTAATAACTAACGCTGATTAAACGTTACTCACCTGAATGAATTCAACGGGTTCAGTTGTCATTGCATCTAATGGTGGAGCAAAGTCAGTTAGTTTGATGCCTTTAACAGCATTTTTGTACTCTTCCATCGTTGGTGTACGACCAAGGATAGTTGAAAGCACAACAACTGGCGTAGATGATAATAGAGACTCACCTTTTTTACCTTCAGTATCTTCAACAACACGGCCTTGGAAAAGACGCGTTGATGTAGCCATTACAGTGTCACCCTTCTCTGCTTTCTCTTGGTTACCCATACAAAGGTTACATCCAGGACGTTCAAGATACATGATGTTTTCGTATTTAGTACGAGCAGACTCTTTTGGAGCGTCATCATTAAACTCAAATCCTGCATACTTCTTAAGTACTTCCCAATCGCCTTCAGCTTTTAGTTCATCAACAATATTGTACGTTGGTGGAGCAATCACTAATGGTGCTTTAAAGTGGATTTTACCGCTTTCGTCTTCTAAGTTTCTCAGCATTTGAGAAATGATCTTCATGTCACCTTTATGCACCATACATGATCCAACAAACCCAAGGTCTACTTGCTTCTCACCTTTATAGAAAGAAACAGGACGAATGGTGTCATGCGTATAACGCTTAGAAACATCAGCATTATTAACATCAGGGTCAGCAATCATTGGCTCATCAAGTTGGTCTAAATCAACGATTAGTTCAGCAAAGTATTTAGCATTGTTGTCTGGTGCTAGTGCAGCTTTTTCACCTGACTTAATCTCATTGATACGCTTATCAGCGATTGCAATTAGGCCTTTAAGTGTTTCAATTTGGTTATCCATACCTTTATCAATCATGATTTGGATACGGCTTTTTGAAATTTCTAAAGACTCAACCAATGTATCATCTTGTGAAATACAGATTGAGGCTTTTGCTTTCATTTCAGCAGTCCAATCGGTAAAGGTAAACGCTTGGTCAGCCAATAAAGTACCGATATGTACTTCAATAACACGACCTTGGAATACGTTATCACCAAACTGTTTAAGCATTTGCGCTTGCGTTGCATGAACAACATCACGGAAATCCATGTAGTCTTTTAAGTCACCTTTAAAAGTAACTTTAACAGACTCAGGAATAGGCATTGTTGCTTCACCTGTTGCTAGCGCTAGGCCAACTGTTCCTGAATCGGCGCCGAAAGCAACACCTTTAGACATACGAGTATGTGAATCACCACCAATAATAATAGCCCAATCATCAACAGTGATATCATTAAGTACTTTATGAATAACATCTGTCATTGGACGGTAAACGCCCTTAGGATCACGTGCAGTAATAAGACCAAACTTATTCATGAACGCCATTAATTTAGGAATGTTTGCTTGTGCTTTGTTATCCCAAACAGATGCTGTATGACAACCTGATTGGTAAGCGCCATCAACGATAGGCGAAATAACAGTCGCAGCCATAGACTCAAGTTCTTGAGAAGTCATTAATCCCGTTGTATCTTGCGAACCAACGATATTAACTTGAACACGAACATCAGAGCCAGCATGTAAAGCAGCTTTAGACATTACGCCCACTGCATTTTTGTTAAAGATTTTTTCAACAGCAGTTAGACCTTGGCCTTCGTGAGAGATTTCTTGAGATGGTGCATAAACAAGTTCTAGTGGCACACCTAGTGTTTCAGCAGCAAATGTTTGTAATTTTTTACCAAATACAATCGCGTAAGAACCGCCCGCTTTCATAAACTCAACAGCTTGAGGAGAGAACGCTGAAGAAACGTCTGCTAGCTCTTTATCACCGTTGTATAATTTTTTCTCTTTAGTGTTAATGGTTAACACTGTGCCTGTATCAACAGAATATGTTTGCTCTAGTACTGGGTCACCACTTTCATTTAAAATAGTTTTGCCATTAGCATCTACTTTCTTAACCCAGTTTTTAAGATCTAAACCAATTCCACCAGTTACACCAACCGTTGTTAAAAAGATTGGTGAAATACCATTTGTACCTGCAACAACCGGTGCAAAGTTAACAAATGGAATATAAGGACTTGCTTGCTCACCTGCCCATAGTGCCACGTTGTTCACGCCAGACATACGAGATGAACCCACACCCATTGTGCCTTTTTCAGCAATTAGCATGACTTTTTTGCCAGGATATTGTTTTTGTAACGCTTGAATTTCGTCTTGCGCTTCAGGTGTAATCATACACTTACCGTGTAATTCACGATCTGAACGAGAGTGAGCTTGGTTACCAGGAGAGAGTAAATCCGTTGAAATATCGCCTTCAGCGGCAATATAAGTCACGACATCAATTGTTTCAGCAATTTCAGGTAGTTTAGTGAAGAAGTCCGCACGAGCGTAACTTTCAAGAATATCTTTAGCAATCGCATTGCCTGCTTTAAATGAAGCTTCAAGACGTTCAGTGTCTGCTTCATACAGGAATACTTGCGTTTTTAATACTTCTGCCGCTGGTGTTGCTACTGAAACGTCATCTGAAAGGGCTAAATCAAGTAGTACTTCAACAGAAGGACCGCCTTTCATGTGAGATAACAATTCAAAAGCAAATTCTGGTGTGATTTCAGCAACAACAGATTGACCAAGAATGATTTCTTTTAAAAATTGCGATTTAACACCAGCTGCATTAGTAGTACCAGGCAAGGTGTTATAGATGAAGAAATTAAGTGAAGCTTCACGATGTTCATTACCAGTATCTTTGATTTGAGTGATGATCTCAGCTAACAAGTCACCTTTATCAATTGGTAGTGGATGTAGACCTTCAACTTTACGATCTTCTATTTCATTTAAGTAATCTAAATACAGGCTCATTTATACCTCTAATAATAACAATAATTTAACATACGCAACATTATATACCATAAACATGGATAATAGATAGCCACTCAGCTCTCAGATAAAACGATATAATTCAATAAAATGAAGCACAAAACACCCCACATGATTATCATTATCAGTACCGAGAAAAATTAACATAAAACATTTTATTAACATATTTAATAAGCCAATGTATTAATTGGTAGTTTATGCTTATTTGAATAAATATAGGCTCTAATCCCTACTAATATAAAGGATATTAAAATCCTTTGATACTAAATTAAACAATGTGTTTAATAAAACATCTAGCAATGTACAGGGACTTGATTTATATCAGCTCGCTCAATAAACTGACTTTTCGCACTTCAATGTTGTCAAGGTTACTAATGTTATTAAATGACTAGGCGCTGACTACATAATGAAGCTTAATTGAAAAGTTAATTGATGATTTATACTTATAATTTTAATTTTAGTGCCAATATATAAATACCTCTTATAGACATCGACTTAGGACAATACAATGGAAGAAATATACTTAGCTGGCGGATGTTTATGGGGTGTACAAGAATATTTAAGACACGTTCCCGGTATCCAGTTTACAGAAGTAGGGAGAGCTAATGGAACATCTCAACAATTAGAGGGTGGCTACGACGGCTATGCCGAATGTGTTAGGACTCAATTTGATCCCTCTATTATTTCCTTAGAACAATTAATCGCCTGCTATTTTGAAGTGATTGACCCGTACAGTATTAATAAACAAGGCATTGATGTTGGCGAAAAATATCGTACTGGCATTTACTCTATATCATTACTTCATTTAGCGGATGTTAATGAGATCATTAGCAGTAGAAGTGATCATGAAAAAATTGCAGTAGAAGTATTACCATTAACCAATTACATAAAAAGTGCAGATGAGCACCAAGACCGATTACAAAACTTCCCCAATGACTATTGCCACATTCCTAAAGAAAAGATTTATAAATACAAAGACGTAGAGATAGAGTGATATAAATTATAAATGCCTTTAAAATTAAGACTTAAAAGGCATTTAGAAGATAACTGTATCACTACAAAAATAAGCGAACTGTACTACGACAAACAAGCCTATATAAAAGTCAACTTTCCCTGTTAGCTTAAAAACCAGTTATTAAAGCCGAGACAACTCAATTACTTTAGCAGGCGTAACCCTAAATGAAGAGCTCAGAGCATCAGCTTCTTTCATGTGTAATGTTTGCTCATGTAACGTTAATGCCTCTTGTGACGTCAGTATTGCACCTGGCACCCTCTTTTCTGCCACCGGAAAATACAGACATTATATGCGGTTAAACTTTAGTAAAAAAACAGAAGTTGAACGTGAGCAAGCTATTGCTAAACTAGGATTTTTATATCGCACAGCAAATTGAAAAATAACCAATAAACTTAATATGTGCTTTGCTGATATTCCGCTATTATGCCTTCCAAAAATAACAGCGTACTTTGTTGATCATTAAACGGCTTTTTAAAGTTATTTAAAGTTATTTAAAGTTATTTAAAAGCGATTAGATTCAGATAATTAGGCCATCACTTAAATAAAGCACAACACTTACACTGAAAATTAGATGACCCTATTTTGAAGAACAGGGTAAAAACGAGTATCGAAAAACAAACAAAAGAAAATGTAAACTGAGCATCTGGAAGCATTCAATTTAAAAATAAAAAAAGGCAGCAACGGTAGATGGTTAGTCATTTAAATCACTTAAAAAACGAATATGATCAGCGAGGTTACTTCATTATTCAAAACTATTTTACTGAAACTGAAATATCAGCATTAAAAGAAACGGTGCTTACCTTCCATGAAACATGGAAAGCTGACAATGAAATCTTCTTCCAAAAAGAAGCGTTTAACTCCTCTTTAATCACTGGTACTCAGTACTTACAAAGCCCAGATCGTTTAAATTTATTTAACTTCATCAGCTCAACCAAAATGATGGATATTATTAATACCATTGTTCCAAATGATCCAGCTTTCATGAATACGCAATTATTTTTTAATCCTCAACGCCCTCAACAAGAAAATTTTTGGCACCGAGATTGTCAATATGATCACCATATTGAAGGTCAGAAAAAAGCCATTCAAGAAACACAAGTTGTGCACTTTCGCGTTCCATTGTTCGACGAACCTGGTATGGAATTAGTGCCAGGATCTCATAAACGTTGGGACACACAGGAAGAATTAGATGTACGCTTGGCAAGAAAAAGAAAATTTAGCAGCGACGATCTCTCCACTGGCAAAAAGATCCCGTTAAAAGCAGGTGATTTATTAGTGTTTTCTGCAGATATGATTCACCGTGGTTTATACGGCTTAGATCGTTTAGCGTTTGATACCTTAATTTTCGATTCAACAGGTGACTTCGTCGATTACGTAGATGATGATTGTTTGCCAAATGAAGTAATGCTAAAAGAAATAACCAACCCAGTAATATTTAAAAACACACTTTATTTGAAATCACTGAGTGAATGTTAATTCTTTTGTTTTTGACCTATGGCGAATTAGACAGATCTTAGAGTTATGCTCGGAAGAGCTCTGCGAGTCCTGTTTTCAGCTTGCAGGTTTTCTTTTTTAGTTTAACCTTTGACCTTTTACCTTTTACCTTTGACTCAATTTTCAGTTTAAACAGACTCAAGCAATCTAACTTTTTCACTTCAAAATACAAAAATACACAAAAAAAAACTGCAGGCTAAAGCCAGCGCCCCAAAATCTTAAACACTATTACACAGTTAATTTTATTAATTTATCAGCCACTTTCGAACTTATTCATTTCAGCGTTAATTATTTTTATGCTTTGACCTCGGGTGCATGGCGAATTAGGCAGTTCCTAGAGTTATGCTCGGAAGAGCTCTGCGGGTCCAGTTTTCAGTTTGAAGGGGGTTGTGTTGATCCTTTTATGTTTTGAATTCGGGGCGCATGGCGAATTAGGCAAAGCCTAGTGTTATGAGCGGAAGAGCTCTGCGAGTCCTGTTTTCAGCTTGCAGGAGTTTTGTGTTGATCCTTTTATGTTTTGAATTCGGGCGCATGGCGAATTAGGCAAAGCCTAGTGTTATGAGCGGAAGAGCTCTGCGAGTCCTGTTTTCAGCTTGCAGGAG
>NZ_CANLFB010000013.1 GCF_947489755.1 uncultured Psychromonas sp.
AGAAAATGGCAGGGTTAGATGATAAATATCGTTCAACCCTGTTGGAGAGTGGGATTAAAATGCGCTAGCCGTAGCCCTGTCGGCGACACGTCTTTCTTTTATCAGAAAAGAAAGGCGGCAAAGAAACTGACACCGGATCGTTTTCTGATCCAAATAATAAATCGCTTTTATAACGCACCGACTCTTGCGGCACATCCATGTGCCAAACGAGCCTAATCCAAACATCCTGTTTGGCTTTGCTAAAAGCAATTAATTATTTGGGAAAACTTAACGGCGGGACTGTCCATCCACATTGAGCAATGTTTTATGCTTATATTCTAGTTCCCATGCTCTGCGTGGGAATTCAGGCTTATAACTCTGATAAGGGGTCTTTGAATGGTTTTGCTTTGAATTGGGCTCGTCTGCGCTCATCCTGTCAGCTTGATATTTATTATCGGTGATTTCACCCTGTCGGCGACACCTCTTTCTTTTGCTGGAAAAGAAACCAGAGCCTAGAAAAGCTAAATAAACTGACACCGGATCGTTTTCTGATCCAAATAATAAATCGCTTTTATCACTCACTGACTCTTGCGGCACATTCATGTGCCAAACGAGCCTAATCCAAACATCCTGTTTGGCTTTGCTAAAAGCGATTAATTATGTGGGAAAACTCAACGGCGGGACTGTACATCCACATTGAGCAATGTTTTATGCTTAGATTCTAGTTCCCATGCTCTGCGTGGGAATTCAGGCTTATAACTCTGATAAGAGGTCTTGGAATGGTTTTGCTTTGAATTGGGCTCGTCTGCGCTCATCCTGTCAGCTTGATATTTATTATCGGTGATTTCACCCTGTCGGTGATACGGCTTTCTTTTGCCGGAAAAGAAACCAGAGCCTAGAAAAGCCAAAGAAACTGACACCGGATCATTTTCTGATCCAAATAATAAATCACTTTTATAACGCACCGACTCTTGCGGCACATCCATGATGGGCAATGTTAACTACTTATTTTATTCAACATGGCAAAACTATAATCTATTTTTTACATAATCCATGTGATTCTGTATTTCCGCCGTAAATGCGGAATTATTCTGTCTATCTACATGACCAAGGTTTCAGTTTTATTTTTAACTTGTTGATTACTTTATTCAGCTTGCTATTCTAATATCAAATTTAAATAAATAAGTGCGTTCCGTCTATTCACCGGAAATATGGAATAATTCTACTTAATTACGCTGTTATGTGCCGTTACTCACTCGGAGATAAGTTATGTCGTTAGATTTTTTTGATTCATCAGGTCAACCTTATGCGTATTGTGATGATGGAGATACCATTTTTACCTTTGGTGGTGCCCCTATAGCATTCATCGATGGTGATTCAATTTATTCATTTTCAGGTGCTCATTTAGGTTTTTTTGAAAATGGTAATATCTGGGATCATCGTGGTGGAGTTGTATTATTTACTCAAGGTTCGAGTGGGGGACCAATGAAACCATTACAAGCACTCAAACCATTGAAAGGACTTAAGTCTTTAAAACCTCTCAAAGGTTTAAAATCTCTAAAACCATTGAAAGCTCTAAAAAGTATGAATTGGTCATCAATAAGTCCCCAACAATTATTTGAGGTCTAAGCAAATAACAAGAACATCAAATGGAAAAATTACAGTTGGCTATTTTCGTTCCTCAAATATTTTAGCCAACTGTAATTTTCCGCTTATGTAAGCGGTTAGTGTTCAGAGTAAATAGTCGAGATTAATCTTATGGGAAATTATCCATTACAATGGGGTAACTATGATGGTTTTGTTAAATCTCATGGCTATAGTCGTTTTGACTTCAAGGTGTCAGAAGGTGATATAAACAGGTTTGGAGCTAGATACCGTGTTGCTGCATCATTTAAATCACTCGAACTAAATGACTATGCAGCTAAAACAAAAGATGGGTACTCAGCATTGTGTCAGGTGCTCCTATCATGGTCAGCTTTTGAGAGTTCTTTGCCTTTGGTCGGGTTGAACGTTTCGAATACTGAAACTCTTATGAAGAAGTATTCATCTGATGGTGTGATTAAAGAAATTCGAAGCCTTGATATAAGCGATAAATTTTATAAATTCATTTACGATAGGGTGAACAAAAGGCATCTTGAATTCAAGTAATAAGTGCAATCGTTTATGCAGCCACCAGTTTTGTTGACTGCCCTGTAAATAATTCATAAGGCGTTTTATAGCCTCGAGTCTTTCTTGGACGGTGGTTGAGCTTATTAACAGCCGTCTGTATTTCCTCTTCACTTAGCATCATGAAATCAGTGCCTTTAGGGAAGTAACGCCTAAGTAAACCATTAGTATTCTCATTTATTCCTCGTTCCCAAGAAGAGTAAGGATGAGCAAAATAAACCGATACATCTAATGCGTTACCTATTCGTTCATGTTGAGCAAATTCTTTACCGTTATCTAACGTAATAGTGTGAACGCTGGCTTTAAGGTGCATCATACTGGCAATAAGCGCATCAGCGGTGATATCAGCATGTTTACTTTCAATACGTTTTACCACGGTGAACAACGTCTTTCTCTCAACCATAGTTACAAAGGCATTCTTACGACCTTTACCAATAACAGTATCGCCCTCCCAATCACCAATACGGCTCTTGCTATCCACTATATCTGGTCGTTCATCAATACTAATGCGATTAACTAATTGCCCTCGTTTATCGTAACTTCCATAGCGTTTTTTATATTTCTTACAGGCTCGAGTCAACTTTTGATATAAATGACCGCCGTTAGCTTTATCTTGATAAATATAACGATAGATACTCTCGTGATGTAATTGTATTTTCCCTTCCAACGCTAGGCGGCCTGCTATTTGCTCGGGTGTTAAGTCTTGAAAAAGCAAATCTTCAATCCAACCTTTAACTACATTGGTTATTTTTATTGATTTACTCGCGGTCACACGTCGATGTAGCATTAAACGTTGAGCTTGTTTAGGGCGATAACCTTTAAGTCCTTTATTACGCTTTATCTCTCTCGATATTGAGGAAGCTGAGCGTCCTAGTATGTTAGCAATATTTTTTTGATTGTGGTTGGCTTTCATTAACGCATAAATCTGATATCGTTCTTCTTGTGTCAGCTGTTTGTAGTTCATTAGCAATTTCCTTTGGCGAGAAAATGGCAAACTATAACAGCTGACCATCTAATCTAAGAAATTGCACTTATTATGCGAATCTAGGCATAAAAAAGAATTGGACAGATATTTTAATTCAGACCCTTGCAATCCACAGTATTTAGCTTCATCGATTAGGCATATATTTACTCACGGGCCATTAACTCCAAATGCAAATGAGGTTGATCCAGATACAGTAATAAATATATGTAAAGTGCTTTCTCAGTTTCTACTAAATATTGTTGATTCAGAATTCAACATTGTCATAGAGAAAGAGTTAGAAGTAATGAAACATGAACGATAGATCAGAGGTTATCGATGTTTGATGTTCCAGATTTTAAGCCTACAGAAGAAGATGTGATTAGAAATTCTAAATTAGATACTCTATATAACCACACTTTTGAAAAAGGTAGGTTTTTCCAAGTTATTTTCTCCGATGAGAGTGAATTTCATATTCAATTAGCTCCTCGGACAATGATGAAAGTTGTTTACCTTAAAGACAAAGATGACATCGAGGGCATTAAACTTTGTAAGCTAGTTAATGGGCAGGAAAAACAAACAATTGAACTATCAAAGTTCAATATGCAGCAATTAAAAACATTCTTGAGCTTCATTCAAGAATTAGATCTTAAAGGTGTAGCAGAGAGACGCATTAAGTTATCTGATGATGCAATGGACGTGCTAGATGCTGATACTAAACAGAAAATAACGACGTTACTTTCTGGCTCGGATGGTGGAGATGTAGTTAGAGACTTGTTGTCCCAAGGTATGATTACAACTCAAGACTTAGTCAATACTGGTTATCGAAAATCACAGCTCGAAATATTCAAGAAATTGCTCTATTCAGATTATTTACCACAGTATAAAGTGGATATTGGTAAGCCAAAGACAAAAAATGAGACAGCGTGGCAGCACTTTTTCGCAGTGAATCAATGGATATTTGGGTATGGTTTAGACTATCGATACCAAGGTGTTTTACAAAAAGAGTTCCATGCGTCTGATACTAATGCTGGAGGTAGTGAGGGTGTTATTGCTGACTTCTTAATAGGTAATAATAAATTCACAACGTTTGTTGAACTTAAGTTACCGACAACACCACTGTTCAATAGCGCGCAGAATAGAGCCCAAAGTTGGAAATTGTCAAAAGAACTCATGGAGGCTTACTCACAGATCTTGGAGCAAAAGGCTAGTGGCACTCTAAAGGTTGAAACAACACCTGACTTATACACAGATGATTACAATGAGATAAATCAGAATGCCTATGACTCAAAGGCCGTTTTAATTGTAGGTAGCTGGGATCAAGTTGATAAATCAACTGAACCACCAGGTATTAAAAAAATGAAGCGAAAAACACTCGAACTATTCCGCAGAGATTCCAGAAATGTTGAAATTATAACTTACGACGAGTTACTTGAGAGAGCTTCATTTATTGTATTAAATGAATATATTACAAACAATTAGAACGTTGCTAACAAACAATTTAAGAGTGATTCAGCACGATTGGCACTTTGGGTTTGGGGAAGTTTTTTGTGATTAAGGTGTTCAAATCTAGTGTTGTGGATGCGTACTTCACACCTTAATTGGGCGTTGAGAATGTAGAATAACTCGATTTTTACAATTCAGAGCAAAACTTGACTTTATAACATGTTGTTTTAATTGGTTATTAAATTTTAAAAATAGCTGTGTTTTTCCTGAAATAGAGAAATTCTACAGCCTCGTTAGTGTTTACATATAGTAAGGTATTGAATTTTGAGTGAAATAGAAATATCGTTAGAGAAGTATGTTCAGGGCTATAACTCGTTGTGGAATCAGGTAAATAAAAATAATAGCGAGTTCCCGAAAGGTTCTGTATCTATAGGTACTATCGGTGAATATTACGCTAAGAAATATTTAGAAGAAAAGTATGCAGATTCGATAGTTGAGTATGGTCGGGCAAATGAAAAATCATGGGATATAAAAGTTAAAAATGGAGATTCACAAGTTCTTTTTCAAGTAAAGTCAACTTCGGTATTTAATAGTTCTAGGACACTTTCAAAGTTAAATAGAGGATTTGATCAATTAATTGTTATTAATTTGGATCGTGATTTTTTCCCATTTCAAGCTTACTTATTTGAAACGGTTGATCATTTATTTGCCAACACAAAATCTCCTGCATTAATAACACCAAACCCAGATAATGTAAGACAAACTGGTTCGCTAGCTTTTAAACAAGCTAAAAACATACATAACGATTTTTTTGAGATCCTTGCAAATAAACTCTAACAAGGCTATTAAATCGTACGCATAACGGTTGTCATCGTTTTTGAAAAAAGAAAAACACGGCAAAAACAACGCCAACCTACGTGCCTGTTATTAAGGGGGGTGAGGCTGTAGGATTTCTCCAAAAAAGAACATTTTCACCTTCTTTTTATAATCTCTCATTGTATTAAAAACCATATTTTTTGGATAAGTAAGGATTTTTAGCATATTTAAAAAACACCTCTACACATAACCTTTCTTGTTCTCTGTGTAGCGCAGCGCTTCGTGGTTAATATTCTTTTTAAGCTTGTCGTCTATTTAGCGTATTCCACATTGAAGCTATGAATAATCAACAAGGTTTAATCCTATTTAAAATTACTCATGTTTAAGCTTTAACCCTTCGTGTCCTCTGTGTAGCGAAGCGCTTCGTGGTGAATTTCCTTTTTAGTCTTTTCGTTTATTTACCAAATTACAAGCACAAAAAAGCCTGCATAAAGCAGGCTTGGTAATCATTTTTTAAAGAGAGCTAGTTAATTAATTCTTTTAAAGGGAGCTATTTAACTAATTCTTTAACTTTCTTAATTACTTTTTTCTCTTCTTTTACTGCAACTTCAACTTCTGGCACATCCATTACGTCAGCGTAAGCAGTACCGTAGTAAGAAGCGATTAAGACTTCTTTAAGCTCTGCGATTAATGGGTAACGTGGGTTTGCACCTGTACATTGGTCATCAAATGCGTCTTCTGCTAGTGAATCCACTTTTGCCATGAACTCTGCTTCGTTTACGCCTGCCGCTTGGATTGATAATGGAATATCCAATTCCACTTTTAACTCTTCTAACCAGTTTAGTAGTGCGTTTAGTTTATCTTCAGTGTTACCTGTAGTGAAGCCTAAGTGCGCTGCTATTTCTGCATAACGAGCACGTGCTTTAGGGCGATCGTACTGTGAGAATGCAGTTTGTTTAGTTGGGTTGTTTGTTGCGTTGTAACGAATAGTATTCGAGATTAATAACGCATTGGCTAACCCGTGTGGTACATGGAATTCAGCACCTAGTTTGTGCGCCATTGAGTGACAAACACCTAGGAATGCATTAGCAAATGACATACCAGCGATAGTCGCTGCGTTATGTACTTTCTCACGGGCAATTGGATCTTTTTTGCCGTTTTGGTAAGAGCTTGGTAAGTACTCTTTTAACATTTTAAGTGCTTGTAATGCATGGCCGTCAGAGTATTCGTTTGCTAATACAGACACGTAAGCTTCCATTGCGTGAGTGACTGCGTCGTAACCACCGAATGCACATAAAGATTTAGGCATATCCATTACAAGGTTAGCATCTACAATCGCCATGTTTGGTGTTAGTTCGTAATCTGCTAATGGGTATTTTTGACCTGTTTTTTCATCTGTAACAACGGCAAATGGTGTTACTTCTGAACCTGTACCCGATGTTGTTGTGATACACACTAACTCTGCTTTTGAACCCATTTTAGGGAATTTGTAGATACGTTTACGGATATCCATGAAGCGCATTGATAAGTCTTCAAAATCAGTTTCTGGATGTTCGTACATTACCCACATGATTTTCGCTGCGTCCATTGGTGAACCACCACCTACTGCTAATATCACGTCAGGTTGGTAGCTTAAACATGCTGCTGCACCTGCTTTTACGACTGCTAATGTTGGGTCTGCTTCTACTTCATGGAACACTTCAACTTCCATGCCTTTTTCTTTTAAGATGTTACGTAAATCATCGATGTAACCGTTATTGAATAAGAAACGGTCTGTCACGATAAGTGCACGTTTTTTGCCTTCAAGGTCAGTCATTGCAACTGGTAAGCAGCCGCGACGGAAGTAGATTGATTTTGGTAGTTTATGCCACAACATATTCTCAGCTCTCTTCGCAATAATTTTTTTATTGATAAGGTGTTTTGGACCTACGTTTTCAGAGATAGCATTACCACCCCATGAACCACAACCTAGCGTTAAAGAAGGTGCTAACTCAAAGTTGTAAAGGTCACCGATACCGCCGTGAGATGCTGGTGTATTGATAAGAATACGCGCTGTTTTCATTTTGTCGCCAAAGTAAGCGATACGTTCAGCGTTTGCATCTTGGTCTGTGTAAAGTACTGATGTATGGCCAACACCGCCTATGTCTAATACGATACCTGCTTGGCGTACTGCATCTTCAAAGTCTTTTGCTTTAAATAAACCTAATGTTGGAGATAGTTTTTCATGTGCGAATTCGTCATCCCAAGAAGCTTCTAAGCCTTCACCGATCAGGATTTTAGTAGACGTTGGTACTTTAACACCGGCTAATGCGGCAATTTTGTAAGCTGGTTGACCTACGATTTTAGCATTAAGTGCACCATCGATGATCATCACTTTACGTACTTTGTCTGCGTCTGCTTGGCTTAATACTGCTGCGCCATATTTTGCAAAACGTGCTTTTACTTCGTCGTAAATTGATTCAACAACAATCGCTGCTTGCTCTGATGCACAGATAACGCCGTTATCGAATGTTTTAGACATTAAGATTGAAGAGACTGCACGTTTGATATCAGCTGTTTCGTCGATAACAACAGGGGTGTTACCTGCACCAACACCGATAGCTGGTTTACCTGAAGAGTAAGCTGCTTTCACCATGCCTGGACCACCCGTTGCAAGGATAAGGTTGATGTCGTCATGTTTCATTAGGCCATTTGAAAGCTCAACAGAAGGTTGGTCAATCCAGCCAATAATGTCTTTAGGTGCACCTGCTTTAACTGCTGCTTCTAGTACTAGTTTAGCGGCATAGTTTGTTGCATTTTTAGCGCGTGGGTGTGGTGAGAAGATACAGCCGTTACGTGTTTTAAGGCAGATTAAGGCTTTAAAAATAGCAGTAGATGTTGGGTTAGTGGTTGGTACGATGGCACATACGATTCCCACTGGTTCTGCGATAGTAATTGTACCGCCTTCTTCATTGCGTTCGATAACGCCACAAGTCAGTTCATCTTTGTATTTGTTGTAAATGAATTCAGAAGCAAAATGGTTTTTAATCACTTTATCTTCCATAATACCCATGCCTGATTCAGTCGCAGCCATTTTAGCCAATTCGATACGTGCTGTAGAAGCGGCTAATGATGCGGCGCGAAATATTTTATCAACTTGCTCCTGGGAGTAGTTTGCAAATTCTTTTTGTGCTGCTTTCACTTTAGCAACCATTGCATTTAGTTCAGTGACATTGCTTACCGTCATATATTTCTCCAAAGTTTAATAAATTTAAAAATTTTAAAAGTGCTTTATTAAAACGGTGTATTTAAAAACAGACTTAGTAAATAACTTTCAACTTGATTATAGGAAGGTTAGTGTTTTTAACATTGATCAAGATCACTATTTTGTTCGAGTTCATATTGTTTTTTACGTGATCAAAATCACCTTTTTTGAAGTGAGGAAAGTAAGTTGTTGATTAGTGGTAAATAAGCGTTGGAGAGAGTGATTAATTTTATATTAGTATTATAATATTTTTTATATTTCAGTTAGTTAAGATCATGAGTTAAGTAATTTTTATTAATCGCTTAGTATCCTTTATACTGCGAATCAATCGCATTATTAATCCCCTCATCTCATTAAGGAAAGTGCAACATGGTTAATACGTCCACTGCAGCACGCACTGCTTTATATTTTTCAGCTTTGGTTATTTCACTCGCGGGTATTAAAGTTGCTGCACCGATTGTTGTTCCTTTTTTATTGTCATTATTTGTTGCGATTATCTGTAACCCTGCAATTAATTATCTCGAGAGAAAAAGAATTCCAAGAGGGCTAGCCATTACCATTGTGATCATGACCATTTTCTCCTTATTTATTGTTTTGGGTGGCGTAGTGGGGGCTGCAGTTAATGATTTTAGAAAAGCGATTCCTACTTATGAAGCTCAGTTATCTGAACAAATTACTTGGTTAATTGATTGGTTAGCAAGTCATAATATTTCGATTTCTATGGATGAAGTGAGTGGTTATCTTGACCCTGCTAAAGTAATGAACTTAGTCACCAGCACTTTAACTGGCTTTAGTAGTGTATTAGGTAATATCTTTTTATTGTTATTGACCGTGGTATTTATGTTGGCGGAGGGAAAAGTATTTCCTAAAAAACTACACATGGCGTTTGATGAATCGACACAAACTGAAAAACGTTTAGACCACTTTTTAAACATGGTAAATCGATACATGGCGATTAAGACCATGGTTAGTCTCGGAACAGGGATTATCATCGGGACTGTATTGTGGGGGATGGGCGTACAGTTTTATGTGTTATGGGCATTACTGGCTTTCTTGTTAAATTATATTCCTAATATTGGTTCTATTATTGCAGCAGTACCTGCCGTTATTTTAACGTTTTTACAACTTGGTGCGGGTTACGCGTCTGTTGTTGTTGGCTTATTTGTTAGTGTGAATATGATCATGGGGAATGTGGTTGAACCTAGGTTCATGGGGCGCAGTTTAGGGTTATCGACGTTAGTGGTATTTTTATCATTAATCTTTTGGGGCTGGTTATTAGGCATGGTCGGTATGTTATTGTCCGTGCCACTGACGATGATCCTTAAAATTGCATTAGAAAGCAGTGAAGATGGCCGTTGGTTCGCTATTTTATTAAGCTCTGATGAAGAAGTTGAAGCGCTTGAGAAAAACTGTGCAGAGAAGTCGATTGAGCCTGGTGAATGTCTTGAGTCAAGCGAGCTAGTTGATACTAATAAAGAGACGAGCACCGATACAAAAACTGACTATGATGCAGAAAAGAAGACTGATGCAGAGAATAATGCTGCAGCTGGTGCCGATAAGAATAACAATGAAACGAATTAATTAACTTTACTGGTTTAGCTAGTGACTCCCGTTATACAAGAAGAAAAGAATATGTTTACAGCACTATTAGAGAAAATGCACTTCCCTGAAGTAATAGCAGGGCAAGAAAAAGAAATGGCACGTTTGTTTCATGGGCGTGGTTTTCAGTATCCAGAATATCAACATTTTAATATTGATTGGTTATCACCGGTTGTATTGGTGATTTTATATAAAGAAGAAAGTGACCAATGGTTAGCCAGTTTAAGTGAGTTTTTGTTAGCTGAAATGACAAAAAGAGGCTTTGCGGTGACTAGCATTCAAGTACAGTTTCGTTGTCGCGATCTTGCCCCTACGTTTGTTTTGTTTGGTGACGAAGTGACTGATTATGCTGCCAATGAAAATGGGCTATCTTACAAGATTAGCCTCGGTAAAAACCAAAACTACGGTATTTTCTTAGATATGAAAAATGGTCGTCGTTGGCTGAAAGAGCAAAGTGAAGGCAAACGTGTGCTTAACCTGTTTTCTTACACTTGTGCTTTCTCTGCTGCTGCGATTGCGGGTGGGGCCACACAAGTGGTTAATTTAGATATGAGCAAGGCAGCGTTAGCGGTAGGGCGTGATAATCATCGTTTAAATGGCCATGACTTAGATAAAGTGAAATATCTAGGGCATGATTTGTTTAAGTCTTGGGGGAAAGTAAAACGCTTAGGGCCTTATGATATTATCATTGCCGATCCACCGTCTTTACAAAAAGGTAGTGTCAATATTAAGCGTGATTATCCTAAGATTATGCGTCGTTTACCTGAGTTATTAAATGAAGGTGGACAAGCGTTATTGTGCTTGAATAGCCCTGATCTTGATTTCCAGTTTATTACTGATGCATTAGCAGAACATTGCCCTCAAGCGAAGATCATCGATATTATTAAACCGCCTGTTGAGTTTACTAATGTTGAACTGGATAAAGGCTTAAAGTGTGTGCTAGTCGCTTTACAGAGTGAATAATTGTGGGCTATTAAGTTGTTTAGAAAAGGAGCGAGTGTCGCTCCTTCTTTAGGTTGTTAAACGAGCTTTTACACATTTAGCTGTTATCTAATATTGAGCGTGTTAATTACTTGGTAAAGCGCACTTTCTATTTTTTTCTTATTATCAATTTTTGCTGTTGCATTAAATATTAGAAATACTTTATCAGATAAAGTAATGTGATATTGCATCGTTATATTCTCTTCTAAAATCCCTGAAAATTGAATATAAAAAGACTTTCTGCCTGCTACTTCAGTTTGTTTGCACTCATGCAATGTAATCTCACGTTGAAAGATATTCGTTAACTCTTCTTTTCCTGCTGCACAGATTTCTGCATTAGGTATTTTACCTATTTGCTTTATAACACTAATATTTTCTGTAATGTTATCTGTATTATCAGGTATGAAGTAAATATCCATTTTTCCTGACCGTATAATTGGCATGACTCTTTCTAATAATAAAGGTGAAACACCTCCTATTTTATTAAAATCAAATAAGTCAGAGTTCTCTTTAATTTCAGATCTGGTTAACGGCAACCAGCTGTCAGGAATTTCGATACTGTAACCTAAGTCGCTAGTCGCTTGTTTAGCTTCTGTAAAACTGGTGATTAATAGTAACCCTGTTAGTAGAAGGTACTTCATTACATCTCTCCATAGAAATAAGTAGTTGTTTTAGCGCTGTTGTTTAAGATAATTTTAAAAATAAGTATTAAAATTATCATATAAAGGTGAGGGAAGCATAATTAAAAAAGCCCACAATGATTTCATATGAATTCATTGTGGGCTTATAATTGTAGGCTTATAGATGCTTAGTACGAATCGTAGCAAAGGGTTAAAGTACTAACCTTCGATTAACGCCGCTTTTTCATTAGCTTGTGTTGCTTGAATTGCTGTTAGTGCGATGGTGTAAACAATATCATCTACCAATGCACCACGTGACAAGTCATTCACTGGTTTACGCATACCTTGTAGCATCGGACCGATACTGATCAAGTTAGCACTACGTTGTACTGCTTTGTATGTCGTGTTACCGGTATTCAAATCAGGGAAGATGAATACTGTTGCTTGACCTGCTACTTTAGAATCTGGTGCTTTACTTTTTGCAACATTTTCCATAACAGCCGCATCGTATTGTAATGGACCATCAATCAATAAGTCTGGACGACGCTCTTGCGCAATTTTAGTTGCTTCACGTACTTTCTCAACGTCAGAACCTGCACCTGAGGTACCTGTCGAGTAACTGATCATCGCTACTTTAGGGTCAATACCAAAGGCAATTGCAGAATCAGCTGATTGAATGGCGATATCTGCTAATTGGTCTGCTGTTGGGTCTGGGTTGATTGCACAGTCACCGTAAACTAATACTTGGTCTGGTAACAGCATGAAGAAGATTGAAGAGACTAAGCTTGCGCCTGGTGCCGTTTTAATCAACTGTAATGCAGGACGAATAGTATTGGCTGTAGTGTGTACCGCACCTGATACTAGACCAGCAACTTCACCTTCCGCTAACATCATTGTGCCTAATACAACAGGATCTTGTAATTGCTCACGCGCAACCACTTCTGTTAGGCCTTTACCTTTACGTAATTCAACCATCGGTGCTACGTACTGTTCAATCACATCCATAGGGTTAACAATTTCGACTTCATCAGTGACGATAATGCCTTGTTGTGTTGCTATACGATGAATTTCTTCAGGGTTACCTAGTAATACAGGTTTTGCGATACCACGTTGTGCACAAATAACCGCAGCTTGAATCGTACGTGGCTCTTCACCTTCAGGTAACACGATACGTTGGTTTGCTTTACGTGCTAATTCAGTTAAGTGGTAACGGAATGCTGGTGGCGATAAACGACGAGATAATGAAGAATCTTCCGTTAATGTGTTTAACCAATGCTTATCGATATGACTCGCAATGTATTCTTGTACTTTTTCAATACGCTCAAGGTCATCTACTGGGATTTCCATATTAAAGTTTTGTAAGCGTTGTGCGGTCTGCCAAGTATTACTTTTTATCAGTAATACAGGTAAACCTGAATCCATTGCACTGCGACAAAGTTTTAATACTTCTTCTTCAGGCATGTAATCGCCTGTTAGTAGTAAACAGCCGATTTTCATGCCATTCATTACGGCTAGACACGTTGCGATAATAACATCACTACGGTCGCCAGACGTTACTAACATTGAGCCAGCTTTAAAATGTTCAACCATATTTGGAATTGAACGGGCACAGAAGGTAACTGAATGTAGACGACGGTTTTCTAGATCGCCTTTATTCAGGATTTTTGCTTCTAAATGAACGGCTAAGTCTTTAACACGAGGCGCAATTAAGTCAGCGCTCCATGGAATACAACCTAAGATAGGCAGTGGACTTTTGCTAAACATTTGTAACACTTCAAGATTGTTATTAATGCTTGCTTCTGGAATATCAAATACTTCAGTGATATCAACGCCTGTTTTATCATTTTCATCAATAGGCGCGCCTACTTTATTGATAATACAGCCTGCAATACGTTTGTTTTCTTTACCACCAAATGAAGAAACGGCAATTTCCATGCGCTCTTTCAATTGTTGTGACGTATCGTTACTTGGGTGCGTTACAAATACCATTTCTGCACCGAGTGCTTTAGCGATACTGTAGTTGATGTTATTAGCAAATTGATGCTTGTCAGTCGGTACTAAGCCTTCAACGATAATAACGTCGCTATCTTTAGTACCTTCACGAAAACGTTCTACAATATTTTCAAGTAATTCTGAAGTGCGCCCAGATGAAATCAGGTTTTCTGCATATTTCATTGCAAAAGGTTCTGGGGGAAGAATATTACTTGAGTTACGTAGTGTTGTCGTAGAACGTTCTGTTCCAAGGTCACCTTGACGAGGTTGTGCGATTGGTTTGTAGAAATTAACGGCAACACCTTGGCGTTCCATCGCGCGAATCATTCCAAGACTTACCGAAGTGACACCGACACCAGAACCAATTGGTATTAGCATTATTGTACGAGCCATGACTATTCCTTTTAATAGATCATAAAGAGGGAGTTAATACTCCCTTGAAATTAATGTAGATTATGCAGATACCAGTTTAGCTGAATCTTGCGCGATAACCCATTCTTCGTTAGTTGGAATAACCATTGCGATGGGTGAGTTATCAGTAGTAATGATGCCAGCTCCGCCTAATATTGCAGCTTTATTTTTATCTTCATCTATTTGATAACTAAATATAGCTAAGTTATCCAATACTTTTGTACGAATACGGACAGAGTTTTCACCAATACCGCCAGTGAATACAATCGCATCAATGCGTCCAAGTGGTACCGCATAAGAAGCGATATATTTTGCTAAGCGATAAGCGAACATATCTACTGCTAATATAGCACCTTCATGGCCTTTTTCGTAGTTCTGTTCGATATCACGAAAATCGCTTGAAAGACCAGAGATACCTAACAAACCACTTTGTTTTTGTAACATGTCCATCACACCTTTTAAGCTGTAACCTTCACGTTCAATAAGGTGTTCAATAATGCTTGGGTCAAGGTCTCCACAACGCGTCCCCATCACTAAACCTGCAAGAGGTGTCATGCCCATACTGGTGTCAACTGATTGTCCATTTTTAATTGCAGTAACCGATGCGCCGTTACCTAAATGAGCTGAGATGATGTTGGTTTCTTTAACGGGTTTATTTAATGCTTTTGCCGCTTCATTTGTCACAAATAAATGGCTTGTGCCGTGCATACCGTAACGACGTATGCCTTTTTCTTTATATAGGTTGTATGGCAATGCATATAGGAACGCTTTCGCTGGCATGGTTTGGTGGTAAGCGGTGTCAAATACAGCCACTTGAGTTAACGTTGGGAAGGCTGTTTGTGCCGCTTTAATACCTAGAACATGTGCAGGGTTATGAAGGGGTGCAAGTGATGAACATGCTTCAATGCCTTCTAACACGGTTTCATCAATAATGACTGACTCAGTGAATTTTTCTCCACCATGAACAATTCGGTGACCTACGGCAATAAATTGAGCCTCAAGACCATCAACTTTTTTGATTATTTCTTCTACAATAAAGGTGATTGCTGCAGAGTGAGCGCTATATTCAGGGAGACTTGTTGATTCTTTTTTTTCGTTGAATTTCCATTTGATGCGAGCATCTGGAAGGTTAAAACATTCAGCTAAACCACTGATGACTTCATCACCATTATTGGCATCGATGACAGCGAATTTAAGCGAAGAGCTACCACAGTTGAGTACAAGGACTAATTTATTGCTCATGTAAGATTCCAGTCAGTAAAAATAAACAAAAAATATCAAACAAGGTTCGATATTAAGCTAAGGTATAATAATTAGAGACAATTTAAGTAATGCTATTTACGTTGCTTAGTTACATTACACACATTAAATTATAGTTTTTATCTTACATTTATGTAATAAAATTACAAATGACAATTGAGTAAAAAGTTATTTCAAATCAAGTTTATTACAAATATATTTTTTGGATTAAACGGACTATTATTCGTATGTCGATTTTATTGAAGTTTTTCAGAGGAGAATTTAATTGTTTACGTTTTTTGATTTATTAAAAAAAGGCGATCAATATTTAAAAACATGGCCTAAACAAAGCTGTTTATATTCGTTATTTGTAGACAGTAAGATGATTTGCTATACACAGTTATTAATTAAACTTTTCCCTGTTTTTATTGTATTAGTTGCTTCACTTTATATTATTTTCCCGCTGTATTTTTCTTGGGCGAGCACGGCTACTTTTATTTTATTTTTGATTGGGTTACCTGTGCATTGTCTTTTATGGCTAGGAAAGCGCTCTCAACAAATACTCTCTCCACCTTTGTTTACTTGGTATGTTGAAATTGCGGAAGTTTTAAATGGTAAGCAACTAGGACAGCAAGTGATGATCGACAAACCTCGGTTTATCGATCTTGCTAAGTTATTAAATAAAGGGTTTAGAAAAGGAGGCGATAACTTTTTATATAATAATGAATTGATTTAATGTAATGGCGCGATTTAATCTTTTTGAAAGACTTCAATATTGAAATCACACTCTATTTTCCATTGCGATAAGCTCAGTAAATCGGCTAGCTTCTCTGGCGTAAACTTCCAAGCAAAGGGAGTCATGTTGATCAGATCTTTTAATTGTTGAGACTGGTCAATCGTTAGTTCGTAACTTAACCTTATTTGCTCTACTTTGGTAAAACCTGTTACCGCTTCATTTTCTTGGGCATGATCGTTTACATTATCGTAAATTGCTTCTCGTAATTGATATAAATGTCGAGGGGCAGGGGTCACTGTTACTAGATAACCTTTTTTGCTTATTAAACGTAATAACTCTTCTGCTTTTGAAGGTGCGTAAATGCGTGTCATCAGGTCAACACTTTCATCTGCAAGTGGTACTTGATAAGCACTTGCGACACAAAAGTGGATCTTTTTATAGCGTTTAGCCGCATAACGGATAGCGACTTTAGAAATATCAATACCACAGATATGATGTTGTGGAAGTTGCTGATGAATAAGATCGGTGTAATAACCTTCGCCACAGCCTAAGTCTAAAATTTGCGCGTTTTCAGTTCCCTCTAAATATTGCTGGCTTATTTGCGCTACTTTTTCAGCGAGCGGTAAGTAACCACTGGTATTCAGGAAAGCACGTCTTGCCATCATCATTTCTTGATTATCACCTGGATTTTTAGAGCTTTTAGACTGTACAGGCAGTAAATTCAAATAACCTTCTTTTGCAATATCAAAGTGATGATTATGTTGGCAAATTTGGGTGTTGTTGGTTTGTGTGAATGTGTTTTGGCATAGCGGGCAAATGAAAGGGGTCATAGAGTTCACTGCTTAAAAAGGAAAAGTAATATTATCATAAGGGCAGTTTACACTGCCTTTAGGTGGAATAACGACTATTAATGAAAGGTAAGTGAAAATAGTGTTGGTATATAGCCGTTATATATTTGTTATTAATCAACATGCATTACTCATTGTTATTGATTTTGGCATTAAGCAGATCCAACCTTGAATAATAATGAGTATACAAGGTGTTATCACAGAGGAAATTGAGGCACAGAGGAAATCTAGGCGAGTATCTTAAAATATGACACTGTTATGATACTGTAAAAGTACATCCTGTACTGCCACCATTGTTTCTCTGGTAGGAGCATGTACGCCTTCTAAAGGATAGATTTCACCCATTTCAATCCACTTATGTCTACCTAGCTCATGGTAAGGCAGCATTTCGATTTTTTCTATATTTTTCATCGGTTGAATAAATTGACCTAACGAATGCGCATCTTTCAGGCTATCTGTAATCCCCGGTACGACAACATAACGTAGATAGACGGCTTGGTTGTGTTCTGCTAAATATTTCGCAAACTCTAAGGTGTATTTATTGCTCACATGGGTTAAATCGATATGTTTTTTATTGTCCATTTGCTTAATATCTAAGAGCACTAAGTCAGTGTGATCTAAAATGTCTTTGGTTGTTTGATCTATTTTACGCACAAAGCCATTGGTATCTAAACAAGTGTGAATACCTTCTAACCGACAAGCTTTAAACATGGCTAAAACAAATTCAGGTTGAAGCATCGCTTCACCGCCTGAAATAGTGATGCCACCACCTGATGCTTCCATGTAATGACGATATTGAAGCAACTCTTTCATTAGTTCTTCAACGGTCATCTCTTTACCGGCTTCGGTGTCCCACGTGTCACGGTTATGACAATACTGACAACGCATTAAACATCCCTGTAAAAAGATGATAAAGCGGATCCCTGGCCCATCAACGGTGCCGCAGGTTTCTACCGAGTGTACTCGTCCAGTCACTGACATTTTATAACCTCATGAAAATTAATTATTTGTATTAACTCTAGCTGTTTATTATTAAGAGAGTTCAAAGTTAATATAGATGATTATTTCCAGATAAATTTTTATAGATAAGCCTTTGTTGATTAATCTTTATAGATAATCACTGTTGCTTTGATAAAAAGAAAGGTTTCATTCCGAAGAATGAAACCTTTTTAATTATAACAGGCTAACCAAAAGTTAATCTTCTTATCGTATCTCTTACAGTTTAGCTGTAAAAGTACGCGTAATCACATCTTGTTTTTGTTCTGCTGTTAATGAATTAAATCGCACCGCATAACCAGATACACGAATGGTTAGCTGAGGATATTTGTCAGGGTATTCCATTGCATCTAATAACATTTCACGGTTCATTACGTTGACGTTTAAGTGTTGACCACCTTCAATCTCAGGTGTGTGCTTAAAGTATCCATCCATTAAACCAGCAAGGTTAGATTTTTGTGAATCGTCAGTTTTACCTAGTGCGTTTGGTACGATTGAGAATGTGTAAGAGATACCATCCTGTGCGTAAGCAAACGGTAGTTTAGACACTGATGTTAATGATGCAACAGCACCTTTCTCATCACGTCCGTGCATTGGATTTGCACCTGGCGCAAAAGGAGCACCAGAGCGACGGCCGTCAGGTGTGTTACCTGTTTTCTTACCGTATACAACATTTGATGTAATAGTAAGGATTGACTGTGTTGCACGTGCGTTACGGTACATTGGACGAGATTTTATTTTTTTCATGAACGTTTCAACAAGTTCACAAGCAATATCATCAACACGAGGGTCGTTATTACCAAATTTAGGGTAATCGCCTTCGATTTCAAAGTCAGTCGCAATACCGTCTTCATCACGAATTGGGCGTACTTTTGCGTATTTAATTGCCGCTAAAGAATCCGCTGCAATTGAAAGACCCGCAATACCACACGCCATAGTACGTTCAACGTCACGGTCATGAAGTGCCATTAGTGATGCTTCGTAGCTGTATTTGTCGTGCATGTAGTGAATACAGTTAAGTGCAGTCACGTATTGTTCTGCTAACCAATCCATGAAGTGGTCAAGGTTAGCGTAAACTTCATCGTAATCTAAAATTTCAGAAGTGATCGCTGGTAATGTTTTAGGACCGACTTGCATTTTAGATTTTTCATCAACACCGCCATTGATGGAGTACAACAATGTTTTTGCTAAGTTGGCACGGGCACCGAAGAATTGCATTTGTTTACCAACAATCATCGGTGATACACAACACGCAATCGCGTAATCATCGTTATCAAAGTCAGTACGCATTAGGTCATCATTTTCATATTGAATAGATGATGTATCAATAGATACTTTTGCACAGTATTTTTTAAAGTTAATAGGTAATGCTTCAGACCATAAAACAGTAATGTTTGGCTCTGGAGAAGGACCCATAGTGTATTGAGTATGTAAGAATCGGAAACAGTTTTTAGTGACCAATGTACGACCATCAACACCCATACCACCAATTGATTCTGTTGCCCAAATTGGGTCGCCAGAGAATAGGTCATCGTATTCAGGTGTACGTAGGAAACGTACCATACGTAGCTTCATAACAAGGTGATCGATTAGCTCTTGTGCTTCAGTCTCAGTAATCACACCTGCTTTTAGATCTTTTTCAATGTAGATGTCTAAGAACGTTGCTGTACGACCAAATGACATTGCCGCGCCATTTTGAGATTTGATTGCTGCTAGGTAACCAAAGTAAGTCCATTGGATTGCTTCTTTGGCATTCTGTGCTGGACCTGAAATGTCAGAACCGTATTTAGCGGCCATCTCTTTCATTTGTGAAAGTGCACGATATTGTTCGAAGATCTCTTCACGCAATTTCATTGTATCTTCTAATGAAGTACCTGCAATCAGTTCAGCTTCTAGGCTTTTATGTTGAGCCGCTTTTTCAGTCATTAGGTAATCGATACCGTATAAAGCAACACGACGGTAATCACCAATAATACGACCACGACCGTATGCATCAGGTAAACCCGTTAATACACCTGATTTACGACATTTAAGAATGTCGCCAGTGTAAACATCAAATACACCTTGGTTATGTGTTTTACGGAATTCAGAATAAGTTTGTTTGATACCTGCATCGAGTTCTTTACCGTACACTTTACAAGAACCTTCAATCATACGAATACCACCGTTAGGGATAAGCGCACGTTTTAATGGTTTTTCAGTTTGTAGCCCTACAATCGTTTCTAAGTCTTGGTTAATATAACCGGCATCATGAGCAGTAATAGTAGAAACAACGTCGGTATCAAAATCAACAGGCGCATGCGTTGCATTTTCTAGCTTGATGCCTTCCATTACTTTTTCCCACAACGTATCTGTTGCAGGTGTTGCATCCGCTAGAAAGCTTTCATCGCCATCAAATGGAGTGTAATTTTGTTGTATAAAGTCGCGAACGTTTACGTCAGTTTTCCAAGCGTCACCTGCAAAACCTTCCCATGCTGATACAAATGCTTCGTTTAAATTAGTCATAAAGATTTACCTTTACCGTTAGTGATTAAAAAATAATGTTAAAATGCGTATTCTGTTGAGGGTTTAAAAAGTAGGCCATAAATAACAAGACAATAAACAGGCTTGTATTGGTCGCAAGATAAGAGTCAGATAAAAAAGCGTTGCTTATTTTATTGTCAGCAATGTTCTGAGGCTTGCTTGTTATTTGATAAGCTAAAAGCTTGTTAGTTCGATTGTCTACTTGCATCTTAGAAGTTACCCCGTGATGAATTAGTGCTTAGTTTAACAAATGCTCATGTACAAAAGTTGATTCACATCAACTTGTTCGACTACTTGTAATTTAATTACAGTTTTATTTGGATTTGTTCTTTTAAGGCATTTCTTTATGTCATCAGTTATTAAATGAAGTTGGATTTTTTGAAACAGATTTTAAGTCGATTTTATCGCTTTAAGTTAGAAGACCATCATTTAGAAATTAAGCGCTTAGAAAGTAGAGCTTAGAAAGGAATAACCTAGAAAGTGAGGTGAGGAAACAATAATTTAGGAAAGTAGCTGTTAGAAAAAACATTGTTAAAAGGTGCTATCAAAAACGATGGCTAGGCAAGGTGTAGTGAAAGTAAGCGGTTATTAATAGAGTGAGTTAATCTTTTAAAATACCATCCCCTTCAAGCATTTAACTTGAAGGTAGAGGGAGTTAGTTAGATTTTTATGTTTTAGAGTAACGTTTGCATTTCTTCTAAAATTTGTAAGCACCAATCACTTATACGCTGGTCGCTTAACTCATATTGCGTATCTTCATCTAAAGCCAATCCTACAAAATACTCACCGTCTTCAGAGAGTGCTTTAGAAGCGTCAAAACTATAACCTTCAGTTGGCCAGTAACCGATAAAATTAGGTTGTTGTGGCAATAACTTTTCATGCAACATACCAACGGCATCAACAAACCATTCGCTATAACCGTCTTGATCGCCTAACCCGAAAATAGCGACGATTTTACCATTAACACTGAGCCCATCAATTTGATCCCATAACTTACCCCAATCTTCTTGAAGTTCGCCAAAGTCCCATGTTGATATGCCTAAAATGACAATATCGTAATCATTTATCTTGCTTAAACCCTCATCTTTTATGTTAAATAGGTCAACTAATGATTCCCCTAGCTCTGCTTGAATCTTTTCTGCAGCGATTTCTGTATAACAAGTGCTAGAACCATAAAATAAACCGATTTTCATATGTGACCTTTTGAAGAAAAATAAAAGAGGCGCTAATTTACCGTTAAGGCCGTTGGAATGGAAGTATTAAGCATCGAACAATTTTTAGATTCTCTTTGGTTAGAGAGAGGATTATCCAAGAACACCTTAGATTCTTACCGCCATGACTTGAGTTTAGTAGAGATTTATTTACAAACAAAAGATGTGATGTTGAGCGATGCGAGTGAGAGGCAGTTAAGCGATTATTTTGAATCTCGTTTACAGGGTGAGATTGATTATAAAAATACTTCTACGGCACGTTTGATGAGTGCTGTTCGTCGTTACTATCAATACTTATGCCGTGAAAAAATACGCATTGACGATCCCAGTGCAAAATTAGAAAGCCCTAAAGTGATTAAACCGTTACCTAAATCATTATCTGAATCTGAAGTCGACGCTTTGTTATCTGCTCCGGAATTAAACGATCCGGTACAGTTCAGAGATAAAGCCATGTTGGAAGTTTTATATGCGACAGGATTACGTGTTTCTGAGCTGGTGGGATTAACCATGGAAGAAATAAACTTACAACAAGGCGTGATACGTGTCACGGGGAAAGGTAATAAAACTAGATTAGTTCCTTTAGGTGAAGAGTCTGTGTATTGGTTAGAGCGTTATATTGAGGAAATGCGGTCTGCTTTATTGTCAGGGCAGAGTAGCGATGTGTTATTTCCTAGTCGTCGAGGTTCTCAAATGGTCAGGCAAACTTTTTGGCACCGTATTAAGTTTTACGCTCAACTGGCGGGCATTGATAAAGAGTCTTTATCGCCCCATGTACTGCGCCATGCCTTTGCCACTCATTTATTGAACTACGGTGCAGATTTACGTGTCGTACAAATGTTGTTAGGGCACAGTGATTTATCGACCACGCAGATTTATACTCATATCGCCAAAGATAGATTAAAAGCATTACACAGTGAACATCATCCTCGTGCGTAACTCCTCGTACGCAATTTCTTGTGCTTAATAATAGGCGGTTAATCACGAAATGTTTTAGAGTATTTATTATTGTCTATTTAAATTTAGATAATAAATTAACAGCAAATTATAGCAGAAATGATTTATCACAGAGTCTTGTCTTAGATGTTAAGTCAATGTTATCTGAGATATAGCGGATATGGGCAATTAGCATTCACTTTATGCGTTAAGATAGGCATAATCAATCGTCATTAATTTAATTTTTCAGGGGAAGTCATGTCCATATTGAACGTTAAAAAAAGTATAAGCGCATTAATTGTGGGGATGCTGATTAGCTCAAGCAGTTTTGCTGCGGTATCAAACGAAGTAAATGAATCATTACTTAAAAAGTTAGAATCATTGAAAGTCGACGTTGACTCTATCAGTGAATCGCCTGTAAAAGGTTTATATGAAATAGTTAGCCAAGGTGCTATTTATTATATTAGTGAAAATGGTCAATATTTATTAAATGGCGATATTTTCGATTTAGATAATAGTATGAACAATCTAACCAGTACAAAGGTTGCCGAAATACGCAAAGCGAATACTGCTGAACATTTTGCAAAAATTAAAGACTTTGAAAAAGACATGATTGTCTACAAAGCAGAAAATGAAAAACACGTTGTGACGGTTTTCTCTGATACAAGTTGTGCTTATTGTCAGAAATTACATTCTGAAATCCCTGATTATAATAAGTTAGGTATTACGATTCGCTACCTTGCTTTCCCTCGTGGCGGTGTTAATTCTAATGCTTACCGTACTATGGTGTCGGTATGGTGTGCGGATGATCAAAAAGCAGCAATGGATGAAGCCAAAAAACGTCGTAGTATTAAACCAGTTACTTGTGACAATAATGTTATTGACCAGTATAACTTAGGTGTTGCTTTAGGTATCACAGGTACGCCAACATTGTTCTTAGAAGACGGTACAATGATGCCTGGTTATTTACCTGCTGATAATTTACTGCAAGCAATAGAACAAAAAAAATAGAGTAATACTTCAGCTATTGCTCCATTCATAATAAACTGCATTGATAATCCTTTATCGTGCAGTTTTTTTATGTCTTCAGAAATAACAACACAAGTACAACAACGTCTCCAACATGATAGTAGTTTATTGTCATTATCATGCTCTCCATTATTAACTAAACTCTATGCTAACCGAGGCATTACTGCCGACAGCGAATTAGATAACAGCACCAAGACATTGATTCATGCTAATCAGTTAAAGGGAATGAGTGATGCTTGTGAATTGTTATATCAAGCTTACTTAACTCGTCAAAAAATAATTATTATTGGTGACTTTGATGCCGATGGGGCGACGAGCACTGCATTAAGTATGTTATCGCTGAAAGCCTTAGGATTTCAAAGTATAGATTATTTAATTCCGAATCGATTTGATTACGGTTACGGGTTAAGCCCTGAAATTGTTGACCTCGCGGTACAACAGGGCGCAAATTTATTAATGACAGTCGATAACGGTATTTCTAGTATTAGTGGTGTGGCACATGCTAAAAAGCTTGGCATTTCAGTCTTAGTGACTGACCATCATTTACCGGGAGAGGAAACCCCTATTGCCGATGCGATTGTTAATCCGAATCAAGTTGGATGTGATTTCCCAAGTAAAAACCTAGCGGGCGTTGGTGTTGCGTTTTATGTCATGCTATCGCTCAAATCCTTAATGCAAGAAAAAGGTTGTTTTACACACTTCCCAGCTCCTAATTTAGCTAACTTTTTAGATATTGTTGCATTGGGTACGGTAGCCGATGTGGTTAAGTTGGATTCAAATAATCGAACATTGGTGCATCAAGGTTTAGCGCGTATTAGAGCTGGCTATTGTCGTCCTGGTATTAGTGCATTAATTCAAGTTGCAAAACGTAATCAACAACAACTAGTCGCTACTGATCTAGGATTTTCATTAGGCCCAAGATTAAATGCAGCAGGGCGCTTGGATGAAATGAGCCACGGTGTTGAGTTGTTATTATGTGAAGATCATTTACGTGCCAATACCCTAGCAACAGAGCTTGATGCACTTAATTTATCACGTCGAGAGATAGAGCAAAGCATGCAACAAGAAGCGATGGTGAGCTTACAAAAGTTATCAATCGACCAAGATAATTTACCATTGGCTTTATGTTTATTTGAAGCTGACTGGCATCAAGGTGTGATTGGCTTAGTGGCGTCTCGTATTAAAGAAAAATATTACCGCCCAACGTTTGCTTTTGCCCGTGCGAATGATGGTGAAATTAAAGGATCTGCTCGTTCGATCCCTGGCGTGCATATTCGCGATATGTTGGATCTGGTAGATAAACACATTCCCGGTGTTATTTTAAAGTTTGGTGGTCATGCAATGGCTGCTGGTTTAAGCCTATTAGAAAAAGATTTTGATTTATTTAACGACACTTTCAACGCTATTTTAAAAGCACAGGTCGAAGATCATTTACTACAAAATGTGATTTTGTCAGATGGGCAATTAGATGCTGAGCAATTTGATTTAAGCATTGCGCAAGAACTACGCGATGCAGGCCCATGGGGACAAGGTTTTCCAGCGCCTATTTTTGACGGTGTTTTTGAATTAAAACAACAACGCATTGTTGGTCTGAAACATTTGAAAATGGTGTTACAGCAGGGCGATAAGTTAATTGATGCGATTGCCTTTAATATTGACCCTGAAGCATGGCCTAACTTGTCTGTTAAAGAAGTATTTTGTGTCTATAGCTTAGATGTTAATGAATTTAGAGGACAAAGAACCGTGCAGTTATTGGTGCAAATGCTAACACCAAGGTAAGTATTAAAGGGGCGCTATCGATAGCGCTCCTTTTTGTTACGTTTTGTATTGCAGCATTGTTTTTACAGAATTGTTTTTATGGCAGTTTAACTAGCGTTTCATTTTCAATTTGTTATGAGCGGTTAGGGTGTAGATTTTAGCTTTAACACTCCAACAAAAACGTTAATCGCACCGACTATCATGCCAACCCATGCGCGAAGCGGGGGAATAGCGCTACTCGCTTCGACCTCTTGTGCGCTATAGACGTCATAACCCCATACAAATAATATAAACCCGAAAACGATTAAGACTAACCCCATTACTTTGTTATTCATTTAAACCCCAATAATTTATAAACACTGGTTTAATACTGAAACGCATAAACCGTTAATAGCTGATGACAACAATAAATGAGACAAATACGTTTATTTATACTGCGCCCGGGAAATCTAATTGGCGCCACGCTTCATATACAAATACAGAAACTGCATTGGATAAGTTCATTGACCGGCTATCGGCTCTCATAGGAATACGTAACTTTTGCTCTAATGGTAACGCATCTAATATTGTTGCTGGCAAACCACGTGTTTCAGGACCAAATAATAAGACATCACCATCTTGGAAGTTTGCATTATGGTGATAGGTTGTTGTCTTAGTTGTACAAGCGAGTATACGTTTACCGTCAACCATTTTCATAAAAGTATCAAAATCTTTATGTATGAAAACATTCGTCATTTCACGATAATCTAGCCCTGCACGTCTTACTTTTTTTTCATCTAAGTCAAACCCAAGCGGTTCAATTAAATGCAATACACAGCCTGTATTCGCACATAGACGGATGATATTACCGGTATTAGGCGGGATCTCTGGTTCGTACAATGCAACTTCAATCATTTATAAACTCTACTTTTGTGGTTAATGTCGTATCACTAAAATCGATAGGCGCTTATTTTATACCAATCATAATAAATAGCAGATCTATTTTTCCGTCTAAAAAATCACTGTTAATTTATATTTTTAGATAAGAAGTCTTGTTAAAGGATGAGCTCCTAAATATAACGGGTTGATCAAAAAAGGAGCGTAAATTAATGCTCCTTTGAGTGTCCCTATTTATCAATATCATGGTGCTATTGATGTAATGGTCGCCCTTACGTTTTAGTACTCTTTTTATTTGAGTCATTTTTATACGTTAGGGCTGTTTATGCACTGCTGTTCTTTTACTTTGATGACTGGAACGCTTAACTACTTTGTATTATTGCTTCTTGCTCACCCAACCAGACATAACCTTGACCACGGATGTTTTTAACGCGAAGTTGGCCATCTAAACGAGTCGGAATTTTACGGCGTAAATTACTTAAATGCATATCAATACTACGATCTGATGGGATTAATTTTTTCCCTAAAATCTGTTCACTCAGATCTGCTCTGGTTAATAGTTTTCCAGGGTGAGTGAGGAATTTCTCTAGTAGTAACAATTCAGTTGAAGTTAATTCAATAGTAAAACCTTGGCAGGTGATTTGCTGTTGCGTGGGAAATAATTCAATATCTTGATGGCTTATTTTGTCATCAGTATTACCTGTTTTATGCTCTGTATATCGTAAAACAGCTTGAACATGTTTAAGCAGTTCTTGCTCGCTAAAAGGTTTTGAGATGTAATCATCTGCACCCATTTCTAAAGCGAGTAGTATATCTTGCTCGCTATTTTCAGTGGTCAGCATTAAAACAGGTGTATCATTTTTTTGGCGTAGTAATCTCAACACTTCAAAGCCATCCATACGAGGCATCTTTATATCTAATAAGATCAGGTTGTAATCTTTACTTAGAATTTTAGATAGACCCTCTTCACCATCGAAAGCAACTTCTGTTTTAAACCCTGCTGATGTTAGAAACTTCTCTAAAAAGGAGACCAGCTCTTTGTCATCATCAATTAATAATAGATTTTTCATCTTATAAGCCTTTGTAAATTGGCTGCTGTAAATAGCAATTTTTTACTTCACATCTCTTTTAAATTTATTTTATTTCAATGTGTCGTCTTTTATTTTTATGCCTATATCGTTTATTCGACTTAAATGTAGCCCTTATTTGTTAATTATACCCTATAAAGAGGTATTTTTTGTGCGAATAAGGACTTATGTTTTATATATTGTGCGTAATTGATTGATTGGTCGGATAAAAGGGCTGTATATATACTTAACAGAGTAAATAATGTGATGACTTGTATGACGTATTTTGAAATAAAGGTGATTAACTGATCTTGCTGAGAGATAAATTGTCGAACTTTTTAAATTCTAAGTTGATGATATAAATATAAAAAATGATGTCTGGGCTCTATTGTTTAAACACAAAGTGGCTGATGTAGGCGGTGTTTTGTATCTGAAATGATAACGGGTATAATGAGCGTCCAACAATTTTCAGAGTTATATTATTGTGAATCAATCAGCACCTTCCGAAGAATATGCTTATTTAGTTAAACGAGCTGGCCAAGCTGCCATTATTGCCGCTTCTTTATTGATTATTGTTAAATTGATTGCTTGGATCATGACAGGTTCCTCAAGTATTTTAGCTGCTTTGACAGATTCATTAATGGATGTAACGACTTCTATTATTAATCTCTTTGCAATAAAAATTGCCTTACAACCTGCTGATAAAGAGCATCGCTTTGGGCACGGTAAAGCGGAAAGTTTAGCGGGATTAGCACAAGCGGCCTTTATTTCTGGTTCATCTGTATTCTTGATGATTAATGGTATTTCAGCGGTAGTGAACAACCATCAAATTAATGCCAGTGGTTTAGGTATTTCTGTCATGTTGTTTTCATTGGTTGTTACGATTGCACTCGTATTATTTCAACGTTATGTCGTGATCAAAACCAATAGCATGGCGATTAAAGCAGATGCGTTACATTACCGAACAGACATTATTCTTAATGGAGCGGTGTTATTAGCTATCGTATTAGCTGGTTATGGCTGGGATTGGGCTGATGGTGTTTTTGCTATTGCAGTGAGCCTTTATATTTTACAAGGTGCTTGGGAAATTGGAACGCAATCAATTGATGCTTTAATGGATAAGCAGCTACCTCAAGAAGATCAAGAATTGATCCTTAAGCTTGCCTATAAAGTTGAGGGTGTTCGTGGCGTTCATGATTTAAGAACACGTTATTCAAGTTACATTAAATTTATACAATTACATTTAGAGTTAGACGATGAGCAAAGCTTATTTGATGCACATGAAAAGGCTGATGAGCTAGAGCTTGCTCTTAAAGCGGCATTTCCGGGGGCCGATATATTGATTCATTTAGATCCTATTTCAGTCGTACCTAATAATAATTCGACTCATGAAATAGAAATATAGTGCCCAATAAAATGTCGATAGGACATAGATTTAATCGTTAAGGATAAAAGAATGGAATGTAAGGTAAAAGATCTCTGGGATAAAATTAGAGAAGAGGCTTGGGCTAGTTCTGCAGGTGAACCGATTTTAGCCAGTTTTTTCCATTCGACTATTTTAAATCATAAAGATTTATCATCAGCATTAAGTTATCAATTAGCTAACCGTTTAGATAGCCGCACTATGCCTGGTATTTTAGTACGTGAAGTGATTGACGAAGCATTTGCTGACGATCCAAGTATTATAGAAAGTGCAATGGCAGATATTCTTGCGGTACAAGATAGAGATCCTGCTGTTGAAGAGTACTCGATTCCACTCTTATATTTGAAAGGTTTTCATGCCATTCAAATTCACCGTGTTGCTCATTGGTTATGGAATAAAAATCGATTAGCACTCGCATTATATTTACAAAATCGTAGCTCGGTTATTTTTGGGGTTGACGTTCATCCTGCCGCGACTATTGGTAAAGGTATTATGTTTGACCATGCAACGGGTGTTGTTGTTGGTCAAACCGCTGTGATTGAAGATAATGTATCAATATTACAAGGCGTTACTTTAGGCGGGACAGGAAAAGACAGTGGCGATCGTCATCCAAAGATTCGTCAAGGAGTAATGATTGGTGCGGGCGCAAAAGTATTGGGTAACATTGAGATTGGTGTTGGTGCAAAAATAGGGGCTGGTAGTGTGGTTTTAGAAACGGTTCCAGCACATACAACAGTTGCAGGTGTTCCTGCTAAGATTGTAGGCAGGCCATCATGCGATATGCCATCTTTATCGATGGAACAAAACATTTGAAATTTTATGATCTAAAGCGCTCCTTAGTCCTTTAGATCATAATCCCTAGAATAGTGACTATTCTAGGGATTCATACTTTAAAACTTATTTTTATTCTAAGTCAACATAAGCAAAACGAGGTTGGCTTTTCCCTTCAATTTCTACTTGTTCTAAAAACATAGCAAGCGGTCTTACCCATAAAAGCCCTTCTCCGTATAAAGGACGATAAACCACCATTTTTTCTTCTGTTTCACTATGAATAGCAATGTCTTCGACTTGATAAAAGCTGCCTTTGTAATGTTGGTACTTACCTATTTGTAGTTGTGTAGACATATTTTTCCTTTTTAATTATTTTAATTAATCGGAATCAGACTAACATAATGCGACTTTAAAGACGATTTACATCTTTTTTTCATAAAAATTAAAACAAAGGTTGAATAAGCATCGTGGAATGCTTATTCTCATTGCATTCCAGTTAACCATTTACTTTGTATTAAGGGTCTTCAAATGACATTTGAGCTATTAGAAAAATTAGAAAATAAAATTAACCAAGCTGTAGAGACTATTGCACTGTTGCAAATGGAAATTGAAGAGCTTAAAGAAGATAAAGCTAGCCTATCAGGTAAAACTGAACAGTTACAATCTGATAACGATCGCTTAAATGCAGAACATCAGCAATGGCAAGATCGTTTAAGTGCATTGGTTGGTAAAATCGAACAAGCAGAAGAAAACGCAGAGTAATAATTTGCAATTAGCATTTATTGTTTAGCTTTGTGTTTACCTATCGCTAATTGAAAAGATAAGAATCTAGTTGAGAGATAGGCAATATTTAATTGAGTCGTCAGTAAGTTTAATTAAATAATGATTCGCTCAATAATAAATCGCTAATTAACAAAAAGCCCAATATTTAATTGGGCTTTTTTGTATCTATTATTTGCCAAACTAAGGTTTGCTAAACTTAAATAACTGCTAATTTCAATTTTTACTAAGTTAGCATTAACTAAAGTTAAAGGTGTGTTTAAAAAACCTCTTCTTCTTCAGCATCTTCGTCATCAAGCACTAATGGCTCAGGGGAAATAATAATACCGGTACTATCTGCATATAAAAAATCTTCAGGCAGGAAAGTCACGCCAGCAAAATTAACTGCTGCGTTTATTTCGCCCACTTCGTCATCATCTGCACCGACAGGGATAGCTGTGATCGCTTGAATACCAATATCGAGTTCTTCTAGCGCATCTACTTCACGTACACAGCCATTAACAACAATACCTTCCCAAGCATTTTCTACTGCTAAATCTGCGATATGTGCATTAATTAAAGCGCGACGTAATGAGCCACCGCCATCAATCAATAAAACTTTGCCTGCACCATTCTCTTCTAATGCTTTATAAATCAATCCTACCGATTCAAAGCATTTAACTGTAACGACTTCTCCTGCAAAGGAGTTTCGCCCACCAAAGTTAGTTAATAGTGGTTCTACTACGTCAATTGTATCTGCGTAGATATCACATAAAACAGAAGTATTGTATTGCATATAAATGCTCACTTTTTATTGATGAAGTTAAATTTAGTATAAACGTAACAGACTCTAATTCAATCTTATTCTCTGATATTTGTTGAAACTAAGCTTAATTTTGTCTCTTAGTCTAATTCGTCAAAAGTACCACGTTCAAAAGATTTTTCACAGTAATGACATTTTAACTTTAATGTGTTTTTTTGGAGGACATAAAAACGTGTTTGAACCGGCTCATTATGGCTAATACAATTACTGTTAGGACAAGCCAATACACCAATAAATGAACTAGGTAATTGCACCTGGAATTTATTAACTACTTTGAAGTCTTTAATTTGATTAATTGTCGCATTCGGTGCAAATAAAGCGAGTTGATTCGCTTGTTGATCATTAAAAAAAGTATTTTCAATTTTAATCAGATCTTTGCTTTCACCATTATGAGTGGCCAGATTTAAGCCGATGGTGATTTTTTCTTTAGTTTGAGTAAATTTAAAGAATTTTAAGATTTTTACCCCTTGTTGCGCTGGGATATGGTCAATCACTGAACCTTGTTCAATCGCTTCTACTTGTAATTTCTTTTGCATGATAAAACCTTAAGCGTTTGCTTGAAAATGATTAGTTAATAACAAAGCGAGTAATGCTTGGCGAGCAAAAACACCATTTTGTGCTTGTTGAAAATAATAAGCGTAAGGTGTTTCATCAACATCTATATTAATTTCATCTATACGTGGTAATGGGTGTAACACTTTTAAGTTATCTCTTACATTATTAAGCATATCGGCATTTAATAAGAAAGCTGATTTCATATGTTGATATTCAGTTTCGTCAAAACGCTCTTTTTGAACGCGTGTCATATAAAGAATATCAAGGTCATCAACGACATCTTCAATACTGCTATGTAAAGAGAAGTTAATATTGCGCTCTTTTAATTCTTCAAGAATGTAATCAGGCATCGCTAATGCTTCTGGCGAAATGAAGTAGAAATTACAATTAAATAAAGACAATGCCTGCGCTAATGAATGAACGGTTCGTCCATATTTTAGGTCGCCAACAAAGGCAATATTTAGATTGTCTAATGTTGCTTGTGTTTCATAAATAGTGAACAAATCAAGTAATGTTTGAGTTGGATGTTGATTTGAACCATCGCCACCATTGATGACTGGAATTGACGTAAATTCAGACGCTAAACGTGCTGCACCTTCCTGCGGGTGACGCATAAAAAATGCATCCGCATAAGAGGCGATTATTTTTACTGAATCCGCTAGTGTTTCGCCTTTTTGTGCCAACGAAGTATTACCGCCACTATCAAAACCAATCACACTACCACCTAAACGTTGTACTGCTGTTTCAAAAGATAAACGAGTACGCGTTGATGCTTCAAAGAAACAACTCGCAATGACTTTGTTTTTTAATAATTCAGGTTGCGGTGTTTGCTTTAAAGAGTGGGCTGTTTGTAGGATGAGTTCTAGATCAGAACGTGATAAATCAGCAATGGAGATAATGTTTTTTTGGTATAACGGATTATTCATTTTTTCACACTCATATTGTCAGGGCAGTTAAAAGTGAAGCAGATAATGCAAAAAATTATATCACTAACAATTGTTTTTGTTGTTATTAATGTATGAAATTTTCATCGCATGCAGACAATAGAAAGGTTATTCTCAAAATTGATTTCTTAGTTGAGTGGTTTGTGATGTTAAAAACGTGTTTGTTTATAATGAGTAGTGTGGTGTGTTGTAACGCGATGGCCGAACAGTGGCAGGATTTACAATCGTTATTACCTAAAGGAACGCAGGTTTCTTATTTAGTGGTTGATGCGAATACACAAAAAGAAGTGGCTAGTTTTCAACAGGAAACATTAAGAACGCCAGCCAGTGTTCAAAAATTATTAACGGCAACGACTGCTAAATTAGCATTAGGTAGTGATTTTAAATATCAAACTGTGATTGAAGGTGATAAAAAGCAACTTAATCAGGGGATTTATAAAGGTGACTTAAGTTTACGCTTTATGGGAGACCCGACGCTAACTCGCCAACATATTCGTGAATTGTTACAAGATATAAAACGTTTAGGGGTTAACAAAATAGAAGGGGACTTCTTACTGGATAATAGTTTCTTTAATGGTTACCAATGGAGTAACGGTCAAGCATGGAACGATTTAGGTGTATGTTATACCTCTCCTTCTAATGCAATCATTGTTAACCGAAACTGTGTGCAAGGTAATTTGAGTTTAGCCAGTGACGACGCAGAAAAAGCAACGTTGTTTATTCCTGCTTATGAACCTGTCGATATTACCAGTGATGTGTCCGTTGTGACTAAAAAACAACGTGCAGAACAATTTTGTGATTTAGAAATTACCCGCGATAGCCATAATAAATATCATTTATGGGGTTGTATGGTACCTCGTAAGCGCGCATTCCCTTTAGCATTTGCTGTGAATGATCCTAATACTTATGCTCAAAAAATAATAAAGGCTGAATTAAAGCAGGTTGGTATCAACTTAATAGGAGCAGTTGAGATAAAAGATAAAAATAAAGCGAATGAAGCTATAAAGCCAGTCGCACCATCCATCTTTGCTTCTCACCAATCTGATTCACTGAATATCTTATTAACAAGAATGATGAAGCGTTCAGATAACTTAATTGCAGATAGTTTATTCAAAACGATTGGTGCGCATTATTACCAACAGCCAGGTAACTTTCGTAATGGTGCTAAAGCAATGAAAGCCATCCTAAAAAGTAATGGCGTTAACTTAGAAAATGCTTACATCGCTGATGGCTCTGGATTATCTCGTCATAACTTAATGAGTGCTGAGTTATTTATGTCAGTCATGCAGTTTGTTTATCAGCAGGACAAAAAGTTAGGGCTGCTCAACACCTTTTCCATTTCAGGTATTGATGGGACTTTAAAGTATCATCGAGGCGTTAATGCACCTGAGTTAAAGGGTAAAGTAGTCGCAAAAACAGGTTCACTAAAAGGCGTTGCCAACCTAGCGGGTATTGTTAAAAGTGACACTGGTGACAAATTATTTGTATTAATGACCAACGGGTATAACCCAGTAAACAGTTCGGTTAAAGCAAAACTTCCCCGTGATAAAAAAGCGTCTATCTATTTATTTGAAAAAGCCTTTTTTAACCGAATATTTAATTAAGTTGCTCTTAATAATTGAAAAGTAATACTCTGCAGGTTTCAATCCGTTCTTTTGACTTCGGGACGCTGGCTTCAGCCTGCAGGGGCTTGTGTGTTATTTAGGTTGGAATTAAAGAACCATTCATCAAAGGTTTTGACCTTGGGGCGCTGGCTTTAGCCTGCAGGGTTTTGTGTGTTATTTTGGTTTGAATTAAAGAGCCAATCATCAAAGGTTTTGACTTCGGGGCGCTGGCTTTAGCCTGCAGGGGGTTGTGTGTTTATACTTTGAATTAGAAAATTGATAACACAAAAAAACAGAGCGACACAAAACATCTGCAAGCTGAAGCATGCGCCCCAGAGATAAACCCTTTGTCTTGTTACGCTGGCTTTAGCCTGCAGGGTTTTATGTGTTTTTCTGGATAGATTAGAATATTAATAATGATGAGATTCTGATCTTGGATCGCTGGCTTCAGCCTGCAGAACTTTGTGTGTTTTATCTGGATAGATTAGAATATTAATAATGATGAGCTTTTGAACTTGGGGCGCTGGCTTTAGCCTGCAGAATTTTTGTGTGTTGTTTTTTGAAAAGGTTAGATGAACAATAATAATGAGCTTCTGATCTTGGGGCGCTGGCTTTAGCCTGCAGGATTTTTGTGTGTTGTTTTTTTGAAAAGGTTAGATGAACAATAATGATGAGCTTTTGAACTTGGGGCGCTGGCTTTAGCCTGCAGGATTTTTGTGTGTTGCACGGTATTCGCATTTTAAAAAGGCTTTATCAATATTGATAAAGCCTTTTATTAAAGTGGCATAAAACTAAAGCTGTTATTTAATAGAAAACCAAGTTGTTGGTCTGCCTTCGCTAAATAATACAACACCGCTTGATTCTGTTGGTCTTTCAATACTTTTTGCTGCACTTATTTTAAGTGGGTAACTTAAGCCATCAAAATCTAGTTGTAGCCAATTATTGTCTTTAGCCACAAACAAGTCTTGCCAAGAAAAGTGTTGAGTTTCAGCGACTAAAATAGGCGCTTGTACACGAGATACACGACTTGAGAAGATTAACCCTTTATCTTTCGATTCAAATACTAGCATTTCACAGCCATTACTTGAGCACCAATCTAAAAGAACAATTGCTTCGTCTTTACCATTGCCATTTAAATCGAATCTCACTGAGTTAAAACGTGTATTTTTAGGATCGGTTCTGTGTATTTTAAAGTAGTTACGCACTGCTTTTTGTACGTCGAGATCAATGCTATTGGTGGGGTTAATAAATTGAGCCGTAAATTGACGCTTAATTTGAATGTTATCTCCCTCTCCTGAAACTTGTTTACCATTCATTTTATCGAACGTTAATGTTTCATCTAGTGTAGTGAGTATATTATCTTTGTTAATTTCATGGCTAGAAAGGCTTAACCCCTTACGTTTAAAGACTATTTCCTGCTGTATCTTTTTACCATCTTGCTTGGTAAACATAGCAACGACGGTATCGGGAGTATTACTTTTCCAAAAACCAGTTTTAACTGTTTTCGTTAATTGATTACCTTGCTGGTATTCTAAAGTATGGTTAGCATTTAACGATAAGTTAACGTCTTGCTCTGGTTGCTGTATGGACTGGCTTAAGTATTCACCTGCAAATGATTGATCACTGGTTAATTGGCCTAACTCTCCGCAACCACTGAATTTGCCATGAACGCTTTCAACGACGGTAATGTAACCCCAGTACTCTTTATTTTCAGGGACATAACAATCTCCTGGCTGTATTTTTAAAGATAATGTTTGGCCATCAGATTTAATGGCAGTTAATTCTCGTTGCCTTGTCGATTCGATGGTTGATTTAGTCACTGCATATGACTGATTACTCGCTTTAGTGGCCAAAAATAGCTTGTTGTCGTGAATGTTGATACGCCAATAAGGATCATTACCTTTGGCTTTAAAACTAAAGGTATCGGTTGCTTTCGCACATTGTAACGAGGTTTTGGTCGAGGCCATATGATCTAGGCGATCAAGGCTGACGAGTACTGATGGTTTAGATTTTTTACTCTTAGGGAAAACGATTTGTCCTGTGAACTCAATATAAACTGGGTCATCTTCATTATCATCAATCTTTTCATAAACACTGTTTAATGCAGTGTCTGTTATGATTTGATATTGCTGTGGATCATTACAAGATTGAAAGTAAGGTTTATTGTTTTTATAGCTGAGTTGTCCCCTAAAGTTTCCATCTAATATATTTGAATACGCTTTATGCTCAACTTCTGGTGCTGGAGTGATTACATTTTCTTTTATTTGAGTGGTAGAGTTTGGTGAGGTAGTTGAACTACATGCAGATAAAACAAGGATAAGCGGTGTTATCAGTAAAAAAGAGGACGAAAAACGCATAATTGACCTTAGGCAGCTTCTGCAGAGAAAAATATATGCCCTTAGTATAGCAGTGTGTTAATACTTGTGTGTAGTCCTCGAAAGTACTATTTGTGGTTATCAAGCAATCAACTTCTCACTTTAAATAGAAGTTAACTGCTTGAATGATAGAGAAAGAAGTAAAATAACTTCCTATTCTGGTTTATCAGTTTCAGGTTTGTTTTTACCTGCCCAGCTAGGTTTGCCTTTTGCTTTAATAGTACGATGGCGTTGTTTACCCATCTCTAACTTTTTCTTTTGACGCTTTTCTTTTTGTAGGCGTTTCACTTCTTCTTCGCGTGCTTTACCTTTTTTAGTCATTGGTTTTTTCGTTTTACGTAAACTGACTTTCGCTTCTTTATTTTGAGGGCGTAAATCTTTAATCACACGACGTTTTAATATTTGGTCAGTATAACGCTCAACTTTTGACAGAATATCAATGTCATGTGCTTCGATAATAGAAACGGCAGTGCCTTTTTTACCACCACGAGCAGTACGACCAATACGATGAACATAAACATCGGCACTGCGTGGCATGTCATAGTTAATCACATGTGTTATATCTGGCACATCAATACCACGGGCTGCAACGTCAGTCGCAATCAAAATGTTTGTGGTGCCTTCTTTAAACTGGCGTAGTGATAAATTACGTTTCTCTTGATCCATTTCACCACGTAGATAGTTACAACGGATATTTAATTCGGCTAATTGAGCAACCAATTGCGCAAGACGATCGCGAGTTTTAACAAATACGATCATCTTATTGACTTGTTCTTCGTGTTCAGGCGCTTGTTCTAAAATCGCAGCAAGTAACTGTAACTTATGCTCAGGATTATCAGCTAGATGAATATATTGTAATATTTTACCGCTTTCTCTGCGTGTCACTTCTGCATCTAACTTAACAGGATTTTTTAATACATCACGAGCAAATTCACGTAACCCTTTACCTTCTAATGTTGCCGAAAATAAAGCGGTCATTTTACGCCAGCGTGCTTCACCTGCAATGCGGTCCATTTCTGCTACAAAGCCCATATCTAGCATTCTGTCAGCTTCATCAAGCACCAAGCATTCAACTTCACGACAGTCAAATGCTTCAGCATCAATGTATTCCATTAAACGACCAGGTGTTGCAATGACAATATCCACCGAGCCCATAATGATATCTTCTTGCGCTTCGTATGAAATACCACCGATGATATTACCTACGACCAATTTTGTGCCTTCAACTAATTGCTGAGCCACTTCGCTTATTTGTACTGCTAATTCACGTGTTGGTGTTAATACTAAAATACGAGCAGAACCGCCTTTACGGCGAGGGTAATCAATTAAACGTTGTACTGCGGGTAATAAAAATGCGAGTGTTTTACCTGTACCAGTAGGGGCGCTTGCCATGATATCTCGTTCATCCATTGCTGGTGGGATGACCATTTTTTGAATACTAGTTGGGCGTGTGTGTCCCATTTTAGCAACGGCGTTTAATAAATGCTGATCCAGCTCAAGCGACTCAAATGACATGAAATTTTCCAATACAATAAAACAAAGAGCACATTATAGAGCAAAGATTGCATTTAGGGTGAATTGTCTATCAATTAACGTATTTAATCTTCAAACTAAAAGTTGCTTGATAAAATGTAGTGCGACATAAAGGAGGTAAGTCACTGGGGACTCAATATACTGCGAATCATTATTTACATAAAAACTCACGTAGTTTTAAAATACACCTGAGAAACGTGTATTCTATCTATGCCTTGGTTGAATGTTCTAACGTCAGTGGCTTATTAACTCAATTGTATTTTTTATGTTTAATAACAATAAACGAACGAAACCATTAATGTACCTTATTTACTGATGCTTATTGAACAAATAAGCTATAAATTTTGAATTATACGAAGGATATTCTGTGTTTGATATTATTGCTCCTCTAGATAAAGTAACGCCTCAATTTGTAAATGCACTTCAAGACAAAATTGACCTTAAAACTAAGCCTCAAGGTAGTTTAGGGTTATTAGAATCAATCGCCTTCAAAGTTGGGCTATTGCAACAAACGGTAGAGCCTGTTTTTAGTGAACCAAGCGTTATTATCTTTGCAGCTGACCATGGAATTGCGGAACAAGGCGTGAGCTTATTCCCGCAAGTGGTCACCGAGCAGATGGTATTAAACTTTTTACAGGGCGGGGCCGCTATTAATTGTTTTTCAAAGCAGCATGATATCAACTTAAAAATTGTTAATGCTGGTGTGAAAGCTAATTTTGACCATATTCAACATGAACACTTTGTTAATTCCCCGATTGCGTTAGGGACTGAAAATTTTGCACAGCAGCCCGCGATGACACAAGAGCAATGTCTAACGGCGATTAATAAAGGGGCTGATATTGTAAATCAACAGCATCAACTTGGTTGTAACGTTATTGGCTTTGGTGAAATGGGCATTGCTAATACGACTTCAGCTGCGGCGATCATGGCGGCAATTTTAAATTTAACGGGTCAAGAATGTGCAGGTAAAGGCACAGGGATTGATCAACAAACAGTTTCATTAAAAGCACAAGTGATTGACGATGCTATTAAAAAATATCAACTAACAGAAGCGGAACCTTTAACAGTATTACAAACTGTAGGGGGCTTTGAAATTGCGATGATGGTAGGCGCAATGTTAAAAGCGGCTGAATTATCGATGTTAGTCTTAGTTGATGGGTTTATTGCTTCTAGCGCAGCATTGGTTGCCAGTGAAATGCATGATGATTTTTTACAATACACACAGTTTTGTCACCAATCAGATGAGCAAGCGCATCAACTATTATTAACCTCTATGAGTGCCACCCCACTATTGAAACTAGGCATGCGTTTAGGTGAAGGCTCTGGTGTTGCGGTCGCTTATCCTTTATTAGTGTCCGCATTAACTTTTTTAAATGAAATGGCCTCTTTTGCCGATGCGGGTGTATCTGATAGTCAGTAGTTAATCATCAGAATTATGAAAAAGTTAGCTAATATGTCTTTAACGTTAATAGCAGCATGCAATGAACAGAAATAATTAAAAGAGAATTTAATGTCAGAAAAGTTAAATAAGCAGAGGGATAAAGTTGCATCTAAATCGCTATTTAAGCTGCTATCTCAAAAGGTACCTCAAAAACTACCTAAGCAACTGTTTAAGCAGTTAACTAAGCAATGGACTTTGTGCTGTTATGCGCTATCGTTTTTTTCGCGTTGTCCTGTTCCTCGAACAATTAATTTTAAAGCTTATCCATTTCATTTAGGAAACGCTTACTTTCCATTTGTTGGTGCTTTGTATGCCGTTATCTGTTTTGTTGTTTATTACTTAAGTTTAAGCGTGTTTGAACATACTATTAGCGTCATTCTAATGTTGTTAGCGGGCCTGTTATTCACGGGAGCTTTTCATGAGGATGGTTTAGCTGACTGTTGCGATGGCTTTGGTGGTGGATATAACAAAACTCAATGTTTAGCGATTATGAAAGATAGCCAGATAGGGACCTATGGTGTGCTTGGTTTGATCATATTGTTTGCGCTTAAAGTCACAGCGCTGATTCAACTTAGCGAGCTTAATCAATTTTCTGAATTTGGCTTACTTCATTTCTTTGGCGTTCTTTTTAGTGCGGCTGTGGTTAGTCGCTTTAGTGCTTTATGGTTGATTCAATATAGCGAATATGCCAGAGAAGATGAAACAAGCAAATCGACACAATCATCGCACCAATTGCCTCAGTCTTATTTAGTAGGTGCTTTATTGTTTAGTTTATTATCATTACTTTGGATGCCAGTGATGTCCATATTAGCCATTGTGATAGTCACCACGACAAGTACCTTATTATGTAAAGCTTATTTTAATAAGAAAATTGAAGGGTATACCGGCGATTGTTTAGGTTTTTTACAACAACTAAACGAGTTACTTATTTTATTAACTTGCTTAGCGCTATTCAGTGCCAATTTATAGTGCCAATTTATAATACCAATTTAGCTTAAATGTTTGTGGCTTTCTCTAATAGCAATGGAATCAAAATGGACAGTAAACAATTAACAACACATAAAATTTACTTAGTGCGCCATGGCGATGTCAATGCACCTTCTGACATGTGTTATGGTCAATTGGATTGTGCAGTTACTGACTCTTTTGATGAAGATTTATTAAAACTAACACGCTATGTTGACACTAACGTAATGAGTCAATTAAAAGTAGATGAAACGCCATTGATTCTTAGTAGCCCTTTAACGCGTTGCTTAGCGTTAGCTGAAGGGCTAAAGTTAAATTTACTGTCAACGTTAAGGTTAGGCGTAAGTGAGCGCTTACAAAAAGGTGTTGCTGATACCATTGAATTGCAAATAAATGAAGCATTTCAAGAGATCAACTTTGGTGACTGGGAAGGATTGACGTGGCAAGACATTGGAACGCAAGCAATACAAGATTGGAGTGATAATTTACTCGATTACACTTTTGAAAATGGAGAAAGTGCACGTGAGTTTGATCAAAGAGTGATTCAAGCATGGGATGAATTGCAAATTCAATTAAGCCAATTAAATCAAGTGAATAATCTAAACCAAGCCAATCAAGAGCAGCAATCAAAACCTGTCATTATCATTTGTCATGCAGGTGTCATTCGTTCGATATTATCTGCATTTTTACACATTCCATTGCAACACTCCTTATCTTTGAAAATTGATAAAATGAGTGTGTCCAGTATTGACCTTGTTCCCGCACAAATTGAATTATCGCGTTGTGTAGGCGTTAATCATTTACTGTAAATGACGTTAACTAATTTTTACGCTCATACTCGCTTATTGAATTTACATCGTATTAGTAATTACTAACTGCCAACGCTTACCTATTTCTGCTACTTTTTTACCTTAATGATTCGTTTTATGTGTTAGTGATAGCGTTTAATGTTATGCCGTTATTATTTGAATACTTAATCATTATTCACTGATTTTTCGTTAATGAATACAGTAATAAAATACTTAATAAAGAAATGAATAAAATGTTACTGAGCAAGCCTGCCATTAATAAGTGAACCTTTATGGCTTTTATCTTTTATCTTTAGCGATTTTAGCCATTTTATGTCTTATTGCTTCAGCCTTCAAAGTTTTCACATTTAGTGCTTTTTTAACGGTACGGAGAAAGTGCCCGCTTATGCTAGAATCGGGCGAATTTTTTGCTTCAATCTATTAGTTACTTTAAGGAAGATGTAATGTTTAAGCAGTCTAAAGTATTAAGTGTCATGGTGACCCTTTTTACACTTTTATTTTCTGCTAGCGTATTGGCTAGTTCAGGGGAAACAATCGACTTAACCTCACATGGAATTGGTTACGCCGCTATTTTATTTTTCGCTTTTGCTTACTGTTTAGTGATGTTAGAAGATGTTATTCATCTACGTAAATCAAAACCAGTTTTAGTGGCGGCAGGTATTATTTGGGGAATGATTGGTTACTATTATTCTCAACATGGTATGAGCCATGATGCAGAAGCGGCTTTTCGACATAATTTATTAGAGTATGCAGAGCTGTTCTTCTTCTTATTGGTAGCGATGACTTACATCAACGCCATGGAAGAGCGTCAGTTGTTTGATGCTTTACGCGCTTGGATGGTTAATAAAGGTTTCACGTTACGTTTGATCTTTTGGTTAACCGGCATATTAGCTTTCTTTATCTCACCGATTGCCGACAACCTAACTACGGCTTTATTAATGTGTGCCATTGTTATGAAAGTGGGCGGGGAAAATAAAAAATTCATCGCTTTGGCTTGTATCAATATTGTCGTTGCTGCTAATGCAGGTGGTGCATTCAGTCCCTTTGGCGACATCACTACGTTAATGGTTTGGCAAAAAGGCATGGTTGAGTTTACGACCTTCTTTGCATTATTAGTGCCTTCTGCGGTTAACTACTTAGTGCCTGCTATCATTATGAGCTTCTTTATCTCTAAAGATGTTGCAAAAGGTGATGGTGAAGTGGTGTCAATGAGACGCGGTGCAAAACGTATTGTTATTTTGTTTTTAGTGACGATTTTCTTTGCGGTTGCAGGGCATTCTTTCTTAGGCATGCCACCAGTATTAGGCATGATGACAGGGCTAGGTATTTTACAGTTTTTTGCTTTCTTCTTACGTAAAACGCAAAAGAACCATTACCAATTTGCGATGGCACATACGGTTGATAAAAAAGAGCACGAACGTTTACGTGGTTTAGGCGATGGCGCTCCTTTTGATATTTTTAATAAAGTAGCAAAAGCCGAGTGGGATACGCTGTTGTTCTTTTACGGTGTTGTACTGTGTGTGGGCGGTTTAGGTTTTATTGGTTACCTGGGAATGATTTCAGAAGCCATGTATAGCAACTGGGATGCCACTTACGCTAATATTACAGTGGGTGTGCTGTCAGCGATTGTTGATAATATTCCAGTGATGTTTGCGGTGTTAAGTATGGAACCTGATATGAATACAGGGCAATGGTTATTAGTCACCTTAACGGCAGGTGTCGGTGGTAGCATGTTATCAATTGGTAGTGCTGCTGGCGTGGCATTAATGGGACAGGCTCGCGGTATTTATACTTTTGGTGCGCATTTAAAGTGGGCACCTGTGATAGCACTAGGTTATATCGCCAGTATTTATACGCATCTTTGGTTTAATGCTGCTTATTTTAGTTAAGCAGAATTAAACCAAGTTACATATTACCAAGCAACATTTAGCCAAGTAACATTTAGCCAAGTAACATTTGACCAAGTAAGACTTAGCTAAGTACATTTAGTTAAGTCACGTTTTTAGCGACAATGAAATGCTTAAGCAGTGTTTAAAGTAGGTTTCTGAGAGTCTGAATAAAATCATTATTTAGGTTTTATCTCGCTACCTATTTAGTTTATTTAGCGTAGTTAGTTGATTTATTTACTTTGTTTTTATTTGTTTTTTCTGGATATGTTAATTGTCAATAATTGATCAGTTAGGTTATTATATGAACTAAAGTTAATATTTTATGTGTTTATATACAATTAGAGGTATTTAATCTTTACTTCAATATTGATTATTTGGTATAAATTATCTGCTATAAAAAAGTAAAGGATTTGCTTTACTGAATTAGAATTAAAACCTAGAGCTTTGTTCTCATTTTAAATCGTTATTTAAAGAGAGCATTAGTAATAGTTAGTAATATGTTAGTTTTTTCGGTTTAATATTGTTTTTATTAAATTAAAGTTTGTTTTTTCACCTGAAAAAAACTACCTTTAATAGAGTAATAAATAGCATTACTGGAATTAAACTTTCAAACTCAATTTATATAATAATAATTTTTGTGAGTATTTCCGAAAGATACGAATAGGGATTGTTTGTATATATAAGTTAAAAACCAATTATTGTTTGTCATTACGTTCAATACTAATGACTAAAAATGTCAAACAAAGCTAAGGAAATAAAGATGAAAAAAGTACAACAAGGTTTTACATTAATCGAACTACTAATCGTTATCGCGATTATCGGTATTCTTGCAGCGGTAGCATTACCTGCTTATAACAATTATACTAAGAAGGCTCAATTTGCTAATTTAGTTTCTGCTGCTACGGCTGTTAAATCTGCAGTTGAAGTGTGTGGACAAATAGAAGCTTCAACGGATGTATTATTTACATCTAGTTGTGTTAGCTCTAGTACAACAACTACAACAAGTGTGCCTGCGTCTTTGGGAGAGGATGGTATTACCACTGTTGCTCAATCTGCTACACCGGATGCACTTACTAGTGGTTTGACTCGAACTGGAGCTGCTGGGACGGTTTTTGTTATAGCTAAAACTACAGCTGCTTTAGGTAGTTTACCTATTGGAGCTCAGTATATTTTAACTGGTACTTGGGATGCAACAGGAAAAGTTTCTTGGGTAACTACTGAAGATCTTTAAGGCTCATGACAACTCATAATATTAGTGGCTTGGCTTCTAGCCTAGCCACTCGTGGTTTATTAAACTTTGATAAGCTACAACAAATATGTTCATCTGCGGCTTCTGAAAGTAAAGCACTAGTTTCCTACCTTGTTGAAAATGAGTATATCTCTAGCTTAGCCTTAGCTGAATTCTGTGAAGCTGAATATGGTATTCCTCTATTAGATAATGAATCCTTAGATTTTGATAATATCCCTGAAAAGTTTATTAACGAAAAACTAATAGAGAAGCATCATGTATTACCGGTTTATGTGCAGAATAAGACCCTTTATATTGCCATGTCTGACCCGACGAATATCGCTGCCTTAGAAGATTTTGGTTTTAGTTTTGGTATGCACACCGAAGCATTACTCATTGAAGAAACTCAACTTAATAAAACCATCGAGTCTATTTTAGAAGACGATGTGAGCTCACTCGGCGACATGGGGAATATTGATGATATTGAAGTGGATGACACTGATTCCCGCTTAGATGAATCACAAAATGCCGATGACGATACCCCGATTGTAAAATATATTAACAGTGTGTTGATTGATGCGGTTAAAAAAGGCGCGTCAGACTTACATTTTGAACCCTATGAAAAAAAATTCCGTATTCGTTTTCGTATTGATGGTATCTTAAAAGAAGTTGCGTCTCCTCCTGTTAATCTAGCCAATCGTTTTTCTGCACGTTTAAAAGTTATGTCTAAATTAGACATTGCTGAACGACGTCTGCCACAAGATGGTCGTATCAAACTTAAAATCTCCAATAAACGTAATATTGATTTACGTGTGAGTACACTCCCTACTATGTGGGGGGAAAAAATTGTAATGCGTATTTTAGATAGTTCTGCGGCTGCATTAAATATCGATATACTCGGTTACACGGACGAGCAAAAAGCAAAATATTTGGCTGCACTAGCAAAACCGCAAGGTATGATTTTGATTACCGGTCCTACGGGTAGTGGTAAAACCGTTTCTTTGTATACCGGGTTAAATATTTTAAATACCGTTGAACGTAATATTTCAACAGCAGAAGATCCGGTAGAGATTAACTTAACCGGCGTTAACCAAGTACAAATTAATAACAAAGCCGGGTTAACTTTTGCTTCCGCGTTACGTTCGTTTTTACGACAAGATCCTGATATCGTGATGGTTGGTGAAATTCGTGATTTAGAAACGGCTGAAATAGGTATTAAAGCGGCACAAACTGGTCACTTGGTGTTATCAACCTTACATACCAACTCTGCTGCTGAAACCTTAACGCGTTTATTAAACATGGGTGTACCCGCTTTTAATATTGCATCTTCTGTTTCACTAATTATCGCACAGCGACTAGGAAGACGCTTATGTGATCAATGTAAAGCACCTTTGCAAATTCCTGATTCAGAATTAGAATCTATCGGCTTTACTCACGAACAGTTAGCTCAAAAAAGTCATTTATGCCAACCTGTTGGTTGTGATAAATGTACTGACGGTTACAAAGGGCGTGTCGGTATTTATGAAGTTATGGAAATGTCAGACGAACTGGGACGCATTATTTTAGATAATGGTAATGCGATGCAAATTGCCGATGCTGCAATAAATGAAGGTATGCATACCTTAAGGCAATCAGCCATTAAACAAGCGTTAAATGGCGTCACTAGTTTGCAAGAAGTGACTCGTATTACTTGATTTTTTTATCCATATTTTTACTTCTGCTTTAAATCTGAGACATTAAAATATAGATTACATTAAAAATATAGATTACATTAAAATCTAAAGACTGGTTCACAATAGTTATTGGTTTTTAAGCTCATAAAATAAAAGCTAATATATTACAACTTAGATTATATTAATGTTTAGACCATATTAGTAACTATTTTAATCACTATATTAAAAATCTAATTTAATTAAAGATAACTTAACGCTTATTTAAAGGTAGCTTATCTAATAAATAGTTATCTTAAAGTACTCACTTACATTACGCTTACCTAAATACTATCTAAAGAGAACGTCATGGCCATTAAACAATCTTCGCCTGAATTACATACTTTTACCTGGCACGGCATTAATCGTAAGGGCGGAAAAGTATCAGGAGAGTTACAAGGTGCAACGGTTAATGAAATAAAGGCTGAATTACGCAAGCAAGGTGTCAGTGTTACGCGTACTAAAAAGAAACCAAAGTCATTATTTTCGTTTGGTGACAAAGTACAGCCAATGGATATTGCTATTGTGTCTCGTCAAATCGCGACCATGTTAAATGCGGGTGTTGCCTTAGTGCAAAGCCTTGAATTGATAGCCAAAAGTAATGAAAAACCATCACTTCGAAAACTCATGACGTCAATCGCTAATGAGGTCTCCACAGGGACGCCTCTTTCTCAAACTTTGCGCTCTTACCCAAGACAATTCGATACGTTATATTGCGACTTAGTGGAAGCGGGTGAACAATCAGGTGCGTTAGACACTATTTATGATCGTATTGCGACTTATAAAGAAAAATCAGAAGCGTTAAAATCAAAAATTAAAAAAGCAATGTTTTATCCTGCTGCTGTTGTTGCAGTTGCATTCTTTGTAACTCTGTTATTACTCTTATTTGTAATCCCTCAATTTCAAGACATATTCACTGGATTTGGTGCAGAGCTACCTGCATTTACTTTATTCGTTTTAGGCATTTCAGACATTGTTCAAGCGTATTGGTATATGATCATTGGTGGCGCGATACTCGCTGTATTTTTATTTAAAAGGGCGCATCGTAGCAGTGAAAAAGTAAGAAATAATACGGATAAGTTTATTCTAAAAATCCCTGTTATTAGTGCTATTTTAGATAAAGCAGCAGTGGCTCGTTTTGCTCGTACGTTATCTACTACCTCTTCAGCCGGTATTCCATTAGTTGATGCATTGGTGTCTGCTGCTGGAGCATCAGGTAACTATGTTTATAGAAGTGCTGTTAACAATATGCGTACAGAAGTGATTAGTGGAATGCAAATTAATGTCGCAATGAAAACAACAGGGGCGTTTCCAGATATGGTGTCACAAATGGTCATGATTGGTGAAGAGTCAGGCGATTTAGACGGTATGCTAAGTAAGGTCGCTGACATTTATGAAAGCCAAGTAGATGATGCCGTTGATGCGCTAACCAGTTTATTAGAGCCGATGATCATGGTGGTATTAGGTGTGGTAGTTGGCGGTTTGATTGTTGCTATGTATTTACCTATCTTCGAATTAGGTAGTGTTATTGGTTAATATAGTGGCTTTATTATTGGGTTGTTTTTTATAAATAAGAGCAGCCTTAAAATATCCATTCTATAAAGTTGATTTAGAGACATAAAAAAGCGATAGCATGATAATGTTATCGCTTTTTTTATAGCTGCTCGTTTTAGCATAAAATTAAAATTAAGCCGCTGTATGCTTTTGTCATCAGTCCGTGAATAATCGATGAAAAATTATACAGAGGTGTAGGTTATGTTGGATGCTATTTATATGCCTGATGATGCTAAGTCTGCTTCTGATGTTAAATTAGAATCACAGAAATTGCCTTCAATCATAAGAGCTGATGTTAAGAGTCGTGTCTCGACTAAGTTAACTACTAGGGCTAGTAGTCATCATCAAATAACCTTCTCCATTTTTGAGTTTAAGCATTTTACAGCACAACAAATTGCACAATATCGCCATTCATTATTTTGTCCTGAATGCTTACAAGTTGCTTATTTTAGAAGAGCTTCTAAAGATGGTAAGCAAGCTTGCTTTGGTTCTCGTCATCACCTCCCTAATTGCTCAGAATTAACTAAAGTCACTAAGAAATCTTTAGTCGATTTGAAGAGTGATTTAAATGAAGACATTTTAATGACGATTGAGTCAAATGATGAAGAACTTATCGATGATAATATTAAACGACAAATAGAAGTTAAAAATAATAAAATTGTTGAAGAAAGCCTTAAACAAAATGTTATTGAAATAACGAGGTCTGTAGAAAATTTAGATGAAGGTTTTTTCATTGATTTTTCAGTCGTGAATAAAAATATAGTCGTTAAAAATACGCATATTATAGAGCGTGAAAAAAACACTGTTAATGAAGATAAGATAAAAAATATTAACGAATTAACCGATTCTAAATCATTGGCTATAATCAGTGAAAACTCAAATAAGTCGATTAAACAAACCCTACCTAAATTACTAAAGAGTTTATTAAATAACAGCTCCTTAGGATCTTCTAATGTATGGGTTCACACCAGTGATAAGCATAAATGGCGAGCGAAGAATTTATTTGTCAATTTCTCTGATGCTGAAGTGCTAGAAAACTTGCCCCCTAGAATGTATTGGGGAACTATCAACAATGCAGATAAAGATCTCTTATGGTTGAATGTCGCCGATGCTAAGAACGTCGCTATTCCCATTCAGCTTTTTCGACAAGCCTTTTTAGAACAATATTCCATTAGTAAAAATACTGATTTAGTCGGTGCAAATATTATTTTATTCGCTAAATGCTTAAGTAATAAAGACCAATCAAGAAAATTCTTACAACTGTGGAGCAATGACCTACAGTATCTACACCTATCATTACCCCCTCTATAAGTAGCCTATTGATAGCTAATAACTAATAAATTATGACTAATAAGCTATGACTAATAAATAATGGAAGCTACCGTCTATTAATCTTTATACTATTAATTGGTCAAAAAATAGAAAATAATCATTTTTTAACCTTGGGGCGCTTGCTTTAGCCTACAGGATTTTATGTGTTACTTTGATTTTTTACTTTGAATTAGAGAATTAATCATTAGCATATTTTGACCTTGGGGCGCTGGCTTCAGCCTGCAGTATTTTATGTGTTGCTTTTATTTCTTATTTTGAATTAGAGAATCAATCATTAGCATATTTTGACCTTGGGGCGCTGGCTTCATCCTGCAGGATTTATGTGTTGTTTTTTATTTTGGATTAGATAATCAATCATTAGCATGCTTTGACCTTGGGGCGCTGGCTTCAGCCTGCAGAGTTTTATGTGTTGATTTTTATTCTAGGTTAGATAATCAACAGCAAAAGATTGATGGTTTTGGGGCGCTGGCTTCAGCCTGCAGGGTTTCATGTGTTGTTTTTTATTTTGAATTAGAGAATCAATCATTAGCATGTTTTGACCTTGGGGCGCTGGCTTCAGCCTGCAGGATTTATGTGTTGTTTTTTATTTTGGATTAGATAATCAATCATTAGCATGTTTTGACCTTGGGACGCTGGCTTCACCCTGCAGGGTTTTATGTGTCGCTTTTATTGTGATTTTGAATTAGAGAATCAATCATTAGCATGTTTTGACCTTGGGGCGCTGGCTTCAGCCTGCAGGATTTATGTGTTGTTTTTTATTCTAGATTAGATAATCAACAGCAAAAGGTGATGGTTTTGGGGCGCTGGCTTTAGCCTGCAGGGTTTCATGTGTTGATTTTTATTCTAGATTAGACAATCAACCGCAAAAAACGATGACCTGTTGAAGCGTTGATTTTAGGCTGAAGAGGGTTGTGTAATGTTTTTTAGTTTTGTAGTAGAAAATTAATAGCATACAAAGTATTAACATAAACACAAAAAAGATCTGTAAGCTAAAAACAATACTCGCAAAGCTCCTTCGCTCATAACACTAGGCCTCGTCCAGCTAGCCATGCTTTACAATAAACCTAAATATTCTAACTTTATATATCGTATGGATGTTTGACACTTTAAGTTGTCATCTCACTGTCACAATGCTTCTGTATTTTACGCTATTTTATTAATATTCAATGTCGCTTTATATTTTGAATTGTTTTCTCTTAATCATTATTTGTGTTTGAATTGGAATATTCTATGTGGGAAATCTTCAAAACCTTCTTCATATTAGGCTGTATTAGCTTTGGCGGCCCAGCTGCGCATATCGGATACTTTAGAGAAACTTTTGTACAGCGTTTAGCATGGTTAAGCGAACGACAATACGCAGAGTTTGTTGCATTGAGTCAGTTTTTACCTGGACCTGGATCTAGCCAAGTGGGTTTTGCTATTGGTTATCATAGATTAGGTTTAAAAGGAGCCTGTAGTGCATTTTTAGGCTTTACGCTTCCTTCAATCGTCATCATGTTGTTACTTGTGATTAGCGCCGGTGAATTGGCTGGTAATGATATTTTTCAATCAGTAATACACGGGCTTAAGTTATTAGCGGTCGTGGTGGTATTTGATGCTGTTTTATTGATGTATAAAAACTTTTGCCAAGATAAACCTCGTATTTTATTATGCTTGATTACTGCTTGTACGTTACTTATTTCCCCTGGTGTTATCGAACAAATATTAGTACTTATTTTTGCTGCTGTTATAGGCGTTATTTTTTTACAAGATTTAGGCTCAGATAAAAAAGTCGAAATACTAAAAAAGAAAAAACATTGTTTAATTAGTAACGTTTGTATTTTGATTAATTACAAACCATTAATTATATTTTTACTGTTATTGTTAATATTACCTTTATTCCTACTTCTCTACCCAGCGACTAACTCAGTAGTGTTGGATAGTTTTTCTCTTTTCTCTGACTTTTTTCAAGCTGGTAGTTTAGTATTTGGCGGTGGCCATGTTGTTTTGCCGCTTTTACAAAATATAGTAGAAGGGCAGGTTACCCCAGATCAGTTTTTGACTGGTTACGCTATTGCACAAGCTATTCCGGGTCCTATGTTTACCTTAACGACTTACATTGGTTATTTTATTTTTCCGAGCGCTCCCATTATTGGAGCATTAGTTGCGACATTGGCTGTGTTCTTACCCGGTTTTTTATTACTATTAAGTTGTTTAAAAAATTGGAAACGACTTGCTAAAATACCCAAGTTAGCTGCTGCCATTAATGGCGTTAATGCTGCAGTGGTCGGCTTATTAATAAGTGCGTTATATCAACCTGTGTTTGTGAGTGCCGTATTTAATGGTATTGATATGGCGATGGTATTAGTTGGTTTCTATTTGTTAAAATTTCGAAAATTACCGATTATGGCATTAGTGTTTTTATTTGCCGCAACAGGTGCTTTATTGGGATTCATATAATAAATTTGCCCAAAATATAAATAAAGTAACACGTTTACCTTGCACTATTCTTAGTGGTTAACTCGCTTTTGGTTTGTTAAAACAGTATTCACCACGAAGCGCTGCGCTTCACGAAGAACACTAAGGTAAAGCATCAATTATTTAATACTCTTTTGATTTAAGCTCCTTTACCCTTGGTGATTAACTTTTTTTGTTAAAACAGTATCCACCATGAAGCACTAAGCTTCACGAAGAACATGAAGGTTAAGCATTAATTATTTAATACTTCTTATGCTTAAGCTTCTTCGATCTTAGTAGTTAGCTCGATTTTAGTTTTAAAAAGGGTATTAACCACGAAACGCTTCGCTTCACGAAGAACACGAAGGTAAAGCTTAAATTATTTAATACTTCTTTTGGCTTAAGCTTCTTTGCTCTTAGTGGCTAGCTCGGTTTTATTTTTAAAGATAATACTCACCACGAAGCGTTTCGCCATGAATAATATGAAGGTAAAACATCAACTATTTAATACTTCTTATACTTAAGCTTCTTTGCTCTTGGAGGTTAACTCTTTTTGTTAAAACAGTATTCACCACGAAGTGTCGCGCTCATAAATAATACTAAGGTAAAGCAACAATTATTTAACACTTGTTTGATTTTATCTTCTTTACCCTTCGTGGTTAATTATCTTTTTTCTTCTATTCTTTTCTATTAATTTTTTACTTTCAACAAACAAAAGACATAAAAAAATCCGATGCTTTATAGGCATCGGATTTAAGTTTATTGCTATTAAACCATTTCAACTAAGTGGCTATGCTAAATACGCTAAATAGCTACGTTAAATGACCATATCGAATCGTTACATAAGGAATAACAATGCGTAGCCATTATTTTAGTTAGCCCACTAAACTTTAGTTTTTAGGTATTCTTCATAAGTACCGTGGAAATCAATCACTTCATCTGTTTTAATTTCGATGATACGTGTTGCTAGTGAAGATACAAACTCACGGTCATGACTTACAAACAATAACGTCCCTTCGTAGTTTTCTAAGGCTAAGTTTAATGATTCGATTGATTCCATATCCAAGTGATTGGTTGGCTCATCCATTAATAAGATGTTTGGTTTGTTCATCATCAACTTACCAAACAACATACGGCCTTGTTCACCACCAGAGATGATTTTTACAGATTTAGTAATGTCATTAGCACCAAATAATAAGCGGCCCAATGTGCCACGTACAGCTTGCTCGTCATCGCCTTCGTGCATCCATTGACCCATCCAATCAATCAATGTTTGATCTTTTTCAAAGTCAGATGAATGATCCTGTGCGTAATAACCTAAATGTGCATTTTCAGACCACTTGTATTCACCTGAAGATAATTCAATTTCACCCATCAACGTGCGTAATAATGTTGTTTTACCAACACCATTTTGACCAATGATAGCAACACGTTCGCCGACTTCAATCATCAGGTTTAAGTCTTTGAATAAAGTGTTTTCGAAGCTTTTAGTCATTGATACTGTTTCTAAAGCGTTACGGAACAGTTTCTTCTCTTGTTTGAAGACGATGTAAGGATTAACACGGCTTGAAGCTTTAACTTCTGCTAGTTCAATCTTATCCATCTGCTTAGCACGTGATGTTGCTTGTTTTGCTTTTGATGCGTTTGCAGAAAAGCGACTTACAAAGTCTTGAAGCTCAGATAATTGTGCTTTTTTCTTTGCATTTTCATTCAGTAAGCGTTCACGTGTTTGTGTTGCTGCCGTCATGTATTCGTCGTAGTTACCAGGGAAAAGACGTAGTTCGCCGTAATCGATATCTGCCATGTGTGTACAGACTGAGTTTAAAAAGTGACGGTCATGCGAGATGATTACCATCGTACATTGACGTGCTTTTAATTCAGTTTCTAACCAACGGATAGTATCGATATCCAAGTTATTGGTTGGCTCATCGAGTAACATGATATCTGGATTTGAGAAAAGTACCTGTGCAAGTAATACACGTAACTTCCAACCCGGTGCAACTTCAGACATTAAACCGTAATGTTGATCAAGTGGAATACCAACACTTAACAATATTTCCCCTGCACGTGAATCAGCTGTGTAACCATCCATTTCTGCAAATTCATTTTCTAAATCGCCAACATGCATGCCTTCAGCTTCAGTCATTTCTGGTAAAGCGTAAATACGATTACGCTCATTCATGACTTCCCACATTTCTTTGTGGCCCATTAATACCGTATCAAGAACCGTGTGCTCTTCAAAAGCAAACTGGTCTTGATGTAGTTTAGCGATACGTTCGTTTGGATCTCTTGTTACATTACCTGCGCTAGGCTCAAGGTCACCGGTTAAGATTTTCATGAAAGTTGATTTACCACAACCATTTGCACCGATTAAACCGTAACGGTTTCCAGTACCAAATTTTACAGAAATGTTTTCAAAAAGTGGTTTTGCACCAAATTGCATGGTGATGTTATTTGTACTTAACACGGCTTATTCCTAAATTGTTTGAGTATTGCTTTTTTAAAGATGGGTATTATACAGATACCGTGAGGTTAATCACCTTTGAATTGTATGAAATTCGTGCGTCATTTTTATAAAGTAAAGTTGTGTCGCAATAAAACTAACACATAGCTTGATCGCGACGCTTAAGGTAAGCTACGCGTCTAATGGCAAGTGCCGTACTTTAATGAGATTTAATATGAGTTTTGATTCCCTAGGTTTACCCGCATCGTTAGTAGAAGCAGTGAAAAATGCTGGCTACGAAACGCCTTCCCCAATCCAAGAGCAAGCTATTCCTGCTGTATTAGCCGGTAAAGATGTGATGGCTGCTGCACAAACAGGTACCGGGAAAACTGCTGGGTTTACATTGCCATTATTAGCAATGCTAGAAAAAGGTGAACGCGCTAAACCGAATCAAGTTCGTGCGCTAATATTAACGCCGACACGTGAGCTAGCGGCTCAAGTACAAGCAAGCGTACAAAAATATGGCCAAAACATGCCATTACGCAGCATGGTGGTATACGGCGGTGTGAAAATTAACCCACAAATGCAAATGTTACGTGGCGGTATAGATATTTTAGTGGCAACACCGGGTCGTTTATTAGACTTATATCAGCAAAATGCAGTACGTTTTCAACAGTTAGAAGTGTTAATTTTAGATGAAGCTGACCGTATGTTAGATATGGGCTTTATTCATGATATTAAAAAGATCCTTAAAGCGTTACCCGCTAAGCGTCAAAACTTATTATTCTCAGCGACTTTTTCTGATGAAATTCGTTCATTAGCAAAAGGCTTAGTTAATAATCCTGTTGAGATTTCAGTAAGCCCGCGTAATACAACGGTTGAAAAAATTGAACAGGCTTTATATGAAGTAGATAAAACTAAAAAGACGGCGTTATTGAGTCAGTTAATTCTTGATAACAAATGGCGTCAAGTTTTAGTGTTTGTAAAAACTAAACACGGTGCAAACCGTCTGGTTAAAAACTTAGACGCACGTGGTATTCGTAGTGCTGCTATCCATGGTAATAAAAGTCAAGGTGCACGTACTAAAGCATTAGCACAATTTAAAGATAGCCAAATCCAAGTATTAGTCGCAACTGATATTGCTGCACGTGGTATCGATATTGATCAACTACCTAATGTTGTTAACTTCGACTTACCTAATGTCAGTGAAGACTATGTACATCGTATCGGTCGTACTGGTCGTGCAGGTAATGAAGGTTTAGCGGTATCGCTAGTATGTCAAGAAGAGTTCAAACTATTAAAAGATATTGAACGTCTGATTAAAAAGGTTATTCCACGCAAAATATTTGCAGGTTTTGAACCAGGTGAACCATTACAGCCTTCTGTATTAGGTACACACGAGAAACAAGTTAAAAAACCAAAATCACCAAAAGTACCTCATAAAGATGGTGTTCGTTCTGGTGCAAGAACAGGCAGTGCTAAGAAACAAAACGGACCAAGAAATAATTTTGTAGGCGGGTAGGTTAATGTTTAGTTTTTAAGTTATGTGAAAGTAACAAGCACAATAAGAAAGCCTTTATTTTTCAGTCTATTTGGATTGATGATAAGGGCTTTTTTGTTGGTGTTGTTTGAGTGTTAGTCTGCTGCTTTTTATTTTTGATTTTTGATTTTGGCTCGTCTGCGCTCGTTGGGGCATTTTGATTATTGTATGCAGTGTTTTCGCCTTGTCGGCGACTTTACTTTCTCTCTGCCAGCAGAGAAAGTAAGCAAAGAGACTGGCACCCAATTCGTTTTTTAACCTGAATAAATAACAGCCTTCTTAACGCACCGCCCATACTCGACATCCATGTCTCGAAATGAGCTAGCAACGGCAAAGTGCACGCAGAGCTTAGCCCGCTTATTTAACTATGCTGTCGCATAAATCGCTCCCTGCCTTACCTTGCTAAAGGCTGTAATTGATTCAGAAAAATTCAACGGGAGGGTAGACGTAGCCACATTTTGTATCGTTCTTTATTAACTTATTGATACTGTTGGTTTGGTTAGTGGTTGTCTTGCGTTCTAAATGCGATTGACATAGTAATACTTGAAGTTAATTTAAATTATTTTCTAGGGATTTGATATGATTGTTTGATGATTATTTATAAGAATTACTGAAGGATTTAATGCTTAAAAATACAGATTTAACTTGTGAGCTTATGGAAGCTAACACAACAAAAAATAATAAAGTATTAAACCCTGATAACGGTACTCTTATTTTTGGAAAAATTCCTGATAACCCAACAGGGATACCAAGTGGTCTTATTTACTTAAGATTAGGCTATATAGGGAACGGTTCAGCGAGAAAAGGAGCTTTTGGAGCTAGGCATATTTGGGAAAAGCACCAGACGGACTTATCTATCCAGAAACCAGAAGACTTACCTAAAACTCTTGCTAACATACTTACGGCTGGAGTTGATATATTATATGAAGATTCAAATAAACCAGTTGTGTTAAATACACAAAAAGGTTTAGTTTCTTTGCAGTTAAAGAAAGATATTAGTGGCGGTAATGAATATTCAATTATTTCAGCATATGGGAGAAAAAATAGTAGAGGAGTTGTATTTGCAAAACTAGAAAAGGCTTAAATATTAAGCCTCAGCAGTTAAAGGATATAGTTCGTAGCCTCTCTTTAGCACAATGGGGTCAGAGATCATCCATTATTGAATGTAACTATAATCAAACTCTCTTAGCAAAGTTTGTGGCAGGAGAATTGGCAGACTTGTAGCTAAGTAATCCAACCAAAAACGCTCTTCCAAATCCAATTATAACGAGGGTATAACCAAACTTCAAGCTAAGAACACATTAAAAAAGTTAAAAACAGATCACAGGGGATCATTGGCTCTCTTAAACTTAAAGGCAAAAAGACTGAACTCCGAATTTAAGCTCTTCGATGAGTGCAGAAGGACTAATTCCTTCTTAAATAAGATCCCATTAATATCGGCTGATTATTCTTTTATTTCTAGACATCTAGACTCTTAGACTTCTTATTGCTTTTCATTACCCGTATAATCAGCGCCGTCTAATTTAATTAATGAGGTATACATGAAGTTAACCACTAAAACGGTTGTTGTTATTGCTGTAGGGGCTGCCCTTTATGGCATTGGTGGGTTACCTATGTTTGGTATACCTGTATTCGCTAATACAACGTTAAAACCTGCGATGGCGATTCTTGCGCTATTTTCTGTCTTATTTGGTCCGCTAGTTGGTTTTTTAGTGGGTTTTATCGGTCACTGGGTGACTGATTTATTCGCAGGTTGGGGCGTTTGGTTTACTTGGGTGTTAGGCTCAGGGATTGTTGGTTTGGTGATTGGTTTATTCCCAAGGTTAACGAATCAAAGAATTCAATCTGGTCTCTTTGAGATGAAAGATTTTATATTGTTTGTTGTGCTTGCGTTAGTTGGTAATGTCGTTGGTTATGGTTGTTCTGCTTTCTTAGATACGATTTTATATGCAGAACCGTTTGCTAAAGTATTTACGCAGCTTATATTTGTTGCTTCGGGTAATACGCTGTTAATTGCTGTAGTGGGTTACTTTATTTTGAAATCTGCTGCTAAGCGAAATCAACAAAGTAGTCATCTGAGCGAGGAATAATCAGTAATGCAGATTGAATTTTCAGATTTTTCTTTTCAATATAAATCGTTGGATAAACCAACGCTTAAAAATATTAATCTGAAAATACAAAAAGGCGAAAAAATTGTCATCATCGGCGCAAGTGGCAGTGGTAAGTCAACTATCGGTCGATGTTTAAATGGACTGATTCCACATGCGATAAAAGGGCAGTGTTCGGGCCAACTTAACATTGCGGGTAAAGATACTAGCCGTTTTGAAATGCAACATTATACGGAATTAGTTGGTACTGTATTACAGGATACTGACAGCCAGTTTGTGGGATTGACGGTAGGTGAAGATATTGCCTTTGCATTAGAAAACCAATGTACGCCAACAGTTGAAATGTATCCCGTCGTAAAATCCACAGCACAGATGGTTGAGCTAGAATCGATGTTAGATCGTTCTCCGCAAGAGTTGTCTGGCGGACAAAAACAGCGTGTTTCATTAGCGGGGATTCTAGTAGATGATGTTGATATTTTATTGTTTGATGAGCCCTTAGCGGCACTCGATCCTAAAACTAGTAAAAAAACCATTGAGATTATCGACCAGTTACATCGTGATGCAGGTAAAACCATTATTATTATTGAACATCGTTTAGAAGATGTTTTACATCGCGATGTTGACCGTATTATTTTGATGGCAGAAGGGCAAATCGTTGCTGATATGACGCCTGATGAACTATTAGCTTCTTCGTTACTTGAAACCCATGGAATACGTGAACCACTTTATTTGTCGGCATTAAAGTCTGCGGGTTGTACTCTTAACAGGAATGATAAACCAGCTAATTTGAGATCATTGTCTTTAGAACAATATAAAGGGGATGTATTGGATTGGTTTAATGCTTCTCACATAGATGCTCTGCCTATAGAGCAACCTGCGTTATTAACGTTATCAGGATTAACTTACTCTTATAATGGCGATGTTAATGCCGTTGATGATGTTAGTTTTTCGGTTAACAAAGGTGAGTTTGTTTCGATTCTAGGTAAAAATGGCTCAGGCAAATCAACGTTAACAAAACTCATTATGGGCGTTGTTGAGCCTGACTTAGGTAAGATCTTCCTTAATGATCAAGATCTTGCTGAGTTAAGTATTTTTGAACGTAGCCAACGTGTTGGTGTGGTGATGCAAAATCCCAATCATATGATTTCACATCACATGATAGTGGATGAAGTCGCTTTTGGTCTGCGTAATCGGGGTGTCGACGAAAAGATCATTGATGAAAAAGTAATGCATGTACTCACGCTTTGTGGGTTAAAAAAATACCGTAATTGGCCAATTGATGCATTAAGCTATGGCCAGAAAAAGCGTGTCACTATCGCTTCTATTCTGGTGTTAGAGCCTGAGTTATTGATTTTAGATGAGCCCACGGCAGGGCAGGATTACCGTAGTTATACTGCCATGTTGAGTTTCATTAAAGAACTGAATGCTAACTTAGGCATTACCGTGGTGATCATCTCTCATGATATGCATCTGGTTTTGGAATATACAACACGCTCTATTGTGTTATCCGATAGCAAGTTAATTGCAGATGCGCCAATGACTGACGTGTTTAGTCAACCTGATTTATTAGCCAAAGCTAACCTCACTACCACCAGTTTATATGAATTAGCGGTTCATTTAGGTATCCATGATACCAGTGCGTTTATGCAATATTTCATTCAAACAGAACAAGCGAGAAACATTGCGTGAAAGCAGAAAAAATATCATTTGGGATAAGTTATATTGATACTAAGTCCGCTCTTCATCAATTAAATGGAATTACTAAGTTTGTTCTGTTTATGGCTTGGGTGACAGTGGTACTGACGACCTTTGATTTACGCCTTATTATTGCCTTAGTTTGTTTAGGCTTATTACTGCTTAAAATGACCAAGGTGCCTGTTAAAGCTTACCGCGCATTGTTGATTGCTACCGCGAGTGTGTTGTCATTAAATGCTTTATTCATGTTTTTATTAGCGCCACAGCAGGGAACTGAATTCATGGGAACTGAGACGGTGCTATTGCCCCTTGGTTTTTATTCAATTACGCAAGAAACACTCTTTTATTTAGTGACGATCACCTTAAAGTATTTCAGCATGTTTCCGATTGCGTTAGTGTTTGTGTTTACGACACATCCTACTGAATTTTCGGCGAGTCTTAACCGTTTAGGTGTGCCTTATAAAATAGCTTATGCAGTGAGTTTAACATTACGTTATTTACCTGAAATTAAAAAAGATTACGTGAATATAATGCATGCTCAACAAGCGCGTGGTATTGAGTTGTCTAAGAAAGCATCTTTATTTTCTCGTTTAAAAAATCTAACCAATATTTTAGGCCCATTAATTTTCACTAGCTTGGATAGAACAGAAGAGATATCAAATGCCATGACATTACGTGGTTTTGGACGTAATAAGTCACGGACTTGGTATAGTTTAAAACCTTTAACCGGTAAAGACTGGGTCTGTTTACTAACGATTATCGTCTGCGTTTCGTTAGCAATTGTTAAACGCGTCATTGAGCCTCAGTTATTTTGGTATCCGTTTAATTAATAGTCGACTGATTGCCTGTATTTATAGTTCTAATTATTAAGCACATGTTACCTTTTTAATCTGTGTTAATCTCCGTATTAGAAAGTGCTATCCACTAACGTTAGTCACTGCGGCGAAAGGTCACTATTAATGAAAAAAATTGCTATTTTTGCTGATGTTCAAAACATCTATTACACCACTCGCCAAGCCTATGGAAAACAATTTAATTATCGTAAGTTGTGGCAACAGATATCAGCTCAAGGCGACATTGTTTGTGCTTATGCTTATGCTATTGACCGTGGTGATGACAAACAACAAAAGTTTCAAGAGGTGTTAAAATACGTTGGATTTGACGTAAAACTTAAACCTTTTATTCAACGTAGTGACGGTACTGCAAAGGGCGATTGGGATGTCGGCATTACTATTGATGTAATGGAAGTGGCGTCTTCAGTTGATACAGTGATTTTACTAACGGGTGATGGAGATTTTGCTATTTTACTAGATAAAGTAAAAGACGTTTATCAAGTCACAACAGAAGCTTACGGTGTGCCTAAGTTAACGGCAAAAGCATTAATAGATGCTTGTAGCGTATTTCATCCTATTGAAAGTGAACTGTTATTAAATTGAGCTTAATTTAACTGAGCGAAATTTCAATCTTCAATCTTCAAATTAAATTTGAACGATCATTAATTTCCTTAGTCATAAATAGTGAGGGCTTTAATCAATTGCCAACCTTAACCTATTGTTTAAATAACAATTATTAGTTAATAAAGTCAATGATATTAAAGGCTACTTTCACTTTTTATTTCTTTTAAAGAATGAGGATATTTATGTTTAAAGGTTTAATCGTAGTTCTATTTACTAGTTTATTTTCTCTTAGCGCTTTTGCTGCATTCGTTGGTCCAGGATCAACATCAATACAAACAACCACAGTAAAAGAAGCTATTGAATTAGCAGATGATAGCAAAGTCGCATTAGAAGGCACGCTAGTTAAACAAACTTCTGACGAACACTACTTATTCAGAGACCAAACGGGTGAAGTAATGGTCGAAATAGATAGCGAAGATTTCCGCCATGTTACCGTAACGCCTGAAGATAAAATTCGTATCACTGGTGAAGTGGACAGTGACTGGTCTGAAAACAAGATTGATATCGATCATTTAGAACTTATTAAGTAATGTTTTAATAAGCTTAAAAGAGAAATGCCGCTTTATTAAAGCGGCATTTTTGTATGTGTCGATAACTGTTAAGCAATTAAATCGCCAGGTGACTAGTCGCTAAAAAACTAAGTCATTAACTGTTAAAGAATCAAGTCATTAAGCGTTAAAGAACCAGTAACTAATTAAATATCAAGGTAAGAAACTAAATATCTAAGTAAGTAACCAATGACAGCTTAAATTGTTATAGCTTATTGTTTTGATCTTCTTTTAACCACTGGGCTACTTGCTTAGCAAAGTAGGTTAAAATGCCATTTGCACCTGCACGTTTAAAGCATAATAAAGACTCTAAAACACATTCTCTTTCTTTTAACCAACCGTTATCAATAGCCGCTTTATGCATCGCATATTCACCACTGACTTGATAAGCAAACGTTGGCACTTTTAATTCGCTTTTAACACGACGCACAATATCTAAATACGGCATACCTGGTTTAACCATCACCATATCTGCACCTTCTTGGATATCTAGCGCAACTTCATGAATGGCTTCATCGCTGTTAGCGGGATCCATCTGATAAGTTGATTTATTCGCGCCTTTTAAGTTACCTGCACTGCCTACTGCATCACGGAAAGGGCCATAGTAGCTAGAAGCATATTTCGCGCTGTAAGCCATTATTTGCGTGTTAATGAAGCCTGCATTTTCTAATGCTTCGCGGATTGCACCAATGCGACCATCCATCATATCTGAAGGGGCAACAATATCTGCACCTGCTTGAGCATGGGAAAGCGCTTGTTTAACTAAGATTTCAGTGGTGATGTCATTAAGTACATAACCTTCATTATCAATAATGCCGTCTTGACCATGCGTAGTGAAAGGGTCTAATGCAACATCAGTGATCACGCCTAATTCAGGACAGGTTTCTTTAATACACATAACTGCACGTTGAGCTAAGCCATTTTCGTTATAAGCTTCTTCCGCCATTTCCGTTTTAATTTCACTCGGTGTTACTGGAAATATTGCCACTGCAGGAATGCCTAAAGCCGCTAATTCTTTGACTTCAATTTCTAATAAATCCAGCGATAAACGCTCAATACCTGGCATTGAAGGAATTGCTTCACGGCGATTAGTGCCTTCTACAACAAACATCGGGTAAATTAAGTCATTAACCGTTAATTGATTTTCTTGTACTAAACGGCGTGAGAAATCGTGTTTGCGTAAACGACGTAAACGACGAGCAGGAAAAGATTGAGAAAGAGTCATGGTGTCCCCTGTATGAGTGGTTAATTTTGTATTTAATCTTTCGACAATAATTATTCAAAAGTAATGTTAAATACAAATAAAAATATTTACTACCTTAAAGCCAATTGAAATAAACCCAATTGAAAGTGAGAGCGAACATTAATAATGCGCTTTAAGTTAGGTTAAAAAAAGCCTTACTTGTTTTTTCGGTAGAGGCTAAAAACTCGTGTAAATCTTGCTGACGAGCATGCGCAATGGTTTCAGCGATATAAGGTAAATACTTCGGTTCATTACGACTTGATTTTGGTTTAGGACGCATTGAACGAGGTAATAAATAAGGGCTGTCGGTTTCAATCATTAAACGATCATCTGGGATCATTTTTACTAATTCTAGTAAATGTGTTCCTCGACGTTCATCACATATCCAGCCCGTAATACCAATATGTAAATCTAAGGCTAAACAACGCTCGAGCTCTTCTTGAGTGCCCGTGAAACAATGTACTACTGCGCTAGGCAGTTGTTTGATGTAAGGCGTTAATAACTCAATAAAACGTTGATTAGCATCGCGTTCATGCATAAAAACAGGTAACTGGTACTCAACGGCTAATTCCAGTTGTTGTATAAACGCTTTTTCTTGTTCTGCAGGTGTTGAGAAATTTCGATTAAAATCTAGACCGCATTCACCAACCGCCTTTACTTCTGGTTGCGTTAATAACTCACGTAATTGTGCCACTGATGCTGCTGTCATTGAACTTGCATCATGCGGGTGAATACCTGCGGTACTGTAGATGAAGTCAGGGTTTGCTTTAGCTAACACTAAGGCTTGCTGGCTTTCAATAAGGTTAGTACCGGTTACCATTAGCTTTGTAAGGCCAGCTTGTTTAGCATTTTCAATAACCGATGCTAAGTCTTTATCAAAACGCTTATTAGTTAAGTTAACGCCAATATCAATCATTAGCTTTTGATTCTTTATGGATGGTATTTTCTTCTGGATCTTGCTCATCATCTGACGCTGGTTTTTTCACATAAAAGCGAGCAAATAATAAACCTAACTCAAATAAAATAAGCATTGGTACTGCTAATAAGGTTTGAGATATCACATCTGGTGGCGTTAATAACATGCCAAATATAAAAGCGGCAACCACAATATAAGGGCGTTTAGCTCTTAATGAATCAGGTGTTGTTGCGCCTGTCCAACATAACAGCAAAGTGGCAACGGGTATTTCAAATGCTAAGCCAAAGGCAAAAAATAATTTTAATACAAAGTCTAAATAACTGCTGATATCCGTAGCGATAGTCACGCCTTCTGGCGCAGTACTGGTAAAGAATGAAAATACCAAAGGGAAGACAACGTAATAAGAAAATACCATGCCTAAATAAAATAGCAGTGCGCTACTAATCACTAACGGAGCAATGAGCTTTTGTTCGTGCTTGTATAAACCAGGTGCGATAAAAGCCCATACTTGATATAAAATTGCAGGTATTGCGACAAAAATAGAGAGTACGATAGTTAATTTAATCGGTGTGAAGAAAGGCGTTGCGACACCTGTAGCAATCATACTTGAGCCTTCAGGCAGCTGACTGGTTAACGGAATTGCAATGTATTGGTAAATATCATTTGAAAAATAAACCAAACTAAGAAAGATAGCTAATACCACGACAACAACTTTTAGAATACGATCACGTAACTCTAAAAGGTGAGTAATTAATGGCAAACTATGTTGTGCCTGATCTGACGCTTGCTCACTCATTAATTATTTTTCCTGCTGCGGTATTGTTTTTGAAGGTGCTAGTTCTGAAGGTGTTACTTTTGAAATAGTCGCTTCTGATTTTTCATTTTTTGTTAAGGCTTGTGTATCAGTGTCGACTGCTTTCGCTTCTTTTTGAGATTTAGCTTGAGCATTCATTAAATCATCAACGTTGTTTTTGTAAGGGCGCGTTAATTGTTCAACACTCTCTTTCATTTCATCGATTGATGCTTTTAAATCAGGATCTATTTTATCTAAGCCTTGCTTGCTGGCCTTGATCATATTCTCATTCATTTCATGTAATTCAAGCTCTTGAGATATTTCATTCTTTACTGAATTAGCCATACTTTTAGCAGTATTAACCCACTTCATCACAGTACGAATAGCGATAGGCAAACGCTGAGGCCCTAGCACGACTAATCCTATTACGGAAATCAACATGATTTCCCAAAAGCCAATATCAAACATTAATTAATGCACCTTGTTTCGGGTCATTGTTATAACCGTCTTTTTTAAGAATACGTTTCTCATTAGAAGTATAATAAGTGCCTATAATGGGTCAATATGTTAAATGACGGTAAACATTACAGGCTACTCTCAGACTAATAAATTAGTCTTTTTTACTTTTTTCAGCTTCAGTTTTTTGCTCTTCTTTGAAGCTAGCATCAGATTTTTTATCTAACTCAGGAGAAGAGGTGTCTTCTTCTTTAATTGCTTTTTTAAATCCTTTAATTGCACCACCTAAATCACCACCGATACCGCGTAGTTTTTTAGTGCCAAATAAAACAATAACAATCACTGCAATAATCACTAATTGCCAAATTCCGATACCACCCATAATATATTTCCTATATGTAAATAATGTTGTAAGTCATTGTGTGTATTGATTTAAGCATGCTTATAAAGAAAGTCTCTATCACGCCTGTTTATGTAAATAATAGATTAAAATTAATTAATGTTAGTCGCATTTTTTATCAGCCACTAAAGATATTAAAGTTTGTTACTAAACCGCCAAGCAATTACCCAAGATACTACTGCTGGAATCGTTAAATACAAGTTAAAACTATCATCAGACTGTAAATAGAATAACGCAGTAATAATGCTTAGCGTCACAGCTAAAGATGTTATCACTTGGTTTTTACTGTTTTTTTGCTGTTGATCATTAAAACGCTGCATTAACAACTGTTGCTGTTGTTGCACTTGTTTGGTTTGCGCTAGGTTGTGATAAACCAATTCAGGGATATCGGGTAACTTTTCTAACCAAAAGGGCGCTTTCACTTTGAGTTTATTGAACAGTGTCTGAGGGCTAACTTGTTCTCGCATCCAGTTTTCTAAAAATGGTTTTGCGGTATCCCATAAATCTAACTGCGGATATAGTTGACGCCCTAAACCTTCGATATAAAGCAGTGTTTTTTGTAACAGTACTAATTGGGGTTGCACTTGCATATTAAAACGACGTGCCGTATTGAATAAATTTATTAATACGTGAGCAAATGAAATTTCTGATAATGGTTTTTCAAAAATAGGTTCACAAACGGCACGTATCGCAAATTCAAACTCTTCCGCAGGCGTGTCTGCGGGCACCCAACCTGAGTCAATATGCAATTGTGCTACTTGTCTGTAGTCTCGGTTGAAAAACGCTAAGAAATTCTCAGCTAAGTAACGTTTATCTTCGTTGGTTAACGTACCGACAATGCCACAATCAATACCGATCCAAAGTGGATCTTCAGGGTGTTCGTAAGATACAAATACGTTACCAGGATGCATATCTGCATGAAAGAAACTATCGCGAAATACTTGTGTGAAAAAAGCTTCTACGCCGCGTTCTGCAAGTAGTTTTAAATTGGTGTTTTGTGCTTTTAATGCTTCAATATCTGATACTGGAATGCCATATATGCGTTCCATGACTAATGCATCTTTAGTGCAATAGTCTGAATATATTTCAGGGACATATAAGACTTTAGAATTTAAAAAGTTACGGCGTAATTGAATAGCGTTAGCCCCTTCACGCATTAAATCTAATTCGTCTATTATGGTCTTTTCGTATTCTCTGATCACTTCAACAGGACGTAGGCGTTTAGCATCTTTTAAAAAACGTTGCATTAATGAAGCCATCCATTTCATTAATTGAATATCAGCGGCAATGGTTTTAGCGATACCGGGTCTTGTTACTTTGATGACAACTTCTCGGCCATCTTCTTTAAGTGTGGCTGTGTGAACTTGTGCTATTGATGCTGAAGCGAGTGCAACTTCATTGAAATTATCAAAAATCTCGTTAATTGGTCGTTGAAAAGACTTTTCTATTTGTTTGATCGCTAAATCACCAGAAAAGGCCGGTACATTATCTTGTAAGTGAGCTAATTGGTCCGCATAGATAGGCGCTAATAAGTCACGGCGAGTCGACAGCATTTGCCCTAGTTTTATGTAGATAGGCCCTAATGATTGTAAACTTAAGCGCAGGCGTTCAGGTAATCCCATCTCTTTATGTTGATTGCGTAACCAAAATAAACAAAGCCTTAAAATCCAATAGCTTTTAGGTATTTGTGCTTTAGGGACTAACTCAATTAAACCATATTCAATAAACGTTTTATTTATCTGATATAGACGCGATAATTCTGTTATTTTTATCATTTATTTCCCAGCTAGTGAGTTTGCGCCGAGTCGTTTATTAGACTTTACTGCTAACTGTTCTAACTTATTGTTAAGGCTTAGTAATAATTTATCTGCTTGTGTTTCTAGTGTTTTCACTTGCTCACAAAAATAAGCAACTTCTAAACCGCTAGGGGCCAGTTTAATTTCTTCTGTTACATATAAAGCCGTTTGTTTTTCAACCTTATTAAATTGAGCCAACGACCCTTGATGGATTTTTTTAGCGTGATAGCAAAGTTTGTGTGCAATGACATCACCCACTTTATGAGATAAATGTTCTTCCCAATCGATATCCATATCCGTCAATAGTTTTGCAAACTGCTGTACTAATTGAATATCACCATCAACTTCTAGTTGTCCTGTTTTAATTAAATGTGTTAATTGGTGATTATCTTGCAGCTTATTTAATGCGTTAAAACTGACACGAATATTGCAATCAGCCTGACCTTCAAATTTATTTAATACATCTACTTGTTGGTCTGAAATAACAAAATACAAGGGAAAATTAAGTTCTTTTAAGCTTGCAGAGATGATAGTGCCATTAAGTTGTTTACGTTTTATGACAGCGCTACTATCTAATTGATGTAATTGATTTACACCTGTTTCTAATAAACCGCATAATAAGTTAGTTAATGGCATGTTGGCTCTCGTTATAAAAGTGACTCATTAATGTTTGCAATATCAGATTAGTATTTATAACCACGATGTAGAGCGACAATACCTGCACTTAAATTAAAGTACTCTGTCCCTTCAAAACCGACATTATTCATCATCTCTTTAAGCGTATCTTGGTCTGGATGCATACGAATACTTTCAGCTAGGTATTGATAACTTTCACTGTCGTTCGCAATTAATTTTCCTAGTTTAGGCAAAATATTGAACGAGTAAAAATCATAAAACTTTTCAACGGGTGTATAAACGGGCTTTGAAAATTCTAATACCAGTAAACGACCACCAGGCTTTAGCACTCGGTACATAGACGCTAAGGCTTTATCTTTGTCCGTCACGTTACGTAAACCAAACGCAATAGTGATTAAGTCAAAATGATTATCAGGAAAAGGCAACTCTTCAGCATTGGCTTGAACGTAACTTACATTTCCCTCAATGCCCATGTCGCGTAACTTAGTACGACCTACTTTTAGCATTGAATCATTAATGTCTGCTAGTACCACTTGGCCTTTTGCACCTACAATACGTGAAAACTTTGCGGTTAAATCACCAGTTCCGCCCGCTAAGTCTAAGACTTTTTGACCCTGGCGAACACCTGAACAGTCAACGGTAAAGCGCTTCCAAATGCGGTGGATACCCATCGATAACACATCATTCATGATGTCGTATTTTGCGGCAACTGAATGGAATACGTCAGCCACTAATTCAACTTTTTTATCTTCTTCAACGGTTTTGAAACCAAAGTGAGTTTTATTGTCTGGGGTTTCTTGCATGATTATCTCTTTACCTTACGGATAAAAATTATTGCTTGATTAGATATGATTGCATGATAGCAATTTTTCAACAATATTTGGATCTTTATTGTTTGCCTAATTTTATGTTTTAAATCATTGATTTTGTTTTTAATGTTACGCTTTATTACAAAGTTTTACTAAATTATTGGATATTATACTCGTGACTAATGAACAGGTATTATTCAATCGTTAACTCGGACATAAAGACAAGGAGTAACATGATGACAATGGATCGCTAGTCCTTATCGAATGTTACAACACAGTATTAGTTTTCGAGTTGGTGAGCTGCAGGACAAGTCGATACGCAACCATCTTCGTTTTTATAAAGTCTCGATTTAACCTGTTAGATCTTTACTTTTATGCTTAGAACCTGATTGTCTCATGATTTGTTGGTTTTTGTTCCATCGAATGATGACAGGTATATATTGGTTTAATACTTTAAATTGGGGCGCATTGATTATATTGTTAATTAACCTCTATTTTGGTGACGAAAATTTAAAATCATTTAAAAGCATATGATTATGATTTTTGTGATGCTGCTGATCGAGCATAGTTAAAGGCGAATTATTAAAGCTATAATGAGTTATTGGGAAATAATTTAACGCAGAAATTAGCTTAAATAGTGGTGTTGCATCGCTTTTCTTATCCGGAACTGAAGTTAATTATTAACAGAGTTATTTAAGTCTCTCTATATAAAAGGTACATTAGTTGTTCTATCACATTATTTTACCTTTTTTATCAATATTTAATGATAAATGTGACTGTTGTTATAAGTGAAAATACGTTATAACCATTCATAAAGCTTTAATATCATAAACTTGGGAACTTTTTATGTTGAAAAATATCCAACCGACACAAACAGCAGCTTGGTCAACGCTACAAAGCCTATTTGATGATCATGCTGATATGCAAATATCTGAATTATTTGCCGAAGATTCGCAGCGTTTCGACACCTTTTCTCGTCAATTTAACGAAGACTTCTTATTAGATTTCTCTAAGAACTTAATTACCGAAGAGATATTAGCCAGTTTAATTGATCTTGCTAAGGAAGTGGATTTAAGCGGCGCAATTAAAGCGCAATTTTCTGGTGAAAAAATTAATATCACAGAAGGACGTGCGGTACTTCATACTGCTTTACGCAATCGCAGCAATGCTCCTGTTTTTGTTGATGGCGAAGATGTCATGCCTAAAATCAACGAAGTACTGTCGCAAATGAAAGCATTTTGTTCAAAAGTACATTCTGGTGAATGGTTAGGTTACACAGGCAAGCGTATTACGGATGTCGTTAATATTGGTATCGGTGGTTCTGATTTAGGTCCGTTCATGGTAACTGAAGCGTTACGCCCTTATAAAGTTGAAGGTATCGAAACACATTTTGTGTCTAATGTTGATGCCACTCATATTGTTGAAACGTTAACTAAAGTCGACCCTGAAACAACCTTATTTTTAATTGCCTCTAAAACATTCACTACACAAGAAACAATGACCAATGCACACAGTGCTCGAGACTGGTTTTTAAATTTTGCGCAAGATGAAGCCTTTGTTGCGAAGCATTTTGCTGCACTTTCAACGAATGCAGAGGCAGTAACAGAGTTTGGTATTGATACGGCTAACATGTTTCAATTTTGGGACTGGGTCGGTGGACGTTACTCTATTTGGTCTGCCATTGGTTTATCAATTGCATTAACCGTTGGTTTTGAAAACTATGAAGAACTGCTTGATGGTGCACATGAGATGGATCAGCACTTTGCAACGACTGAATTTGAAAATAATATTCCCGTATTATTAGCGGTTATTGGTATTTGGTATAATAATTTTTATGGGGCTGAATCAGAAGCTATCCTACCTTACGATCAATACATGCATCGTTTCCCTGCTTACTTCCAACAAGGCAATATGGAGTCTAACGGTAAATGCACAGACCGTAATGGTGACCCTGTTGATTATCAAACAGGGCCGATTATTTGGGGCGAGCCTGGTACTAATGGACAACATGCGTTTTACCAATTGATTCACCAAGGTACTAAATTGATTCCTTGTGACTTTATTGCGCCAGCGGTTAGTCATAACCCTGCAGGTGATCACCACGCTAAATTACTCTCTAACTTCTTTGCGCAAACTGAAGCATTAGCCTTTGGCAAAACCAAGATGCAAGTGGAATCAGAATTTACTGCCGCAGGTAAATCAGCAGAAGAAGTGGCTGATTTAGTACCTTACAAAGTATTTGAAGGTAATAAACCAACTAACTCAATTTTAGTTAAAAAGATTACCCCTAAAACATTAGGTCAACTGATTGCAATGTACGAGCAGAAGATCTTCACGCAAGGCGTTATCTGGAATATCTTTACGTTTGATCAGTGGGGCGTTGAACTCGGTAAGCAATTAGCGGGACAAATTTTACCTGAGCTAAGTAATAACGATTGTGTAGAAAGCCACGACTGTTCAACGAATGGATTGATCAATGCTTGGAAAGCGTGGAAGTAAGTTTTTAACATCGAATTTTAACTTTAAAGGTTCTAGTTTTAAAGTTTGACCGCGTTATTTAACGGTTACTGCGTATTATTTAATATGTGTTAACCGTTTTTTTGTCTTTGTATTTTACTCATTGTAGATAAGTCATTACTATAGCGACTTTATATGATTGAGTTTATGTCGTTATTACAATCATGCGTACAATTTGGAGTTTTATATGAAATACCTTGTAACGGGTGCTGTTGGTTTTATTGGAAGCGTTGTCGTTGAACGTTTAACTGCCGCTGGTCATCAAGTGATTGGTATTGATAATATCAACGATTATTATGATGTTGCATTAAAAGAAGCTCGTTTAAAGCGTATTGAAAACCCATTATTTCAATTTATCAAATTAGATTTAGCTGATCGTGAAGGCATTAAAGCCTTATTCGCAGATCAACAGTTTGACCGCGTTATTCATCTTGGCGCACAAGCGGGTGTACGTTACTCGATTGAAAATCCATTGGCTTATGCTGACAGCAACTTGGTCGGTCATGTCAATATTTTGGAAGGGTGTCGTCAAAATAATGTAGGACACCTGATTTATGCATCATCAAGTTCTGTTTATGGTTTAAACGAAAAAGTACCTTTCTCAACCAATGATTCAGTAGACCATCCTATCTCTTTGTATGCTGCCACTAAGAAATCAAATGAATTGATGGCACATACGTACTCTCATCTTTACGATATTCCGACAACAGGCCTACGATTCTTTACCGTTTATGGCCCTTGGGGACGTCCAGATATGGCACCGTTCATCTTTACTAAAAAGATTCTGGAAGGTGAAACAATTGATATCAACAATAATGGCGATATGTGGCGCGATTTTACTTATATTGATGACATCGTAGAAGGCGTTATTCGTATCGCAGATGTTGAACCTGTTAAAAATCCTGATTGGACTGTTGAAACGGGTAGCCCTGCAACGAGTTCTGCACCTTATGCTGTTTACAATATAGGGCACGGCTCACCAATCAGCTTAATGGATTTTGTACAAGCGATTGAAAGCGAACTAGGCATAGAAGCGAAGAAAAATTTCCGTGGAATGCAAGCAGGCGATGTATATCAAACCTATGCAGATACTACTGACTTATTTAAAGTAATAGGTTACACACCTGCAGTCACTGTGAAGCAAGGTGTTGCTGAATTTGTAAAATGGTATAAAGACTTTTACGCTAAGTAGATTCTATGATGATTCGGTTATTAGTGATAAATCGAATCTAATTAATATCATTTTATTAAGGCTAACTTTTGTTAGCCTTTTTACTTTTTGCTCTGTCGCTTTTAACACTTAAGCCTGATACTAAAAATCTAAAATTACTAATGATCAGAACTTGTTATGGCTGTAAATTGTTCAATGACCTGTTCAGTGGAGATGTCTTGCATAATATGCTCACCTTTTGCGCGTGCACTCCAAGGTAGTTCAGATAATGATTTTTTATGTTGCTCTTGTACATGTTGTTCATAAACACTAATCACATGTTCGGCACTTAAATAGGGACCAGTTCGTAGTGGGTTACTGTGTCCATACAACCCAATAACAGGTGTATTTTGTGTTGTTGCGATATGTGCAGGGCCAGAATCAGGAGCTAGCACTAGCGAAGCTTGTCTTAAGGTCGCTGTGAGTTGTTTTAACGAAGTTTGACCGATTAAATTGATCGCCTTGTCCTGCATTAGCGTTTGTATATTTTCACCTAACAGTACTTCACGAGGCGCAGGGGAACCACATAATACCACTTCAAAACCTTGTGTGATGGCATGATCGGCCACTGCTGCATAACGCTCTGTTAACCAGTTTCGCTCATCTTTACTTGCGGCAGGGCTGATGACAAATAAAGGCTTTTTTTCGCAACTAATACTTTGAGCAAATTCAATATCCGATGAGCTTAGTGGAATATTCCATGTTGGTGTTATTTTATCGATACCTAAAAAATAAGCAAATTCAAAAAAGCTATCTAACACATGTTGAGATGCAGTATCTGGGATCTTTTTATTGGTAAATAACCACTGACCTTCTTTAGCGCGTTTACGGTTAAAGCCTATTTTGTACTTTGCTTTAATACCTATTGTTAATGCGCTTGCTCTGAGTGCTAATTGCATATGTAACAAAGCATCGAATTTTCTGTCTGATAATTGTTTCCAAATTGCTTTCATACCTGAGTAACCAGTTTTTTTGTCAAAAATAATCACTTCAATATTAGGTAAATCATGCAATAACTGCGCTTCTATTTTTCCCATGATCCAGGTTATCTTGGTGCTTGGCCATTGCTTTTGAATTGCTTGTACCATAGCAACAGCATGACATACATCGCCAATAGCTGATAAACGTAGAAGACATATCGATTTAGGTGCTGTTGAAAATAATGGCATAGTAGTATGATATTCCAAGTGATTTTATTCAGTATACAATACTAACGTTATTTTAGGTTTCAATATTTTTGGAGTCGCGAGTATTTATTAAAAGGTTAACAAGATGTTCAAGATAATTCAAAGCCAAGGTGCATATACTATTTACAATGAAAAGTTCATTGAGGATGTATCTGAATGTTTTGAGCCACAATATTGGCAGAATAAAGCAAAGGTTATCGGCAGCGCGCAAGGGCGTGGGACGACTTGGTTTGTTGAGCTTGATAGCATACAAGCAGCATTACGTCATTATCATAGAGGTGGATTATTTGGAAAAATAATATCTGATAGCTATTTTTTTACTGGCTATCAAAAAGCGCGAAGTATCACAGAATTTCATTTATTAAATCACTTGCAAGGGCAAGGCGTTAATGTACCAACACCCATCGCGGCTAATGTTAAACGTTGTGGTTTATTGTATAAAGCGAATATTTTATCTGAAAAAATTCCTGCTGCCTCAGATCTGGTTGATGTACTACAGCAAAGAGAATTAACGAAAGATGAATACATACGTATTGGGCAAGAAATTAAAAAATTGCATCAAGCACACGTCAATCATACTGATCTGAATATCCATAATATTTTATTAGATGAAAATGGCCAAGTTTGGATTATTGATTTTGATAAATGTTATCAACAGGTTGGAGAAGATTGGAAAGAGGGCAATTTACAACGTTTATTGCGCTCTTTCCGTAAAGAGCTTAAAAAAAGATCTATTAACTGGAATGAAGCCGATTGGCAGTCTCTAGTCCTTGGTTATTAATAAAGTAATAAACTAGGATTACTTTAGTTTTCAAAAGTTATTCCTACTAAAATAATATTACATAAGATAACTATTCACGTAAGATATGTGATTTATTGAACAAAGCCAGAATTAGATATAATTTTTATGTTTTTCTTTTGAGTTTTAATCGTAACAAAGGTAAACAAATATGAGCGAAATTTTACCACTTATTGGTCGTGAAAAAGTATTATTTTCTAATGATATAAAAAAACATGAAAAAGAATTGTTAGAAATTGTAAGTAATAGTAGTTTTCTTGTTGTTGGAGCAGCAGGCTCGATTGGGCAAGCGGTTACAAAAGAAATATTCAAACGAAACCCTAAGAAATTGCACGCTGTTGATATCAGTGAAAATAACATGGTTGAACTTGTTCGTGATATCCGTAGTTCTTATGGTTATATAGAAGGTGACTTTCAAACTTTTGCTTTAGATATTGGTTCTATTGAATATGATGCATTTATTGAATCTGACGGTAAATATGATTATGTATTAAATCTTTCTGCGCTTAAACATGTTCGTAGCGAAAAAGATCCTTTTACATTAATGCGGATGATTGATGTAAATGTTTTCAATACAGACAAAACATTACTGCAGTCTACAGCCAAAGGCACTAAGAAATACTTCTGTGTCTCTACTGATAAAGCTGCTAATCCCGTCAATATGATGGGGGCATCTAAGCGTATTATGGAAATGTTTTTAATGCGCCGTAGTGCTGATATTAAAATATCGACTGCGCGTTTTGCAAATGTTGCGTTTTCTGATGGCTCTTTATTACATGGCTTTAATCAACGAATTCAAAAACGTCAGCCAATTGTTGCGCCTAAAGATATTAAACGCTATTTCGTGACGCCTCAAGAATCAGGTGAACTGTGCTTAATGTCTTGTATTTTTGGTGAAAATAGAGATATTTTCTTCCCTAAACTAAGCGAAGCGTTACACCTTATTTCATTTGCAGATATTGCCGTTAAATACCTTGAGCAATTAGGTTTTGAACCTTATTTATGTGAAACTGAAGATGAAGCGCGAGAATTAGCAAAAACATTACCCGAGCAAGGGAAATGGCCATGTTTATTTACAGATAGTGATACTACAGGTGAAAAAGACTTTGAAGAATTTTTTACTGATAATGAAACGCTAGATATGCAACGATTTGATAATTTAGGCGTGATTAAAAATGAAGCTGTTTTTGATCCGCAATTAGTTTCTTTATTTGAACAAGAAATAGCGGGTATGAAAGTGAATAAATCATGGAATAAAGAGCAGATTGTACAATTGTTTTTCAAAATGCTTCCTGATTTTGGTCATAAAGAAACAGGTAAATACCTCGATGGTAAAATGTAAGGCCCAATCATGAATAATAAGTTAATCCAATTTGTTCGAGATACTTACCAAACAAATGATTTTATTCCATTACATGCACCAACTTTTTCTGGAAATGAAAAAGCATATGTAACTGACACTATCGAAAGTACGTTTGTTTCAAGTGTTGGTAAATATGTTGAGGACTTTGAAAAGCATATAGAAGCCTATACGGGGACAGCTAAAGCGGTTGCAGCTGTGAATGGTACTGCTGCATTGCATACTGCTCTTTATATGGCGGGCGTTAAAGCGGGTGATTTAGTGATAACGCAAGCCCTCACTTTTGTAGCTACGTGTAATGCTTTATTCCATATGGGGGCTGAGCCTATTTTTGTTGATGTTTCTAAAATAAGTTTGGGTTTATGTTCACAAGCAACATCAGATTTTCTTGATGATAATGCAGTTGTTAATAATGAGGGTGAATGCATTCATAAAACCTCAGGGCGTCGAATTAAAGCTGTTGTTCCTATGCATACCTTTGGTCACCCTGTTGAATTAGATGAGTTATTAACAGTATGCTTAAAGTGGAATCTTGTTTTAGTCGAAGATGCAGCTGAAAGCTTAGGCTCTTTCTATAAGGGCAAGCATACGGGAACAATCGGTGATTTTTCTGCTATTAGTTTTAATGGTAATAAAATCATTACAACAGGTGGTGGTGGTATGGTGTTATGTAAACACTTAGATGACGGAGTGCATACTCGTCATGTTACAACCACAGCTAAAGTACCTCACCCTTATGAGTTTTATCATGATGAACCTGGCTTTAATTACCGTTTACCTAATTTAAATGCAGCATTAGGCTGCGCTCAAATGGAAGTGTTACCTGAGTTCTTAGAACAAAAAAGATTGCTTGCAGGGAAATACCAAACATTATTTTCGGACAGTGAGTTTCAATTTGTTGTTGAGCCTAAATATGCTCAATCTAATTATTGGTTAAATGCCATTATTTGCCCAGATAAAGTGAGCCGAGATTTGTTACTGAAAGAAACTAATGAGCAAGGTGTGATGACTCGACCTATTTGGCAATTAATGCATCGTTTGCCTATGTTTAAAAATTCATTTAGAGGGGATTTAAAAGTATCTGAATGGGTAGAGGCTCACTTAATTAATCTGCCAAGTTCACCAATAAAAGTTGTCTAAGAATATGTTAAAAAATGTTGCGGTTTTTACAGGTACTCGTGCTGAGTATGGTTTGTTATATTGGCTATTAAAAGATATCCAATCTGATATCGAACTTAACTTACAGTTACTTGTTTCAGGTATGCACTTGTCTCCTGAATTTGGCTCTACTTATCGGCAAATAGAAGCAGATGGGTTTGTCATTGATGAGAAAATAGAAATTCTTTTGTCCTCCGACTCTGCTGTCGGCGTTGCTAAAAGTATGGGCTTAGGTGTGTTGGGGTTTGCTGATGCATTAAGTCGATTAAAACCGCAAGCTTTGGTTATTCTAGGGGATCGATTTGAAGCTTTAGCCGCGGCTCAAACCGCAATGATCTTGAAAATCCCTGTTGTGCATTTACATGGCGGGGAGATTACTGAAGGTGCTTATGATGACGCTATTCGTCATGCAATTACTAAATTAAGTTATTTACATGGGACTTCTACGGAAGAATATCGTCAGCGAGTGATACAGCTTGGTGAGTCTCCTGATAGAGTTGTTAACGTTGGAGCCATTGGTTTAGATCATTTAGCGAGAAGTACGATGTTGAGTGTTGAAAAGGTTGCAGATTCTTTAAACTTTGATCTTTGCTCTCCTTATTTTCTTGTTACATATCATCCTGTTACCCTTGCTAAAGAATCGCCAGAAACCTCTTTTCAAGCTTTATTAGATAGCCTCGATGGTTTTCCTGATCATCAGGTTATTATTACTTATCCCAATGCTGATGACGGTGGCCGTAAAATTATTCCGATGCTTGAAGACTACGCTAGCCAAAACCCTAAACGTATTTTAGCCATCAAATCACTTGGTCAACAACGTTATTTGAGTGCAGTTAAACATGCCTGTGCCGTTATTGGTAATTCTTCAAGTGGCATTATCGAAGTTCCGTCATTTCATGTACCCTCGATTGATATTGGCATGCGACAAAAAGGTCGATTAGCTGCTGAAAGTGTTTTTCATTGTGATCCTAATGAAGAAAGTATCACTGAAGCTATTAATCATGCTATTTCATCTAATTTTAAAAGCAATCAAAAGAATATACTCAATCCCTACGGGGCTGGAGATGCTAGCTCAAAGGTGATTAAAATGATTAAATCCCTTAATAGCGACCTCATTAAAACATTCTATGATATCAACAGTGAAAATATAATATGACATTAATTATTGCAGAAGCAGGTGTAAACCATAATGGCAGCGAAAAGCTCGCTTTTAAGTTAGTTGATGTAGCAGTAGCTGCAGGTGTTGATATTGTTAAATTTCAAACATTTAAAGCAAGTAAGCTGGTTACCGTAAATGCTAAACAAGCGGATTATCAAGTTAAAAATACTCAAAAAGTAGAGTCTCAATTGTCTATGCTAAGCCGTTTAGAGTTGAGTTATGAGTTTCATCATGAGTTAGTTAACTACTGTAATCAGAAGGGAATTGAATTTTTATCGACTGCTTTTGATGAAGAAAGCTTAGCTTTTTTAGTCAATGATTTAGGTTTGAAAAAGTTAAAAATTCCATCAGGTGAATTGACGAATGCTCCTCTGGTTTTACAGCATGCCCAAAGTGGCTGTGATTTAATTGTTTCGACAGGAATGGCAACACTTGCTGAAGTAGAATCCGCTTTAGGTGTTATCGCATTTGGTTATTTAGGGGAATCGGATGTCTTACCTTCTTTAGAAGCTTTTCAATCTGCTTATTTTTCTGTTGAAGGGCAGAAATTATTAAAAGAAAAAGTCACTGTATTGCATTGCACAACAGAATACCCAGCCCCAATGATTGATATTAATTTAAAAGCCATGGACACCTTAGGTGCGGCTTTTAATTTAAAGGTGGGTTATTCAGATCATAGCGCAGGTATCGAAATCCCTATTGCAGCCGTTGCAAGAGGGGCATTGTTAATTGAAAAACATTTCACGCTTGATAAAAGCATGGAAGGACCTGATCATAAAGCTTCTTTAGAGCCTTATGAGTTAAAAGCTATGACCTCAGCCATTCGTAATGTTGAATTAGCTATTGGAAACGGTGTAAAAGGCCCTCGCCCATCAGAAATTAAAAATAAAGCGATTGCGAGAAAGAGTTTAGTAGCGGCGAAATACATTAAAGAAGGTGAGTTATTTTGTGAAGATAACTTACAAGTTAAAAGGCCTGGTGATGGTTTGAGCCCTTATAGTTATTGGGACTTAATAGGTAAAGTTGCTACTGCTTCATATCAAGAGGGCGACTTAATTAATGGTTAAGGCGGTGTATGTATTAGGAGCTGGTGGCCATTCATCTGTTTTAGTCGATAGCTTAAAAGTAAATGGAGAAGGGGTTGATGCCATTTTTTCACTAGAGCAAGATCTCTCTCGTGAATCTTTATGCGATATTAAACATTTTCCAAATGAAGATATATTATTAGACCAAGACCCTCGCCATTTTCTTCTGGTGAATGGTATTGGCTCACTTCCTGGTAATTCATTAAGAAAAATAATTTTTTGTAAGTTCTCGGAAAAAGGGTATTCATTTAAACAAGTTATTTCTAAGCATGCGATTGTATCCCCTTATGCAATTTTAGGGCATGGCGTTCAAATCATGGCTGGTGCTATCGTCCAAGCTGGCGCTAAGATTGGAAATAACTCTATTATTAATACAGGAGCCATTATTGAACATGACTGTATTATTGGAGAGCATAATCATATTGCTCCCGGTGTGACCTTAAGTGGGCAAGTGATTACGGGTGCTAATGTCCACGTAGGAACAGGGGCTATAGTGATACAAGGCATTTCGATCGGAGAGCAGTCGGTTATTGCTGCTGGGGCCATTATTACGCAACACATTGAAAACGATAAAATAGTTTTTGGTGCTAGGGCTAACGTCCAAAATAAAAAAGGTTAAATCATGAGTCATATTTGGCAAAATACATTAATCGCACCTGATTTTTCGGTGAGAGAAGCACTTATTATTATTGATGAAGAAGCTTTGCGTGGTGCGATTGTTATCGATGAAAATAGAAAATTACTTGGTGTGGTTAGTGATGGCGATATACGACGAGGTTTATTGGCTGGTATATCATTAGATGAGCCTGTCCATAAAATAATGAATAACAATCCCACAGTTGCCTCAATTGATTTTACTAAAGAACAACTTATTGAATTGATGGAGTCTAAATCAATTCTTTCGATTCCTGTTGTTAATGATGAAATGATTGTGGTTGGTTTGCGTACATTACATGATTCTCTCTCTAAGCCTAAAGTCGATAACCCTGTCTTTTTAATGGCAGGAGGATTTGGTACTCGTTTAAGACCACTTACTGACAATTGTCCTAAACCATTATTAAAAGTGGGTAACAAACCTATTTTAGAAGTGACATTACTTAGTTTTATTAAGTTAGGTTTTGTTAACTTTTATATTTCTACGCATTATATGCCGGAAATGATAAAGGAACATTTTGGTGATGGGGCTAAGTGGAACGTTAAGATCACTTATATTCATGAAGAATCACCTTTAGGGACAGGGGGGGCGTTAGGTTTACTGCCTTCTGATTTACCTGTTTTGCCTTTGATTATGATGAATGGTGATATTTTAACTAATATCGACTTTCAAAAATTACTTTCATTTCACTGTCATAATAATGCAGATGCAACTATGTGTGTTCGTGAGTATGAATATCAAATACCTTATGGAGTTATTCAAGGTAAAGCTGGGAAAATAACAAGTATGGAAGAAAAACCGACTCAGTTATTCCATATAAATGCAGGGATCTATGTGATCAATCCAGAAATGATTAAAAAAGTTAAAGAGAATCAAATCGTTGATATGCCAACATTGTTAGAACAGAAAATTGCAGATAATGGCAATGTTATGATGTTTCCAATCCATGAGTATTGGCTTGATATAGGGCGTATGGAAGATTATAAACGAGCGCAATCGGATATTTTAAATTTAGGGTTAATGTAATGATTGATGGTAAAAAAGTGCTCGCTATAATCCCTGCTCGTGGTGGTAGTAAAAGATTACCTAGAAAAAATGTATTACCATTAAATGGTAAGCCACTAATTGCTTGGTCAATTGATGCTGCTTTACAATCAAAATATATTGATCGGGTTATGGTAAGTACTGACTGCCAAGAAATTGAAGCCATAGCGATAGAGTATGGCGCAGAATCTCCTTTCCTGCGACCTAATGATATCGCAGGTGATTTAGCATCAACAGATAGTGTCATTTTACATTTTATTGAGGCCATTTCAGAAACAATTAAAGCAGATATTATCGTTGTATTACAGCCAACCTCGCCACTTCGTGTTTCTTCTGATATTGATTGTGCTCTTGAGTTGTTAATTAAAAAAAATGCAAATGGTGTTGTTTCTGTGTGTGAATGTGAACATAGTCCATTTTGGAGTAATGTTTTACCTGATGATGGTAATATGAGTGAATTTATTAAAGATGATGTGAAAGGGAAGCGCAGTCAAGATTTACCTATTTGTTATCGTTTAAATGGGGCCGTGTACGCATTTACAACAGAATCAATTACTCATAATAAAGGGATTAATAATTCTGATAATGTGTTTAGTATTAAAATGCCTACAATAAGATCTGTTGATATTGACCATGCCTTAGATTTTAAAATAGCAGAAGCTATTTTAGCTGATAAATAATAATATTCGTCATTTTTTTAAAGATAATTTAATGTCTTTTGTAATGCACCTTTATTTATTTTAACAATATTAATTGCTGTATTTCCAGTTCTCTCTTGCAATACTTTATCACTTATTAATTGTTTAACTGCATTGGTGATTGTTTCGCTATCATTACAAATCCTACATGCATCAACTGCAATTAATTGTTCTGTTATTAATTTGAAGTTGTAATAACTTGGGCCCGTTAAGCAAGGCTTTCCCAATGCTGCCGGTTCTAATAAATTATGCCCACCAACCTTCTCGCCAAGAAGGCTACCCCCCATAAAACAAATATCAGCAGCCCCAATAAAAGTTAGCATTTCACCCATAGTGTCTCCAATAAATACTTGCGTTTCAGGAACAATTAATTGTTGGCTGGTTCTACGCTGTATTTGAAAGCCGTGTTGTTCACTTAGCTGTGCAACATTATTAAAACGCTCAGGATGCCTTGGTACAATAATCAACAATAGATTTTTTATTGTTGTTATTAGTTTTTGATGTGCGGTTAATATGATTTCGTCTTCGCCTTGGTGAGTACTCGCAACTATCCATACTGGACGCTTGACTCCAATACTTTCTCTTAATGCTTTTCCTGATTGAATTACAGCGGAAGAAATATCTATGTCAAACTTCAACGAACCAGTAACCTTTACTTTGTGATTATTAATACCTAAGGCGATAAAGCGAACTGCATCATCATGTGTTTGGCATAATATTTGACTGATAGGGGCAGACATTAAATTAAATACAACTTGAAGTCTTTTATAACGCAGAAATGAACGTTGTGACAATCTTGCATTAATGATGGTTATTTCAATATTATGCTGTGCAACTGTTGTGAGTGTATTCGGCCACAGTTCTGTTTCCATAATGAATAATTTATGTGGTTTGATAATGCCTATAAATCGACGAACTACCCATGAGAAATCGATAGGCATATAACGATGCTGTACAAAGTTTCCTATTTTTAGAGCTTGTTCCGCACCAGTACTGGTGGTTGTAGTCACAACAATAGTATGTGTAGGGTAACGTTGATGATAAGCCTTTATCAAAGGGGTTGCTGCAATTGTTTCACCTACTGATACAGTATGAAACCAAGCAACGTCAGAGCTTGTAGTTTGCAGTGTAGGTGTAAAGCCAAAATGTTCTTTCCAACGCTTCCCAAATTTAGGTTTATTAGGCTTTGATTTATATAAACTAAATAAAAAAAACGGAGAAATTAGCATTAATAAAAAACTATAAATAAAACGTAGAAGCATAAGATCAATTATTCTCTGTTTGCTAAAAAGATGTAGTGTACACTACTATCTTTTATTTTTAGTTCAAATGGTAGGGTAAAAATGCATACATCGTTATCAAAAAAAACGACTGAGAAGTTTAAATTTCTTTTTTATGTAGAGCAAAATTACTCATTTGATATTCTTCGTCCAATACAGAAAGTCGCTATTGAACTGGGTTACCAAGTTAAGTGGTTAATCGTTGGTTCTGAAGTTTCTGAACATTATTTAAAAACCGATGAAAAAAAAGTATCAATTAAACAAGCTATCGATTATCAACCTGATGCTGTTTTTGCTCCTGGCGACCGTGTGCCTAATTTTATTCCTGGAATAAAAGTGCAAGTATTTCATGGGCTTAATGAAAGTAAGAGGGGCAATGTTTATCCTGAAAGAGGATTGTTTGATCTTTATTGTACAGAAGGCCCTGAACGAACCCGCACGTTAACAAACCTTAATAAAAGTTATTTTAAGGTTGTTGAAACAGGATGGGTAAAATTAGATTCTTTATTTCAGCATCAAAAGAAAGGTTTTTTTGATAAGCCTCAAGTTTTATTTTCCTCTACATTTTCACCTTCTTTATCTTGTGCTGAGTTTGTTTATGAAGAAATTAAACGGTTAAGTCAAAATGGAAAATATCAGTGGCTTATTACATTGCATCCTAAAATGGCGCGCTCAACAGTCAATAAATACAAAGCATTAGAAAGTGAAAATTTAATTTTCTTTGAAAATAATAAAGTTATTGAAGTGCTTCATCGAGCAGACTTGATGATTTGTGATAACTCTTCAATCTTTCAAGAATTCTTATTATTAAATAAACCAGTTGTCACTGTGAATAACCGGTTACCTTTAGAATGTTTAATTAATATAAAAGAATCTAGAGAATTAGAAGAAGCAATTTTACAAGCTTTATCACCTACTCCAGATCTTATGGATAAAATAAAGAATTATGGACCATCAATAACACCATATTTAGATGGGAAATCATCGCAGAGGGTGATAGAGGCTGTTGAAAACATGATATATAGCAATTGGTCTAATTCAAAACCAAAAAATATAATAAGAAACTTCAAAATAAGAAAAAATTTAGGGTATTGGAAATTTTAAATATTTTGATTTAGTTATCTAATTTTATTTCTTTATAGGGTAATATTCCTTAAATATTATATATATTGTTTATCTTTTTTAATATTTAACGCTATTAAAAAAGATATGCCTACTTCAATTAACTATTTTTGGACTTAGAATTAACATGATCAACGTTTTAGCTGTGACACACCATGCACGTGAAAATATTAACCCTATCCGTCCAGAAGCAACTCAAATTATAGGGTTACACAAAACAGGTAAAGTACGAGTAACTGTTCTATGCAATCCCAATTCTCCACTTATTGCATTGTTTGAGTCGCATGGCATTGAAGTATTTACAGATAAATTAAATAAAAAGCTTTCATTAACCACTATTAAAAAAATTAAATATTTAATTAAAGAACACAATATTAAAATTCTACATCTCTTAAATAATATTGCTTGTTGTAACGGTGCGATGGCGGCTATTGGCTCTGATGTTAAAGTCATTGCTTACAGAGGGCAAACTGGCAATATGAGCCGCTTGGATCCTATGTGTTATTTAACATTATTACACCCTCGTTTAGATAAAATTATTTGCGTCGCTAAAGCTGTTGAGTTGGATCTGAAAAGCCATCTTGGCCGTCATAAGAATAAAGCTGTAACCGTATATAAAGGGCATGATAGTAGCTGGTATCAAAAACCAAAAGCTGATTTATCCGTTCTTAAATTACCCGGTGATAGTTTTATCATCTCTCTCGTTGCAAACTTAAGACCTCGAAAAGGTCTATCAGTATTAATGGAAGCACTTTCTTTGTTACCTGAAGATACAAACTTTGATGTTTTATTGGTTGGTGCTGATCCTACATCAGAAAAAGTACAAGCTTTAATTAAGTCTAGTGGTCGTGTTGGACGAGTTCATGCGTTAGGTTATAGAACGGATGCACCTGAAGTTGCTGCTGCTTCTCATTTGACCATTTTACCGACCACAAAACGTGAAGGGTTGTGTCGCGCTGTTTTAGAAGCGAATTCTTATGGTGTGCCTGCAATTGTTTCAGATACAGGTGGTAATGCTGAATTAGTTAAAGATGGCCATACTGGTATTGTCGTTCCTCCCTCTGAACCACAATTATTAGCTAACGCGATACTTAAATTATATAACGACAGAGAATTGTGCTCTCTTTACGGAAAAAATGCGAAAGAAAGAGCTCAAAATAAATTTAATGTAGAGCAAGGTGTTAATGCTACGCTTAATGTTTATCGGACACTATTGAATTAGTTAATTGATAGACTCGATATATTACTCATACTTTTTTATTGTAATAATCTAATTATATCGGAAGGTTAATGGATATTTATTTATGTTCGACTGTAAGGCATTTATTATTTTCTTTATTAAAAGCGTTATCAACACCAGATAAAAAATCTTGTCTTTTAATGGTAACGGATCAACAAAATATTGATATTCAAAATTATGATCTAAATCGATTACCGAATTTTATTCGTGTTGTTTTTATTCAAAGGAGCGATATTAATAAAAATTTATTAAAATATAAATTAGGTAAGGGAATAAAAGTATTAGCAAATTTCAATATTTATACAAGCCTTCGAATGCAAAGCTATTTCAAAAAATTATTATTTACTAAATTAATCCCTATCGCAAATCATATTAAAGAATTAGAAGGTGGAGATTTATACCTTTTTAATGACAGAAATAAACTGTCACGGTTATTAAGGCTTACCTCTGGTACTTATTCTATAATAGAAGATGGGGCTGCAAACTATCTAGGTACTAAATTAAAGAAATTAGAAAAAATAGGTAAATTGATTACATTAAATCAACAGAAAAAACGCTATTTTGGTGATGATCCTCGCTGTAAAGCCATATACTTGTTAAATAAAGATGGTGCTCCTGAGTATTTGAAAAAGAAAGTTGTACAAATAGAATTCATTCTTCCACATTTAATTAAAGAGTACTGTTTGTTTTTTTTCAAAGAGGAAAACCTCAATGAAACTCCTTATATATTAGCAACACAGCCCATAATACAAAATGATTTCGCTAGCTCCGGGAGGGATTTGATTGTTTATCGGGAAATAATTAAATATTTTAAAAGTAAAGGAATAAATATTGTAATTAAAACTCATCCAAGAGAAAGTGTTTTAAAATATAAAAATGCTTTTCCTGATATTTTAATTATGGAGAGTAAAGTGCCTTTGGAGTTAATTATTTTTAACGGGGAAAATAAATGTAATATTATTTCTTTATTTTCTTCTGCAGGAGCTGGTTTCGAAGACTATTGTCATCGTCTTACATTAATAGATGATATTGAACTAGAAAACTTAAAAAGTATTATTAATTCCTTAAAAGAAGATAAAAAATACTTAGAAAAAAGGATTCATCAGCGTTTTAGTTATTTATTTAATTCTAAACAGTAGAGTTTTATTCTTAATTAAAAGTAGCCTTTGTTATTTTTAAGAAGATTCCTACTTCTTAAGCATAATCTAATATCAGATTTTTTAGAATGTCTATTAATTTAATTATTTAGTGAATCATAATTAAATTTAAAGTATAACTCTTAATTTTTCGTAGTGTATATACTATGGATTCAGTTGATATTTTAGCCTATTTTTCAATAACATTTTATTTATTACAGAGTAAGTTGCTAAAGTCTCTTATTTACAGTTTTGACATATTAATCAATCAATTAAATTATTTTAGTAAAAGGAGCAAACATGCCCACATTTAAGCTAATAGAAGTAGCAGAAACAAAACATCGATTGCAAAATGAAGAAGCTATTCTTGTTGATACGCGTGATGTTCAATCTTTTGAGGCTAATCATGCTGAAGGTGCATTTAATTTGAATAATGATACTCTAAAAGAGTTCTTTGATAAAGTTGAATTCGATACGCCAGTTTTTGTTGTTTGTTATCATGGGAACAGTAGTAAAGGTGTTGCTCAGTATTTGGCTGAGCAAGGTTATGAGGATACTTATAGCGTTGAAGGGGGGATGGCTAACTGGTGATTAATTTATAAAACGTCTCTTAGAATTCGACATTGAAATGCATATTCTGGTCTAATTGAACTGGACACTTTAATTTTGAATAATACTATCCTGTAGTGGTAGAGTCAGTTGTTTATATGTTTTCATTGTTGCATCTCTTGCCGGAGAAAAAGCGATAAGCCTATATTCAGCTGACCACTTTTCTACCAATTCAAGTTATGCACTTACTATTTGAATCTAAGTTAGTTTAATATTGTGGAGTTAGGTATAAAGTTGATTATCAATATAAAAGATTATTTAAAATTAGAGTAAATCGATTCATATGTATCTAATAATTCATCCTCGCTCATATTAATTGCATCAAAGCATGCTTTATCTAGTTCGATTGCATTAATATTATACATATTTCTAACATAATTAATTTGGGATAATATATTATGGTAAGCAAAAGCTCTCCACATATCAGATGATTTTTCTTCGGATCTTCCTGAGTATATATAACCTTTATAGTACTTGTTTTTGTTTAAATAAAAGTTAGAACCAAACACTTTTATTTTTTGAGGTGAATAGATTAAAATATCATCTAAGACAATTTGTAATAGGTTAGGTTGCGGTACAAAAAAGTACTCATTTAAGTCACGATCTACCTGTTTTGCTCTGCCTTTATTATTAAGTTCATGCTGATATGGTTGAGATATTTTTTTAAATACTGAAAAGGCTAAATCATTAGAAAAGTTTTTAAAACTATCCTTTAATATAACGCCACCTTCAGAGTTATAATAGGAGATAAAAGGAAGACTGAATCGTTCATCCATTTTATTACCTTTGTAATTAAATAAAATAATCAAATCATAAGAGTTTATATCGTTAACAACAGATTCATCTATCTCTACTAAACCAGGTGCTACAACAGCTATTTTTTTGTTTTTAATTAATTCACTAAAAGTGTTCTTTATATTATCAGAGTGTGTATTTTTATTATTTTGATAATTGTAGAAACTTGTATATAAATTAGATACGTAATTTGAGCTATTTTTAGATTTTATTTGTTCTATTACTTTCTCTGCTTGCTCATAATTTCCTAAGTCTAGATAAACCCTAAACATAGCAATCAAGCTTTTGATTGTTCTTTTCTTTTTATATCGCTCTATCACAAAATCTGTTTCTTTTTTTCTGAAAAGACCTGAAAGTTTAAATAAGCCATTAGCATTACAGATAAATCCAAGCTTATCCCAATCATTTACGGATAAAGAATTAGAAGAGAGAGATAAAAAATCATTTATCACTAATTCATATTCATCTCTTTTTATTCCTGAGTTATTACTTTGATAAATTAATGCACTTAATCTTTCAATATTTCTATATGTTATATCTGATGCTTTAAAGGTTGTTGTTTTAAATTCCCACTTTAGTGTTTTAAAAATTTCTTTGGGGCCTTTATCACTATCCAATGTAATACAGGAGTGTATTTTCTTTTGAAGCTTAGTTTTATTAGATTTTAAGCATAGTTTTTGCATATAATATTCAGCTAAACTTTCATTTAGAAAGTCTTTGTAACTTTTAGAAAAGAAATTCATTTATAACAAGATCCTAATAGATTTTATTTACTATTTAATGACTAATCGTTCTATAAAAACGGATTTAAGTACACTAACTAAATATCATTATTATTACTGTAGAATACTAATAATTGTAATATATTATATATTAAGAGGTGTATTTGATTCTAATTTTTTATTTTATATTGGTTTAATTAGACTTCGAGTTAAAAATAAATGTATAAATTGAATAGGTAAAAATATTTTTTGCTACATATCCATTAAGAAAATTTTTATTGTTGATTAATTACTTTTTCAAATAAGTTGCTTAATTAATGTATTCTTCAATAAAGACAATTTTTAGCGTTCGATCAAGGTTATCCTTTATAGAGTTAATAATATTTTTAACTCTTATAGGCTATTGTATTTATTGTTTAATTATATTTTCGTAGGTAAAGTAGATATTTAATGATCGTAGTATTTCTGATTAGATAAAAGGCCAATAATGAGTGTAGTTGATACGGATAGCATTGATGCTATCGGCATGGAAAAAGAAGCAAGACGTGTATTCTTAAGTATTATTGATTCATTAGTTTGGGATCGAGATGATGTGCATTTATTTACACTGCAAGAAAAAATTAATACTTACTTATATTTTATTGAGTCAGGTGAGTTGATTAAAGCATTACCGGATGCGGCTGGGTATGATATTGCTATCGAGTTAATTCTAAAACACATGCCCACTGATCAAGCGATTACCTTTTTTGATAAAACCACACAAATTTTATTAGACAAAGGCATTATTTTTGTTTTTGGTCCCAATAAAAATGCAGGATATGCTGAACAACAAAGTTAATCTCTCTCATATTTTCCATTAGGAATGTTAGCCCATTCCTGATGCGATTCAATGGCTTTTACCTATTTCAGTCCCTCATATTCACTCGCTTTATCATTACATATTCAAGTTGAACTTTATTTTGTTTAAATATGTGATCAAATTGTAACTTTACCATTGCCCCCGCTCTGGGTATTTGGGATAATCCGCGGCTCATATGCCCGCAATTTCCATTAATTCAAAATGTAATCAGGAGAAACAGATGCCTTCTCGTCAAGAGTTAGCTAACGCAATACGCGCCCTTAGTATGGATGCCGTCCAAAAAGCCAATTCAGGTCACCCAGGTGCACCAATGGGTATGGCAGATATTGCACAAGTGTTATGGACAGACTTTTTAAAACATAACCCAACTAACCCAAACTGGGCTGACCGCGACCGTTTTATTCTATCTAACGGCCATGGCTCTATGCTTATCTATTCTTTATTGCATTTAACAGGTTATGACTTATCAATTGAAGACCTTAAAAGCTTCCGTCAATTGCATTCAAAAACACCTGGTCATCCTGAATACGGCTATGCGCCAGGCATTGAAACAACAACCGGTCCATTAGGTCAAGGTATTACGAATGCTATCGGTATGGCGATTGCTGAACGTTCATTAGCCGCTTCTTTTAACAAAGAAGGTCACGAGATTGTTGATCATCACACCTACACTTTCCTAGGTGACGGTTGTTTGATGGAAGGCATTTCGCATGAAGCTTGTTCTCTAGCGGGTACATTAGGCTTAGGTAAACTGATTGCATTTTGGGATGACAACGGCATTTCAATCGATGGTGAAGTAGAAGGTTGGTTCACTGACGATACACCTAAACGTTTTGAATCTTACGGATGGCAAGTTATTTCTGTTGATGGGCACAACCCTGAAGAGATTAAAGCGGCTATTATCTCTGCAAAAGCTGAAACAACTAAACCAACGATGATTTGTTGTAAAACGATCATTGGTTTCGGTTCTCCTGCTAAGCAAGGTACACACGATTGTCACGGTGCGCCATTAGGTCACGATGAAATCGAAGCAACACGTAAAGCACTTGGTTGGTCACATGCACCATTTGAAATTCCTGCTGACGTTTATGCGGGTTGGGATAACAAAGAGCAAGGTCAAGCAGCGGAACAATCTTGGGATGAGAAGTTTGCAGCATACGCAACCGCTTACCCAGAATTAGCAAGCGAATACAAACGTCGTGTTAACAACGAATTACCTGCTGAGTGGGAAGCTAAGTCTTCTGCTTACATTGCTGACTTACAAGCAAACCAAGGTAACATCGCAACACGTAAAGCATCACAAAATTGTATCGAAGCTTACGGTGCAATATTGCCTGAGCTATTAGGTGGATCTGCTGATTTAGCGCCATCTAACTTAACAATGTGGTCTGGTACTAAAGCCATTACTGCTGATGACGCTACTGGTAACTACTTACATTACGGTGTACGTGAGTTTGCAATGGCAGCTATCATTAACGGTATCGCATTACATAAAGGCTTTGTTCCTTACGGCGCAACGTTCTTAATGTTCATGGAATACGCGCGTAATGCATTACGTATGTCTGCATTAATGAAGCAACGTTCTATTCAAGTGTTTACGCATGACTCAATTGGTCTAGGTGAAGATGGTCCAACTCATCAGCCAGTAGAACAAATTGCAAGCTTACGTTTAACACCAAATATGAACACATGGCGTCCATGTGACAGCGTTGAATCTGCTGTTGCTTGGAAATTTGCGATTGAATCAGTGGATGCACCATCATCACTTATCTTTAGTCGTCAAAACTTGAAACCACAAGCTCGTGATACACAGCAATTGGCTGACGTTGCAAAAGGTGGTTACGTATTGCTTGATAGTGCTACACCTGCTGAAATTATCTTAATTGCGACTGGTTCAGAAGTTGAACTAGCAATGCAAGCGGCTACTGAATTAACAGCTTCAGGTAAAGCAGTACGTGTTGTTTCAATTCCTTGTACTGAGCAGTTTGAACTTCAATCAGCTGAATACAAAGAGTCTGTATTACCAGCATCTGTTACTAAGCGTGTTGCTATTGAAGCGGGTATTGCTGATTACTGGTACAAGTATGTTGGCCTAAACGGCGCAGTTATTGGTATGACAACATTTGGTGAGTCAGCACCTGCTGATCAACTATTTGAAATGTTTGGTTTCACTGTTAAAAACGTAGTAGAAACAGCTAACGCACTATAATTAGTTAACTTTCTATTCGTTTAAAAGCCGCGATGAACTAACTCATAGTTTATCGCGGCTTTTTTGTATCTGTTGGTTTTAGGATCGTCACGTTTTGGCTTGCCTAATTAATTAGGAGAGTACTAATATCTCTCGTTTTTTATAAGATTTTTTTTACTTTGCCAATAAAATAGACAATAAAAAAGAGATCTCGAATAAGCGGTGATCTCTTTTGGTTAGTTTATGGTGTGTGAGCTGAAAAGCTTTTAATAATAGCAATCACAGTAAATGGCTGTTCTCTTTTACTTGCTAAAATAACTTAGTGCTTCGTTATGATTTTTTCAAAAAAGGAAACAATAAGTTATATCTATTTATGCTTGTAATAAATTCGCTAACTGTTTGTCTAGTTTAATTTGATCAAGTGTAAAGTTACGAATACCTTCCGCTAATTTTTCAGTTGCCATGGCATCTTCATTCAATAACCATCTGAATTCACTTTCGGTTAATGGTTTGACTTCATGTTTGCTTGCATTTTTGTCGATTAATTTTTGTTGAATTGGCTTATTACTACTTTCTAATGCAGCCATTAAATCTGGGCTAATAGTCAAACGGTCACAACCCGCTAATGCCAACACTTCTTCAACACTTCTAAAGCTTGCACCCATGACCACTGTTTTATAGCCTTGTTGCTTGTAGTAGTCATAAATATTAGTCACAGAGACGACACCCGGATCTTCATCTGCAGGGTAAAAGTTTTTGCCTGTTTCCTTTTTGTACCAGTCAAGAATACGGCCAACAAAAGGCGAGATTAAATAAACGTTTGCCTCTGCGCAGGCTTGTGCTTGAGCAAAACTAAATAACAAGGTTAGGTTGCAGTTAATACCTTCTTTTTCAAGTGTTTCTGCAGCTTTAATGCCTTCCCATGTTGCTGCTAATTTAATTAAAATACGGTCATTATTGATACCTGCTTCATTATATAAAGCGATTAATTTACGCGCTTTGACAATAGAAGCTTGCGTATCAAAAGAAAGGCGCGAATCGACTTCAGTTGAAATACGACCTGGAATGATTTTTAAGACTTCTAATCCAACTAAGACTGAAAGCTTGTCACTGGCATCGATAATTTGTTGAAAAGTATCATTTGATTGTTCTTTTGCCCATGCTGTTGCTTGTTCTAATAACCCTTGATATTGCGTTAATGACGCTGCTTTTAATAGTAAAGAGGGGTTAGTGGTCGCATCCTGTGGTTGGTATTTTGCGATTGCTTGAACATCACCTGTATCCGCGACGACAGTCGACATTTTTTTTAATTGTATTAATTGGTTACTCATTATATTTCCCTGTTAATGTCCATTTTTATTGTTTTCTATTTTTATTAGTATCAATCCTACCTGCCTTACGCAAGCTGCATTTTTGATTATTTGTACATTTAACAAAAATGAAATATTTATCGTGAACTTGCTCTCTTTTTACGAAAGAGGTACGTGCATTATTTTTATTAAAGTTTAAATTTCACTTCATCGAAACGATTGCGCAAACGTTTGTTTTGGTTTTTTAATCTTATTTAAACGATGATTAAATTTAGTTAAACCGGCTTTTAGGTTAATTTTACAGGGCTATAAAATGAAAAAATCAGCACTATTAAATGCACAATTATCTTACCGTATTGCCACATTAGGGCATTTTGATGAAGTGACTATTTGTGATGCTGGTTTACCGATCCCTAGTCAGGTCGAACGAATTGATTTAGCCCTGACGCACGGTGTACCGAGCTTTATCGATACAGTTAAAGTGATATTGAGCGAAATGCAGATCACGGGTGTGGTCTTAGCTGAAGAGTTCAAAAAAATAAGCCCAGACTTACATTTGCAATTATTAGTGTTAATTGAGGCTGAGCAAATAACCGGACATCAGATTGACATTACTTACATTAGTCACGAAGCATTTAAAGCAAAAACGAATCATAGCAAGGCTGTGGTACGTACCGGTGAATGTACACCTTATGCGAATGTTATTTTTCAATCTGGTGTGGTTTTTTAATCATTATCGTTTAGTAAACCGTCGCATAAAGAATTGACGTTGAGGAATCGTATGAAACAGCCGATATTACAACTGACTAATATCCATAAATCTTTTCCGGGAGTCAAGGCGCTGGATGGTGCTTGTTTGAATGTTTATCCTGGGCAAGTGATGGCTTTATTAGGTGAAAATGGCGCAGGTAAATCAACCTTAATGAAAGTGATTACGGGGATATATTCCTTAGATGAAGGTGACATTCGTTACCAAGATAAACCTGTGCGCTTTAATGGTCCGCGTGACTCGCAGCAAGCAGGTATCAGTATTATTCACCAAGAATTAAACTTACTGCCTGAATTGACCATTGCAGAGAATATATTTTTAGGTAGAGAGAACACGAATATATTTGGTGCCATTAATTGGTCAGTTATGTTTGAGCAAGCGGATAAATTATTGAAGCGCTTAAAAGTGAAGCACAAGTCATCAACTCAACTCAGTGAGTTAAGTTTAGGTGAACAGCAAATGGTCGAAATTGCTAAAGCGCTATCGTTTAAATCGAAAGTGATCATTATGGATGAACCTACAGATGCATTAACGGACAGTGAAGTAGAGTCATTATTTGATGTGATCAATGAGCTGCGTGATGAGGGGTATGGCATTGTTTATATTTCACATCGTTTAAAAGAAATTTTCGAAATCTGTGATGATATTACGGTGTTACGAGATGGTAAGTTTATCGCGGAAAAACCAGTATCATCGATGGATGAAGATAAGCTGATTGAATTAATGGTAGGGCGTCGTTTAGACGAGCAATACCCGCGTATTGAAAGTACTCATGGAACGGTTTGTTTAGAAGTCAAAGAGCTATATGCAAAAGCCACTCACGGCGTCAGTTTTACATTAAATCATGGTGAAATTTTAGGAATATCAGGATTAATGGGAGCTGGGCGTACTGAATTAATGAAAGTTATCTATGGTGCATTAGCGCGCGAATCAGGTGACATCATTTTAAATGGTCAAATCATTAACCCTCGAAATTCACAGCAAGCTTTAGCGTCAGGTATTGCTTATATCTCTGAAGATCGCAAAGGAGACGGTTTAGTTTTAGGGTTATCAGTTAAAGATAATATGTCGTTATGTGCGTTAAAAGACTTATCTACAGGCTGGCAGTTAGATCATAAAGCAGAAGCCACTTCGGTTACTGATTTTATTCGATTATTTAATATCAAAACGCCTTCGATGGATCAAATTATTGGTAATTTATCCGGTGGTAATCAGCAAAAAGTGGCGATTGCAAAAGGGTTGATGACAAAACCGAAAGTATTAATTTTAGATGAACCTACACGTGGCGTCGACGTAGGGGCAAAAAAAGAAATTTACCAACTAATTAATAAATTCAAAGCAGAGGGGATGAGCATCATTCTGGTGTCATCGGAAATGCCTGAAGTATTGGGAATGAGCGATCGTATTTTAGTCATGCATCAAGGTCAAATTAGCGGCCAGTTCAACGTAAAAGAAGCAGATCAAGAAAAGCTAATGGCTTGCGCTGTTGGTAAAAATAATAATGGGGTAGCAGCATGAGTACAAATATGACTAATTTTGAATCGAGTCAATCATCAAGACACTTCTTGAGTAAAGCGTGGTTTATTGAGCAGAAATCATTAATTGCATTGATTGTATTAATTGCAGTGGTATCAGTACTTAATGAATACTTTTTTACCATTGATAATTTACTGAATATTTTGCGTCAAACGTCAGTGATTGCAATTTTAGCCGCGGGAATGACGCTGGTTATTTTAACTGCGGGTATTGATTTAAGCGTTGGCTCAATATTGGCGTTATGCGGTGCATTTGCCGCCAGTATGATCAGTTTAGAAATTCCAGCTGTTATTGCTGTTTTGGTCGCGTTATTAGGCGGTGCGATACTAGGATCTATTACTGGTTTAGTGATTGCGAAAGGTAAAGTTCAAGCATTTATTGCCACTTTGGTGATGATGACTTTATTACGTGGTGTCACCATGGTTTACACTGATGGGCGTCCTATTTCAACTGGCTTTACCGATATAGCGGATCATTTTGCATGGTTTGGTACGGGCTATATGTTTGGCATTCCTGTGCCTGTTTGGTTAATGATTTTTGTGTTCGCAACTATTTGGTATTTATTAAATCACACTCGTTTTGGGCGTTATGTTTATGCATTAGGCGGTAATGAGTCTGCTACTAAATTATCAGGTATTAACGTAGATCGTATCAAGATTGGTGTGTATTCAATTTGCGGGCTGTTATCTGCATTAGCGGGCATCATCATTACTTCTCGTTTATCTTCTGCGCAGCCAACCGCAGGCATGGGCTACGAGTTAGATGCGATTGCGGCAGTCGTTGTTGGCGGTACCAGTTTGGCTGGTGGGCGAGGTTACATAATGGGCACTCTGATCGGCGCTTTAATTATTGGTGTGTTAAATAATGCATTGAACCTATTAGATGTTTCTTCTTACTTCCAAATGATAGTTAAAGCAGCGGTTATTTTATTAGCGGTATTAGTTGATAACAAAAATAAATAAGCGGCAGTAACGAGAGCTTAGAATCTACCGCTTAGCAGCTAGAATCTAAGCTCAAATCTAAACTCAAAATTAAACAAATATTTTTAACCTCAAAAAGGAAAGCTCAATGAAAAAGTTAACAACATTAATTTCAGCAGCTGTTATTTCAACTTCATTTAATGTCGGTGCAATGGCACAAGACACCATTGCGATGGTCGTTTCAACATTGAATAACCCATTTTTTGTGTCGATGAAAGAAGGAGCAGAAAAAAAAGCAGATGATTTAGGTTATAAACTAATCGTGCTTGATTCACAAAACGATCCAAGTAAAGAATTAGCTAACGTTGAAGATTTATTAGTGCGTGGCGTAAAAGCAATTCTAATTAACCCAACCGATTCTGATGCGGTGTCAAATGCAGTACGTATGGCCAATAAAGCTGAAGTACCAGTATTTACGCTAGATAGAGCAGCAAATAACGGTGATGTTATCAGCCATATTGCTTCTGATAATGTAGCTGGTGGTGAATTAGCGGGTAAATACATCAGTGAAAAAATGGGTAAAAATGCAAAAGTTGTTCAACTTGAAGGCATTGCTGGTACATCGGCAGCACGTGAACGTGGCGAAGGTTTCATGAAAGCAGTGAAAAGCGAAGGGTTAGTATTACTTGCTAGCCAACCCGCTGATTTTGACCGTACCAAAGGCTTAAATGTAATGGAAAACTTGCTTTCATCACAACCTGAAACACAAGCGGTGTTTGCACAGAACGACGAAATGGCATTAGGTGCATTCCGTGCAGTGCAAGCATCTGGCAAGAAAATATTAATTGTCGGTTTTGATGGTACCGATGATGGTATTGCTGCTGTAAAACGTGGTTTATTAGGCGCGACGATTGCACAGCAACCCGCTTTAATTGGTGAAATTGGTGTGCAGTCAGCCGTTGCGCTATTAAGTGGCAAAACAGTTGCTAAAAGCATCCCTGTCCCATTGATGATGGTTGTAAAATAACACTGAGGGAGTTTATTGAAAGTAAACTCCCTTTTATTTTTACTTTTATTAATAAGTTATGCGTATTGGTTGAGAGACTAATACCATTTAACTCTTCTCAAAAGGTATTTTTATGCGTCAACTGACAGTACTAGGTAGTGTTAATGCGGATCACGTTCTGAGGGTTGATAGTTTTCCTCGCCCAGGGGAAACATTACATGGACAAGGTTATTCTGTTATTGCTGGTGGTAAAGGGGCTAATCAAGCGGTTGCAGCTGCTCGTTTAGGTGCTAATGTTAATTTTATTGCTTGTGTCGGTGATGATAGTTTTGGTCTTCATATTCGTCAGGAATTTGAGAAAGATGGTATTAATATCGATGCAGTGATGGTTGAAAAAGATACACCGACGGGGATCGCAATGATTCAAGTTGCAGCAACCGGTGAAAATAGTATTTGTATTTCTGCTGAGGCAAATGCACGTTTAACGCCAAAGCGTATAGTTGCGCATATTGGTTCGATTGAAAATGCTGATATGTTATTATTGCAATTAGAAGTTCCAATAGAAACCATTGAAAATGCTGCTGAAGTTGCGAATAGATCTGGCACGACGGTGATACTTAATCCAGCACCAGCTCAGCCTTTAAGTGATAAGCTATTAAAGCTCGTTGATATTATTACCCCAAATGAAACCGAAGCTGAAATATTAACGGGAATTAACGTTTTTGATGCGCAATCAGCACAATTAGCCGCTGATGTATTACATAAAAAAGGCATCAAAACAGTATTGATTACCTTAGGTAGCCAAGGCGTGTGGTTAAGCAAAGATGGTCAAGGTATCCAAATAATGGGGTATCAAGTCGATGCAGTAGATACTACCGCAGCTGGTGATACTTTTAATGGTGCTTTTTTAACTGCATTGTTAGAAGGCAAGTATTTAAATGAAGCTGTACAATTTGCCCATGCAGCTGCTGCTATCACTGTAACAGGGCAAGGTGCACAATCATCGATTCCATATCGTCAAGATGTGACTGAGTTCTTAACTGAAAGAGCATAGCTGCAAGAGCATAACTGTAAGGGAATAAATATAACAATGGCCACTATCAAAGATGTAGCAAAACATGCCCAAGTTTCTACTTCCACTGTTAGTCATGTATTAAATAAAACGCGTTATGTTAGTGAAGTGGTTACTGAAAAAGTGTTGATTGCCGTCGAAGCATTAAATTACGCACCTTCTGCTCTTGCTCGTAGCCTTAAACTAAAAAATACACATACCTTTGGTATGTTAGTGACAACCTCAATTAATCCCTTTTTTGCTGAAGTCGTAAAAGGGGTCGAACGTCGTTGTTATGAGCAAGGTTATAATTTATTGCTCTGTAATACCGAGGGAGATTTTGATCGTCTTCGTTTTAATATCGATATGTTATTACAGAAAAGAGTCGATGGATTATTACTAATGAGCGATGAATTAGTTAACCAACATATTGATATCTTCGCGCGTCATAAACCAGTCCCTACCGTAGTGATGGATTCAGGTGAAACACACTTTCCAGCAGATAAAATTCAAGATAACTCTTACCGCGGTGGTTATATTGCGACTCAATATTTGATCCGCCAAGGTCATACACATATTGGTTGTATTCATGGTCCATTAGAAAAAGCAACAGCGAAGAAGCGTTATGCCGGCTTTAAACAAGCAATGGTCGATGCAAACCTAGTGATTAATGCTCAATGGATAATGGGGGCTGATTTTGAATGTAAGGGGGGGGCGATAGCATTTAAGTCATTACATACACAAGGAACACTACCTACGGCAATATTTGTGTGTAATGACATGATGGCCATGGGGGTGATTAATATGGCGAATGAGCTGGGATTATCTATTCCTGAAGACTTATCTATCATCGGTTACGATGATATTAAAATAGCGCGCTATATGACGCCTTCTTTAACTACTATTCATCAATCTAAATTCAATTTGGGGCAACAAGCTTTTGATACGCTGTTAGATAAAATACAAACCCAACGAGAAACTGATTTAGAGATCCAGCTTGAGCCAACCTTAGTGGAACGATCTAGTGTTCTGCCTTTTAAAGTAAGTCGCTAAGCTCCTTAGTTGATTAGTTACTGAATAGTTTTACGGTCACGCTCAATCGGATAGTGAGTATTACCAATAAGATGCAAAGTATTACAAATAAACAACAGAAAATAAAAAAGCCCATCATGGATAACCATAATGGGCTTTTTCTTTATAAAAGTTTAGTAAACAATATTGTTTTAATAATCTACATTGTCTTAATAACCTTTACAGCTTTAGATAACTTATTTAAGTTTACTTAAATCGCGTACAGCGCCTTTGTCAGCTGATGTTGCCATCATTGCATAGACTTTTAATGCCGCTGAAATAGGGCGGATACGATCCACTGCTTTCCAGCCAATAACATCTTGTTTTGCACGACGTTCAGCAAGTACTTCTTCAGAGACTTTTAAGTCCATTGCACGTGTTGGAATATTGATATCGATGATGTCACCGTTTTCAATTAAACCAATGACACCACCAGCAGCTGCTTCAGGTGATACATGACCAATTGACAGACCAGAAGTACCGCCTGAGAAACGACCATCAGTAATTAATGCACACTGTTTGCCAAGTCCCATTGATTTAAGGTAAGACGTTGGGTAAAGCATTTCTTGCATACCTGGGCCACCTTGAGGGCCTTCGTAACGAATTACAACCACATCACCTGAAACAACTTTGCCACCTAAAATTGCTTCAACTGCATCATCTTGGCTTTCGTATATTTTAGCAGGACCAGTAAACGTTAGGTTATCATCATCAACACCCGCCGTTTTAACTACTGCGCCATCAACCGCCATATTACCAAATAATACTGCTAAACCGCCTTCCATGCTGAATGCGTTTTCTAGTGAACGAATACAACCATTTTTACGGTCATTATCCACAGTATCCCAACGACAAGATTGGCTGAAAGCTTTTACTGTGCGGATACCTGCAGGGCCTGCACGATAGAAGTCGATGATCGCTTGGTCTTTAGTTTGCATAATATCGTAATGAGCAAGCTGCTCTTTCATGGTCGGGCTTAGGATAGTAGGGATTTCGCTATTTAATAAACCCGCTCTATCTAACTCGCCTAAGATAGCCATTACACCACCGGCGCGATGTACATCTTCCATGTGGTATTCAGGTGTAGAAGGAGCCACTTTACAAAGCTGTGGGATACGACGAGACATTTCATCCATAACTTCAACGGTAAAGTCTAATTCAGCTTCTTGTGCACAAGCTAATAGGTGTAAGATCGTATTAGTTGAACCGCCCATCGCAATATCTAGTGCCATTGCATTTTCAAAAGCAGGGCGACCTGCGATAGAGCGTGGCAATACCGAGTAGTCATCTTCTTGGTAATGACGTTTTGTAATTTCAACAATACGACGACCCGCTTCAAGGAATAAATTTTCACGGTCAGCATGTGTTGCTAACATTGAACCGTTACCTGGTAATGATAAGCCTAATGCCTCTGTTAAACAGTTCATTGAGTTAGCAGTAAACATACCAGAACAAGAACCACATGTTGGACATGCACTACGTTCTACTTTTTCTAAATCTTCATCAGAAACATTTTTATCTGGACCCATTACCATTGCATCAACGAGGTCTAGTTTGATGATTTGATCAGAAAGCTTAGTTTTACCTGCTTCCATTGGTCCGCCAGACACAAAAATAACAGGAATGTTTAAGCGTAATGCCGCCATTAACATTCCCGGTGTGATTTTGTCACAGTTAGAAATACAAACGATCGCATCGGCACAGTGAGCATTCACCATGTATTCAATTGAATCTGCAATTAAATCACGTGAAGGTAAGCTATATAACATACCTGAGTGACCCATCGCGATACCATCATCTATTGCGATAGTATTGAATTCTTTAGCGATACCACCAGCTTTTTCAATTTCACGTGCTACTAATTGACCCATGTCTTTTAGGTGTACATGACCAGGTACAAATTGAGTAAATGAGTTGGCAATCGCGATGATTGGCTTTCCAAAATCATCATCTTTTACGCCAGTTGCGCGCCATAATGCACGAGCACCTGCCATGTTACGACCATGTGTGGATGTTTTTGAACGATAAACTGGCATTCTTATTTCCTTAAACTGCTTGCGACCAAGTAACTTGGCCTTAATAGTAATAATAGTTAGTGGTAGTAAAACAGATAATCCTTAAAGGGACAATCTACAATTTACGCACTGACTTTAATGTTTTCTGGTTGTTGCAATAGTGTGATTTCTATAACGCCAACGACTTTCTCAATTTGTTTAGTTAAGAGGGTAATATCTCGTTCACTAAAAACGGTTAAATTAATCTGTGTTGTTTGCAGTGTATTATTCACTTCCGCATTAATACTTTGGATTGTAAAACCTCGATGACGGCAAACACGTAATAAACGCTCTAAAAATTCTGGGCTATTTTTAGCTTCAACTGTTAATGCGTTAATCATTCTATACTCTCCATCATTCTGTCATTAGGGGCGCCAGGTGGCACTAATGGCCATACATTTTCTTCTTCAGAAATTGATACGTGTAATAAATAGGGGCCATCACTATTTAATAAGCGCTGTAATGCTTGGTCTATTTGTGATTTTGCGACAATAGTTTCACCAGGGATGTCAAATGCGCTAGCTAATGTAACGAAGTCTGGGTTATCTGTTAAAATTGTTTCGCTATAACGACCATTAAAGAACAATTTCTGCCATTGTCGAACCATGCCTAAACGTTGGTTATCAATCAGTAAAATTTTGACTGGTAATTTCCTGCGCTTAATTGTGCCTAGTTCTTGTACGTTCATCATAAATGAACCATCACCAGAAACAGCGATCACGGTATCATTTGGACGTGCAACTTGTGCACCAACTGCAGCAGGAACGCCAAATCCCATTGTACCTAAACCTGAGCTTGATATGTGATTCTCTGGGCGATCGACAAACATGTGCTGCGCAACCCACATTTGGTGCTGACCTACATCACTACAGATTACTGTATCGGCAGGCATTGTTTGTGCTAATTGGCGAAGTAATGCAGGTGCAAAAATCGGCTCACCTGGATGATCATAACGACACTCATGCTCGACTTTCATTGCTGCAACATGCTGTTGCCATTGCTCAATGTTAGGTTTGATTGTGATAGCAGGTAATACTTGTTTTAAATCATCAGTCATCGATAGGGTCACTTGACGTAACTTATCAATTTCTGCCGCATCAACATCTAAATGAATCACTTTTGCGTTCGGTGCAAACTCATCTAACTTACCTGTTACTCGGTCGTCAAAACGAGCGCCAATAGCAATCAATAAGTCACACTCTTGAATGGCTAGATTTGAAGCTTTACTGCCGTGCATCCCTACCATTCCCATGAAATAAGGAGAATCGTGTTTGATACAACCAATTGCTTTTAATGTACATACGCTTGGAATTTCCGTTGCAGCAATTAAGTTGCGTAATTCATTAACCGCACTTGCCATTCCAACCCCTCCACCGACGTAAATAAGCGGTTTTTGAGATAGGCTGATCATGTTTTTCGCCTGATCGATTGCGGCACTGTTAAGTGTATTTTCTGTTTTTATTAATTTAGCAAGTGCGTGTGTAACACTTGGACCTACTTGAATATCTTTTGGTATGTCGATTAAAACAGGGCCAGGGCGGCCTGTCGTTGCAATTTCGAAAGCTTGTTCGATGACTGAACCTAACTCTTCTGCAGTTTGAACCATGAAGCTATGTTTAGTACAGGCTAGTGATAAACCCAACACATCAACTTCTTGAAATGCATCAGTACCAATTAAATGTGTTGGAACTTGTCCTGTAATTGCAATCACAGGAATTGAATCTAGCAAAGCATCCGCTAAGCCTGTAATTAAATTTGTAGCACCTGGGCCTGAGGTTGCAATACAAACACCGACTTTCCCTGTTGAACGTGCATAGCCAATAGCAGCCATTGCTGCACCTTGCTCATGACGACATAATAGATGGTCAACGCCACCATCATAAAGCGCATCGTAAAGCGGCATAATAGCACCACCTGGATAACCAAACACTTGTGTTACGTTTTGTTCTTTTAGGGCCTGTACAACAAAATGTGCACCGTTCATGGGTTCTTCCTGAAATAATGATGATCAATCGCTTATAAAATGGGGATGGATTGATTTTAAAAGGGTGCTATTTATAGCAAAAAAGCGCTTATCAAACAACTTTTGTCACATTTTTAAGCAGATCATTAAGCATATATTTACTAGTAAGTTGTTAAATATAAAATAGCATTACTATTAATCTTTGTATTGCTTAGTTTTATTAAAATCAAAAGTGGATTAATCACGCAGATAGTAGGAGATTAGAATGAAGCTTTATATGAATTAAATAGAAAGAAGGGGTTATATTTTGTTGTTTTTCCGTGCTCTTCTTCAAGCGTAGCGCTTCGCGGTAATTGTTGTTTTAAAATCAACAGCTAATTAACCATAGAGGATGAAGAAGGTAAGTTAAAAATCTTTATATCTTTAAAGCACTAAATATTGTGTTTTGTTTTAAAAGTATTTTGATTTTCCTTCGTGCTCTTCGTGAAGCGCAGCGCTTCGTGGTTATATTTTTAAAGCTAAACCTAAATAACCACGGAGGATGAATAAAGTAAGTTAAAAATATTTATATCTTTAAAACACTCATTTTTTTAAAAATATTTTTGGTGTTTTGATTTACCTTCGTGCTCTTAGTGAAACGGAGCGCTTCGTGGTTATATTTTTAAAGCAAAAGCTAATTAACCACGAAGGTTGAGAAAGGTAAAAATAAATTATCTAAATGCTTTTGTTGGGGTTTCAGCTTTACTCTTTGTATATTCTGCGACAGTTAATTGTTCAAACGCTAATGCAATCCAGCTACTCATTAACATATCGTAATGCTGCTCAACACCACTACAACCAACAACGATATTGCCGTATACAAAAGAACCGTAAAATAAAATATCGTCATCTTGCAATGCTGAAGGGTGCTTATTTTGAATATCAACATTAGCGCAACCATTACGCCAAGCTTGATATGCTTTTTTTCTCGCTAATTTGTCAAATGGGATAGTCCATTCGCTTGGGTTTCCTAGCGATTGCTCAACTAAAATCGCATTATCAAAGTCAGACTCCCATGGTTTTAATGTAGGGTCCATAACCACGATATGTAGCTCTTTACGATTGGTACGCTCAAATAATTTAAGTATTGCTGGTGTGACTAAATCGATGGCATCTAATGCAATTTCTTTATTGCTTCTCATTCTAAATTTCCTCACTTAGTGATTGATTTGCTATTGTTTAAGTTGTCATACGATACTATTTAATGTGAGGGAATACCGTGAAGAGCCACCCACTTTAAATACCCTTTATATTAAATAATCACAGTTTAAGTCATACCAAGTTAGAAAAATAACAACATTAAAATCCTTATTTCTTGTAGTGTTAATGCTTTGTTTAAATATCTTAATGATGGTTATTGTTGTGCTATTTTTTGCTGAATAATTTTTGACTTCTATACTTGATTGATTACCGAGTTAATTAATTCTTTAACTAATGAGTATCAAAGGGAGTCATATGGCATTAGCGAGATTAGTGTGTCGCTCTATTTCAGGCGTAGATGCACCTGAAGTCGAGGTTGAAGTACATCTTGGGACTGGATTACCCGGTTTTTCTTTAGTTGGATTACCTGAAACGTCGGTCAAAGAAGCTAAAGATAGAGTGCGTAGCGCTATTTTGAATAGTAACTTTAAATTCCCAAGCAAAAGAATCACCGTCAATTTAGCGCCTGCTAATTTGCCTAAAGAGGGTGGTCGATTTGATTTGGCGATCGCTATCGGTATTTTATTAGCATCAGACCAAATAAAATGCCCTGAAATATTAAACTTCGAGTGTTATGGGGAGTTATCCCTATCAGGTGAATTACGTTGCGTCGATGGCATCATTCCTTGTGCTTTAGCGGCTAAACAACAAAAGCGACAAGTGGTTGTGTGTACTGATAACGAGCATGAATGTGCTTTGACTGGCGCACAAGGTTTTGTTGCAAAACATTTGATTGATGTCTGTGCCTTTTTACAGCAACAATTAACATTACCTTCAGCAGAGCAAAGTGAAGCGCCGCCAGCTAAACATTCTCACCTTGATTTCAGTGATGTATTAGGACAAGAGCAAGCTAAAAGGGTATTAGAGATTGCTGCGACTGGTTCCCATAATTTACTATTGATTGGTCCACCTGGTACTGGAAAGAGTATGTTAGCTGAGCGGTTTATGACGTTATTGCCTAATTTGGAAGAGCAGCAAGCATTACAAACGGCGGCTGTATATTCAGTATGTGGCAAGCAACGTGATGATTGGTTTTCTCCTCCTTATCGAGCTCCGCATCACAGTGCCTCAGCGGTTGCATTAGTGGGGGGCGGTGGAAAGCCTAAACCGGGTGAAATATCTTTATCTCATCATGGTGTTTTATTTCTCGATGAGTTACCTGAATTTCCAAGACAAGTGTTAGACAGTTTACGCCAGCCAATGGAAAACCATAATGTCACTATTTCTCGCGCGGCCAATCAAGTAACTTTCCCCGCTCATTTTCAACTGATTGCGGCCATGAACCCAAGTCCTTGTGGTCATATATCCGGACAGCTCAGGCGCAGTACTCCAGATCAGATCTTACGTTATTTAAATCGTTTATCTGGGCCATTTTTAGACCGTTTTGCATTAGCTATTATGGTGCCCTTATTACCTAAGGGAATGTTGGCTGATTCACAGCAAGGGTTACATAATTCAACCGAAAAAAGTGCAGATATTAAAGAAAGGGTTTTAGTTGCTCGTAATATTCAACTACAACGTCAAGGTAAGTTAAACCATTACTTATCGAGTCAAGAGGTGAATATATATTGCGTATTAACGAAGGAGGATGCGTTGTTTTTAGAGCAAGCGATTGAGAAAATGGGATTGTCTATTCGGGCTTGGCATAGTTTGTTGAAAGTTGCTCGGAGCATTGCCGATCTGCAGCAACAACAAGATATTAGTAAAGCACACTTGTGTGAAGCATTAAACTATCGAGCGATGGACCGCTTATTGAGTAGCTTCAATTAGTTGATATTAATTGACTGTTTTACACAGTCAATTAAGCTTTTATCTGTTGATTACTCTCGTTATAAAGGTAACCAAGGAATTGTATTAATTGAGTGTAGTGATTTATCAGGTAAAAAAGTATTCTCAATATGAAAAACCTTACGTGTACCTAAATGTAATGTCTTAAGTTTATCTTTATAGTAGTTTTCTAATAGTTTTGTTAGGAAGCCATTATGTTGAAGTACTGTTAAACCTTTGGTTAATCTATACGCTAAATCTGGACGTCCCTCATTCACAAAAAAGAATACTGGAAATGGATAATGAAAGAGTAAGTTATTTTCGACTACAAAATTAGCACTTTCATGAAGCTCGAGTTCCTCAGTAATTTCATTAATGCCTCGTAAAAAGCAATCAAAGCGTTGTTTTTGTAACTGGCCAAATAATAAAGAATATTTATAGGATGTTTGAACTTGTATCCCATTTCCCCTTAATACCTTGGTACTAAGCCAATCTTGCTGTTGTCCGATAGTGATATTCTTATCGATGAAGTCTTGTATGTTATTAATGCCAGAGAATTTATATTGATGATTTTGCTTAATTAAACAAACTCGATAACCTAATAATCCTTCAAGTATTGGAATTCGAACTGGAATTGCACTTTTTTCTCTACCTTCACTACTTACAAAATGTGCAACATCCAAGTCGCCTTCATATTTATCCGATAAAGTAGAAAGCGCTCTTTTTTGTTCCATTGGTATTGATGGGACTATTTCATAATCACCGAATTCTGCTTTTGTAATATCAAGTGCTTGGGTAAGTATTGTCATCATTATATTGGTAGGGTGATCAAAGGTTTGTTGCCAAACAATTATTTTTGGTGGTGCTGGAGGCGTCATTAATGCTTCTTTAGCATGACTAAATACTGAAAAAGTAAGGGTGAATATAGAGAACATGGTGAATATTAAAACTGCCAATTTATGCCTATTTTTATCATTAAAATTTAAAGTGGCAATAGTGTAGGATAATTTAGCGTATTCAGCGTTATATTTTTGTAAATTTAAGCGTTATATCAATCATAATAAATAGTTTATTTATTACGCAGATTTAAAAAATTAACTTCTTTTTATATATTTCTTAAAGGGAACAATCGCTTACATTTACTTATGTAAAGATTTATTACTATTAGCTGACTATTTCAGAGTACAAATAAAAAGGACATAAAAGTTAACATATTTCATTTTGAGACAAAAAATATAAAAAAAGGGACTTAAATTAAGTCCCTTTTTAGTTTTTACTTCGTTAATAACAAACTAATTAATCATTATATTAAAGCGCTTTGATTGTCTCAATTTGCTCATTTAGTTTGTCGCAAGTTGTTTGGAATTCAGCTTGTTTCGCTTTTTCCTTAGTAATAACCGCTTCTGGTGCATTACTCACAAAACGTTCGTTACTTAACTTGCCTGATACCTTGTCTAGCTCTTTGGTTGCTTTCTCAAGTTGCTTCGCTAAACGTGCTAGCTCAGCTTCAACATCAATTAAACCAGCCATTGGAATCAACAACTCTAAGCCGCCTACTAAAGCTGTAACAGACGCTGGTGTTTCTTGACCTTTAGCAACAAAAGTAACACTCTCTAGTTTTGCTAATGCCGCTAAAAATGCTTCATTATCAGCAAAGCGACGCGTATCTTCACTACTTGCATTTTTAACTAATACGTTAAGTGGTACTTTCGGGCTGATATCCATTTCACCACGAATGTTACGCACTGCATCAATCACTTGCTTAACCCATTCTAGATCAGCCACGGCTTGTTCATCAACCTGCGCTGCATCATATTCAGGGTAAGCTTCAAGCATGATAGTGTCACCACCTTGACCTGTGATTGCTTTCACACGTTGCCAAATTTCTTCGGTCATAAACGGTAGCATTGGATGTGCAACACGTAATAATGTTTCTAATACGCTGATTAATGTATGGCGAGTACCACGTTGCTCGTCTTCATTGCCTTTGAATAAAACAGGTTTAGTTAATTCTAAGTACCAACCACAGAATTCATTCCAGATGAAATCGTAAAGAATATTTGCCGCAATATCAAAACGATAGGTGTCTAATGCTTGGCGGAACTCTTTGATCATATTTTGTAATTGACCTTGGATCCAACGATCGGCAAGACTAAATTGCATCGCTTTGTTATCGCCAAAACCAAAATCTTGATCTTCTGCATCCATTAATACATAACGGCTCGCATTCCATAACTTGTTACAGAAGTTACGGTAACCTTCAAGACGATTCATATCCCAGTTGATATCACGACCGGTTGATGCCATTGCTGCTAGAGTGAAACGTAGTGCATCTGTACCATGCGCTTCAATACCATTAGCGAAGGTTTTACGTGTGTCTTTTTCAATTTTCTTCGCAAGTTGTGGTTGCATCATGTTGCCAGTACGTTTTGTCACTAAGCTTTCTAGGTCTAAACCATCAATCATATCCAAAGGATCTAATACATTACCTTTAGATTTAGACATTTTATCGCCATTCTCATCGCGAATTAGGCCTGTTACATAAACCGTTTTGAAGGGGACTTGTGGTGTGCCATCTTCATTCTTCATAAAGTGCATGGTCATCATGATCATACGCGCAACCCAGAAGAAGATAATGTCAAAACCGGTTACCAATACATCAGTAGAGTGGAAGGTTTTAAGATCCATGGTTTGGTTTGGCCAACCTAATGTAGAGAATGTCCAAAGACCCGAAGAGAACCATGTGTCTAGTACATCGTCATCTTGGTTTAATACAATGCTATCATCTAAGTCATGTTTCGCACGTACTTCAGCTTCTGTATGCCCAACATAAACTTTACCCGCTTCGTCATACCAAGCTGGGATACGATGTCCCCACCATAATTGACGTGACACACACCAATCGTTAAGGTCATTCATCCATGAGTTGTACATGTTTTCGTATTGTTGCGGTACGAATTTGATATCGCCATTAGCAACCGCTTCTGTTGCTGTTTTAGCAAGCGGTGCAACACGTACATACCATTGGTCTGTTAGCATTGGTTCAATCACAACACCACCACGGTCTCCGTAAGGTACTGTTAAATCATGGTCTTTAACTTCTTCTAATAAACCTAATGCATCTAATTCACTAACCACCAGTTTACGCGCAGCCTCACGTGTTAAACCTTGGAATTGTGCTGGTAAATCAGTTGGATAATCTTCACTTTTTTCACCGTTAGTATTAAATACTTCAGCGCTTTCACGAATACAAGCTTCAAAGGTTAAGACGTTGATCATTGGTAATTTGTTGCGTTTACCTACTTCATAGTCATTAAAATCATGCGCAGGGGTTATTTTCACACAACCCGTGCCTTTTTCCATATCAGCGTGGTCGTCACCAATAATTGGGATTTCACGATTAACGAAAGGCAATAAAATAGTCTGACCGATAAGGTCTTTATAACGTGGATCTTCAGGGTTAACAGCAACACCTGTATCACCTAATACTGTTTCCGGTCGAGTGGTTGCTACTACGATGTAGTCTTTACCATCAGCTGTTTTGACGCCATTTGCTAATGGGTAGCGGAAATGCCACATAAACCCTTTAACGTCTTTATTTTCCACTTCTAAATCTGAAATGGCAGTTTGTAATTTAGGATCCCAGTTTACTAGACGTTTACCACGGTAAATAAGGTCATCATTATACAAATCAACAAAGGTCTTTTTAACGGCTTCAGAAAGACCATCGTCCATGGTAAAGCGTTCACGATCCCAATCTACAGAGGTACCTAAACGACGCATTTGACGAGAAATATTGCCGCCAGACTCGGCTTTCCAATCCCAGATTTTTTCGATGAAGGTTTCACGGCCTAATTCTTTACGCGTTTGACCTGTTTCTGCAAAAAGTTTACGTTCAACAACCATTTGTGTCGCAATACCTGCATGGTCTGTACCCATCTGCCATAAGGTATTTTTACCTTGCATACGTTGGTAACGGATCAAGGTATCCATGATGGTATCTTGGAATGCATGACCCATGTGTAAACTACCAGTGACATTTGGTGGTGGGATCATGATGCAGAAGCTTTCTTTATCAGTATCACCGTGTGGTTTGAAGTAACCTTTTTCTTCCCAGGTTTGGTAATTCTTTTGCTCAATCGCACTTGGGTTGTATATTTTTTCCATCATTTGTCTTCTGTCTGGTTAGTTAACTCTTGAGATGCAGTCTTAACATCTTGAGTAGAGAGGGTGTGGCCTAATTTTTTATAAGCACTGTAGCGCATTCGCGCATTAATTTTTAGTTGTTCTTGTGCTGGCACAAAATCAATAATTTGTTGGAAGTTTAAATTAAATTCCGGAATGTTTTGGCTGAGGTTAATTAGCACTGCACGAGGATGTTGCGGTGCAAGCCAACTAATCTCAACCGGAGACCCATAACGTGGACCTTCACCGACTAAGTTATGCGGGACAAAGCTATCGCCATCAAACTGCCATAAATACTCATCAACTGTAAAAGCATCTTGTTGATTTTCTGTATAAATAAACACTTTTTTATTTTGTTGGTAATAAAAAGCCGCGAGCTGGCAAGCTTGCACAAAATGTGTTGGCAAACTCGCTTCAGCTGTTGATGCTAAAGTATCTTCTGAGTGAATATAAAAGATAACTTGGCTCATTATGAACTCAACTTGTTATTGAATGTTGACATTTAAGCGTCTAATTCCGCTATTTCTTGTTCACTACGATTAATGACAAATTGTGTTAATAACGGAACAGGGCGGCCAGTTGCACCTTTGTTAGCACCTGAGCGCCAAGCTGTACCGGCAATATCCAAATGTGCCCAGTTATAAGCTTTAGTGAAACGAGATAAGAAACAAGCTGCTGTAATTGATCCAGCAGGGCGACCGCCAATATTTGCCATATCTGCAAATGGGCTATCAAGTTGCTTTTGGAAATCATCATCCATCGGTAATTGCCATGCTTTATCACCCGTTTGGTTTGATGCGCCTAAAATCTCATGAACCATGCCTTTATGCGGGCTCATTAGTGCACTAATGTTATGACCTAATGCCATTATACAAGCACCTGTTAAGGTCGCTACGTCGATAACACATTCCGGGTCAAAACGTTCTACATAAGTTAATGCGTCACATAAGACTAAACGGCCTTCCGCATCGGTGTTTAATACTTCAACAGTAAGTCCAGCCATAGTCGTTAAGATATCACCAGGGCGGTATGCTTTGCTTGAAGGCATATTTTCAGCACCTGCAATCACACCAATCACGTTAATGCCTAAGTCTAGTTGAGCGATGGCTTCTAATGCACCAAAGACTGATGCAGCACCACCCATGTCGTATTTCATTTCATCCATACCTGCGCCTGGTTTTAATGAAATACCACCAGAGTCAAAGGTTAACCCTTTACCAACAAGTACAATCGGTTTTTGATCCGTTGGACCGCCTTGATAATTGATAATCGACATATAAGCAGGGTTAGCCGAACCTTGTGCTACTGCTAGGTAACTGTTCATGCCTAACGCTTTCATTTGCTCTGTATCAACCACTTCAGTTGTGATTTTATCAAAGCGTTGATCAAGCTCTTGTGCTTGTTGGCTTAAATACAGCGGAGTACAAATGTTTGGCGGCATATTCGCTAAGTCTTTACATAACTTCATACCTGCTGATACAGCTAATCCATGTTGTAATGCTAATTCAGCACGCGTTAATTCTTTACGGCTTGGTACATTAAACGTTAATTTACGTAATGGACGTCGAGTATTGTCTTTATTAGTTTTGAATTGGTCGAAGTTGTATAAGCTATCTTGCGTTGCTTCGATCGCTTGGCGAACTGCCCAATAGCTATCTCGACCTTTAATGTGTAATTCAGATAAAAAACAAATGGCCTCAAGTGCGCCTGTATCATTTAATGTAGAAATGGTTTTTTCGATGATCTGTTTGTATTGTGTTTCAGTCAACTCTCGCTCTTTACCACAGCCAACTAATAAAACTCTTTCGCTTAATACGTTAGGCACATGGTGTAAAAATAATACCTGTCCTACTTTACCTTCAATATCACCGCGACGTAATAATGCACTTAAATAACCTTCGCTGATTTCATCTAAAACTTCAGCTGCATGAGATAAACGTCGAGGTTCAAATACACCAACTACGATACATGCGCTGCGCTGTTTTTCTGGGCTACCACTTTTTACGAGAAATTCCATATGTATCCTTAAAACGATTATATTGAGATTAACTATGCTATTTTTGTGAAAATGCAGTTATCATTGGTCTTTGTGGACCTTGAAACGTAATATAAACTTACTAAAATAGCAATTTTACCGCAATTGTTTGCTTAATCCACTATTTTACCGCTTTTGTAGCATCTTATTTTACACTGGAGATCGGCTTGATTATTCTTCGTTATTTAATGTTAGAAACATTTAAAAGCCAAATTGGCATTCTCTTTGTTTTAGTTCTCATATTTGTTAGTCAGAAATTTATTACCATTCTTGCTCAGGCGATTAATGGTGTTATCCCTGCTGACTTAGTATTAACTGTTTTGTATTTAAACATGCCGACATTGGGAACGTTAATGTTACCCATTAGTTTCTACCTCGCAATATTGTTTGCGCATGGTCGATTGCACAGTGAAAGTGAAATGGTGGCGTTAACCTCTTGTGGCTACAGCCCTAATAAAGTGCTGAAAGCAACGCTGATGTTGTCATTACTCACGTTTGTTTTTGCTAGTTTTAATAGCTTATATTTAGCACCTGCTGCTGAAGATGAAATGGTCGCAGTTATTGAGAAAGCCGAAGCTAATGCAGGTACTGCGACCTTAATCGAAGGGCGTTTTCATAAAGCCTCTGGCAATGGTGGGGTGGTTTATGTTGAAAAATACGAACAAAATAAAACGTTAGTTAATGTGTTTGCTGCTCATTGGCCAAAAGAAGAAGAGGGAATATCGCCTTCAGTGATCACTGCTAAAACAGGTAATGTGGCTAGTAAAAAAGATGGTACATGGTTAACACTAGAAAATGGCCAACGTTATGCTGGCATAGTCGGTAAGAATGAATTTGAAAACTCACAATTCTCTACCTATCAAGTACATATCGCTAATGCAGCGGTTGAGAGCAAGAAGCGTAGTGTAGATGCTTTGCCTACTTCTGCATTAATAGGTGCTACCGATACTCGTTCTCAAGCTGAGCTACAATGGCGTATTGCTATCCCTGTTTCTATATTATTAATTACGTTTATGGCTGTACCAATGGCTAAAGTTAATCCTCGTCAGGGGCGTTATGCAAAACTATTGCCGGCTTTAGCACTCTATTTAAGCTTCTTTTTATTATTAAGTGCTTCAAAAAGTTTGATAGAGGACGGTGCGATTCCTTATTTTGGTATTTGGGCAGTGCAAATATTATTCTTTGCTATTGGTGTTGTATTGCATTTACAAACTATCGGAAAGTTTAATGTTAAGCCGAAAAAAGAAAAATTGAAAAATGCTAAATCGTCTAAGGTGGATAAATAAATGGGTATTTTAGACAGATACATTGGCCGCACGATCTTTGCTGCAACATTTTTAAGCCTATTTGTATTAATTGGTTTGAGTAGCATTATTAAATTTGTAGAGCAAATGAAAAGCGTCGGTACAGGCGCTTATACTGTTTTTTCTGCTGCTTATTTTGTGTTATTAAAAATGCCTGTTGAAATTGCATTGTTTTTTCCAATGGCTGCATTAATTGGGGCGCTTATTGGCTTAGGTTCATTGGCAAGTAGCAGTGAGTTAGTGGTCATGCAGGCCGCTGGTATGTCTAAATTTCGTATTGCAAATTCGGTATTGAAAACGGCCATTCCAATGGTTATTGCCGTTATGCTATTAGGGGAGTTTGTTGCCCCTCAAACCGATAAAGAAGCCTACTTTATGCGAGACCAGTTACGAAATGGTAGTGAAAAAGTAGAGAATAAATATGGGATTTGGGCAAAAGATGCCGATTCATTTATCAGTATTGGGCGAATGAACAGTAAAGCTGAACTTTACAACGTACAACTTTATTTTTTCACCAAAGACTTAACGTTAGATTATGCAATGGCGGCGAATAAAGCCACTTATCAAGAAGGTTTTTGGTTATTAGAAGACGTTAGTAAAACAACTTTCTTTGATGATAAAACCGCTGTTGAAAGTTTTCCTGAGTTTACTTGGAAGACTGAATTAACACCGAAAAAGTTTGAAGTGATTATTAGTGAGCCTGATAAAATGTCGATGCGTGATATATATGGTTATATCACTTATTTAGAAAGTAATGATCAAGATGCAAATACCTATTGGTTGACGTTATGGCGCAAAGCCGTATTGCCTTTTACTGTTGTTGTAATGATGTTGTTGTCAGTTTCATTTATTTTTGGTGGGCTAAGAACAGTCCCGATGGGAACGCGTTTAATCTTTGGTATTGCGAGTGGTTTCGCATTCCATGTGTCTGGTGAGTTATTTGGACCTGCAAGTCTAGTCTTTGGGTTACCGCCTATACTAGGGGCTTTATTACCTAGTATTTTAGTCTTGCTTATTGCCATGTATTTATTAAGAAAACAAACTTAGAAAAATAATGAGCAGTCAGTTATTAGGACTTGATTAATATTAAATGCCTAATAACTGGCTATTATCTATTTAGGTTTGCGATACGTTACAACTAATATCGCTAGCAAGTGATTGGCTAGTGATAGTTGACTAGCAATGATTGTCTAATAGTGATTCCTGGCCAGTGCTGCCTAATTTGTAACCTGTTGGCAAGCACTGCCTAGGCAAAATGATTACTTCTTATCTTCATCCATAAATGCCATGCCTTTAAAGCCTTTCCAATTACTTAATTCTTTGGTCATTACAATCACTTCGCATTCACCCCATAAGTCTTGAAAGGCATTACGATCTTTTAATAGCGCCATCACGTTACCTAGCCCAAAAGCTGACGTTGATAACCTAATCAACGCTTGAGTAAAACTGATATTGCTACCATCGCTATTTTGCACGCGTAAGCGCCATGCTTTCATGCCGATAGTTTGTCCTGCTTGGCTCCAAAAGTAAGTAAAAAAACCAATAATGACAACCGATAAGTAAATTAAGAAAACTAAGCTTTGCCCTAAATAATCAGCAGTGTCTTTATAAACACTTAAGTCAATAGCACCTACTTTGCTCGCAATAACGACCGCTAATAATGCTAAAACAGTGGCAAGCATCAGCACGGCGCCTAATGCAAATAAATCATAGATATAGGCACCTAAACGTTTAAAAAATGATGCTCGTTCACAACTTTGATATTGTTCTGCTAGGCTCAACTGTGGTGTTTTTGTATTGTTATGCTTGACCATGATAATCCCTTAAAAGTTTGAAAAAACAGTGTAACAAATGACTAATCGCTTGGCATTTTATTTATTTAAGTCTGAATTTGATTATTTACTGATAAAGATCGATTGCTTTTTAATCGCTTACACTTTTTATGGTTGAAAATCCTTGTGTGTAGAATAACCCTAGGTATAATCTTTGTCACTCAGCCCGAGTGGTGAAATTGGTAGACGCGACGGATTCAAAATCCGTTTCCGAGAGGAGTGACGGTTCAAGTCCGTCCTCGGGCACCATATTTAATAATAAAGCCCTGATACTTTAAAAGTATCAGGGCTTTATTATTTCTAATCTTTAATCTTTCTTTTCTATTCTTTCTATTTAGAACTTACACTTTTTTATGTCTATATCTATATCTTTATCATTGAAATTTTTATGGCGTGTTCTCAATATTTTAAAATATAACGCTCTCTTAAATTAAGAATAAAGTGTGGGTGTTATTTAGTTTATTTATAAATGAAAGTGATTATTGTAGTTAGAACGGAATTAAAATAATTGAATTTACATCATTACCGCAGATTTAATCATTACTATGCGTATCTAGGATAAAAAAAGAGGTAGTTATTTGATGTGAGCCAGCAGATATAGCAAAGAATATGAGATAAAGCGTTTTAATTTAATATTCGGGCGTTATAACATGAAAGTTGTAATGACGGAGAAAGATTGTAAAAGTGTTATACAAGATATGATTCGTAAAATGTATAACACTTGTGCATATTAAGCTTTTAAAAACAAAGATTAAAAGCTTAACTTAATTATTGTTCTTTATACTTGATACTAGCAATTCGAGATTTTTCTGATGATGTATATTCAGATAACTCTGCAGCACTGTTAAATACTTCAGCGATGACTCGTCTATTTTTCTGAGCACCGATTTCAGTATTGTTATCATATAATGGTGAGCTTTCACCAAAACCAATCGCTTTCACCTGAGAAGGTTTAACGCCTAATTTAATTAATTCAGCTCTTACTTTAATTGCTCTATCAGAAGACAGTTTAGCATTGTAAGTTGCTGTAGCATATTTACTTGTATGACCTTCGATTACAGCATAAAGGTCAGTGTCTTTAATAAATTTTGCAAATTCAGTTATTTCTTTTTTCTCATCGGCTGTCATATATACAGTAGAATCATTTTTGAATTCAACATTCAAATTTGGAACCATAATACAGTCGCCAGTGCTTTCTTCAGCGTATAAATTACCAGCTAAAGCTAGGCTAAGGATCGAAGATGTGAATAATACTTTAAGTGTTTTCAAATTAAACTCCATTTATAATTTTATAACATAGATGAACTATATCACGAAGATGGAATTAAATAGCTAATTAAAAGTTATTTTTGTGATAAAATACTCTGTATATTCAACGAAAGGGAAAAACAATGAAAAATAACTTTAAAGTATCGGCTATTGCAGCAACGGTTCTACTTACTGTAACAGGGTGTTCAGTAACAGATTCTTCAAATGAAGCTTTGTCTATGAAAAATGATGAGATTCAAAAACTAAATGAAGAGCTGCAAGCAAAAAACACTAAAATTGCATCACTAAGTTCAATGACGGCTCCTGGAGCAACTGACCAATTTGCTGTTGGTAATTCTTTAATCCCACCTAATGCTAAAGCTGGCGAATGTTATGCAAAAGTATTAGTACCTGCGGAATACAGAACAGATCCAGTTCAACGTTTATTAAAAGAAGCACAATCTCAAATTGTTGTTACTCCTGCTACTTATAAAGTAGTTGAGAAAAAAGTAACAATTAGAGAAGCAAGCTCTAAATTAGTGCCTGTTGCTGCTACCTACAAGCCAGCTAGCGAACGTATCATGGTTGAACCTGAAAAAACTGAATTAGTGCCTGTTCCTGCAGTTTATAAAACAGTCACTGAGAGTGTGATGGTTGAACCTGAAAAAACTGCGTTAGTTGCAGTTCCTGCGGTTTACAAAACTGTTACTGAAAGTGTGATGGTTGAACCTGAGAAAACAGCATTAGTAACAATGCCTGCTACTTACAAAACGACTAGCGAAAGTATTATGGTTGAGCCTGAAAAGACTGAACTTGTTACTGTACCAGCTACTTATAAAACTATTTCTAAGCAGGTACTAGTTTCTCCTGCTCATACAGAATGGAAAAAAGGTCGCGGCGAAATTGAAAAAGTTGATAATTCAACTGGTGAAATTATGTGTCTAGTCGATGTTCCTGCTGTTTACAAAACAGTAACAACAACGGTATTAGATAAAGAAGCCTACACAAAAGAAGTTAAAACGCCTGCGGTTTACAAAACTGTCAATACAAGAGCATTAGATAATGCACCGACTTCAAAAGCGGTTATTACTCCTGCTGTTTACAAAACAGTGACTAAGCAAGAACTTGTATCGCCAGCTACAACAAAAGAAGTTAAAACACCTGCTGTCTTCGAAACCATTACGAAAAAAGAATTAGTAACTGCTGCTACTACTAGAGAAGTTAAAATTCCTGCTGTATACAAAACGGTAACTAGTAATGTATTAGCAACAGCCGCTTCAACTCAAGAAGTTAAAATTCCAGCAATATGTAAAATGGTTAAGACTCGTGTTTTAGATATTCCTGCTAAAGAAACAAAAATAACGACTCCTGCTGTATATGAAACTTACGATACAACGGTAAAAACTGCTGAATCATACTTAAAATGGCAGGAAATTCTGTGTGAAACTAATACAACAGAAGATGTTGTTTCTAAATTGCAAAGAGAGTTAAAAAATAGAGATTACAACATTACTAATGTTGATGGTGTTTACGGTGCAGAAACTCGTGCTGCTGTAAATGCATATCAAAAAGATGAAAAATTAAACCAAGGTGCTTTAACATTAAAAACGTTAGAAACACTAGGTCTATAATCACTACTTTATTTTTTGATTAAATAACTATTAATGCCTATTTCTGTCCAGGAGTAGGCATTTTTTATTTCTCATACTCTCTTATTTACTCGCTCACTCTCAAATACACTTTTGTACTATTTTTTCCGGTAGATGCGGTTAAATCAGGTGTAAGCTATCTCTCTCCCATAAAAATGGATTCCTGCGCTTATATTAAATATTGATAGGTTATCTTTCTTTATTTGATAAGGGTTGTTTAGCGAAAGTTTATCGACTTTCATTGCTAATACCAATAACACTAATTATGCGAATCTAGGCTTGTTAAAATAACTTGTTTCTTTGTTGTAAATTTCGTAAAGGGAACAGCCATTTAGCTTAATTTATATCTTAAATTAAACCATTTTTCCTGCGCAAAATTTAGAACACTTATTTAACGTAATTGGTATAATATCTTGATTACTGATGCTTTCATTATCGTAGCGAATTATTCTTTCAGCCTAACCTGAACAATACGTTTTCAATGTAGACTTATTATATTCATTAGCTAAACCTAAGCTTTGCGAATAAAAAAATTACCTCTTCGTTGTAAGTTTTATAAAGGAAGCCGCCATTAAATAATTAACATTTTTAGTTAATCCTTCGACAGATAAAGAAGGAGGTCAATCTTCTAAATACCTTAACTTACACCTTAAATTAAGGTATTTTTCGGGCACAAAAATTAGAATACTTAACCTGAGTTCTGGATAAGCAAGAGCATTTATTAGACTGCCATCATCTCTAATTCACTTTTAGATACCTTAATACGTGGCTTTTTCTTTTTTAAGCAATAAGCCACTATTCCTGAA
>NZ_CANLFB010000014.1 GCF_947489755.1 uncultured Psychromonas sp.
GGTGTTTAAAATCATCTAAAAATAGATATCCAGTAGCTAAAAGCAAATATGCCGTTCACCTTAAGTGAACGGCATTACGCCGAAGGGCGCTTTTTTGCAGATAACTTTATAGGTAACTTTACAGATAATAGTAGATATCGGAGATATGAGTTTCACTAATAATTTTTAGGCTTCGTTACGCACTAACTCTTTTGAGCTTGCTTTGCTTTTTCAGCACGTAACTTACGCATTTCTTTTGGATCTGCTGTTAATGGACGATAAATTTCAATACGATCGCCTTGTTTAACAATATTTTCTAATTTATCTGGTTTACTAAAAATACCAACAACGGCTTCGCTTGGGATAATCTCTGGAAAGTGTTTAACAATACCCGACAACTTAATGCAGTTTTCTATCGTCGTGCCGCTAGGTACTTTTAATGATAACAATACTTGCTTATGAGGAAGGCCGTAAACGACTTCTATATCAATTAACTGATTCATATCTTACCTCTTCATACTATTAACTTTACTATTTCACTTAAATAATCAGTTTTAAATTTAGCTGAAATTAACGGATGCCGTAAACCGTTTTAGCTCTATTAGAAAAAGATTTCACCATTGAACCAACTAATTCGTGAAAAATACGACCAAAAGCTAATTCAATAATTGAACTGCTAAATTCAAACTCTAAATCTAAACTTACTTTACACGCTTGTTCATCTAATTGAGTGAAGGTCCAACCGCCTGTTAAATGCTTGAAAGGGCCTTCAACCAAATTCATTGCAATTGATTGCCCTGAAACAAGTGTATTCTCAGTGACAAACGTCTGACTAATACCTGCTTTAGAGACTTTAATGGACGCTTTCATTAAATTAGCCTGATCGACTAATACTGACGTTTCACTGCAACCAGGTAAAAACTCTGGATAAGCATTCACATCGTTCACTAATTGATACATTTCTTGTGCGCTATACATCAACAGTGCGCTACGTGATACTTGAGCCATGTTTTACCTCGTTTAAAAAGGGGTATCTTACACGATGCATTGCTTGAACTGAAAAAAAATAGCAAAAAATGCTTGTAAATGAGTGACTTTTCAACAAATCAAATAGCCATTTAAAAAAACAAACTTTATAATGCAGGCTATGGCTAAAAAAAACGCAAAACCAAAAAACAACGACAATACGATTGCACGCAACAAACGTGCTTCTCATGAATACCACTTAGAAGAACGCTTTGAAGCGGGAATTGAGTTACAAGGTTGGGAAGTAAAATCTTTACGTGCAGGTAAAGCAAATATTGCAGATAGTTATATCTTCTTAAAAAATGGAGAGGCTTTTTTACTTAATGCAACTTTTCCACCATTACTTGCTGCATCATCGCACGTAGTTTGTGATCCTTTACGTTATCGTAAATTATTACTTAAACGCCGTGAACTTGATAACTTAGTGGGTAAAGTTGAACGTCAGGGGTACTCTATTATTCCAATTTCACTGTATTGGAAACATGCATGGGTAAAAATCTCGTTTGCTTTAGCAAAAGGTAAGCAAGATCATGACAAACGCCATGATGTTAAAGATCGTGAATGGCAAGTCCAAAAAGAACGTATGATGAAACATAGCGTTCGATAAACAAGCAGTTAGCAAACAAGATGCAAGATAATACTATCTTGCATCACTTAGCTTTGTTAGACTTAACTTGTTGGTGATTTATCACTAACCACTGTGGGGATGATTTAGGACTCGACGAGATTCTTGAAACCCAAGGTGCATGCCGAGGTGGCGGTTGGCCTCGTAAAAAGCCGCCAACGTTATAGTTGCAAACGACTCTAACTACTCTCTAGCAGCTTAGGCTAGCTAGCCTTCCACCCGCGCTTTTCCAATGGGTAGGGATTCGGAAGGTCATTTACATCGGATAGCGAGGGAACCTTGTTCGAGGGTGAACCGCGAAATAGTATCGGACTCGCTTTTTAATATCCTGTCAGTTGGAGATTAACGAGTTAACCAAATAACTGACTAAGCATGTAGTACCGAGGATGTAGGTTTTTCGGACGGGGGTTCGACTCCCCCCATCTCCACCACCTACTGGTCTATAGATGACCACTAAAGACCCGCAAGGCCAGTTAAAATAGGCCTTGCGGGTTTTTTTATGTCTGTGGCATTCTACCCTGTCCAGTGACATCTACGATTTAAAGTAGTACGGTAAGTAGTACCGAATACTTATATGAAGGTTGTACTACTTATGGTAAGAAAAAAGTTTTAAGAATATTAAATAGTCTTAAAACTATGTTGTAGATATTTAGCATTCGGTTCAATTACTCTTATTTTCTATTATTAGTAGAGCTCTTGTTCATGAATTCACCTTGTTTTGTATATAGTGGTCAAGTCAATCTAGTTTTTTGTTAAATTAATGTTTTTTAAATTAGGTGAGATTTAATGGATATAGAGAGTGGAGAAGGTTTCAATAAGCAGAGAAGTAATGATTATTTAGACATGTGTATAAGTTATCGTTTTAATTATTCAGTTAAATACGAACTCGAAAAAAGGGCTACAGAATTACAAAATACACATTTCGAATGTGAGTATCCTTTTACTAAGAGAGAACATTGGGGCTTACCAGATTATCCGCCCACGGTATTGAATCATGTCACTATTTTTTTCTTTATCTTGTTAATATTTCCTTTGATATTAATGTTTATGCCATTTGGTATTTGTTTAGCTTATTATAATTATTTAAAATTAAAATCGAGTTTTAGGAAAATGTTTCTTGAATACAAGTATAGATATTTAAACGGGGAACGCTGAGTGGCATATTTTATGTCATGATAGAAATAAATTGGCAGATCTTGATTTGCAAAATGATTCGATCTTTCTACTGTGAAGGAGTTTATGGCAGAGACAGTGTTAAATTTTTCGTATACGTTTAATCGATACTTAATTTTATACTATATTTAGTTTTATACTATCGTTTTAGGTTAACTCAAACTAATGACAGAATTAAAAATAAATGATGTATTCTAATGGATAGATTTTTAAGTAATATCTTTTAAGCCACCTATTACTTTTATTAGCTTTCCATTGATTTAATGCCATTATCACTAAACTAAAAATGTTGCGTAAAAAGGCAACATAATAAGAAAGACTACTGAGCTCATTACCCAGCATGAATTAGCTAAATCTTGATCTAATTTGTAGATAGAAGCAGGTAAAATCACAATAAACGCGATTGGCATGGTTGCTATGAGAACAGCGATTTGTAGAATTAACCCATCATAAGCGCCTGCTTGCCCGGTTAATACGACTAAACAATAGGCGATAACCGGTAAGAACATTTGTTTAGACAATGATAATGCCAACGCAATTTTCCAGTGTTGTAAGATAGTTTTAAACCGAAACACTAATCCAACCGATATCATCATAGAGAAGGTACCTAACGGTATTAACACCGAAGTGACATCTTTAAACCAATCTGGACGAACCACTTCCGTAAAATTCAATGTTGCACCTAAGGTTAAAGCGGTAAACATCGCTTGTAACGTTGGATCTTTCCAAAGCGCTCGTTTCTTAATGTTTTTTAATGTTGAAAAGCGTTCTGCGTAAGGAAATAAAAAGCCAAAATAAATGAATTCTTCTAATAATTTAAATAGCGGTACTAATGCAAATGCAGTTTCTCCAAGGTAGACGAACACCACTAACGAACCTATCGCGCTTATATTAGTAAAGGCGCCTGCAGGAGCAACGACGGCACGTTGTATGTCTGGTAATCGAAAGTATTTTGACACTAACCAACCAATTAAAAATCCCGATAGTATTATAGCTGAGCCAATAATAGGCAGCCAAATTAAGCGCCAGCTCTGGAGTTCTAATTGCCAGATGGCAAGCATGACGGATAATGGAATAGTGAAGCGCATCGCTAGAAAGGTGGTGAACAGCTTGATTTTATCTAAATTGGTCGATGCTTTACGATATAAGGTTTGACCCGTTAAAAAACCTAGAAGAATAACGAGAAATATAAATATGATTGTCGACATCGTTGATCCTCGTTGTGAATAATAGGTTTATTTAAACGATAGTTGGTTAGTTTAAGGTAGTAACTGTGCAAGTTAATCGCGTAATTGATTGTGTAGGTTAATCGTTTAAGCTAATAGTGCAGAAGTATATGAAAGCAAAAGGGTAAAGTATAGAGAAGCAGCCTCCATTTAACCTCAATCAGATAGCTTTAACGCAAGTCTGTGATGATGGATGATAAATTAAGCATGGGTCTTAACTGTTCATTTGTATTTTAGTTTAATAGGTTGTTTAATAGGCAATTTACTACATAATTCAATGCATCATTCAAAATAATGATAAATTACCCTCATATTGAAAGTACCTCGGTTGTTGAGTTATAGGGTCTATGAACTTGAGCTCTTTAGCCAATAATTGCAATGGCGCTGAATAATCATCTTCTGATAACGGTTGTAAATGAGGGTAGTATTTATCATTTACTATTGGCCAACCTAATGATTGCATGTGCACGCGTAATTGATGTGTTTTACCTGTTACTGGGGTTAGTTCAAATAAAGCCTGTTGAGTCGTTTGTTGTATGCATTTTATAATAGAGTGACTGTTAGCTTCTCCTTCAGTAATGCGCATTGTAAAACGTGGTTCACTGTTTTCTATACGATTGTTGACCTGCCATTCTTTATCGATTAAAACCTGACCTTTTGTAATATTCACCACGGCTTGATAGGTTTTGAGTATTCTCTTATTTTCAAATAAATCATGGTAGAGCGCTCGCGAGTCAGTATTAACGGAGAACATCACTAATCCTGCAGTGACTCTGTCTAAACGATGCAATGCTTGTAAAGTGTTAATACCTGTTCGCTCACGTAAACGGTTTTGTAAACATTCATTCACATACTGTCCGCCGGGCGTAACAGCAAGAAAGTGCGGTTTATAGGCAACTAAAATATGTTGGTCTTGAAATAATATGCTTTCCGAAAATGGAACAATAGGTTCGTTTTCAACCTCTCTGTAATAATAAATGCGTTGTTGAGGCTGAAAAGGTGATTGCATGGTTAACAATGAACCATCATGATAATGGACCTTGCCATCATTAATACGTTGTTGCCAAATATTAGCTGAAACATAAGGGAATTTAATAAGTAGATATTCAAATACAGTGGTGGCGCCAGGGTTAACGATAGGCAAACTCAGTTTTGAAGGGGATTGTGATATTGCCATTGAGTTACCTAAATTATCTACTATAACATGGGTTACTTTCTTCATTCATTAGCAATTAATAATAGAATACCCATCTCTATTACTAGCTGATATGACGATGCCTACAAAGAGGCGTTTCATTGATTGAAAAATTAGTGGTAAATGGTATCTTTGCCACTTGTTTAAACAACTGATTGGCAAACTAATGAATGACTTTCTGTATAACCCGCCTACTGAACCTTGGTTAGATACGATCTATAAAGATAAAGATATGATTGTGTTTAATAAACCCGCTGGGATTTTGTCCGTACCAGGGCGAGATATTGAACGTCATGACAGTATGTACAGCCGTTTGCTAACATTACATCCTGATAGCCATACGGTACATCGTTTAGATTTAGCAACATCTGGTGTGATTATTTTTGCATTACGTAAGGATGCAGAAAGGGCATTAAAAATACAGTTTCAAGAACGTGAAACGAAGAAAATCTATTATGCTCGCGTATTTGGTCACGTTAAAGAAGAGAAGGGCTGTATCGATTTTCCATTAAGTAAAGATACAGACAATCCACCTAAACATAAGATCGACTTAAAGGCCGGTAAGCTTTGTAAAACATTTTATGAAGTGGTGAGTTATGGCGAACAAAGTACATTAGTTAAGTTGATGCCGGTGACAGGGCGCACTCACCAATTACGTTTGCACATGATGGCAATTGGTCACCCTATTTTAGGCGATGACTTTTATGCCGACCCCGTAGCATTAGCCTTGTCTCCTCGTTTGTTATTACACGCAAGCAAGATTTCAATTCAACACCCTTACACTAAAAAAACAGTGTGCTTCAAAACGGACGTCCCTTTTATTACGCCTGTAAACGGCCAATAATTTTTATATTTAACTTTCTAGTTCCTATAGATATAAAAAATTACTATTGCATTGAATATTGATTGTTCGCTTTAAGTTATCAGGTTAATTATGCTGTGCACAATAAAAAGCCCTTAGTCATTACTGATTAAGGGCTTTTTTATTATTTTATACTGAGTATTCAGTGTTATAAAAACTTATAAAGCTCTAAGCTTTGTAACCGTCTTTAATACCTTTAGTGGTGACTGATACTGCATCATGAGCATGTAAACTTTCGTAATGGTTCACGCGTAACCAAAAATCAGAGAACTGTGTTTGTTGATTTAATGCGAATTGTAATTGACGCGCAGCATCTTCACAGAACATTAAATTTTGACCGTTTAGACGTGCAAATTCTTGCTCATCTTCACGTTTAACAGCTGCTTGCACAGGTGTTTTTAATGTTGCTTCAATTAAGTCGATTAATGCAATAATTGGAAAGTTATCTGCAGAATCACTGAGTTTTGCTTTAACTTGAGCCACACTACGTTGGCTATGTGGGGTTGCCACAATACCTTGTGTAGAGCCTAACCAATCAACAATATCTTCTTTTACAACACTTTCTTGCTGCTCATATTGCTTGCTAAAAGCTTCTTGGATTAGCTGACGTGCTAATGCCGCTGAACATGGGCAAGTCGAAGAGTAAGGTACATCGACTTGTAATTCAAAATCGAATTTACCATCAATTAAACGTCCAATAATCACTACTGGGTAAGCTTTCCAGCCACGTTTTTCACTGATTAACGATTTACGACGTAAGTTATAATCGAACTCAACTTTTACAAAAGCTTCTGTACTTAAATCAATATGGCTTTCAATAAATCCATTTAATAATGTCGTTAATGTTTGCAGCGTTAGTTCTGATTCCGTAGAAAGCTGATCTAATTGCAAATACAAACGCGACATGTGAATGCCTTTTGCTTGCGGGTCACCTAGGTTTACAAATAACTCAACCTTTGCACTAACTTGTTGGGCAGGGTAGTTATCTGTTTGTACCATCAGTGGTAACTCAATATTACTCATACCTACGCGGTCAAGCGTACCTTCAGTTTGAGCTTGTGCACTATTTGCGATATCTGGCATTGCCATTCAATAAGGCTCCCTTCAACATGCTTTACATGGATAGATGATTATGAAATTGAGGACGCATTATAAACGGGTTATGGAAAATTAAAAACCATGAAATACAATGGTTTTAACTAAGTGGTTGATAATTTATCCCTATGATTTATAAATGACAAAGCTTCGCGGGCGAATTCAGCTTAAAATAAGGTAATTAAATCTTTGATCAAGATTGGATCAAGGTTAAACAGCGAATAGTTGGTACAATGCAAAAATCAGTAATTCAGCCATTATCATTGTGAGGTTATGTGAGTTTATTTAATTTAAAAACCTGGGTTCATTATTACGTTTCTTTATTGAAACGATTAGGGCCAATTAAGTTTAGTTTGTTATTAGCTTTTGCGATTATCTTTGCGGATGCTTGTTTACAAGTGGTTATTGCTCAGGTTTTTTCTGAAACATTAGATATGGCTGATATTTACCGTTCAGTTATTCTAGGATTGATTATTACGCCCTGGGCCGTTTATTTTTTAAGTGTGGTTGTCGGCGATTTAGATAATGCGCGACACCGACTCGCTTTAACGGTGAAAAAACTAGAAAATATATTAAAGGATGATAAAGCAAAAACTAACCTGTTAGAAAAAGAAATAGTAGAACATCAAAAAACACAGCAACGTTTACGTGAAGGTACTGGTTTATTACGATCGTTTTTTGATACTTCCCCTGACTTAATCTTCCACCGTGATTTAGATGAGTGCTTTGTCAGTTGTAATAAAGCAATGGAAATACTATCCGGTAAAACAGAGAAAGAGTTGGTCGGCTTAAAGCCAAAGGAAATTTATTCCCTTGAATATTCTGCTGAAGTATCGCTGCGTCATCAGAAAGTGATTAAAACACACAATGAACAAATCCATGAAACCTGGTTATCATATCCGAATGGACGATTAGCTTACTTTGAAATACGTGCGCTGCCTTTATTTAATAGCCAGAATGAATGTGTAGGCTTAATTGGTTTTGGTCGTGATATTACCGAACGTAAAAAGCATCAAGAATTTTTAGAAAAAGCCAGCCGCGACAAAACGACCTTTATATCAACCATCAGTCATGAGTTACGTACACCGCTTAATGGTATTGTTGGTTTAAGCCGTATGCTGCTTGATGAAAACTTTACTAAAGAGCAAATCAAATATCTGAAAACGATTCATATGAGTGCGATTACCTTAGGTAATATTTTTAACGATATTGTTGATTTAGATAAATTAGATAGAAGACGTTTAAATTTAGTGAATGATTGTATTATCGTTGATGATTTTATGAATGATTTGCAAAGTTTGGCTTATATTCAAACGGAACAAAAAAAGCTTAAGTTAGTGTTTGAGCAAAAAGGGGATTTACCAAAATGCCTTTACTCAGATGGCACTCGTTTACGTCAAGTATTATGGAATTTAATCACTAATGCGGTGAAGTTTACGGATCAAGGGCAAGTGAATATTCGCTGTAGTCATCGCAGTGAAGGTAATAAAAAGTGGTTATGTTTTGAAGTTGAAGATACCGGTGTTGGGATTCCTGAAGATAAACTGGATAAAATATTTGCAATGTATTATCAAGTGAAAGGTGAACGACATGCGACAGGGACAGGCATAGGATTAGCTGTTTCAAGCCAAATAGTGAAGGCGATGAACGGTCGATTAACGGTGACCAGTCAACTAGGTAAAGGCAGCATTTTTACTTTAGATTTACCAAGTACTTGCTCTCCGGAGAAAAAACATAAAGGCGAGTTTACTGTTCCTCCTTTATCTATTTTGCTGGTGGAAGACATTGAGTTAAATATTCTCGTTGCACGTGCTTTACTAGAAAGGCAAGGACATCAAATCGATGTCGCAATGAATGGGCAACAAGCTATTGATAAAGTCGCCGCGTCAGACTATCAATTGATATTAATGGATATTCAATTACCTGATATGGACGGTTTTGAAGTCACTCGTCGTTTACGTGAAGCGCATCATAAACTCCCTCCGATTGTCGCGTTAACTGCGAACGTATTCTCCAATACTCAAGAGTTTGTTAATAATGGCTTGGATGATGCGATTGGTAAACCGTTTAGTTTATCGGTCTTTAACGTCATGGTGGAACGTCAATTTAGTGATCGTATTATGATCTCTACCATTGAAGAAAGTGTGGAAGCAGTAGAACCACTCGATGAAGAATTAGTGTTGTTTAACGAACCGATGTTAAAAGAGTTGATGGAGTTTTTACCGCTTTCAGTGATGTTAGATAATGTGTCGTTATTTGAGCAATTAATGCCTGAATATTTATCAGTGTTGGACAGTCACATGATCGCCAAAAACGAACTAGGAATTGTTGATAAAGCACATAAAATAAAAGGAGCTGCGGCGTCAGTCGGTCTGTTACGTATTCAAAACCTAGCGCAAAAAATGCAATCACCAGACTTACCAGCATGGTGGGACAATATCGATGATTGGCATGAGCTAATTAAGAATTTGTACTTAGAAGATGTCAAAGAATTGAAAAAATGGATTGTCGCTAATGCTTAAATTGATGATAGCGCTATCTACGATAGTGCTTTTTAATTAAGGCTGTTAACTCCTATAATTTCGCCAGTATTTTACTGGTGAAAATTATTTTTATATGCGTAAATTCTGTAAATGATTGGCTACTCACATTCATTAATTTACGCCTTTAATAATCAAGTTATTATGCTTGAAATGGAGGCTATTTATTCAACTTAACTGAAATAATAAAGCTTATTTTAAGTCTGCTATGGTGACATTAAACATAATTTGTTTAATCGCTAACACAGAAGCAATGATGCGAAGGGCTTGGTCAATTGCATCTTCGCTTTGTGCACTAGCTCTAAGGCTATTTGCATGGCTAGCGAAGCATACAAACCCATTATTAACAGAAGATATAGCAATACAAGCGTAGTGATAACTTGTTTCATTGTGTATATCTAAAGCTTGGAATGGTCTCATGTTTATATCATTTAACGTACCGCCGCTTTGTAACGGAAATACGTTACGTCCCATAAAATAAGGATTTGTTACCGCCATTCTACTACTAGCAATGGTCATGATTTTTTTCTCTTCCGGCGAAAGTTCGCCTACTTCATCTTTAATGAACGCGACTAATGCTGCATTTTGACTTGCTATTGCGGTTGCCCAAGCTGTAATTTTTTTATTTTCTGGTGTGAGGTTAATTTCTGCTTTAAGTACTTTTTGTAATAACTCAAGTTGGTCATTTAATTCAGGGGCAAACTCAATTTGTTGAGATAGAACATTCATAGAAAACCTTTAAAATTTATTGATTATTCAATCTAGTATCTACCAAATAGATACCATTTAAATAGGGTTGATACCAATCCGCATTAATGACTTATCAATGGATTGTGTAACGTTAAGTATTGAACTGTGATAAACATTGTCGTTGTTAACTTACGAAGATGTCGGATTTGCACATACCAAATTTAATATAAAAAAAGACCTGATCTAATGAGTCAGGTCTCTATGTTATTTTATTTATTAATACGTTAAGGGTGATAAATTATTCCATTTCACCACAAAAACGGTAGCCTTCACCGTGAATAGTTGAAATGATTTCTGCAGATTCTGGCACGGTTTCGAAGTGTTTACGAATACGACGAATCGTCACATCAACAGTACGGTCATGTGTTTTCAGTTCACGTCCGGTCATCTTCATTAATAAATCAGCACGGGTTTGAATTTTCCCTGGGTTTTCAATGAAGTGTAAAATAGCTCGGAACTCACTACGCGGTAATTTGAACACTTGGCCATTAGGACTAATTAATGAACGGCTGTCTATTTCTAACGTCCAGCCACTGAACTTATAATGTTCAACTTTTTGGCGTACTTCTTCAAAATACAAAGTATCTTGCATCGTACGTGTTAACAAGTTGCGCGCTCTAATAGTCAACTCTCGTGGATTAAACGGTTTAGTGATGTAATCATCAGCACCGATCTCTAATCCTAAAATCTTATCAACTTCGTTATCGCGACCTGTTAAGAAAATCAATGCAATCTGTTTATGCTCACGAATTTCACGTGCTAATAAAAGACCATTTTTTCCAGGTAGGTTGATATCCATAATAATGAGGTTGATGTCATTATTATTTAAAACTTGGTGCATTTCTGTGCCATCGTTTGCTTCAAAAACTTGGTAACCTTCGGCTTCGAAAACGCTTTTTAATGTGCTACGTGTAACTAACTCATCTTCTACAACTAAAATTTTAGCGCTAGACATGAATTGACTCCTATAAAATTAATAATTCTTTCTTAACCGACGTTAATATTAGTAGATCTAACATTAAATAAGTTAAGTGAAACTGTCATGCCGTACTTATTAGTTGGCTGTTTTTTTAAACAAAATGTGCAAATGAAAGGAAATACGGTTTAAAAAATCTCAGTTTTCAGTAATCAAAGTGTAATTACTTAACATATAGATAACAACTTATTCTGTCACTAAACGCTACTTTTACCTTATCTACTTGATATTTATCAATGCATCTACGAGTATAGTTAACATTTTGTTATTTGTTATGCTAATTAGTTGCAACCTAGTTCCGTTGTTTGTTCCAGTACGCAATAAGCTTTGATATAATCGAGCGATATAAATTTAACGAAACTATTAACACACATGGATTTTACTTTATTTTCTCAGTTCAAACAGAAAAGTGCTGCGCTTTGTTCGCAGTGCTTTTTGTTATTTGTAAAAGAGTAAGTTCAACATTCATAAAACCCGCTATTGATGGCGGGTTTTTTCGTATTAAAGCAGGGGGGTACGATGCGCGTACTTAAATTTGGCGGCACTTCATTAGCAAATGCTCAACGTTTCAATCAGGTTGCTGATATTGTTATTAACAATCATCAACAGTCTCAAATCGCTCTAGTATTATCGGCGCCATCAGGCGTGACCAATAACTTAGTTGCGGTAGTAGAAAAAACCAGCCAAGGATTGTCTGCTGACGAACATTTAATTGCAATTCAAAAAATATTTTCTGAGCTTATTCAAGGTTTAAAAGAAACCTACGTAGAATTAGCTGACCAATTATTACGTAATACCTTTGAAACTGAAATTGCTGAACTGACTAAATTGTTAGAAGGTGTTCGCTTATTAGGGCAATGTCCTCCTAGCATAGAAGCTCGTATTTTGAGTAAAGGTGAAGTATTAAGTGTTGCTTGTATGAAGCAGCTACTTATTGCTAAAGGCCAAGATGTTGAAATGATCATTCCGCAACAAAAATTAATCTCTTTCAAAGGGGGTTATTTAGAAGCGCAAATCGACATTAAAGCATCACGTGAGCTATTCGCTAAAGAAGCCATTGTTAACAATGCTATTTACTTAATGCCAGGCTTTACAGCCGGTAATGAAGCAGGTGAAACATTAGTGTTAGGCCGTAATGGTTCTGATTACTCTGCTGCGGTATTAGCGGCTTGTTTAAAAGCAGAATGTTGTGAAATCTGGACAGACGTAGACGGTGTTTACAGTTGTGACCCACGTTTAGTGAAAGATGCTAAGTTGTTAACTTCATTAAGTTATGCAGAAGCGATGGAATTGTCTTACTTTGGCGCAAAAGTCTTGCATCCAAAAACGATTGCTCCGATTGCCCAGCACCATATTCCTTGTTTAATCAAAAATACACATAATCCTCAAGCGGAAGGTACGTTGATTAGTGCACAAAAAAGTGACCAAAAGTTACGTGTAAAAGGTATTTCAGACCTTAAAGGTTTGAGTATGCTAAGCATTTCAGGCCCCGGCATGAAAGGTATTGTGGGCATGGCAGGTCGTATCTTTACGACGATTTCGCGTGCTGGTGTGTCTATTATCTTGATTACACAGTCTTCATCAGAATACAGCTTAAGCTTTTGTATCTACTCAAACGACACACAAAAAGCCATTGATTCGTTAAATGAAGAATTCAAATTAGAGTTCGAGAATAACTTATTAGAAGAGATTGATGTTATCGACAAGCAGGCGATTATTTCACTGGTTGGCGATGGCATGAAAAAAGAAAAAGGCGTGGCAGCGCGTTTCTTAATGGCATTAACCGATGCGTCTATTAATGTAACAGCGATTGCGCAAGGTTCTTCTGAACGTTCTATTTCAGCAGTTGTTTCTGAGAAAAAAGCCAATGAAGCAGTGACTGCTTGTCATCATAGCTTCTTTAGTAAAGCACAGTTTATCGACCTATTTGTGATTGGTTGTGGTGGTGTTGGTGGTGCATTAGTTGACCAAATACATCGTCAACAAAGTTACTTAGCAGAGCGTAATATCGCTATCCGTGTTTGTGGTGTAGCCAATAGCCGAGCAATGATTTTAGATGTGGAAGGAGTCGATTTAAATAATTGGCGCGATCTATTAAAAGATGCAACGGATGAATTGTCATTAGTCTCAATGAAATCTCTAGTAGATGGCTCTCACATTATTAATCCTGTGATTGTTGACTGTACAAGTAACGATGCTATTGCAGCACGTTATGTAGACTTCTTAGGCGCTGGATTCCATGTGGTGACTGCGAATAAGAAAGCCAATACAAGTAGTATGGATTATTACCATCAGTTGCGTTTAACGGCATTAATGAAGCGTCGTAAGTTTTTATACGATACAAACGTAGGTGCTGGTTTACCAGTGATTGAAAACATGCAGAACCTGTTTAACGCAGGTGACCGTTTAGTTAAGTTCAATGGTATTTTATCAGGCTCATTATCATTTATCTTTGGTAAGCTAGATGAAGGTAAATCATTCTCAGATGTGACTTCTGAAGCGCGTAACATTGGCTTTACAGAACCGGATCCTCGCGATGATTTAAGCGGGACAGACGTTGCGCGTAAATTGCTTATTTTAGCGCGTGAAGCGGGTATGGAACTAAACCTAGATGATGTAGAAATCGAACAAGCATTACCACCAGGCTTTGATGACACAGGCACGACTGATGAGTTTATGGCTCGTTTGCCTGAAGCTGATGCTTACTTCAAAGCGTTACAAGATAAAGCTAATGAAGAAGGTAAAGTATTACGTTACATTGGTAGTATTGAAGATGGTAAATGTAAATGTAGTATTATGGCGGTTGATGAAAATGATCCGTTAAATAAAGTAAAAGATGGCGAAAATGCATTAGCGTTTTATAGTCAATATTACCAACCAATCCCGTTAGTATTACGTGGTTATGGTGCGGGTACTGAAGTAACAGCGGCAGGTGTGTTTGCTGATGTACTTCGTACCTTGAACTGGAAGCAGGAGTTTTAAGATGTCTATTGTTGTTTATGCTCCAGCCTCAACAGCTAACGTGAGTGTAGGTTTTGATGTATTAGGCGGAGCACTTACGCCGATTGACGGTTCACCATTAGGTGACCGCGTTAAAATCACTAAAGGAGACTATGGGTTTTCGTTACAATGTGTAGGCCCATACTCACATAAGTTGCCAGATGATTTTAAAAGTAATATCGTTTATGACTGTTATTTAGCTTATCAAGAAGCAATAGCAAAATTGAATAAAGAAATATTACCCGTTGCAATGACACTAGAGAAAAACTTGCCAGTAGGCAGTGGGTTAGGCTCTAGTTCAAGTTCAATTGTCGCGGCATTAGAAGCGTTAAATGCATGGCATGATTATCTATTAGATGAACATGCCATGTTAACGATTATGGGAGAAATGGAAGGCAAAATTAGTGGCAGTGTTCACTATGATAACGTTGCACCATGCTACCTTGGCGGTATGCAGTTGATGATTAATGAAGGTGGAGAGATAAGTCAAACTATCCCCTCATTTAAAGAATGGTACTGGGTAGTTGCTTACCCTGGCATTACTATTTCTACGTCTGCTGCACGTGATATTTTACCATCGCAATATCGCTTATCAGATGCATTAACTTATGGTCGTCGTTTAGGCGCATTTGTACATGCTTGCCATAGTAATCAGCCTACCTTAGCTGCTTCTATGTTAAAAGATGTGATTGCAGAACCTTATCGCTCACAGTTAATTCCAGGGTTCGAGCAAGCACGTTTATTTGCTCAACAAAGTGGTGCATTAGCGATGGGCATCTCAGGGTCAGGCCCTACGGTATTTGCAGTGATGACTGATTTACCGCAAGCTGAATTATTAAAAAATTGGTTAACAGAAAACTTTCTTCAAAATGAAGAAGGATTTTGTCATATTTGTCACCTTGATGAACAGGGTGCACGCGTGCTAGGAAAAGAACTATGAATTTATACAACATCACAGACAACAGCGAACAAGTAAACTTTCAAAAAGCTGTTAAACAAGGACTAGGACGTGGCCAAGGCTTGTTTTTTCCTGAAACGATCAATCCACTCGATAATATTGATGCATTACTTAAAATGAATTTAGTTGATCGTTCAACTGAAATCTTATCGCACTTAATTGGTGATGAACTCAGTAAAGAAGCGGTATTCGATATTGTTTCTAAAGCCTTTACTTTCCCTGCTCCTGTGAAAAAAGTAACAGAGGATATCAATGCATTAGAATTATTTCACGGTCCTACATTAGCGTTTAAAGACTTTGGTGGCCGTTTTATGGCGCAATGTCTAGCGCAATTTAAAGATGATGGAAAAATAACGATTCTTACTGCGACCTCTGGTGATACTGGTGCTGCGGTAGCCCATGCCTTTTTCGGCATGGAAAATATCAACGTGGTTATTCTTTATCCAAAAGGTAAAATTAGCCCGTTACAAGAAAAACTATTTTGTACACTTGGTGGTAACATTACAACAGTTGCCATTGAAGGCGATTTTGATGATTGTCAGGCAATGGTTAAACAAGCTTTTGATGATCAAGAGTTAAAACAAGCTGTAGGCCTGAACTCGGCTAACTCAATTAACATCAGTCGTTTGGTCGCACAAATTTGTTATTACTTTGAAGCCTTTGCACAATTAGACGCTAAACAACGTGAAAACTTAGTGGTATCAGTACCAAGTGGTAACTTTGGTGACTTGACTGCTGGTTTATTAGCAAAAGCATTAGGCTTACCGATTAAACGTTTTATTGCTGCAACCAATGAAAATGATACGGTACCGCGTTATTTACAAGAAGGTACTTGGGCACCTAAAAAGACAGTAGCAACACTGTCAAATGCAATGGACGTAAGTGCTCCAAATAACTGGCCTCGTATTGAAGAGTTATTCAAAGTGAAAGGGTGGTCTTTAGCTGAATTAGGTTACGGCAAGTTATCTGATCAAGAAACCAAAGAAACACTGATCGCGATGGATAAATTAGGTTATTTATGTGAACCACATGGTGCAATTGCTTACCATGAGTTGACGAAGCAACTGAAAGAAAATGAAACAGGTCTATTCTTATGCACAGCGCATCCAGCTAAATTTAGAGAAAGCGTTGAAGATATTTTAGGACGTGAAATTTTCATTCCTGAAGAGCTAGCATCACGTGCTGAGTTACCTTTGTTATCAAAAGAGTTTCCGGTTGATTTTGCAAAAGTACGTGAATTATTAATGTCTTTGTAAATATTTGTTAGATTTTAGTATTAGATAAGGGCGTATTACACGCCCTTTTTTGGGAGTAAAATATGGGCAAAGTATTAAACGATCTTTTAAAACAGTTAAGTTTAGAAAAGCTAGAAGAGAATTTATTTCGAGGTCAAAGTCAAGATTTAGGCTACGGTGCAGTTTTTGGTGGGCAAGTAATGGGACAGGCCATTTCTGCTGCCAAAGAAACGGTGCTCCCTCAACACCAAGTACATTCCTTTCACTCTTATTTCTTACGTCCAGGTAAAACAGATCAACCCATTGTTTATGATGTTGAACGAATAAGAGACGGTAAATCACTGTCTGCCAGACGAATCAAAGCAATCCAAAATGGCAAACCAATCTTTTACATGACAGCCTCATTTAAAGCCCCTGAAAAAGGCTTTGAGCATCAAGATGTCATGCCAGATGTTCCAGCCCCTGAAGATCTTATTTCAGAGCAAGAGATGGCGCTTTTACATTCTGACTTATTACCTGCTTTTATTCGTGACAAGTTGGTGGCAGAAAAACCTATTGAAATGAGGCCGGTCTCTTTAGTTAACCCTGTTGAGCCAGAAGTTGAACCTGCTAAACGTTTAGTGTGGTTTAAAGCCGATGGGCATATGCCAAATGATTTACGTGTTCATCGTTATTTATTAGCTTATGCTTCAGATTTCAATTTTTTACCAACGGCATTACAACCTCATGGTGTTTCTTTTTTAAGTGAAGGAATGCAAGTGGTGACCATTGATCATTCTATGTGGTTTCATCATGATTTTCGCTTAGATGATTGGTTATTGTATTCTGTTGAGAGTTCAGTTGCGTCAGATGGCCGTGGTTTAGTTACAGGTAAATTCTTTACTCGACAGGGTAAATTAGTCGCTTCAACAGTCCAAGAGGGCTTGATTCGACAACGTCGTAAATTGAAAACCGCGCCACAAATAGATGCATCGCAAGAGAATAGTGACAGTAAGTAGTAAGTAAAGAGTAGGCTATTTTTACGTTTTAAGAATAAGACGTTAAAGGTGATTTTTTAAAAACGAAGTTATTTGAATGGTTAATATAGTGGTGGAGCTATGCGGGATCGAACCGCAGACCTCAACGCTGCCAGCGTCGCGCTCTCCCAGCTGAGCTATAGCCCCACTATATTACTGTTTATTATATTGTTTTTAACATTGTTTTAATGTTACTAACAAGGTTAATAACTTACCGACAGCTAATTAAACAACTAAAAACAGAGCGGATTGTATTCGCACTATTTTTAGTTGTCAATTTCAAATAGGTAAAATACCTATAATTTATAGAGTCGCTGCGTATCAATTCAGTTAATCGTCATCACTCTAAATCGCAGATCTATTTAACGCTTGTATTGATTCGGTAAAAACGAGTCGTACCGCTAACTTCATTTCCTACTATTAATATAGGTGTTCCAGAAGGGCTATCTTTTGCACTCACGAATTTAAAACCTTCAGGCCCTAAATCTCCCGCATCAACTTGATAGGTTTTAACGCCGTCAGCATTTTTTTGCTTATTATCTTTTGGATTAACTGACATATCTCGACTATTTAAGTACTGCACAAACTGCGCCTGACTAGGTTCACTGATATCATAAACCATGATCCCGCCCATTCGCTCTAAACCGATAAACGCATAGGTCTTCCCGTTAATAACGCCTGTGGTAAGGGCTTCTGGCTCAGGACCTTTCTTAGCGCTACGATCTTCACCTTTCAATTTATTATGTGTTTGGTTGAAATCTTTACCGTATTTTTCAGCTGTTATTCGTTCAAAATCACTGCCAGAATCAAATATCATTTTTGAATTTTTAATATCCCAAATTGAAAACGAGCGACCACCAAAGGTTAATAATCGGTCGATTTTTCCGTCACCATCTAAATCACCATGCTTTGCTGTTAAAGAGTGTGAAAACTTGATTCTATTAACGGTTGATTGCTGTGAACCACCTTCTTTAAAGTGTGATAAATCCAAGGTTGCAGACATTGATTTAGGAGAATAAGTCTTGCTAGAAAGAGCCTCTTTTAATTTAATATCATCGGCGCAATTATTGTCTTCTAAATGGTAGTAAAAATGACCTTGTTCGCATTCAGCTTGAGATAATTCACTCACCCAATCACTTCTATCATCGCCTTCATTGGCTGTTAGTAAATAATCAACATTATTGATTTGTACTGTGGCAATGGTATCAGGCTGATACATGCCTAATAATGCTTCGTTTTTTAGCAGAGCTTGCTTGTCTTTATCATTACCATCAATCTCGTTGCCTTTGGCTAGATGGTCTTTAAACCCAAGTGACATAATGCGATCGATTTTTTTAGTTTTTAAATCAACCACTGCAATGGCATTATTTTCTTGTAACGCAACGTAAGCTTGACTGCTGTCTGAATTAATCGCGATATATTCTGGTTCTATATCCTCTGCGACACTGGCTTGATAACCATTTAATAAGAGATCTTTAGGTAATTGATTATGACGAGACCCGCCTTGGTTAAAGTCAGTAAAACCTAGACGCGTCACTTTAGTGGATAGTTTTTTATCTTGCCAATGAATATCTAAAATGGCTATTTCACCTTCAGGATCAATAGCGTAATTGCCAATACTTGGCTCACCTTCAAGTGCGATAACAAGCTGCTTTCCATTGGGTGTAAAAGTTAACATGTCAGGTAATGCACCAACATAATGTGCTGATATAAAACGTAAGTCTGAAGTGTCATAAAAGGCAACCCAACCAGATTCTGTTTTGTTTTTCGCTTCAATGGCAACGGCTAATAACCCATTATAAACATCTATGCTATTGGCAGCGCCAGCTTCTTCATTTAAGTGTTGTTTGATGTCTGCTTTAATATTTAGCTTATTCGCTAAAGTAGGGGCGTCTATATTGTTGCTATCGAGCACATCGATTTTCCCTGATTGTGCATTCACCACAAATGTTTGTTGAGTTAATTTATCGAAGGTGACAATTTCAGCTGCGCTTTGATCAAAAATATTGGATTGGTATCGACCTGCTTCAACAAGGTTAATATCGGATAGTTGATCTTGTTTGGTGGTTTGAGCTGATATATTTGAACAAGTAAAGATAGTTGAAGAAAGAATAATACTAGTGATTAAATTATGCTTCATTGTAAGGCTTCCATGTCGTATTGGATAAAGTAGACATATTTGTACCTTATTATTGTGACTATTTTATTAAAACAGCGCTTTAAAGTGATTTTTAGACTCAAATAGTAAAAATAGGGAGTAGAGCCTATTAAAGAAGGAATAAAAAATCATTTAATGTAGAGATGCTTTATGAAAATGGTATTACCAACGTAATATTGGAGTCTGTCATTCAAGCTTGGGTATGAATATTAAACAATAATTGCCTGTTAAATATCAAAGTGTTGAAATTATCAGCAGTCAGTTCATATTTTTGATTTTATTAGTGTTTAGGGGTTGTGGTTAAAATTAACTTCTCTATAATACGCCTCACTTGCTTGAGAACGCTTTAAAGCAATCGCCCGGGTGGTGAAATCGGTAGACACAAGGGATTTAAAATCCCTCGACTTATGGTCGTGACGGTTCAAGTCCGTCTCCGGGCACCAATTTTAAGAAAAAGCTTCGCATTTGCGAAGCTTTTTTTTGTCTAAAATTTATAATTATTGAACCTGTTTTGATTTTATCTATTTAGCAGAAAGCAAAAATACAGAGCGATTAATTTTTACTGTTTTATCATCGTCCTATTCATGACCGTTTTATTTTTCATGCTCATTCTTTAATCGCTACCTTTTCGACACCACCTGCTAACTTCTAGTCTTCACTTTATAGCCATTACTTTTTATTAATCGTTATTATTTTACACATTATCTCTATATCATTTTCGATTAATATTTTATTTAACTTTTATTCTGGTTAATGAAAGCGGCATTATATTTAACATCATCCGGTTATATTTTTTGACGAGTCAATGTTGTTAATTTTGAGTATTTCAAGGCGAATTATTGAAGCAATAACGGGTTATTGAGAGATAATTTTACGTAGAAATCCATGGTAATAGCGTGCTGTATCGCTTTGCTTATTCAGAAATGAGGTTATGTAGTTCCATACCTTTTATTTTTTAAATCATGTGGAGTTTTATTATATTTAGTGTGATTAATTTGCCAGACGTTAGCGTAGAAAATAAAGTGATAAGCCTAAAATTCAATTAATTTAGCCAACCTATTAATAGGTAGAAAGATTAGTTTTATAATAACAATCACTTTAGGCCTGATTAAGGCAAAAGTGTGAAGATAGTTGCTAATATAGTCTATTGTTTTATAGACCTTTTACTATAACTCAGTTAAATTTGATGTAATAATTATTAGTATTACAAATAATTAAATCATTTTTTGAGTACCACGGACGATAAAATTCAAATATTAAATGCTGCATGCTTGGTATGAAGTCATCAGACTTAAAGAAGGTATAGGTAAAAAATGGACTTTTTCCATACGTTAAAATCTCGCTTATTATTCTTGATCTTTATTGTTGCATTACCTGGATTAGTTGCCATTTTATTTCAAGCAACTTCTGAGCGTAATAATGCAATAGAAAATGCTCGTCGACTTGCTGTGGTTGTGGTCGATAACATCACTGCAGAACAAGCAGACATCATAGAAAATACAAAAAGTTTTTTACAGCGCTTATCGCAATCTCCTATTTTATTAAATCCAACTTCTGTTGAATGCAGTCAATTTTTAGCGAACATTCATCACTTAAGCGATAATTACGTCAACTTAGGTGCACCTACTGTTGATGGTCAATTATTGTGTAATGCGACACCATTAAGTGAACCGATTAATGTTTCTGACCGTGCTTATATACAACAAGCTATTACTCAAAGAGAATTTACTATTGGTCAATTTCAATTTGATCGAGCGGCCGAAAAAACCAGTATTAATTTTGCTTATCCAATTATCAATGCTGTAAATGATGTCGTTGGTGCCACTGTTGCCGTTGTTTCACTTGACTGGTGGAGTAAGCAACTTGAACACGCTAATTTACCTGACAAATCTGTTGCCTATATTACTGACTCTAACCATAAAATCATCGCGCTTTATCCTGAAAATAAAGCACTACTTGGCCTTTCCTTAGAAAGTGTTCAATATTCAATTAAATTAATGCCAGATAAAAAAGTAAAATTAGTTGAAGATTCAAACGATTACTTGCGCATATTTGTTAGTAGAGCATTAATAAATATGGATGATCAGAGGGGCACTGATGACACTGTTAATATTATTGTGGGTATACCTTTTGAAAATGAATTAAATCTTATTGACTCGAGGTTATTGAAAATCATTTCAATATTACTATTTTTTGTTTTAATCATTGTTCTATTTGCTATTTTTGCCATCAATAAAAGTGTCTTAAAACCGCTTCAAACACTTAAGAACTCTACTAAGCAATTTGCGCTGGGAGTGGATGAAAGTGTTCATTCTCTAGAGGGGACTAAAGAGCTTGTTGATCTACAAGAGCATTTTTATTTAATGGCAAAAACAAGATTGTATGCAGAAGAGCAACTTAAGTTTAGCCAAGCATTTTTGCAAGAAAGTGAAATGAGACTGTCGAGGCATTTACAAAATACACCGCTTGGTTCAATTAGTTGGGATAGAAACTTTATTTGTACGGAATGGAATCGTGCCGCTGAGCATATCTTTGGATACTCATCAGGCGAAGCTATCGGGGCGATTGTGAGTGATTTAATCGTTTCTCCTGAATTGAAAAAAGCGTTTGTTCAACACTATAAATTATTATTGAAACAGGAAGGTGGGACCTACTTTAAAGGACACCATCTTACTAAAGATGGCAACAGCCTTAATTGCAGTTGGCATAATACTTTAATTCTCGATAAAGAAGGGAACGCTAATGGATTTGCGACGTTAGTTAAAGATATAACTGAAGAGAAACGTAATCAGGATACGTTAGATAATTTCTTTAAGTTACCAATGAACCTTCATGCCATCGTTAACTTTGATAAATCTATTATTAAAGTGAATAAAGGCTGGGAGACTATTCTTGGTCACACATCAAAAGAGCTGTTAGGCACTAATATATTAATGTTAATGCATCCAGATGATATTCAAAAATCTAAAATTGTCAGGACTACACTACAAACCGATCATGACCTTCTTTCTTTTGAAACTCGATGTAAAACGAAAGATGGAAAGTATCGTTTAATTGATTGGTCTTGCACCGTTTCTAGTGAAGATAGGATTTATTATGCAATTGGTGTTGATATTACAGATAGACGCTTAATTGAAGATAAATTAAAGCTCGCGGCAGGTGTTTTTACACATGCTAAAGAAGCGGTCATTATTGCTGACGAAAGTCATCGTATTATCGATGTTAATGATGCATTTACAAAAATAAGCGGTTATTCAAAAGAAGAGTCTATAGGCCAGAAAACCAGTATGTTTAGGTCAGGCTTGGAGACCACTGAATTTTATAATGAGATATACAAAACTATTGCTGAAAAGGGACATTGGACGGGAGAAATTAGTAATAAGTGTAAAAATGGAACAATTATTTCTCAATTGCTGACGATCAGCACTATTAACGACACTCTCGGAAAAATATCCAACTATATTGCTTTATATACTGATATTAGTGCGATAAAAGAACAGCAATGGCAATTAGAGCGTATTACTCATTATGATGTGTTAACTGGGTTACCTAACAGAAGCTTACTCGCAGATCGCTTAAAACAAGCAATGCTATTTTGTGAGCGTAAGAAACAATCCTTGGCGGTTATTTTCCTTGATTTAGATGGTTTTAAAGAAATAAATGATAATCACGGCCACAAAACGGGGGATAAATTATTAGTCGAAATGGCCTCTCGTATTCAAGCTTGTTTAGGAGAGGGCGATACACTTGCTCGTTTCGGTGGAGATGAGTTTGTCGCCGTATTAGGAAATCTTGATAATGCGCATGATTGTGAGCCTGTATTAGAGGAATTGCTTTCAGCGGTACAAATTCCGCTTATGATAGGGCATGCTGCTATTAATATTTCTGCAAGTATTGGAGTGACGATTTATCCTCATGATGATGTTGATGCAGAACAACTATTACGACATGCAGATCAAGCGATGTATACCGCGAAGCAAGAAGGCAAGAATCGTTATTATCTATTTGATATGGTCCAAGATATTGCCTTAAAAACGCAGCATGAAAAATTAATTAGAATTGAAACCGCCTTACAGGAAAATGAGTTTGTCCTTTATTACCAACCTAAAGTAAATATGATCACTGGTGAATTGATTGGTGTGGAAGCATTGATTCGTTGGCTTCATCCTGAACTAGGTTTATTACCACCGATTGAATTTTTACCAATTATTGAACGCCATGAACTCACAATAAAAGTCGGTGAGTGGGTTATTGATACGGCACTTGCTCAAATTACACTTTGGCAAAAATTTGGTTTAAATATTGTTGTTAGTGTCAATATTGATGCGTTACAACTACAACAAGTTTCTTTTGTAGAGCGACTTTCTTCGTTGTTAGCGGCTCATCCAAATGTCCCTAAAGGGGCTCTTCAATTAGAAGTATTAGAAACAAGTGAATTAGCCGATGTAAAAGACGTCGCAAGAATAATGCACGCTTGTATTGAGTTAGGTGTTGGATTTGCGTTAGATGATTTTGGAACGGGTTATTGTTCGTTAACGTATCTAAAGCGTTTACCCGTTAACTTGATAAAAATAGATCAAAGCTTTATTTTTGGTATGTTAGACGACTCTGAAGATTTGTCGATTGTTGAGGGCGTGATGGGACTCTCTAAGGCTTTCGAGCTCGATATTATTGCTGAAGGCGTTGAAACGCTTGAGCACGGAACGGCATTATTAGGGTTAGGTTGTTATTTAGCACAAGGATACGGTATTGCAAGACCTATGCCTGCTGCTGAAATACTAACCTGGTCAGAAAATTGGACCCCTGATAAAGCTTGGTCGACGTTTAATTTAAGCTAAAAGCTGAAATTCTTAACAAGACAGTAAAGTATGAAGCCTCACATTATTGAGGCTTATTCTTATTGTATTTTGAACCATTAAAAGCTAGTTTATATTTAAAGAACGCTATAAAACTGCACAAAATTGAATATTTATTTTTGTATCATATTCGCTAAGTATTTATAATCTTTGCAAATAGATCACAGCTAATATTAAAACGATCAAACAATAAAAGAAAATACTCCACCAATAACGCTTCGAATCATTGATATCACTTCATTTTATTTCCGTTAACACCCTGATTATGCTTTAATACGGCGCTTAGATCGTCGTTAAATAAATAGCATTGGGGTTTACTGTGAGTCAAGATATCGAGAAACGTCTTAATAAATTTATCAGTGATTCGGGACATTGTTCTCGACGTGAAGCAGATAAGTTAATTGAACAAAATCGCGTTAAAATTAATGGGCAAGTTCCTGAATTAGGGACTAAAGTTCAGCCAGGCGATGAAGTGTTTGTTGACGGTAAACGTATCAATAAAATAGCAGAGAATAAATCTGACCGTATTTATATTGCTTATAACAAACCAACAGGTATTACATGCACCACTGAACGCGATGTTTACGGTAATATTATTGATGCTATTAGACATAAAGAACGTATTTTTCCTATCGGCCGTTTAGATAAACCTTCAGAAGGTTTAATCTTTCTTACTAGTGATGGCGACATCGTTAATAAAATTTTACGCGCTGAAAATGCACATGATAAAGAATATCGTGTCACAGTCGACCAACCACTAAGTGAACGTTTTGTTGACCGTATGCAACGTGGTGTTCCCATTTTAGATACAATTACCAAACCTTGTGTTGTTAAAGTTGAAAGTCGTTTTGTATTTACCATTATTTTAACGCAAGGCTTAAATCGTCAGATTCGCCGTATGTGTGAATATTTAGGTTACGAGGTTACACGTCTACAACGCACACGTATCATGAATGTGACGTTGAATAACTTGAAAGCAGGGCAATGGCGAAATCTTTCTGAAAAAGAGATGGCTGAAATTAATACCGCTGTTGAAGGTTCTTCAAAAACAGCCGTTAATACTACCTTGCCTAAAGAACAGCAATCTACTGATCAAACGAATAGTGATAAACTATCTCGTCAAAGAAAAGCTTCTGAACCTACTGCTTCTGGTGCTTACTACGGTAAAGTTGAAAGAAGTGGCAACGCAGAAAGAAATAATAGAAATGACAAGTATGGTTCGAACGATAGAACAGTCCCTAAAGCGAAGAAAGTATTTGTTAATAAAAATGCAAAACCAAGTACATCAAGTGCAACAATCAACAGACCAAAGTTGTCATTAAAAAGAAAATGAGCCAAGGTGAATTCGATATAATTAAACGTTATTTTCAACGCCCAACGAATAAAGTTGATGGTGTTGAAATTGGCATTGGTGATGATTGTGCAATATTGGATGTTCCTGAAAGGCATCAATTAGCCGTCACCACTGATAGCTTAGTCAGTGGAGTACATTTTTTTCATGATGTCGATGCTTACCGTTTAGGTTATAAATCTTTGGCTGTTAACTTAAGCGATTTAGCCGCCATGGGCGCAACAGCAAAATGGGTTTCTTTGGCCATTACGTTGCCAACAGTCGATGAAACTTGGTTAGCTGATTTTTGCAGAGGTTTTTTTGCGTTAGCTGATAAATATAATGTGCAATTAATTGGTGGTGATACCACAAAAGGTCCGCTATCAATTACTGTTTCAGCTAAAGGTATCGTTAAAACAGGTCAAGCTTTAACACGCAGCGGTGCTCAAGTTGGCGATGTGATTTTTGTGAGTGGTTGTTTAGGAGATGGCGCTTTAGGACTTGCTGTTAAACTGTTATCGACTGAAGCACAACAACTTACCCCAGAAAGCCAACAAGCATTTATCAATGCGTTAGAGCTTACTGAACCTCGTTTAGAACTGGCTAAACTGCTCGTTGGCTATGCGTCAAGTTGTATTGATATCTCCGATGGTTTGAGTCAAGATCTCTCGCATATCCTTAAAAAATCACAGTGTAACGCTGAGATAACATTAGAAAAATTACCTTTTTCCGATGCGATGTTAAATGAAATTAAATTAGGTCATCTTCCGTTATCACAGGTTTGGCAATATGCTGTGAATGGCGGCGATGATTATGAATTAGTATTTACCATTCCTGCAGATAAAGTGAGTGCATTTCACACATTATTAAAAACACAATCAATGTTAGACGATGTGGATTGTTATGAAATTGGTAAAATAACTGAATCTAAGCTTATTGATTGCAATAAATCGACCAACATACCGTCAACAACACCTTCTATATTATTCACTCATCTACAACAGCCTGTTGATTTAAATAGCAGCGGCTGGGATCATTTCAAATAAGGTAATAACATGTTAAATCGTGATGATTTAAAAGGCTTAAAACTGTCAAACCCAATACATTTAGCCGCTGTCGGTTTTGGTAGTGGTTTAGCACCTAAAGCACCAGGAACATTCGGTACATTAGCGGCAGTGCCACTTTTTTATCTTTTAGCAATGCTTAGTATCGAATCTTATATTGCTGTCTTGGTCGTCACTAGCTTTGCTGGATTTTGGTTTTGCCATGTGACGAGTGATGCAATGGGTGTACATGATCATAAAGCGATTGTATGGGATGAGTTTGTAGGTTATTGGATTACTATGTTACCTGTTTTATTCTTTTACCCAGACCTCAACAATACGATGGATATACCTTTTATTTGGATTGCTATTGGTTTTGCTTTATTTCGTTTTTTTGATGTACTAAAACCTTTCCCTATTAGCTGGTTAGATAAAAAAGTACATGGTGGTTTTGGTATAATGATTGACGATATCGTCGCTGGAGTGTTTGCTGCAATTGGATTGCTTTTGATAATTCAATATTGGGGGTAAATATGTTACTACGTTGGCTTATTCTTTCTGTCACCTTTTATGCAGCTGGTAGTGTTGCACAGAGCCAGAATGTATTTAATCCGCAGGCGATTACGGTCGCCATTGATAAAACACCTGTTTCATTTAATCCTTATTCTGATCAAGCATTAATGAGTCAGCAATTTAAGCACCTGTTATTTGATCCGTTATTCCGTTGGGATAAAAACCAAAAAATAGAAGCTCGCTTAGTCAAAAGTTGGAAGCGTATCGATAAGAGAACCGTGCGTTTTTTTCTACGAGAAAATATACACTTTCATACGGGTAATATATTAACTTCAAATGATGTACTTTGGTCTTTTGAACAAGCAAAGAAACAAATCAATAGTAATTTTCTCAATAAATTAGATTGGGTCAAAGCTAATAATCAAAATAGTTTTGATATTAGAACAAGTCTTAGTGATATTCAGCTGTTAGATTACCTTACTGATGTGTTTGTATTGGACTCAAGATTTTATGAAAAGAATGCCAATGTTTTAGATACATCTCCTTCTATTATACTACCTCCGGTCAGAAACTTACCTATGTCCGGCACGGGCCCTTATTTAATTCAACAATATAATCCTGTATTAGGGATGGTTGTTGTGGCGAACCCAAACTATTGGGACGGTTTCCCTAAGGTTCAATTCTTTCGATTCATGCGTATTAATAAGCCTCAATCTCGCTTATTCGCTTTATTAGCTGATGATGTACAAGTAAGTTATGCCATCCCTAACAAAAGCACTGAAGACCTTGAAAGTAATACCACCAAAAACTTAGTTAAAGTTCCTTCTTCAAATGTTGTTTTTTTAACGATTAACGATAAATTATCACCAGTATTAAAAAATAAAGAAGCGCGAGATGCTATTCATTTAGCCATTAACCAAGCGGGCATCCTGAAATATATTTTAAAAGATAATGGTCAACTCCATCCTTCTGTGATGGCGCTAGCCGACAATACATTTTCAGATAAACCCGATAAAACCAATGAAGAAATGCCTGAGTATGATCTAGAAAAATCCAAAGCATTAGTGAAGGAAATGAAATTACCGAAACAGATGTCGTTATTGGTGATGCTAGATGATGTTGGGAATACAAAGAAAGTCGCTGAAGCATTAAGTAAAATGTTAAAGAGAGCGGGCATTGTCGTTGCTATACAAGAAATTAGTTCTGAAGAAATATGGAAAAATACTAATTTATATTATGACTTAACCATTTCTACTTGGCAGACTCAATTAATGAGTCAAGATAATATGTATGAAAATTTATTCTTACAAAGTTATTTAACAGGGTATCTTCAGGATAAGTTTAAGGAACGAGGGCTAAAGCATAACTTTAAACAAGAATCTGATTATTTTAAAACCTTACAGCAGGATAATTGGGTTATCCCATTGTTTTATCAAGATAAAATTTGGGCTCAAAATAACAAGTTTAATTTAGATGAGATATTCTCAAGCAATGGCATCCCTTATTGGTCATTACTAAAGTTAAAGAAGACTGAAGATAAGCCAAATAATGAAGATGTACTGTTAAAGCTAAAAGATAAAAAGGAAGGATAGAAAAGAAACAACATCATAAAGTAGTATTACTCGTTTCATGATGTTGTTTTTTTGATTAAGCACTTGTATTGAATGAGTGCTTAAAGATTTTAATTAACTGTCTTGTGAGTTACTGAAACTTAACGATATAAATTAACTGACTCACTTAATGATAGTTAGATTAAATGGTTTACAGTTCTAAAATATATACTCAATGCTTATGAAAAGAAGTTCACTATCTGCTCTTCAATCCCATCACTATCAAGTTTTAACATGTGATAAATTTCTTGTTGTGTACCTTGTTCAATAAAAGAATCAGGTAACCCTAAGTGTTGTATTTTACCCGTATATTGCTGTGTCATTAAGAACTCACTAACGGCAGAACCTGCACCACCTGCAATACTATTTTCTTCAATCGTCACAATCTGAGAATGGCTTTCAGCAAGTCGTTTCAATAATGATTGATCTAATGGTTTTACAAATCGCATATCGACTAACGTTGCATTGAGTTTTTCTGCAACTGGAGCCGCTGCTTGTAAAAATGTACCAAAACATAAAATTGCTGTTTTATGGCCTTCAGCAACGACTTTTGCTTTACCAATTTCTAATTGTGTCATTACTGCTTCAACTGCTATTCCTGTTCCGCTACCTCTCGGATAACGTACAGCCGCTGGTGTGTTAAGCAAATGTCCGGTGTATAACATATTACGACACTCTTGTTCATCAGAAGGGGTCATAACCGTCATGTTAGGCACACAACGTAAAAAGCTTAAGTCGTAAGCACCTTGATGCGTAGGACCATCAGCGCCAACGATACCCGCTCTATCAATAGCAAATAAAACACCTAAGTTTTGAATAGCGACATCGTGGATAACTTGGTCATAAGCACGCTGTAAAAAGCTTGAGTAGATAGCAACGATAGGATTTAAATCGGCAATCGCCATACCAGCCGCTAATGTCACTGCATGTTGTTCTGCGATAGCAACATCATAATATTTATCAGGGTGACGTTTAGAAAACTCAACCATGCCAGAACCTTCACGCATTGCTGGAGTAATCGCGGTCAGTTTAGGGTCTTTATCGGCCATGTCATTTAACCACTGGCCAAATATTTTGGAGAAAGTTGGTGCAGAAGGTTTAGGAATCGGTAACGCTTGATCGGGTGTGAACTTGGGTACTGCATGATAGGTAATTGGGTCAAGTTCAGCTTGTTTGTAGCCTTTACCCTTTTTAGTCATCACATGTAAAAACTGTGGGCCAGAATGAGAACGCATATTGCGTAGTGTATCGACTAACGCAATCACATTATGTCCATCCATCGGACCAATATAATTAAAACCGAACTCTTCAAAAATAGTGCCTGGTGAAACCATGCCTTTTAAATGCTCTTCAGTTTTCTTGGCTAATTCTTTAATGGGCGGAATATTCGATAATACTTTTTTGCTGCTTTCACGAAATTGTGTATATAAATCACCCGATAATATTTTTGCTAAGTGATTATTTAACGCGCCCACATTTTCAGAAATAGACATTTCATTATCATTGAGGATCACTAACATGTCGTTATTCAAAGAACCGGCATGATTTAATGCTTCAAATGCCATGCCTGCAGTGATTGCACCATCGCCAATGACGGCAACGACTTTACGATCTTTTTTCTCTTTTCCTGCCGCAATCGCTAAACCGAGTGCTGCACCAATAGACGTTGATGAGTGCCCAACACTTAACACATCATATTCACTTTCTTCGCGCCAAGGGAAAGGGTGTAAGCCCTTAAACATTCTAATATTTTCCATTTGGTCACGACGACCCGTTAAGATCTTATGCGGATAAGCTTGATGGCCAACATCCCAAACAAGGTGATCAAAAGGGGTGTGGTAAACATAATGCAAAGCCACTGTTAATTCGACCACGCCTAAGCCTGAAGCTAAATGACCACTGGTTTGACTAACACTGGTTAATAAAAATTGACGTAATTCTTCGCACAGTGCAGGGAGCTGGTGTTTTTTTAATAGACGCAGATCTTCTGGATAATTGATATCAGCGAGCAACGGGTAATTTTTTAAATCCAATGGCATATTTTATTTATCACGTTTGATGATGTAGTGAGAGAACAACTCGAGTAACTGAGTATTATAAGGTAATTGTGATAAAGCATGAAGCGCTTCTTTATATAAGTCTTGTGCTTTTTGTTGTGCTGCTGGTAAACCTAGTAAAGCTGGGTAGGTTGATTTATTCAACTCTTGGTCTGAACCTTGTGGTTTGCCTAAGGTTTGAGTATCACTTGTAATATCTAATATATCATCTTGTACTTGGAAAGCTAACCCTATCGCCGCCGCAAAACGTGTTAATAGTGCAAACTCTTGCGGGTCAATATCTGATTTAGTTAATGCGCCCATTTGCACAGCAGCTAATATAAGAGCACCGGTTTTGGCATTATGGATTGTTTCTAATTCAATTAATGAAATGGCGGTATTCTCAGCGGCTATATCTAATATCTGTCCTGCACACATGCCTTTTTCACCCGATGCTCTGGCTAATGTGTTGATGATTTTCAACTGTGCTTGAGGTAATAAGTCATCAATTTCCGTAGATAAAATGTCAAAAGCTAAGGTTTGTAATGCATCGCCAGCTAATATTGCCGTCGCTTCATCATATTTTATGTGGCAAGTAGGGTGACCGCGACGAAGTGCATCATCATCCATTGCAGGTAAGTCATCATGTATTAGCGAGTAAGCATGAATACATTCAATCGCGGCTGCAATTGGGTCAAGTGTTTCAAGCTTACTCTCTAGCATTTGTCCAACGGCATACACTAAGAAAGGTCTGACTCGTTTCCCTCCTAACAATGCACCATAAGTCATTGCTTCATTTAATTCTTTTGACGCGGGGATCGAGTAATTAATATGTTTTTCAAGCTGTTCATTTACACGTACTTGAAATTGTTGCATGGTAGAAGTTAATTGTGTCATCTAGGCTGCTTAGTATTTGAAATGTAAGACAAAAAGTTATTCTTCAAAATTCTGTAAAGGCACTTGAACATCATTTTGCATTAAAATACTCACTTGTTGCTGAGCATGTTGTAACTTTTGACTATTGCTGCGTGCTAAAGAAATACCGCGTTCAAATTGTTTTAAAGCATCTTCAAGGGGTAAATCACCGCCCTCTAAATGTTGAACAATTTGTTCAAGTTCAGTAATTGCTTCTTCGTATTGCATATTTTCAGGTTTTTTTAAGGCCATGGGAGATCTCTTTTCTATAATTTGTGCAAGATTACCGTGCCTGTTAAGGATGTCAAACTAACGTATAAAAATAATTTCGAAATAGTGAAGTTGTGGGCTGTTTGATGACTTGCAAAATATCTTATTTTAAATAATAGTTTATGGCTACAAACTAACCATAAATAGCTATACTATCTACTTAACAACGCATTAATATTAAATTAAAAAGGATTTATCTGTGGATTTAGCAACACTCGTTGGAATTATAGGCGCTTTTGGCTTTGTCGTTATGGCAATGTTGATGGGAGGAACTCTCGATATGTTCGTCGATGTCACTTCTATTTTGATTGTGTTTGGCGGTACGGCCTTTGTTGTGATGATGAAATATAACATCGGACAGTTTTTTGGGGCGATCAAAATTGCAATGAAAGCATTTATGTTTAAAACAGATTCTCCTGAAGAGTTGATAGTAAAAACGGTAGAAATGGCTGATGCCGCTCGTAAAGGTGGATTTTTAGCGCTTGAAGAAGCTGAAATAACCAACCCTTTTATGCAGAAGGGAGTTGATATGTTAGTTGATGGGCATGATGCTGATGTTGTACGTCAGACTTTACAAAATGATATTCGATTAACTTCTGAACGACATGAGGTCGGTGCCGAGATATTTAAAAATTTTGGTGATGTGGCGCCCGCAATGGGCATGATTGGTACCTTGATTGGATTAGTGGCGATGTTATCAAACATGGATGACCCTAAGTCGATTGGTCCTGCAATGGCTGTTGCGTTATTGACAACGTTATACGGTGCGGTGGTTGCGAACATGGTTGCCTTGCCTATTGCTGATAAATTAAAATTAAGAGCGCAAGAAGAAAAATTAAATCGTAGCCTTATATTAGATGGCGTATTAGGTATTCAAGATGGCCAAAATCCACGTGTTATTGAAGGGGTGCTACGCAATTATCTACCTGAGTCTAAACGAGGTAGTACAGATGATGGTGGAGCAGAATAATGGAAGAAGAATGTAAATGTCCCCCCGAGGGATTACCTGCATGGATGGGGACCTTTGCAGATTTAATGTCATTGTTAATGTGCTTCTTTGTTTTACTTTTATCATTCTCAGAAATGGATGTATTAAAATTTAAACAAATAGCTGGGTCGATGGCATTTGCTTTTGGTGTACAAAACCAATTAGAAGTAAAAGATATCCCTAAAGGGACCTCGGTCATTGCACAGGAATTTAGGCCTGGTAAGCCTGAACCGACACCTATCGAAGTGATCATGCAGCGAACGACTGAAGTGACTCAAACGACTTTAGACTTTCAAGAAGGTGATAGTAGCCGTGCTGGTGGACAACAAGATGTGCCTGTTCGAGAAACCTCGTTACAAGTTAATGAAGAAACTAAAGAAGTGTTATCAGCTGAAGCTTCAGAATCAACGGCAGAACAATCAGAAGAGCAACTAGATGAAACAGATAAGGCCTCTAGTGCAAGCGCTGCAGCGCAACAAGCGTTAACGAAGAAGGTCGCAGAGGATCTCCGTGAAGAGATTGAAGATGGTGCGATTGAGATAGAATCTTTAGGGCAACAGTTAATTATTCGTGTGAGAGAGAAAGGCGCTTTTCCTGCTGGCTCTGCCTTTTTACAACCTCGTTTTAGACCTGTGATTGCTAAAGTGGCTAAAATATTAGTGGATGTACCGGGTGTGGTAACGGTTGCTGGGCATACTGATAATGAACCAATACAATCAGAGTTATATCGTTCTAATTTAGATCTTTCTGCGCAACGAGCCGTGTCTGTTGCTCAGGAAATGTTGAAGTTAAAAGGGATTAGAGATAAGAAAATGTTAGTGGTTGGTTATGCGAATACTCAACCATTAGCCGAAGGTGATTCACCTGCTGAACAACGTCGTAATCGCCGTGTTGAAATTATGATCATGCAAGGTGAAGCGGCAGAGTCTGGCGAAATATCGGTAGAGTAATTAATACCTATTTAATGTTCGACTAAATCTAATAAAAAGGCCTACACTAAATTATTTTAATGTAGGCCTTTTTATTACGATACTTTTAGAGAGACTGAACGCTCAAGTCGTCATATTGTAAATCGTTTTATCATTTAATTCGCTAAACCTAATCTTCGATAACTTTCTTTAATACAACAATCAACCCTAACACTGGCACACCAATCAAGGCAGAGGCAATAAAGAAGTTTACATAACCAAAATCATCTACATACACACCTGAGAATCCAGCAATAAACTTTGGAAATAACAACATTATCGAACTAAATAATGCAAATTGTGTGGCTGAAAATTCAATATTTGTCAGCTTTGAAATATAGGTAATAAAGGCTGTCGTCGCTATTCCTGCACTGATGTTATCCATAGAAATGATTAACGTTAATAATGTTAAGTCTTTTCCTACAAAAGCGAGAATAGCAAAAATAAAATTAGTGATGACGACTAAAAGTCCACCGAGGAACAGAATCGAGTAAGTACTGTAACGCGTTAATAAAACCCCGCCTAATGCTGCACCCACTAATGTCATAGTGACACCAAATATTTTTGATATCGCTGCAATTTCTCCTTTGGTGTATCCCATATCCACATAGAACGGATTCGCCATGATTCCCATTACAATGTCAGATATTCGGTAAGTGCCAATTAATAATAAAATTAAGAGGGCATGCTTACCGTAGCGCTTAAAGAAGTCTGCGAAAGGTGCAATCACCGCCATATTTAACCACGCCATAAAGCGTCCGGCTATTGTAGGAATTTTAGCTGCATTTAATTGTTCCAAAATAGCTGCTTGCTGTTGTTGTAAGTCGGTACCTTTATAGTCTGGCTCTTTCGCTACAAAAGTTGTGATGATACCTACGCCCATACAAGCAGCCATCACAAAGTAAGAGGTTGACCAAGCAGAAAGTTGATATGCCTCTGAACTACTCGACCAAGCTGCAATCGCTAAAGAGCCTGCACCTGCCATGATCATGGCTAAGCGGTAACCTGTCATGTAAGCAGCGGCCATCGCAGCTTGAAATTTTTCTGGTGCAGATTCAATACGAAAAGCATCAATGACAATATCTTGTGTTGCAGAACTATAAGCAACCACTAAAGCACAAACAGCAAACATGGCTAAGTTTTGTTGTGGGTCACTCATCGCCATTCCAATCAACGAGAGGATGATTGATACTTGAGACAATAATAGCCATGAACGTCTTCGTCCAAGCAATGGTGTTAATAACGGTATTGATAAACGGTCGACAAAAGGAGACCAAATCCATTTAAAAGCATAAGCCAGCGCTATCCAGCTGAAAAAACCAATGCTGGCTCTACTGACACCCGCTTCACGTAACCAAAATGAAAGAGTAGAGAAAACAAGTAAGAGGGGTAAGCCGGCAGAAAATCCGAAAAAGAACAAAATTGCTACACGTTTTTGTAGATAAATTTTGCAACTCTCTAACCAGCTTGGTTTATCTATTTGTTGTGATGTATCAGTTGCCATGGAATTAACTCGATAAAGCGTTGATGGTCTCGCTATTTATAAAAAATGGTGTTGCATGATTATTAGCTGGCCTATAGTTTTAAACTATCCCAACGACTTCTTTGTTGGGATAGTGTGTGTTGTTAAGCTATATAATACTAATGTTTTAATTGATGACCGATCAACTCAAAACGCCAACCCGTTAATATTTTAGGTTTTACTGCTGTTAAACGCTGCTTGTCGTCTAATTTCCAACACCAACTTAAATACTCATTAATGACACGTTTAGAAGCAATTAATTCAACAGGTAATTCATATTTTTCAGCACAGGTTTTAACTTGATCTTTTATCGACTTTAATGTTTTCTTATAAGCAGGAAAGTCGACTAAACGTGAAATCAATGGCGGATAGGTTTCTGGATCTTGTGCTGTTACTTTAGCCATTACCGCTAAAATATTGTCGCCATGGATACGAATTTCATTCGGTAATAGATGTAACCGTTTTAAGTCGGCATGTGTTGATGGCTGATAATAAGCTAATAACCATAAGTGCTCAGCCTTAACCACAAAGTTTAGCGCTAAGTTTCTTGCTTCTGCGGTTTCTAAACGCCATTTAGCAAGCGCTTTAATCAGTGCTAAACCGTATCGGTCTAATTGAGATAAGTTATCTAACGATTTATAGGCTTTTTCTGAATCGACTGGTTTCATTTTTTGGTCAAGAATCATTTGGCATTCTTGTTCAAAAAAATGGATCATATTTTTTTCAGCTAGTTGAGCTTGCAGTACTTCTAAACTTGGTTGTAGATATAAAACGTCTGCTGCTGCGTAATGTTGTTGTTTTTCAGTTAATGGACGAGCACACCAATCGGTACGAGACTCGCCTTTATCTAATACAACACCTTCGATTAACTCAACCATTTTTGCGTAACCTAACGATCCGCCATGATTTAGAAAAGCGCAGGCAACTTGTGTATCAAATAATTTAATATTGAGATTGCCTTTTTGATGTTTAATGATTTCTAAATCTTCGCTGCTGGCATGTAAGATACAATCTTTATTATCGATCGCTTCCCAAAAGGCGTTAATATTACCAATCTCGATAGGATCGATTAACACGATTCTTTCATTTTGCGAGACTTGCAATAAGCCCAAATTAGCAAAAAATGTACGTGTACGAACAAATTCAGTATCTAAAGAGATAGGGGAGTTATCTAATGTAGCAACATACTCAGATAATTTTTCTTGTGTGGAAATGATCTCAAATTGCATCAATTGATAACCTAAATAGAATTGTAATATTCCCTTATCTTACGGAAATTGAGGTGTTTTTTCTATTGAAATATTGATTTGTTAATTTTTATTTGAAATAGATTCTAATGCATAAAAAGTATGATTTATTGCATAAATATATAAGTAAGGCTAACAAATTTAAGCGCTTATTATTGTGCGATTGTGACAGATCCATTAGAATAGAGCTTTACAAATGCGCCGCGATCTGCTTATTGATAATCATTCGCATTATCCAAATATGTTTAGGCCGGGAAAAAGATTTTAAGTAATAGTGTGGTAAGGGAAACAATGACTAGAACAATGTATGAAAAAATCTGGGATGCGAACTTAGTTCATGAACCAGAAGCAGGATCTCCGCTTTTGTTTGTTGACAGACATCTAATGCATGAAGTAACAAGTCCACAAGCTTTTGAAGGCCTACGCCTGCAAAATCGTAAAGTGCGTAATGTGCACAGCATTCTAGGTACAATCGATCACTGTGTACCAACTAAAGACCGTTTTAATATTGTTGATGTTATTGCAAAAAAACAAGTTGAAACGATGACTGCTAACTGTGAAGAGAATGAAATTAATCTTTACGGTATGGACAGTAACCAAAACGGTGTTATTCACATCGTTGTACCTGAGCATGGTTTTGTTCATCCAGGTATGGTTGTATGTTGTGGCGATAGCCATACAGCAACTCACGGTGCATTCGGCGCATTAGCGTTTGGTATTGGTACGAGTGAAGTTGAACATGTAATGGCAACACAAACATTACAACAGAAAAAAGCAAAAACAATGCTAGTGAAAGTTGAAGGTAAATTACCTGCTTTCTCAACAGCAAAAGATATTGCATTAGCTATCATTGCTAAAACAGGTACTGCTGGTGGTACGGGTTACGTAATGGAGTTCGCTGGTAATACAATTACAGACCTGACAATGGAAGGTCGTATGACACTATGTAACATGGCGATTGAAGCCGGTGCTCGTGCGGGTCTTGTTGCTCCAGACCAAGTGACATTTGATTACCTTGAAGGTAAAGAGTTCGCACCAAAAGGCGACGAATGGCCAGTGGCTGTTGAATACTGGAAATCATTGGTATCTGACCAAGGCGCAACATTTGACGCTGTGATTGAACTTAAAGCTGAAGATATTGCACCACAAGTTTCTTGGGGTACTTCTCCAGAGCAAGTTATCTCAGTAACAGGTGTGGTTCCATCTCCATCTGACTTTACTAACGAAGTTAAATCACAAGCATGTGCAAATGCACTTAAATACATGGCATTAGAACCAGGTCAAAAAATTACAGACATCCATATTGATGTTGTATTTATTGGTTCTTGTACTAATGGTCGTATTGAAGATTTCCGCGCAGCGGCTGAATTACTGAAAGGTAAAAAAGTAGCTGATGGCGTTCAAGCATTTGCTGTACCGGGTTCTTTCCCTGTTAAAGTACAAGCAGAAAAAGAAGGTCTTGATAAGATCTTTGTTGATGCTGGTTGGGAATGGCGTGATCCAGGCTGTTCAATGTGTTTAGCAATGAACGGTGATGAATTAGAAGATGGTCAACGTAGTGCATCTACTTCAAACCGTAATTTTGAAGGTCGTCAAGGTAAAGGTGGTCGTACTCACCTTGTTTCACCAGCAATGGCTGCTGCAGCATCAGTTGCAGGTCACTTTGTAGACATTCGAGATTGGAAATAGGGACTAGATAATGCAACCATATATTAAACATACAAGTATCGCAGCGTTAATGGATCGTAGTAACGTCGATACCGATCAAATCATCCCAAAAAACTTCATGAAAAAAGTGGAACGTACAGGTTTTGGTATTAACTTATTCCATAACTGGCGTTACCTTGCGGATAACATCACGCCAAACCCTGAGTTTGAATTAAACAAACCTGCTTTTAAAGGCGCTAAAATATTAGTTGCTGGTGAAAACTTTGGTTGTGGTTCATCTCGTGAGCATGCGCCATGGGCAATCGCGGATTACGGTTTTAATACTATTATTTCAACTAGTTTTGCTGATATCTTTTTCAGTAACTGTTTTAAAAATAGCATTTTACCAGTGGTTGTTACTGACGAGCAGCTTGCATCATTAATGGCTGAAATTTCTGCTAATGAAGGTGTTGAATTTACTGTTGATTTAGAAGCTCAAAAAGTAACAACACCAGGTGGTCTTTCAATCTCATTTGAAGTGGATGCATTCCGTAAAGAATCATTACTTGATGGTCTTGATGATATTGCTTGGACATTAAAGCATGAAGAGCAAATATCTGCGTATGAAGCGGCACAAAGAAAGCGCTTACCGTGGTTATGGCCTAGTGCTTAATCAAGCTTGATGCCAATTACATCGAATTGGTAGTAGTTTGTTATCACAAATAAAAGGTGCACTTGTTGCACCTTTTTTATCGAAAACTTATTGTAGTGGATTGTGTGTAGTGAATTGTTATTTAACACTATTTTTATTAATTCAGTGCAATAAGCTTTTACCTTAAATTTTACATGTGGAGTAAGCAATGACTCAAGATAATGTCACTGTGCAGTTGATGGATACAACATTACGCGATGGAGAACAGACTCAAGCTGTTTCATTTTCTCCAGCTGAAAAAGTTAGCCTTGCGAAAGCGCTGTTACAAAAGCTTAAAATTGACCGTATTGAAGTTGCTTCAGCACGTGTATCAGAAGGTGAAAAAGAAGGCGTAACCAAATTAAATACGTGGGCAACCAAAGAAGGGCTGGTTGATCGTATTGAAGTATTAGGGTTTGTAGACCACACATTAAGTGTTGATTGGATCACTGATACTGGCGGTAAAGTATTAAACTTATTAGCCAAAGGTAGTCTAAAGCATTGTACTGAGCAATTAAGAAAATCGTTAGATGAGCACGTTAATGATGTTAAGCAAACGATTGAATATGCAAAACAACAGGGTTTAAAGGTCAATATCTATTTAGAAGATTGGTCTAATGGTTATCAAGATAGCCCGGACTATGTCTATGACATGGTCACTAAATTATCTGATGTTGGTATTGCACATTTTATGTTGCCAGATACATTAGGCGTTATGTCACCGGACGAAGTGTTTGATAGCTTAAGCGACATGGTCAGCCGTTTTCCAAACTTGAAGTTTGATTTTCATCCTCATAATGATTATGGCTTAGCGACTGCTAATGCGATGTATGCGGTAAAAGCGGGCGTGTCATCTATTCATTGCACCATGAACTGTTTAGGTGAGCGAGCGGGTAATGCTTCTTTAACGGAAGTGGCAGTAGTCTTAAAAGATAAACTGGGTAAAAAAGTTAATATCGATGAATCTGAAATTCATAACTTAAGCAAATTAGTAGAGAATTTTTCAGGTAAACGTATCGCTGATAATACACCCATTGTTGGCGCAGATGTGTTTACTCAGACCAGTGGTATTCATGCTGATGGTGACAAAAAAGGTGGTTTATATATCTCTGCATTAACACCAGAACGTTTTGCACGTTCACGTAGTTATGCATTAGGTAAAATGAGCGGTAAAGCATCACTTGCTAAAAACTTAGAAGCGATGGATATTGAGCTTGACCCAGAGCAGCAGAAAAAATTATTAAAACGTATTGTGCGTTTAGCAGATCAAAAAGCGACAATTACTGCTGACGACTTACCATTTATTATTGCTGATTTATTAGAACGCAATGACTACAACTATGTTGAGTTATTGAATTGTTCTATTAATTCAGGATTGGATTTAGAATCAACAGTCAGCATTCGTGTACGTGTTAACGATGAAATATACAAAACAAGTGGCAGTGGTAATGGTGGTTTTGATGCCTTTATTAGTGCGATGAAAAAAGTGTTAGATAAAAATGAATTTGTCTTCCCTGAATTAGTTGATTTTGAATTGCGTATTCCACCGGGTGGTCAAACGAGTGCCTTCACTGAGTGTATTGTGACTTGGGAAGATGGTGATGACCACTTTACAACGCGTGGTGTTAATGCAAACCAGGTATTAGCAGGGATTGGCGCTACGATTCGTATGATCAATTTGCGTATGCATAATAAATAAAGCGAGTGTTTAAACATGACATTTAATCATTCAAAGTGAGTTGATACTGAGTGATTAAAAATAAAAGCCTTAATCTTTGATTAGGGCTTTTGTGTTTTGACGAATATACTAGCGTTAATTAAAATAAGCTGTCGAATAAATGATGAAAGAGGAAAGAAAATGAGAGTATGTGGTGTTGAATTAACAGGTAATGAAGCAGTAATTGCTATTATGCAGTTTAAAAATGGTCTATATGATGTACCGCCTGTACGTACAACAAAACTAACATTAAATGATCCAATTAATACTGAACCATTAAAAAAGTTTCAATTTGATTTTGCACAATTAATGAAAGATTACCAAGTTGATAAAGTGATCATTCGTGAACGTGCATTAAAAGGTAAGTTCGCGGGTCATACATTAAGTTTTAAAATTGAAGGTGCATTACAATTAATGCAAAGTGTAGAAGTACAGGTGATCTCATCTGACTATATTAAGCAAGGTCTTAAACAAGCACAAAATACACCAACAGCGATTGAAGTCGGGCTTAAAAAGTTTCAAGAACAAGCAATGTTAACGGCATTTGGTTACTTACAAAATAAATTAGGTTAATATTTTCATTGTTATTGGTTTTGTACTTGGACCCAATGAGATTGCGTAAATAATTTTCACTAAGAATAGTGATTTAATTGCATTGGCTTAATCACATAAGCTCAATAACAGTAGCTCAATAACAGTTGTCAAAGAGTTTAGCTATATGCTTAAATTCAAAAGTTAATAATATGAAATGATTTTTAAAAAAGGAGATGAATAATAATTTATTCATCTCCTTTTTTGTTTCCTAATTAAATATCAGATCTACAGTTTAAAATGAAATACGAAGTACGCTTATAGAATAACTATCAAACACTTCGATTTTCTATACAAAGAATAGTCGTACGTTAAGCTAGACGAGTTTAATCAGAGATGAGTATAATCATCCACATTTAATAAATTAAATTAAATTAAATTAAAATAAAAGGAAAGGCGCGTGGAAAATAGTTTTGAAAACTTTGTTGCTCAATTTAAAGAGCAACAACCTGTCTCATTAGGTACATTCTTTTATCAAGCTGAATTGCATTTAGTTGTTCAATTAAAAGACTATCTAGGTGTTGAACAGTCACAATCAAGAAGCTTTTTCTCTCTTATTGAGCAAGCTAAAAAAACACATAATGCAGATACTAATAAACATTTTTGGAATGCTTTATTGGCGTTTAATCAAGTGAATTTTAATCCTACAAGCAAGAGTGCACAGCCTTGGTTGCGTTATGTGAACATTATTGAATCATTACAAGGTTACGCCGGTAGTCAGTTATTTGAAGCTAAAAATATTAAACTTAAACGCCAACATCGTCTGTTTTTTGCTTATATGCTGACATGGGAACATCTTCGCTATATTGCCGGAAACGATGATGATTACAGCCCTAGCAGTGAAATATTAGCCGCTTATTCAAGTGCACATAGCGAAGAAGACCATGTACATACAGAGCAATGTGCAACTTCAACGTGTGGTGATTAACCGTAATAGCATCATGAAACGCCCAGCTTAAATATGGTTTAGGTTCAAATATTAAGTGTATATTTTGAATAGAAAGGAAAGTAGCTTTTCATTTTATAATGGAAGGTTGCTTTAAATTATTCTTGTCGATTTATAGTCATAAATAAATTAGCTTTTTAAGGAGGGAATGTGGATCAAACCATCGATGATAAGGCTTGCCCTTTTTGTTTCAACGATAACCAATGCGATGTCGCTAATAATTGTTGGTGTAAAGTTTTGGAAGTACCCACTAAGTTATTGCAATTAGTCCCTGCGAATCTTAAACACAAAACCTGTATTTGTAATTCATGTGTTATTAGTTTTAATCATGATCCCGCATTATTCATAAAAAACAGAGAAGACAAGATCGGTTAGCAATGAATTATTTTGAGACTGTAATAAAAACGGTGTTTTCTCGTTTTCATGGCTTTTAATCGTTGAAGTTAACTAACAGGCTGTTTCAGTTTTATCGTTATTTACTTACCTATTTATTTAATTAGTAGCTTAGTTACTTATTTAATTGCTCAATTGTAGTGGCCGAATTACCGCTTTTATCTTGTAAGTTAATATCCGCACCGCGTTCAACTAATAACTCACGAAGTTCTTCACGACCAAATAAGCTGGCATACATGACGGCTGTTTGACCTGCTTTATTTTGTTGGTTTTCATCGCAGTCTTCAGACATTAATGTTTTAGCAATACTAAACTCACCTCTAAATACGGCAGCCATTAAAGCAGTATTACCTTTATTATCTTGAGCACAAACATGAGCGCCTTCTTTAATTAACGTATTAACCACATTTTTTTGACCATTGTAAGTGGCAATCATTAAAGCGGTGTAACCTTTATGATTTTTAACATCAATTGGCAAACCTGCATTTAAAAACTCGCTAATGACTTCATTGTCACCCGTGCGTGCTGCAGCATAGTAATAAGGTATTAATTGTTCATAGGCTTTTGCTTGATTGGCTTCGTCAGCATTAGCATTAGCATTAGCAAAAGTGAATGGAGACGTTATTGCTAATACAAAAAGAGGAAAGACAGTCGCCAATAACCCATTTTTTTTCGTGGTTCTCTTATTCGACATTAATGACTTAATAGTAAACATATCTATTCCTCTCTTTATAATCAGGTTATAAAAGTAGGTGAGGGGGCTTCACCTACTTAATCGTGCGTGAATTTATAACGTTTCAGCTATTGATTTCACTTTTTCGATATCGCCGTTCACTGCTTTCGTTAAACGTGTACCGTATTCAGCATCTGCTTTGTAAAAGTGACTTAACATTTTGTGTTGAGTTTCTTTATTAGTAACAGCGCCTAAATCACCCGATAAGTTGCGGATTAAGTTTGTGCGTTCTTGTTCAGAGAATGCGCGGTAAACTTCACCTGCTTGTGCAAAATCAAGCTGTTTATGGATTGCTTTTTGTTGTACTGACCCTGTTAGTGGTGTTTCGCTATGACGTGCTTTTGCATCTTCAGTAACACCTTCATAGTTTGGTTGGTAGTTAATATCAGATTGAGTGTTACCCACGTTACCTACGCCACCTTGGTTGTAGTTGAATACTACTACTTTTGGACGGTTAATCGGTAATTGTTGGTGGTTAGCACCTAAACGGTAAAGTTGTGTATCTGCATATGAAAACATACGGCCTTGTAGCAATCTATCTTCAGATGGTTCAATACCTGGGATAAGGTTCGCTGGTGCCATCGCAACTTGTTCAGTTTCTTGGAAAAAGTTGTCTGGTACTCTATTAAGCGTCATTGTGCCGACTTTTGTTTCTTTAATATTAGTCCATGCTTTTGTTGCATCTAGTGGGTTATAAGCAAATTTATTTAGATCTGAAGGTTTCATCGTCTTGATGTATAAATCCCATTTAGGGAAGTTGCCTTCTGAAATATTCGCGTATAAATCACGTGTCATATGTTGTGTATCAGTTGATTGCACAGCTTTAACTTGGTCTGCATCTAGGTTTTTAATACCTTGATGACTTTTCCAATGAAACTTCACATACTTAACATCGCCTTCATCATTGATCATTTTATAAGCATGAACACCAAAACCATCCATTTCACGGTAACTAGCGGGTGTGCCGTTGTCACTAAATACGCGAGTTAACATACTGGTTGAACCTGGCTCATTTGAGAAGAAATCAAAGAAACGGTTAGGATCTTGGATGTTGGTTACCGGAGAAGGCTTTAATGAATGCACCATGTCTGGAAACTTAATTGCATCTCGAATAAAGAAGACAGGTAAGTTGATACCGACTAGATCCCAGTTACCTTCATCGCTGTAAAACTTAGTTGCAAAGCCACGAGGGTCACGCAACGTTTCAGGGCTACCTAACGGGTGAATAACTGAAGAGAAACGTACGAATACAGGTGTTTCTTTTCCTTTGCTTTCAAAAGGAGCTGCCGTTGTTACATCGCTGTAATCAGTCGACGCTACAAATGTACCGTGAGCACCGGTACCACGAGCATGTACAACACGTTCTGGTATACGTTCACGCGCAAAACGTTGTAATTTTTGAATAAGATGAACGTCTTCTAATAACACACTACCATTTGGACCTGCAGTAAGTGAATTTTGATTGTCGCCAACAGCAGCGCCATTATCTTTTGTAAGCACTTCAGCGCCGACACTGAATGCAGTTGCAAGACTTAATGCTGGTACTAGTACCTTTAATTTAGATTTCATATTCATTCCCTTTTTAACTTGTTGTTGTAATAAGTGATTTGGATAGTAGGGGGAATTAAGTGAAAAGAAAAAACGTTTGTACTGATACGATCGATAGGTAAAGCTGATTGATTGTTGTTTTTATATAGTTTTTATGTATTTTAGATATATGTTTAATGAGCCATTTATTAATAAACGGCGAGTATCATAAGTTAATTTAATCAGTCGCTTAGTTGATCTAAAACGGGGAACATTGATTAAATAGTCGTATCTTAGTCTATTGAAAGGAGATTGAGTTTAATAGGTTCTTACTGGCAGTCTTCTACATTATTAATATAAAGGTGGCTATGATCATTTAACATATTATCTGTTTTATATGCTCATATTTAGTGAGCAATAAAATAAGAGATTTGGAAGAGGTTAAGCAAACTAACAAAAGATAACTTAGAAAGGGGAGTGTAATAAAATGGATGACCTTGATAAACTTAACTTCCAACTATTTATAAAATTTTAAAGTGCTATTTGTATTAATGGCAGTGAAGTGGCTGATTATCGATAAACCTCTGAATTATTATTAAAAAATAAAATGCACCATAAATAAATGTAAACACGACTTTATTTATCCTTTTTTATTTTTTCATTCAGCAATTTTTATGTGATTTTAAATTAGTTAAGCTATAATTCGCGCGCTTTGCTGTGCAATATGCAACTACAATTGAATTATTGAGAAAAGAATGTCAAAACGTGATTGTTATGAAGTATTAGGTGTGACTAAAACAACATCTGAGAAAGAAATTAAAAAAGCCTATAAAAAATTAGCGATGAAATATCATCCTGATAGAAATCCTGATAACCCAGTTGCACAAGAAAAATTTCGTGAAGTGAAAGCGGCCTATGAAATTTTAAATGATCCTGAAAAACGTGAACAATACGATGACTTTGGACACAGTGCATTTGAAAATGGTCAAGCACGTGGACGCGGTGGATTTGGACAGAGCGGTGGTGGTGATTTTAACGATATGTTTGGCGATATGTTTGGTCAACGTCAGCAGCAAAGACAAGAGCCTCGTCGCCCTCAGCCACAAAATGGTTCTGATATTATTCTTAAAATAGAATTAACGTTAGAAGAATGTGTTGATGGTTGTAATAAAGAAGTACGTTTACCTAATACGACCAATCCGTTAGTGGTTGTTATACCCGCGGGTATTAATCAAGGTCAACGTGTTCGTGTGCCGGGCCAAGGTAACCCAGGTACGTTAGGTGCTGCTCGTGGTGATTTGTTCGTTGAAATTGACATCCTTGAGCATGAGTTTTTCACACGTAAAGGTAATGATCTCTATTGTGATTTAGTGACCTCTTTCCCTGTCGCAAGTGTTGGTGGTACAGCTAAAGCCTCAACATTTACCGGACATATTAATTTAAAAATTCCTGCTGGTACGCAAGTCGGACGAAAATTTAGAATTAAAGGACGTGGTGTTAAAGCCATGAACAGCGATCAAGTAGGTGATTTAATTTACACCGTTGTTATCCCAACGCCGACAGAATTAACTGAGCGTCAACATCAGTTACTGTCTGAATTAGCAGACATAATGAATTAAGAAATAATTGGAAATTATTTTATGAAGCTATTGCTACAGCTAATAAGAAATTATTGGGTAATTTTATCATTAATATTAGCCACCATAATTACGTTTTTATCACTGACGCCGATGGCACAATTGCCAGAGGTACCAGGTAGTGATAAAAGCCATCATTTTATTGCTTATAGTGCTTTAATTTTTCCATTGATGTTAAAAAAACCAAATTATTGGGTTGTTATCGTCATCTTATTTACTATGTTGAGTGGTGCTATCGAATTAATCCAACCTTATCAGAACCGTTATGGTGAATGGTTGGATTTGTTGGCTAATATTGGCGGATTGAGTTGTGGCGCAACATTAGCGTATGTCACTAACCGTTTTTATCCAGCTTATTAAACGTATCTATATTAAGTGTTAATAGATTAGAAAGTTATTGTTTAAGCGTTTTTATAAGCTTAAAAATATTATCAGCTCTCTAACTTATTAGCCTTTTTTTTAAATTTAATTTATTTTATGAAGGTCAATTTTGAATAAAAATCACTGTGTCGTTATCGCAATTGCAGGGGCATCAGCCTCAGGAAAAAGTTTAATTGCACATACTATTTGTAATGAGCTTCGACAAGAATTAGGGACAGATCAAATAGGCATTATTTCTGAAGATGCTTATTATAAAGATCAATCGCACATGCCAATGGAAGAGCGTGTACAAACCAATTATGATCATCCAAAAGCCTTTGACCACCAGTTATTATGCCAGCATATAAAATCACTACAACATAACCAATCTGTTGAAATTCCTGTTTATAGTTACACTGAACATACCCGCACTGACGAAGTGATTAATTTATCGCCTAAAAAAATCATCATCATTGAAGGTATTTTATTACTAACAGATTCAACATTACGTTCACAAATTGATGCCAGTATTTTTATCGATACACCATTAGATATTTGTTTAATGCGTCGCTTAACGCGCGATATTATGGAGCGTGGGAGAACGTTAGATTCGGTGATGGCGCAGTATAAGAAGACAGTAAGACCAATGTTCTTACAATTTATCGAGCCATCAAAACAACATGCGGATATCATTATTCCTCGTGGTGGTAAAAACCGTATTGCGACTGATATTTTAAAAACACGTATTAAATATTTATTGAATAAATAACGTTTATAAATACTATTTTTTAAATTAGCATTTTAAAAGTTATTCTTAATTAAACGCTTCATTATTGAGGCGTTTTTAGTTTAAATATTTTCCATTTTAATAAACATGATTATTGCTCACCTAAAACGCTCAAAAGATTATTTCTATCTTTCAAGTCCGCTAATAACACGATAGAATAAAATTTCTCAGCAGATTAACACGCAAGTCACTGCTATTTATTATATCGCGACGATATAAGGTGACTGAGCAAATGATCATTGACGCTGCTTTTAAACCTCTTTTTTATCGTTCGCTCTATTTTTATATAGGTGAATCAATGTCTACTAGTTTATGGATCAAAAAACCACTCTCAACTTTTACAGCGAATCAACAAGATGCCGGTAATGGGATTGTCATTAAAAATGGCGTAATCATTGAACTGGTTGCCAGTAATAGTGAACCAACACAACATATCGACGATACCTTCGATGCTAGCCAACATGTGTTATTACCTGGTTTAATTAATACGCATCATCATCTTTATCAAACACTGACCAGAGCTTTGCCTGCTGCATTAAACAAACGTCTATTCCCTTGGTTACAGGCGCTATATCCCGTGTGGGCGAAATTACAGCCTGATATGTTACATGCAGCAACAGAACTCGGGTTATCAGAGTTATTGCTGTCCGGTTGCACAACGGTTGCCGATCATCATTATCTTTTTCCAGAAGCATTAACAGAAGCCATTGATATTCAAGTGTCAGCAGCCAAGTTAATAGGTAATCGAGTGATGCTAACCCGTGGTTCTATGAGCTTAGGTGAGGAGGATGGTGGCTTACCTCCACAATCAACAGTACAAAGCGATGCGGCCATTTTGGATGATTGCCAACGGGTGATCACCCAGTTTCATCAACAAGGTGACGGCGCGATGGTACAACTCGCGTTAGCGCCTTGTTCTCCGTTCTCTGTTACGACCGATTTAATGAAAGAAACGGCTAAACTTGCACGTGCAAATGGTGTGCGTTTACATACACATTTGGCAGAAACTGAAGATGAAAATAGCTTTTGTTTGAAAACCTTTGGTTTACGTCCTGTTGATTATTTAGAGTCTGTTGGTTGGTTGTCTTCAGATGTATGGCTGGCACACGGCATTCATTTTAATGACGAAGAAATTAAACGACTAGGCAACGCGAAAGTAGGTATTGCCCATTGTCCTTCTTCTAATATGATTCTGGCATCCGGTATTTGTCGAACCAAAGAGCTACAAGCTGCAGGTGCGCACGTTGGACTTGCTGTTGATGGATCTGCGTCTAATGATGGTTCAAATATGATCCAAGAAGTTCGTCAAGCATTAATGATTAATCGCTTACGTTATCAAGCGGATCAAGTCACTCATTTAGATGCATTATTTTGGGCAACAAAAGGTTCTGCACAAGTATTAGGTCGAGATGATATAGGGGAATTAGCCGTTGGAAAGCAAGCCGATTTAGCCTTCTTTAAGCTTGATGAATTACGTTTTTCTGGTTCTCATGAGCCATTGGCCGCATTAATTTTATGTGGTGCTCATCAAGCAGACTATGTCATGGTTGCTGGACAGTGGAAAGTTAAAATGGGGCTGTTGATTAACAGTGATATCGATGAAATACAAACTCGACACCGTGAAGCTGCATCTAACCTTGTTGTATAGCAACTTGCTTTGTAGTGAAATATAAAGCCCATTGATAAAAAATAATGAAGAGAAATGGGTTTGTTTATGATTAATTGAATAAACAAACCCAGCAAAATATACAGATTAATAATAGACGATAAACAGCTGAAAATTTCATAGGGATAATGCCATTAGCAAGGTATAATACGCCCTATTTTTTTATTCAACAATTGCATGAGAGCGTCTATGTTCAGTTATTTTATCCCCACCGCGAAAGGGCTTGCGCCTTTATTAGAAGTAGAACTTAAAGATCTTGGTATTGAAAATACTAAGCAAATTGCTGGTGGTGTTAGCTTCGACGGTTCATTAGAGCAAGGTTACCAAGTATGTTTATGGTCTCGTTTTGCCTCTCGTGTCTTGCTTAAACTAAGCGAGTTCAAAGTTATTGACCCAATGGATTTATATCTTGGGTGTAGCAATATCCCATGGGAAACACACTTTGATATTGATAAAACATTCTCAATTGACTTCTCTGGTAGTAATGACGAAATTCGTAATACACAGTTTGGTGCCTTAAAAATTAAAGATGCCATTGTGGATCGCTTCCGTAAAAAATTCGATGAACGTCCTAACGTTGAAAAACGCGATGCAGATATTCGTTTTAATGGTCGTTTATTTAAAGATAAAGCGTCAATCTACATTGACCTTTCTGGTTCACCATTACACCTTCGTGGTTACCGTACTATTGCTGGTGAAGCGCCGTTACGTGAAACATTAGCCGCTGGTATTATTAAACGTAGTGGTTGGAAAGGCGAAGCGTTATTAGACCCAATGTGTGGTTCTGGTACGTTAATTATTGAAGCCGCGATGATGTCATTGAATATCGCACCGGGTTCGTTACGTGAAAAGTTTGGTTTTGAGCAGTGGAAAAAACACGATGCAGAAACCTGGAAAACATTAAAAACAACCGCACAAGTTTATGGCAAACGTGCTGTTAAAGATTGTACTGAACGTTTTTATGCGTCTGACTTAAGTAAAGATATGGTCGCGATTGCACGCCAAAATGCACAACGCGCTGGTGTCGCAGAGTTAATTGAATTCAGCGTACAAGATGCAAAAAAAGTATTACCTCCTGAAGAATTAAGTACTGGGCTGTTAATTTCAAATCCACCGTACGGAGAACGTTTAGGCGGCTTTAGTGACACCATCAGTTTATATACTGAATTAGGTCATCACTTTAAAGAAGCATTTGCGGGTTGGAACTTAAGTATGTTCGCAATGGATACTGAACTATTAAGTTGTTTAGGAATGCGCGCAGGCAAAAGCTTTAAATTCTTTAATGGTCCAATTGAGTGTGTACTTAAAAACTACAGAATCTCACCTAAACGTTTAGTTGAAGGGGCGGCGATTGTTGAAGAGGCACCTAAACCTGCTAAGCAGCCTAAACAGGCAAAAGCAGCTGAAGTGGTTTATAAAGAATCAACAGACGATAATCCGTGGGGAACCATCACACCAACGCAAGATTTCCCAATGGCTGAAGAGTCTGAGTCAGAGTTAGTATTTAAAGAAGTGAAGCAGATTAAACCAGCTATTTACGCTGAAGATTTTGCGAATCGTTTATTAAAAAATATGAAACGTTTAGACAAATGGGCTAAACGCGAGAATATCCAGTGTTACCGTTTATACGATGCTGATTTACCTGAATACAATGTCGCGATTGACCGTTATAACGAATATTTAATTATTCAAGAATACCGTGCCCCGAAAGAGATTGATGCACAAAAAGTGCGTCGCCGTTTCTTAGATATTGTGTCTACAACACGTTACCTATTAGATTTAAACGATGATCAATTGATCATTAAAGTACGTGAACGTCAGAAAGGGCGCCAGCAGTATGAAAAGTTAGACAGTAAAAAACAACGTTTAGTGGTACAAGAAGGTCCTGCAAAAATCATTGTTAATCTACAAGATTATCTAGATACTGGCTTATTCTTAGATCATCGTCCAACGCGTTTACGTATTGGTAAAATGGCAGAAGGTAAAGACTTCTTAAACCTATTTTGTTACACCGCAACCGCTTCAATTCATGCTGCGTTAGGTGGTGCTAAATCAACGACTAGTGTTGATATGTCTAATACGTACCTAAACTGGGGACAAGAAAACTTCCTAGAAAATGGCATTAAAGGTAACCATGAGTTTATCCAACAGGATTGCATTAAATGGTTACAACATGCGCATGAAATGTATGACCTTATCTTTATTGATCCGCCAACATTTTCAAACTCAAAACGTATGAGTGATGTGTTTGATGTGCAAGACGATCATGTGGCATTGCTAACATCGGCAAGTGAGCGTGTTAACCCTAACGGTGAGATTATTTTCTCTAACAACAAACGTGGTTTTAAACTCGATATTGAAGCGATTAAAGCACTTGGTTTTTATGTTAAAGATATTAGCAAAGCATCAATACCTGAAGACTTTAAAGGTAATGAAAAAATCCATCAATGTTGGTTACTAACTAAACATAGCTAAAGCTAAATTAAGAATGAAAAAGAACCAATAAACCATGAGTTTATGTATTCTATACCATACTGATGGTTGTCATCTTTGTGACCAAGCAATGGCATTGTTAACGCAATGCCAAGTCGACTATCAATTAGTTGATATTGTCTTTAAACAAGACTTGGTGACTTTATTTGGCACACGTATTCCAGTATTAGAAAATGAAAAAGGCCAATACTTAGATTGGCCTTTTGACTATTATAAAATTGAACAATTTTTATCCTACAAAAAGTAGGGTGGTCGCGGTTTATCTTAACCTTAATTTAACTGGCGATATTATAAAATATGTACATCAAACAAGAGTGAGTCAACGTGGCATTATTAACATTACATAACGCAGAGCTAGCCTTTGGTGGCGGTGCATTATTAAATAAATCTAACATGGTTGTTGAACCGAATGAACGTGTTTGTTTAGTCGGCCGAAATGGCGCAGGTAAATCGACACTATTAAAAGTATTAGATGGTCGTATTCAATTAGATGATGGTTCATTATTAATTAATAATGACGTAAAAGTCGCTCGTTTAGAGCAAGATCCCCCAACGGCGAGCACCATGAGTGCTTATGATTTCGTTGCCTCTGGTATGGAAAATGCGGGTAAAGTATTAAGCCAATACCATGAACAATTAAGCATCATTGCAGAAGACTGTAGTGAAAAACAACTTAATAAATTACAAAAATTACAAGAACAAGTTGACCAGTTAGATGCATGGCAACTTGATTCTAAAATCAATCAAATCTTAGACCGCTTAGGTATTGACCCTGAAATTACATTAGATCAATTATCAGGTGGCTGGTTGCGTAAAGTGGCGCTAGCTAAAGCGTTAGTCAACGACCCTGATTTATTGTTACTTGATGAACCGACTAACCATTTAGACGTTGGGACGATTGAGTGGCTTGAGCAATTCCTAATTTCTTTCCAAGGTTCAATTATCTTTATCAGTCATGACCGTGAATTTATTCGTCGATTAGCAACACGTATTGTTGATATTGACCGTGGTAAATTAAGTTCATGGCCGGGCGGTTACGAAGAGTACTTAATCGCTAAAGAAGAAGCGTTACGTGTTGAAGATGAACAAAATGCTGAGTTCGACCGTAAGTTAGCGATTGAAGAAACCTGGATAAGACAAGGCATTAAAGCACGTAGAACACGTAACGAAGGTCGTGTCCGTGCACTTAAATCATTACGTCAAGAGCGTTCAGAACGTACTAATGTACAAGGTAAAGCTAAAATCATTGTTGATGAAGCGGCGCGCTCAGGTAAAATTATTTTCGAAACAGATTCATTAACATATAGTTACGATGATTTATTGATTGTGCGTGACTTTTCAACAACGATCATGCGTGGTGATAAAATCGCATTAGTGGGTCGAAATGGTTGTGGTAAAAGTACGCTGTTAAAACTACTACTTGGTAGTATCGAACCTGATCAAGGTACTGTTAAATGTGGTACTAAATTAGAAGTGGCTTACTTCGATCAATACCGTGATGCATTAGATCCAGAAAAAACCGTAGTCGATAACCTTGCAGAAGGTAAACAAGAAGTTGAAATTAATGGTAATAAACGTCATGTTTTAGGCTATTTGCAAGACTTCTTATTTCACCCAGATCGTGCTCGTACACCAGTAAAAGCGCTATCTGGAGGTGAAAAAAACCGTCTTCTATTAGCTAAAATATTTCTGAAGCCAAGTAATTTCTTGATTTTAGATGAACCGACCAATGATTTGGATGTCGAAACACTCGAGTTATTGGAAGAACTATTAGCCAATTATCAGGGCACTTTACTGCTAGTAAGTCATGACCGTAGTTTCGTTGATAACACCGTAACGCATACTTGGTTCTTTGATGGCAATGGTAATATTCAACAATTTGTTGGTGGTTATAGTGATGCTGTTCGTCATAAGCAACAAAGTGAAGCACCTTTACAAGCAGTAAAAGAAGAAAAACCAACGCCAGGTAAAGTGGCAAAGGCTGTGGTTAATGCACCTAAAAAGAAAAAATTATCTTATAAAGTTCAACTTGAACTAGATGGTTTGCCGCTTGTTTTAGAACAGTTAGAAGAGCAAGTAGAAAGTTTACAGGCAACCATCAATACACCTGAATTTTTTACTAAAGACAAAAAAGAAGCCGACCAATTCTTAGCGTTATTAGCAGAAACAGAACAAAAACTAGAAACTGCTTTTATGCGTTGGGAAGAGTTGGACGAATTACAAAACGGAGAATGATTTTCAGATGAAATATACTAAAAGTATCTCACTAGCTGCATTGCTTTCAGCTAGTAGCGCTTATGCGACTACATTAACTTCTTATTATGAATATGAAATTATTGAACCTGATACAACGGGTAGTAATTATGGTCCTTATGCTACAGGGTTAACTGAAGAAGGAAGTACTTTTAGTGTCTTCGCATTAAAGTCAGATCTTGACCAAGATATTGATATTGGTCTGCCTTTTACCTTTAATCAAGCATGTTTCTATGCTGATGATGTGTGTGAAGAGATCTACTACGGTAGTGAAAATTCAACCGATTTAAGTTATGAAAATGGCTATCAAGCTTGGCGTACTGCCATGGCTGAAATGGATCAAGGTGTTCTTGATCCTGAAAGCTACACGATGGGCGCAACTAATAACGTTAAAATAGAAGGATTTGATGACGATACCGAAGTTAAAATTACTGATGTAGTTGATTCTAGTTTTTTAGGTAGCAGTTTTGCTGTTGGTTACGGCTCTGCTCCTTATACTGATGGTGAACGTGATTACGTTCGCAGAGCTTTTATCATCGATACTAGTACGACTTATGCCACTATTTCACTTATTCCAACCGCTTTTGATGATGACGACGGTGGTTTTAGTAGTGCTTATCGCATGCGTGATGTTACTTATGAAAACGGCGATACTAAAACCCTCATCGTGGGTAATGCGAGTAAATCATTTGCTGGTGGTGATACCGATTACTTTGATCTTTGTTACAACGAAGGTGATGAAACCGATGTCGATGATCTTAACTATCTAGTTTATTGTCCTGGTTTTGATACGCAAGCATGGGCTTGGGAGTACGATGATAGTGCAACTGAGATCGAAGGGTTTGAATTAGCATCGGAATGGCTAGATGATAATGAAGACCGTGATTCTAGCAGTGATGTTACTTATAGTGCTGCTGCATTCGATATTAATGATTCTGGTATTGCCGTTGGTGTTTCATCTTATGAGCATTCAGATAGCGCTCAAGGAGCTCGTCAGCGTGCTATTATCATGACGCCTGATGACGATGGCGCTTATAGCGAACCAACGGAGCTAACTAAAGCAACTTCTGGTGTGAGTGACCAAGATGATACTCTATACAATACATGGGCTCAAACGATCACAGATGAAGATGATATCGTGATGGGTAATCGTCAGTATGCCGTGTCTAAAAATGTTAGCAGACCTATTGAAATGTTTATTTATGATATTGATGACGATAGCGTTACTTTTCCATTTTTAAATAAAATAGTCTTAACCACTAAACAACGTTTAGCAGGCACTAGCGCGTCTAGCACTGGTGCGAACAGTCGCGGTTACGACATGAATAATGAGGGGCTTGTGGTCGGTAAAGCAGATGCTTACGATGAGACGGACCCTACAGTAGGTGGGAGTGCGCGTACACAAAGTGCATTCCTATATGACAATAGTACTGGAGATAGCTGGTATATCGAAGATTTACTGTGTACTCAAGATGAAGATGGTGTTGTATCACATCCATTAATTCGTTTACAAAGTGCAACAGCAATCAACGATGACGGTGTTGTGTTAGCGGAAGGTTATCAATACAGCAGTATTAGTAACTATACTAACCTTGTTGATGCGACAGCTATTTTTGTTATGTTAACACCTGATGCTGATTCAGAGCCTGATGAAAGCCCTAACTGTTGGGATTCAGAAGCATTGTCATCTGATGACGATACTTACAGTGGTGGCGCAAGTTACTGGTTATGGTTATTTGCTTTACCATTGATGTTAATACGTCGATTCAAAAGTAATAAATAACAAAATACCTAGGTAACGATTTAAAGTTATCAACTCTATGATTTGAAAGGCTTATTACTTAGCGGTAATAAGATTTTTTTGTTTTTATAATCATAATATGAATAAAATGATTCAATTGTAATGAAAGTGTCACACTTAGGCTTCATATTAAGCAACATCGCTACGAAGCGTAATGAATATTTTGTTAAATAACAAATTAATGAAATACAAAAAATTAAATTAACTTAGTAGAAAATGGAGTTTTGAATGAAACTTAAAATGTTAGCAGCAGCGGTTACTTTAGGTACTGCGTCATTAATTTCAACGCCTGTTCTTGCAGCAGATCATGCTTTACCAACTTACACTAAAGTAAGTGGTATTTCTGGTAACCTTTCATCTGTTGGTTCTGATACATTAGCAAACATGATGACATTTTGGGCTGAAGAGTTTAAACGTCAATACCCAAATATCAACATTCAAATCCAAGCAGCAGGTTCTTCAACTGCTCCACCGTCTCTTACTGAAGGTACTTCTCAGTTCGGCCCAATGAGTCGTCAAATGAAGTCTAAAGAAATCGAAGCATTCGAAAAACGTTACGGTTACAAACCAACGGAAGTTCGTGTTGCTATTGATGCACTTGCTGTATTCGTCAATAAAGATAACCCAATTGAAGGTTTATCAATTAAGCAAGTTGATGCTATCTTCTCTTCAACTCAAAAATGTGGTAATGATAAAAACGCGACTCGTTGGGCTGATGTTGGTTTAGACGGTAACTGGGCAGAGAAAGATATCCAATTATTTGGTCGTAACTCTGTATCAGGTACTTATGGTTACTTTAAATCAAAAGCACTGTGTAAAGGTGACTTTAAAAACTCTGTTAATGAACAACCTGGTTCTGCTTCTGTAGTACAGTCTGTTGCATCTTCATTAAACTCTATTGGTTACTCTGGTATTGGTTACAAAGTTGCTGGTGTTAAAGCGGTTGCGCTTTCTAAGAAAGGTGGTCCATTTATTGAAGCAACAATGGATAACGCAATTACTGGTAAATACCCGCTATCTCGTTTCCTATATGTTTACGTAAACAAGCATCCAAACAAACCACTATCTCCATTACAAGCTGAGTTCATTAAACTAATGTTATCTGAACAAGGTCAAGGGATTGTGAAAAAAGATGGTTACATTCCACTACCAGTTTCTGTAGTAGAAAAAGAACTGGCTAAATTAGGCTTATAATTTGTCTAGAAAGTGATTCTTAAAGTGGCTGAAGCCTATTAAATAGTCACGAAGACACTTTAAGTTATCAATAAAACAGCGCTTTCTAGCGCTGTTTTTGTTTTTATACTAAATAACCTGTTATTACTTCAATCATTCACCTTGAGCTACGCAAAACTAACGACGCTTTCATTAATCATCATTGTAGGTTACTGACAAACATCTATTGGAGACTGTCAATAACTAACCTTAATGCTCGCTAATGCCAATTTGATTACGGCCATTGTTTTTTGCAATATATAAGCCCAAATCAGCGACTTCAATTAGCTTCTTATGATCTGTAATAGAGGGGGTGATTTGAGCAATACCAAAGCTTGCAGTCACTTTAACCACGGTTCCTTGGTATTCAAAATGTATCGCTTCAATAGCCTTACGAAGTCGCTCAGCGACTAATTTGGCAGATTCTAAATCAGTATCAATTAATAAAGATGTAAACTCTTCACCACCAAAACGTCCTGTAATATCTTGCTTCTTGCTCTTATCACGTATCGCATCAGCAATCCCTTTAAGGACTTCATCACCAAAAGGGTGGCCATAAGTGTCATTTACAACTTTAAAGTGATCAATATCCAAGATGATCATTGAGGCTATCCTCCCAGAATTTTTATGGCTCATGAATTCACTCGCACATCGTTCACGCCAATAACCTTGGTTATATAATTGGGTTAACGTATCTGTTTGGCTTAAAAGAGTCAGTTTTGCATTGGCTTTCTGGAATGCCTGTTTAGATATAGCAATATCGGTGACATCATGAACAATCATACAGATTTGTGTGACTTCACCTTGAATATTAGTTAACGGTATAAACGTAATATTCTGATACATAAATTCGGCGTTACTGGTAATAGGGCGGTAACTTTTGAATTTAAATAAGTACGGGCGTTGTTCCCAAGTAGTAAACGCTTTGTTTTTTAATAAACAGACGCTCTTAACTTTCTGTTGTAACCAGTCTTCAGGAATGCTGGTAAACACGTCGGTGATTTTTTTATCCATCATATGCGTGGTTAAAAAACCAGAATGGTTTTCCATAAAGCCATTCCAAACTTTGACACTGAAGTCTTTATCGATGATCACAATGCCTACGTCTATGCTATGCACCATATCTATAAGCCAATGGATATCTTTTAATTCTATTGTTGTACTCATTAGTCTAAGAGGTATCCTATTTTATGTTGAATGACTTTAATTGATTCTTCAGTAAATAAAAGCAGTAGCTCACACTTGATGTCGTGCTCTTGAATGCTATAACTAACTTCGATGGTAAGCGTTTTTTGCCAGTCTTTTTGGCGACTCTTAATTAAGTCTTCGACTTTTCCATGTTGCCCTAAAACGCTAGGCTGCCCTTGACTAAATTGAATATCTAACTGCTCTGCTAAACCATTTAAAAAAGCACCCACCAAAATGTTAGAAATATCATTCATGACCTCAAGTTCTAAATGGTCACTGATCATATTTTCATATTTCAGTAACTTAGTCATTTCATCAAAATTTGAGTCGTGGAAAATAACAATCGCTTCGCCGCTGATACCTGAGCTAATAAACCCCTGAGTGACTGCTGAAACCGTATTATCTTTGGCGATATTCGTCAGCGCCATATGTAACTCGCTGCTTTCAAAGGTATTTACATTAGGGACGGGGAGCAAAATAAAAACATCTAATAATCGCCCTAATAAATCGCCCGCTCGACCCATTGCAATATTAGCAACCTCTTGCAGTGCTTCGCGAATACTGACTTTTTCTAAGTTTTCTGGGCTTGAAAGTGAGTTGTGGCTGCCTGGCTTATAAATGCCATATTGCTCAAGGATGGCAATTAGTTTGGCGTTGTTGATCGGTTTTTCTATAAAATCCATCGCACCTAATTCTTTTACTCGACGATGCGCTTCAGGTTGAATATCCCCTGAGATAACAATAACAATCGCTGGTAAATCATCTCGTTGAATTTCTTCTAATACTTGATAGCCATCCATAATCGGCATATTCAAATCAAGGAATACGATATCGCCTTTCTTTTGGCGAATCGCTTCTAAACCAATCTTGCCATTCTCAGCAAAATTGACGTTAATATCCCAATCTTTGGGTAATGAGCGAGCAATTTGTTTTCTGGCTAATGCAGAATCATCACAAATTAAAATGGGTAAAGGCATATTATTCCTATTATATGTCTGCAATAGTGCAAAAGCACAGAGATGGTCATACTAGTTTAAAGTACGTATCATTTTTCTACTACCATAAGAGTAGGCTAATGATGACAAAATAGAACTGATTTTAAATGCTTTTGTAGATTTATTGAGAAGTAGATTTAAAACACAAAGAATAAAGTCGATGGTTTACATAAAACAAGCCTATGTTGCCCAATCATCACTATAAAATTAAGTGATAATAGAAAGTGACTTAGCGTTACCGTCACACTGATTTTAATAAAAGAGGAGAGTGGTGCTTCTTGCCCACTTTTATGCGTTTTTTATTACAGAGTTTTATTACAGAACTTTATTGCTAAGCTTTTATTGAATGCATGATAGCTTATTTTTCAGACTCAACTTGTTGTGCTTGTTGTAATGCCATTAACATTTCATCAGGGTTACGAATGGCTCTTACGGATTGTAAGAACGGGTCAGCTTGTACATGTTGCATTTTCATAAACATTAACCACTGCTTAATACGACTAGGCATAAATTTTTCTTTGTCCTCAATCACCCGTAACCATTGATAATACTGTTCCATCATCTCTAAGTTTTGTAACCAAGTATAGGGTGCTTCTAAACCTTTAAGTACATTAGACAGATTAGGTACGGCCATTGCACCGCGCCCAATCATTAAATGGTCACAGCCACTTATTTCAATACAACGCTGTGCATCTTCAAAACTAAAAATATCACCATTCGCAATCACAGGAATATCGATAGCGTCTTTTATTTTTTTAATCCAATGCCAATGAGCAGGGGGCTTATAACCTTCATCTTTAGTACGCGCATGTACGGCCAGTTCACTTGCACCTGCTTCAGCAATCGCCTGTGCATTTTCAATCGCCAAGCTTTTATCTTCATAGCCTAAACGGATTTTAGCACTAACCACATGTTCACTTGGAACCGCTTCACGAACCGTTTTGACTATTTGATATAAGGCTTCTGGATCTTTTAATAACACTGCACCACCACGACTTTTATTTACCGTTTTAGCCGGACAACCAAAGTTTAAATCAATTCCGTCAGAGCCTAGTTTAATAGCGCGAGCTGCGTTCATTCCTAAACATTGAGGGTCTTGGCCTAATAACTGAACGCGAACAGGCGTCCCAAATTCAGTACGGCTGGCATTATGTAATTCAGGGCATAAGCGGTAAAAAACACGTGAGGGCAACGGTAATTCAACAACACGAACAAACTCAGTAACACAACGATCGATCCCGCCAAGTTGGGTTAAAAATTGGCGCATGTGGAAGTCCATCACACCTTCCATTGGAGCAAGCGTTATATGCATGAGTGTTCTCGTGTAGTTATGGAGAAATTAAAGAGCGCGGATTATACCTGCTCCCTTTATATAAGATAAGCAAAAATAAGTATAAGCAGAAATAAATACCTTATCTCTCGTTAGAGGTTTATGAATAGTTAAAGTCAAAAGCATTAATGATTAAACCATATTGGCTAATAGTAATTTAAGAACGAATCATCTTTTGACCTTGGGGCGCATGCTTCAGCCTGCTTGCTTTTACTGTTGTGTTGTCTTTTCATCTACTTGGAATAAGAAGGTAATAAATAACTTGTTCATTCTTTGGTTTTTCCTTCGTGTCCTTAGTGAAGCGCAGCGCTTCGTGGTTGCTGAAGTTTTTTAAAGCCAAAAGCGTTAATGATTAAACCCTACTGGCTACTATTACTTTCAGAACGAATCATTTTTTGAACTTGGGGCGCATGCTTTAGCCTGCTTGTTTGTATTGTTGTGTTGTCTTTTCATCTACTTGGAATAAGAAGGTAATAAATAACTTATTCATTCTTTGGTTTTTCCTTCGTGTCCTTAGTGAAGCGCAGCGCTTCGTGGTTGCTTAAGCTTTTTAAAATCAAAAGCAATTAACCACGAAGGATGGAGAAGGTTAAGACAAAAGCATTGATGATTAAAGCTTACTTGCTACTATTACTTTAAGGGCAAAGTATCTTTTGACCTTGGGGCGCATGCTTCAGCCTGCTTGTTTGTACTGTACTGTACTGTTGTCTTTTAATGTACTTGGGATAAGAAGATAATAAATAACTTGTTCATTCTTTGGTTTTTCTTCATGCCCTTCGTGTAGAGAAGGTTAGGTCAAAACATTAATGACAGAGTTATATTGGTTTTCCTTCGTGTCCTTAGTGAAGCGTAGCGCTTCGTGGTTGCTTAAGTTTTTTAAAGTCAAAAGCGTTAATGATTAAACCATACTGGCTACTATTACTTTAAGATCGAATCATTTTTTGACCTTGGGGCGTATGCTTCAGCCTGCTTGTTTGTGTTTTATTTTCCTTCGAGCCCTTCGTGTAGCACAGCACTTCATGGTTGCTTAAGTTTTTTAAAGTCAAAAGCAATTAACCACGAAGGCACGAAGGGTAGAGAAGGTTAGGTCAAAACATTAAGGACCAAATGATCCTGGTTTTTCTTCATGTCCTTTGTGAAGCGCAGCGCTTCGTGGCCGATTGTGTTTTTTAAAATCAAAAGCGCTATTGATTAAACCCTACTGGCTATTATTACTTTAAGAACGAATCATTTTTTGACCTTGGGGCGCATGCTTTAGCCTGCTTGTTTGTACTGTTGTGTTGTCTTTTTTAAAATCAAAAGCAATTAACCACGAAGGGTGGAGAAGGTTAAGTCAAAAGCATTAATGACCAAATTATATTGGTTTTCCTTCGTGTCCTTAGTGAAGCGTAGCGCTTCGTGGTTGCTTAAGTTCTTTAAAGTAAAAAGCGTTAATGATTAAACTATACTGGCGACTATTACTTTCAGATCGAATCATTTTTTGACCTTGGGGCGCATGCTTCAGCCTGCTTGTTTGTATTGTTGTGTTGTCTTTTCATCTACTTGGAATAAGAAGGTAATAAATAACTTGTTAATTCTTTGGCTTTCCTTCGTGTCCTTAGTGAAGCGCAGCGCTTCGTGGTTGCTTAAGCTTTTTAAAATCAAAAGCAATTAACCACGAAGACACGAAGGGTGGAGAAGGTTAAGTCAAAAGATAGTATCGATATATGTTTTAGAAATGAGTTGTCTATTGAACTGGGGCGCATGCTTTAGCCTGCTTTTTTGTACTTTATTTTCCTTCGTGTCCTTAGTGAAGCGCAGCGCTTCGTGGTTGCTTAAGCTTTTTAAAATCAAAAGCAATTCACCACGAAAGCTCGAAGGGTAGAGAAGGTTAAGTCAAAAGCGTTAATGATTAAACCATACTGGCTAATATCATATTAAGGGCTAGTCATTTTTTGAACTTGGGGCGCATGCTTTAGCCTGCTTGTTTGTACTTTATTTTCCTTCGTGCGCTTAGTGAAGCGCAGCCCTTCATAGTGCTCCAATACTCTTTTAAATTCAAAGCATATTATCAACATCTATTCGTACAATATCTAAGCTATTTATTCTCATTGTTTTAACACTAGATAGAACTCCATCAGCCTCCAATACATCCACAAAAGCTGAACAGACGATTTTTTATGCAATTATTGAAAATAGTTACCTACTTTATGACAACACAACTTGCACTACTGCAAGCAACTATTTACCCTATGATATTAGATATTACAGGATAAAAAAGATGAGCATGGAACCATTAGCATTAATTAAGAACAGCATTAAAAGCATCAAAGATTATCCGTTACCGGGTATCATATTTCGTGACGTCACTAGCCTGATTGAAAATGGTGAAGCTTTCTCAGCAACGATTGACTTGTTCGTAGAACGTTATAAAACACAAAAAATAGACAAAATAGTCGGTACAGAAGCACGTGGTTTCATTTTTGGTGCGCCATTAGCCGCAGCGTTAGGCGCTGGCTTTATTCCAGTGCGCAAACCTAACAAACTACCACGTGAAACAATTCAAGAAAGTTACGAATTAGAATACGGTAACGACATTTTACAGATCCATAAAGATGCCATCAAAGAAGGCGAAAAAGTCTTATTGATGGATGATCTACTAGCAACAGGTGGCACAGCAGAAGCATCAGTTAAACTTATCGAACGCTTAGGCGGTGAAGTCATTGAAGCTGCTTTTGTTATCTCCTTACCAGACTTACGTGGTGAAGATAAACTAAAAGCCATGTCTGTTCCTGTTTTCTCTTTGATTGAATACGCGGGTGAATAATTAGTGAGCTATCAAGTTTTAGCACGGAAGTGGCGACCACAGTCTTTTAAAGAAGTCATTGGTCAACCGCATGTATTAACCGCATTAGAAAATGGGTTAACACAAGATCGCGTACATCATGCTTATTTGTTTAGCGGTACCCGTGGGGTTGGTAAAACAACTATCGCGCGTATCTTAGCAAAAAGCTTAAATTGTGAAACTGGCGTAACAGCAACCCCTTGTGGTGTCTGTGCTAACTGCCAAGCAATCGATCAAGGTCGATTCGTTGACCTATTAGAAATTGATGCGGCATCCCGTACTAAAGTTGATGACACGCGTGAACTATTGGATAACGTGCAATATAAACCAGCGCAAGGGCGTTATAAGGTTTATTTGATCGATGAAGTGCACATGTTATCCAAGCACAGTTTTAACGCACTGCTAAAAACGCTCGAAGAGCCACCAGAGTATGTGAAATTCTTACTCGCAACGACTGATCCTCAAAAACTACCTATTACCGTCTTGTCGCGTTGTTTACAGTTCCATTTAAAAGCGATCATGCCAGAGCAAATTGAACAACAACTGGCTGCGATTTTAGATCATGAAAAAGCAACGTACGAGCAGCCTGCACTTGGCGTTATTGCTAAAGCTGCTGACGGCAGTATGCGTGATGCATTAAGTTTGACTGACCAAGCACTCGCGTTTGGCGCTGGCAATATCAAATATGCCGCCGTATTAAAAATGTTAGGCACGATTGACCAATCGCATCTACATTATTTATTACATTTCATCGCATCGGGTAATAGCCAAAAAGTCTTTGAAAAGATTCAAGAGTTTGTGCACTTAGGCGCTGACTTTGCTGCTTTACACCAAGAGTTAGCAAGCTTATGTCACCAAATTGCATTAATGCAATTACAGCTCAATGCCAATGTTACTGATAAAACTACCGTGCAGTTATTAGCAGAACGTTTAACGCCAGAAGAAGTGCAGTTATTCTACCAAATTGCAGTACAAGGTTTTAAAGATTACGCCTACGCACCAAACGGTAAAGTCGCATTAGAAATGACCGTAATGCGTTTGCTTGCCTTTAAACCGGCAAACTACATCGATATTGATGAATCAATGCTGGTTAAAGCGCAACAAGTTGAAACTATTAAACCAGTTGCTCCTGAAACGCGTACAGAAACACAACCGCTTACAGCACGACCTGAAAATCTAGCAACACAAACGGAACCCGTTAAACCTCAAGCTACACCTATAGCGGCTACAGTACCTGAATCAGTTTCACAACAAGCAGCGGTTCCATTGCAAACAGAAAATGCAGTGCCAGCTCAAATAGCCGCTGTTCAACCAGTAGTGCAACAAACCACTGACGAAACTGAGGTAGCGGCACAATCTGCTGCACCAGAACAGCCATCAACGCCTTATCAGCCAGACTATCAACAACCTCGCGATCAAGCGGCTTATATTGCGACTGAACAACATGCGGTGCCTGAAAATATCCATGCATCAGAACAACACGTTACAGCGGCTCAATACGAGCAACCGACTGCAGCGCCCGTTCATGAGACCGCTTCTGACCCTGCTGCTGTAGCGCAAACTACATCAACACCGCCAGTACAAAGTGAACCTGCACCTGCAAGCTTTGATCTAGCAGCAACAACAAACTCACGTAACATGTTACGTAGTCATCGTTTAAAGCGAGAAGAACTAAAAAAGATTGAAGCGGCAACTGGGCAAAAAATACCAAAAGCAAACGATCGGTTTGCCGCATCTGAAGTAACAGCGCCAGCGACACCGGTCACTGAACCGCTAAAAAAGAAAGTCGTTGAACCATCAACTGTCACTCATGCAGTGCCAGTTGAAAAAACACCAATGCCAATAAGAGCAGTTGAAGCAAAAAGCAATGAGCGTTTAAGCAATCAACATTCAAATAACGACCATTCAAACAACCAACAAGCATCGCCTAACCATTCAACGAATGAACAAGAGTTACCGCCTTTAACAAGCTACCAAGAACAACCACATAATCAAAATAACTATGATGACTATAATGGTGATTATAGCGGTAATGATTATGGCGATACTGACAATAGCCAGAAAAATAACGACTACTTTGATGACCATTCTGACAAGCATGCTAAAGGTGCTGATGTCACCACTGCGCCAACATCTGACCATCATGTGCAGAATGATTACTTCGAAGACACTAAATCCGTGTCTACAGACGCTAACGCTGCTCATCTAAATGCCAGTAACTCGAGCGCTTCTCAAGCAAGCATTGCTAAACCATCAGCAAGTGCACAAGTGATCACTGAAGTAATACCTGAAAAAGCACCTGCTGCAAAAACCGTGGTTGCCAATCATGATATTTCTACATTAAATCAATCAGCTTCGAGTACTGAAGTCATGTTGGTGAATGATCCAAACTTACAAAGTGCTGAAATAGATATTGCCGCTTATGTTGAAGACAAAATGACAGACGCGTGGTTCTTAGCCATTAAAGCCATGGAATTAGTGGGATTTGAAAAATTATTAGCAAAAAGTTGTGTTATGCAGCAAAAAGATCAAGCAATAGCCTTGAAATTACATAAATCGCAAGCACATCTATTAAATAATCAAAGTTTGTGTGAAGACTTAAAAAACAAACTAAGCCATTACTATGGTCAACAATACACCATCACTATTGAGCAAGGTGAAGTTGCTGGCAGCTATACACCAATGGAATTAGAGCAAGTTGTTTATCAGCAGTATCTTGATAACGCGAAAACATCGATTAAAAACGATCCAATTGTACAGACGCTTGTGCGAGATTACGCTGCAAAAGTCTATGAAAATAGTGTCGTGCCGCTATAATCGGCATGATTTAATTAACTAATATAAAGAGATAAAATATGTTTAATAAAGGCGGAATGGGCGACTTAATGAAAAAAGCCCAAGAAATGCAAGAGAACATGCAAAAAGCACAAGCTGAAATCGCAAACACAGAAGTGGTTGGTGAATCAGGTGCCGGCCTAGTCAAAGTAACTTTATTGGGTAACCACAATGTACGTAAAGTTGAAATTGATCCAAGCTTATTTGAAGACGACAAAGACATGATCGAAGACCTAGTAGCAGCCGCAATGAACGATGCAGTACGTCGTGTTGAAGAAGTTAACAAAACTAAAATGAGCGGTTTAACTGGCGGTATGGATTTACCACCAGGCTTCAAAATGCCTTTCTAGGCTTTATGCCACGAAATACACTGTTAATATAATTAACATCAATAGCTTGTCTTTGCATCGTTTATTAAATAACGAAATGAAGACAAGTTTTTTTGTTTTCGTATTTATGTTTTAGTTTCAAAGTTATCTCTATTTTATACCCCATACTTTTATCAGCTATTTCTTTGTCGCCTAGACCTTTATCATCTAACTTTTTATTGTCTACAGTCGCCAACCCAGTTCAATCTAAGCCAATAACATGACTCATATTATTGAATTCATGGACGAGTGCGGTACCATCAACTACTTTGAGATTATTTATTTTATAAAAGAAGCAACTATGCCCATTTCATCTTCATTAAAAACAACCTTATTAACATTGACTGGCGCGCAAGCGATATCTGATGTTCAGTTAATTCAAGGCGTGTGGGGCGGATATGGGGAACTGTTTAGAGTCAGTTTGCAAGGCGGTGAACATCGCGCAGTGGTCGTGAAATTAGTAAATACACCACAACCTAGCTCGCATCCTAAAGGGTGGAATACTACACTGTCGCATCAGCGTAAATTGCATTCTTATCAAGTCGAAGCAAATTGGTATGCTCATTACACCGCGCTAAATAATGATGACTGCTACTCACCACGCTGTATTGCACTGCAAAGTGACCAACAACAAAGCTTATTGGTATTAGAAGATTTGGCCGCAGTCGGTTATCCCATCGTTAAAACAGAAGCGACGCTTGATGAAGCCAAAACCTGTATAAAATGGCTTGCTAACTTTCATGCGTTACATCTTCAAAGAAAAGCCAACGACTTATGGGCAACTGGAACCTATTGGCACTTGGCGACGCGTCCAGATGAATTCGCCGCCTTGCAAGATAGTGAATTAAAACATTCAGCACAACGTATCGATCACATCTTAAGCCAATCACCTTTTCAAACCTTAGTGCATGGCGATGCTAAATTAGCTAACTTTTGTTTCTCTGCTGATGCTAACAAAGTTGCCGCGGTAGATTTTCAATACGTTGGGCAGGGTTGTGGCATGAAAGATCTGATCTTATTTATCAGCAGTGCTATTCCACCTGAAGATTGCGAACAGTTACAAGCGGCGTTAATTGATCATTACTTTCAATGTTTAACCTCGGCAGTTTCAAAAACACGTCAAGATATTGATGCAACAAAACTAGAGGAAGCGTGGCGACCTTTATATGCCATTGCTTGGGCGGACTTTCAACGTTTTGTAAAAGGGTGGTCACCAACGCATTGGAAAATTAATGCTTACACTGAACAACTCACTGCACACGCGCTAAAATCGTTAACACAATTTCCCTAAAAGGTCAGACAGCCGTGTTATTAACAACAGAACAACTGAATCAATTAAGCTTATTAGCCATTCAAGCGGCAGAGCAAGCTGGCGATTATATTCGTCAATTTGACCGTGCATTACTAACCACACACTTTAAAGCAGCAGGCAGTAGTCAAAGTGCACAAGTGGTGACAGACGTGGATTTTGCTTGCCAAGATATTATCTTAACTATCTTACAACCGATCTGTGAACAGTACGATTTAGCACTGCTGAGTGAAGAACAAGTAAACGAAAAAAAGCTAAGCGAAGATAGCACTGATCTAGAAGCGATTAATCTAAAAAGCGCTAATCAAGAAAGCCGTGAAGAAAATACAAACATTCATCCACGTTTAACAAAAGACTACTTTTGGTGTATCGATCCGCTCGATGGCACCTTACCCTTCATAGAGGGCGGAAATGGTTATGCCGTATCGATTGCACTAGTCGCAGCAAGCGGCGAGCCCATACTGGCGGCTGTGCATCAACCCACAAGCAATACCACTTATCATACAATGATAGACACACTGGGGATGACGCAGGGCTATAAAAATAAACAGCCATTCAATAAATCATCACCGAGCGACTTATCGCCAAACAAGCCATTACCAAGCGAGTCATTATTAAACCAATCACTACCAAGCAAACTAACTGAAAGTAGCACAAGCGACATCAGCAGTATCAATACCATCAATAAGGTGAATAACTCATTTACTTTTTACAGCGACAGAAGCTTTCAGTTTAGTAAGCACTATCCAGTGTTAATTAAGCAGTTAACAATATTAGCCAATGAACTAGGTTATGAAAAAGTGATAGTCAAAGAACAAGCAGGCGCGGTAATGAATGCAATGTCGGTGATTGAATGTGCCGTGATGGAAAAACAGAACCCTCAGCACAATGCCGCTTGTTATATTAAATTACCTAAACCCCAGTTAGGCGGAGGCAGTTTGTGGGACTTCAGCGCAACAGCTTGTTTAGCCAATGCGACAAATACCTGGGTCAGTGACATTCACGGCAATCCGCTTGATTTAAATCGACACGATTCAAACTATATGAACCATCAAGGTGTGCTTTACGCGTCAGAACAAAAGCTCGCACAAAGGCTCATTACTATGTGTAGAGCATTCAAATAATGGTTAAATAATACCTTAATAGCTAAACTGTTAAGCTATTTCACAACATTAATTAACCAATCTACTGTTCATCAATAAAGCGTGTTTCAAATTGAAATGCTCTAAAAAAGTGATGAATAAACAGTATTCTTCATTTTTCTCATTAATATCAACTATTTCAAGCTCTTACCATTCCTAAAATCACTTTTTTGTGATAAAACTGATTTAATAGCTGAACTTATGTAATGAATTTAGCTATTAAGGAATAAGCTCCTTTTCCCTATTTTGAGAATCAAATCTTAAATGCTTTCAATAACAAGATGAAATTAATGTGCAGGGAACTGAGTAAATAAAATGCCAGAGAGCTTTTACAATAAAAATGCAGACTATTTAGCAAAATTGTATTTATCAAAATCCTTTGAGCAGGTGCATCAACCATGGCTTGAATATCTAACACCCATCTTAAACAAACCCGATGCCCGCATTTTAGACTTAGGGGCAGGCGCGGGGCGCGATAGTAAATATCTGGCGCAACAGGGTGCTAGCAACAATATCTCAGTTACCGCGATAGAGCCTGCTGCAATGCTTGCCGAACTAGGCAAACAATATACCCAAGGTTTAAACGTTCGTTGGTTGCAAGACTCCTTACCCGATTTAACCACAGTCACCAAACAAGAAGTCAGTTTTGACCTGATCTTACTGAGTGCTGTTTGGATGCATATTCCCGAGACACAACGTTCACGCTCGTTACGGAAATTAGCTAACCTACTTAAACCCGGTGGAAAATTAGTTATCTCATTGCGTCATGGCCCAAGTGGCGATGAACGTAATATGCTTGATGTGTGCAGTGACCAGTTACTGCACATGAGTAAAGAGTTTGGGTTATCTCCATTATTAGTCACTGACAAAAATGCAGATGTTATTGGGCGAGAGTCAGTGACATGGCAAACGGTAGTGCTCATTAAGGAAACAAATTAATGGCGGTAAAATATTACATTGATAAATTTCAATCAATTAGAGCTGATCGTTCTAATGGTCATGTTAAACCTCATAAAATTTGCTTACTTTTTGCTGTTATTGATCTTATTGAACAGGGCATTATTACTCAAAATAAAATTATCTTTAGTGAACAATTAAAAGCATCTTTTACTTCCTACTTTGAACCACTTAAACAGGGGAATGATAAAGATACGCCGCATTTACCCTTTTATCATTTACAAAGCAGTAATTTCTGGCACTTAGATATTAAGCCTGAATACCAAAAAGAGTTTGATAAACTGAAATCTGCAAGTAATGCAACTATGTTGTGTTTTGTCAATTTCGCATATATTGATGATGAGCTTTTTGATTACCTCAAAAGCTCAATAACCAGAGGTGTATTGAAAGACGCCTTAACTCATAACTTAGGTGACTTAGAAGCACAGTATATGCGCTGGGCTTCATCTATTGGTAAGTCTGATAAAACCATAAAAAATTATATCGGTGCATTAAAAGGTTCAATTCCAAATTGGCTTAAAGGCAGTGGTTTAGCGACTGGAAGCTTAATGTCTATCAGTTCACATGCAACTTATAGCCAAGTGACAGAAAAAATAATGCAAATAGAAGAATTTAAAGCTAAAAATAAAAAAGGTAATGGTATGTATAGTGCAGCCATTAAATCCTATTCTGCATTCTTAGATAATATTACTCAAACTACTCTTAACAATGATCTAGAAACGATCATTAAAGATGAGGCTACAACAGCCACAGATAAAGCAACGTTAGTGAAAACTCGCTTAGGGCAGGGGAAATTTAGATCTGATCTTATTAATTATTGGCATGGCTGTGCTTTAACAGGTTATAGGAATACTGACTTTTTAATTGCATCGCATATACGGCCTTGGTCTGTATCAAATGATAAAGAAAGATTAGACCCTAACAATGGTATTTTATTACTAGCCAATATTGATAAAGCATTTGATGGTGGTTACATCACTTTTAACGATAAAGGTAAGGTGCTCATTTCTGACTCTCTCGATGATCATAAAGTATTGGGTATTGGCGTGGACATGGCAATATCATTAAACAATGAGCATCAAAACTATCTTGCTTACCATCGCGAAATGATTTTTAAAAATTAAAAACGTATCTAAATAACAGAGATCGATATGGAAAAAATATTTAATAAAGTAAATGGGTTTATACCTAGTTTAACCGCATTAGCAGTCTTATTTGGTTTTTTATCTTATATGGTTGCCTATTTTTTTATCAAAGGTGTGGGGGAAGGCTATGGTGTGAGTGCTAATATTGGTACTCAACAGGAACTTATTGCACAAGGTCTAATTTTATCAGTTGGACTTATAGGTAAAATAGCTATTCAAGCTTTTTATTCAATAATCGAACAGTGGCATATGTTATTAGTTGGTGCAGGCATTGGTATCTGTATTGTTATCTTTGACGTATTTATAAAAAAAGGAGCCGCCGTTGGTGATTTATCAGAGAAAGCCCAAACCTACTCTAGATATTTAGTTGGGTTATTAATATTTATTTATATTTTTATCGCTTTCCCGTTAGCCGCTTATAACAAAGGGGTTGCAACGGCTCAGAAAGTGATCGAAAACTTAAATGAGAAAGGCTGTGTAATAGAATCAAATATGTGGAGGAAATGCTCTACTATTACCTACAAAAAATCAGATGTACTTATTACATTAAATGGTTTGGTAGTTGATAAAAGTGGACAGGAAATAACCATTTATCTACCGAAAGAAAAAGTATTAAGAACCTTTCAATTGCCTAATGATGCTGTTATCGAACGAAATTTTGTTTTAGATTGATGCTGAAAATCATGAAAAATAAATAGATTAAATTAATATAATATAGCCGCTATTTTGTGAATCATGTGTGTCTATTTTAATTAGAAAATAAAGGTTACATATGAGTAAATATCCCATTTCAATCCTTCCATATTTAGAAGAAATATCTAATTGTATTTGGAGTCAAAATGCCTCAATAATGGTCGGTGCGGGGTTTAGTATGAATGCTAAACCAATAGGGAATAATAAAAAATCATTTCCTAGTTGGCAAGATTTAGGAAATAAATTTTATCAAAAGGTTAGAGGTGAAAAAATTGAAGAGGCTAAATATAATTTTTTTGACCCTTTAAAGCTTGCGTATGAAGTAGAGGCTAATTTTGGACGTCCTGCTCTTAATTATCTGTTAAAAGACTCTATTCCTGATCTCGAGTATTTACCTTCTGATCTCCATAACACATTACTTAATTTCCCTTGGTCTGACGTATTCACTACAAATTACGATACATTATTAGATAGGGCTTCTATGGAAGTTGCACGTAATTATAAGATTGTTGTTAATCAGAACGACTTAATCCACTCTGCTTCTCCGCGCATAATAAAATTACATGGCTGCTTTAATGCTTCAACTCCTTTAATTATAAGCGAAGAAGATTATCGAACATATCCTATTAAATATGCCCCATTTGTAAATACAGTTCAGCAAACTCTTTTAGAAAATACACTTTGTTTAATTGGTTTTTCTGGTGATGACCCTAATTTTTTAAAATGGATTGGTTGGATAAGGGATAATTTAGGTCAAAGTAATTCGCCAAAAATATATTTAATTGGGATGTTAGGGCTTTCTGCTTCACAAGAAAAAGCATTATCTCAATATAATATTACATGTGTTGATATGTCTTTATGCCCTGAACTAAATAGTCAAGATCATAAACAAGGAATCGAGTATTTTTTTGATTATATAAAAAGTAATAAAATAGAAACGGTAGACTGGGAAATCATAGAGGAATTTTCTAAAGAAATTCAAACAAGTCCATTTCCTAAAAATATACAACCCTCTGAAGATTTTGAGGCTAAAAGCTCTGAAATAGTAAAGCTTACTAAGAAATGGAGTAATGTTAGAGGTAAATATCCTAATTGGTTGATTGTACCTGAAAATATAAGAAGTCAACTATACCAAAGAACACGTCGTTGGCAGGGATATATTAATGATGAAGATCCAATCGACAATAAAGTAAAACTTGAATTTATTTATGAGTATTTATGGAGAAAAGAAAAGTGTTTATTACCTATATGGGATGATGAGATTCAGGTGATAGAAACCGTAGTTGATTATTATATTAAAGAATTAAGCAAAGAAGCTTCAAGTATTGAAGGTATGGATGTTGAAAATTTAAAAAATAAGATTTCATATTTAATGTTTGCATTATTACGTTATTACAGAGAGGAAGGAAAATCAAACGAGTGGAATACTTATTTTTCATTGATTGTAAATACATTAGATAAATCAAAATTTGCTAATGAAATAGAGCATGAACAAGCTCTACAATTTTTATTTGATGGAGATAGAAAACAACTGGAAATATGCTTAATGAGGTGGAATGTTTCTCAAAGTACAGCATATTGGATGTATAAAAAATCAAGCTTACTGGCTAAATTAGGGCAATTCCAAGAAGCAAAAACTTTGTTAAATAATGCGTTAGTGAAAATTAAAAAGCATATCAATGAAACTAATGTCATAAATCAATATAGCCATGTTTCGCTTGAATCTTATGTACTATTATTACTTAATTACATTGAGAATGCTTTAGGTTGGACGCGTAATAATGATAATGAAATTCAATCAAGGTTAGACTTCCTCAAACGATATTCTTGTAACCCCAGAGGAGAAATTAATTCTTTAGAAAAAGATATTTCTCATAAATTCGTAACTGGAAAGTTCATTTCATCGCAATATAGTTTTGACGTTGGTTTTATTGATCCTAGTGATATAGCTGATGATAATGTCCCTGAAGTCGAGAATGCTTTTCATTTATTGAGGTTCTTTGAAGATACTGGTATTCCATATCAAATAAAAAATACTACTTTAGGTGCTAAAGGTGTAGAGAACGCAATAAAACGAATTGCTAATGTTGCGCCAAATTGGGCTATGGCGACAATGCTTCAATTAGGTAGTAGTAAAACAGTTAAGGTTTTTTTCACTCGTGAAAAATTAAACACAATGACAGTTGAATCTATCGATGAAATTGCACTTAAATATATTTCACGATTAACAGAACTATGTGAGATAAATGATTCTAATAACCTTAGTGGGAAAGTGTTACCTGAAGCTTTATCAAGACTTTGTTGTAAATGTTCAATATCAGTAAAAGAGGATATATTAAACTTATTAATACGAATTTACAGTACAGAATATGGTAGGCAATTTGCGGATGTAAAGACATTGGTAAAGCGTTTGATCTATTCGCTAAGTGATTTAGAAATGATAAATTATCTACCCAATTTTATTGAGCTATCATATTTATATATCTCAAATATACAAAAGTCATCATTTCAGCATTATTTTAATAACCCATTTTATTATATTGAAAATATATCGAATGAAGTTATTAAATCACAAGCAGTTAAGATAGATGCTAAGAAAATTTATTCATTAATTAAGTTTATAAAATCAGATATTTTAAATGAAAGGGATAATGCTACACAGGTTCTTATCTCACTTTACAATTTTTCTATTCTCAATAAAAACCAGCATAAAGCTTTAAACAGTAGTTTGCTGTCACAAACAGATGAGTTTGGAATCCCGAATAATACCAATTTTTGTAAAGCTGCTTTTAATGAGGTTCTTATTGAACAGGATAAATATAAAGCAAACTTAAAAAATTATCTCCTCGAATCTACACATCTTATACAAAATGAAGAGCCAAACCCCAATGCATATACTTTGACCTCTAGACCAGATTTATTATGCAATGAAATGGTTATATCTAGCTCTTTTTTAAAATGGGATAAAAATGAGCAAATATATATTTTAAAAAAACTAATAGCATGGTGGAATGTAGATAAAAAATACCTTCTAGAAAAAAGAGTCTATCATGATATTAAAGCTGAGTTTAAAACTCGTTTTTCTCTTATTCCTCAAGTTATTTGCTCTGTAATAACTAAAGACAGTTTTGAAGAACATAGAAATGATTTATTACAAATGGTTAATGACTTCAAAACACATGATGTACCTTATATTTATTTAGACACTATTTTATTTAATTTAGTCGATAAAGAAAGAATAAAAGCGTTAATCAATAACTCGATCTCAAGTGATGATAAAAGCACCGTGGTTGATACATTTAAATCAATTCACTACCTTATTAAAATTGAAAGCCCAATTTGCGATGATGTTATAGAGAGTGTTTTTCAATTTGTTAAGTATGACAAAAGCTATAATCTAACATATGGATTGACAGTAATTGAAAGCGTAATTTTTGCTGACGTTGTACCTATTAATGATCAATTTGAAAATATAATTATCAACCAATTAAAAAGAATAAATAATGGAATTAAAGAGTTAACTATTGAAGAAAACTTGGAGCTACAAAAATTAGCTGCAAGACTCGCATATCTAATTGACCATCATTCTCTTGATAAAAGTGATGCAATGAATGAGGCATTACTTATTTGGAAAGAGCGTTGTTTAAGTGAAAATGAGTTTTCTGAAATTAAGAATCAGTGGTTACAGTGATACTACTTTTGAAATTATAAGTACCCAATTTATTCGAATATAAATTTTCATATTAAGTGAAAAGCTAGATTTACTTATTTCTAAACATAATATAATTGTGACTTTCAACCAAGCTCTCGCATTATTTTTTAGGAGATTCTGTGGAAGTTGTTTTATTCGTAGTGGCAGCAATTAAGTATGTATTTAGTCATTACGTATTTACTGTGTAAACGACTATTCATAAGTTTTTTAAAAGCATACAAAAAAGCCGAACATAAGTTCGGCTTTTTTATTGCAACTATAAAGAAACTTACGCTTCTTCGTCCGCTACAACTGGACGGTCAACGAACTGGATGTAAGCCATTGGAGCTTTATCGCCAGTACGGAAACCACATTTAATGATACTAGTGTATCCACCAGGACGAGTCGCGTAGCGAGGACCTAGTTCATTAAACAATTTTGCTACTGTTGCATCATCACGAAGACGAGCAAACGCTAAACGACGGTTAGCAACGCTATCCACTTTAGCTAGTGTAATTAATGGCTCAATTACACGACGCAATTCTTTTGCTTTAGGCACGGTAGTTTTAATAACTTCGTGCGTAGCAATAGAGATTGCCATATTACGAAACATAGCCTGACGGTGGCTGCTGTTTCGGTTAAGTTGACGTCCACTTTGACGATGGCGCATAACCTAATCCTTATTATTCGTAAGTCGGTTTTAGACTAATCTTCGATTAAACTTGCTGGTGGCCAATCTTCTAAGCGCATGCCTAGAGACAATCCACGTGATGCAAGTACATCTTTGATTTCAGTTAGAGACTTCTTACCTAAATTAGGCGTTTTTAGAAGTGCAACTTCAGTACATTGTACTAGGTCACCGATATAATGAATCGACTCTGCTTTCAAACAATTAGCAGAACGAACAGTGAGTTCTAAATCATCTACTGGGCGTAAAAGAATTGGATCAAATGCAGGCTTTTCTTCTTCAACTGGAACTTGTACTTTTGTGCGTAAATCAACAAATGCGTCTAACTGCTCAGCTAAAATTGTAGCTGCGCGACGAATTGCTTCTTCAGGCTCTAAAGTACCATCTGTTTCCATATCGATAATAAGCTTGTCTAAATCGGTACGTTGTTCAACACGTGCTGATTCAACACTGTAAGCAATACGCTCAACAGGGCTGAAAGTCGCATCTACTAATAGACGACCAATTGGACGCTCATCTTCTTCACTATGCATACGTGATGAAGCTGGAACATAACCGCGACCTGATTCAATTTTAATACGCATGCTGATTTCAGCATTGCCTGTTAAATTACAGATCACGTGCTCTCGATTGACTATCTCTACATCACCATCATGAATGATATCGCCTGCAGTAACAGGACCAGCGCCAGATTTAGTTAAACTAACTAAAACTTCGTTTTTACCTTCAAGTTTTACTGCCAGACCTTTAAGGTTAAGAAGAATCTCTAGGATATCTTCTTGAACGCCTTCTTTGGTGCTGTACTCATGTTGTACACCATCAATTTCGACTTCAGTTACGGCTGTGCCAGGCATAGACGATAACAAAATACGACGAAGCGCATTACCTAAAGTGTGGCCAAAACCACGTTCTAGTGGTTCAAGAACCACTTTTGCTCTAGTTGTTGAAATTTGTTCGATATCAACTAATCTTGGTTTTAGAAAATCAATTACAGAACTCTGCATTTATGTCCTCTCTTAAAAATTAACTTTACTTAGAGTAAAGCTCGATGATTAACTGTTCGTTAATCTCAGCAGATAAATCTGAACGTTCAGGTTGACGAGTAAATATGCCTTCCATCTTCGTTGTATCAACCGAAACCCAAGCGAGGGCTTCACGTTGACCAGCAATCTCTAATGCAGCGCCAATACGTGTTTGCTTTTTAGCTTTTTCACGGATTGCGATAACATCACCAGCTTTCACATTGAAAGACGGGATATTTACAACTTTACCGTTCACTAGGATAGCTTTATGGCTAACTAGTTGACGTGATTCAGCACGTGTAGCGCCAAAGCCCATACGGTATACAACATTGTCTAAACGACCTTCTAATAAAAGAAGTAAGTTTTCGCCAGTGTTGCCTTGTAAACGAGCAGCTTCTTTATAGTAGTTACGGAATTGCTTTTCTAATACACCGTACATACGACGTACTTTTTGCTTTTCACGTAATTGTAAACCGTAGTCTGATAGACGAGGTTTACGCGCACCATGTACACCTGGTGCGTTATCAATTTTACACTTAGATTCGATCGGACGAACGCCTGATTTTAAGAATAAATCAGTACCTTCACGACGGCTAAGCTTAAGCTTAGGACCTAAATATCTTGCCATTGTTCTTTCTCCAATTACCTTAGAACGTTGCGATTAAACGCGACGTTTCTTTGGTGGACGACAACCATTATGTGGGATCGGTGTAACGTCAGTAATATTAGTTACACGGAAACCCGCCGCGTTTAGTGCGCGAATCGAAGATTCACGACCAGGTCCTGGTCCATTTACAAAAACTTCTACGTTTTTAAGGCCATACTCTTTTGCTGCTTCAGCAGCACGTTCAGCAGCAACCTGTGCAGCGAACGGAGTAGATTTACGAGAACCACGGAAACCAGAACCACCTGCAGTAGCCCAAGAAAGAGCATTACCTTGACGGTCTGTAATAGTGACGATTGTGTTGTTGAAAGAAGCATGAATATGAGCCATGCCATCTGCAACTTGCTTTTTAACGCGCTTGCGAGCACGAGTTGGTGTTTTAGCCATGATCTCTTACCCTATTTCTTAATTGCTTTGCGCGGACCTTTACGGGTACGAGCATTCGTTTTAGAACGCTGTCCACGTACAGGCAAGCTGCGACGATGACGAAGTCCACGGTAACAACCAAGGTCCATTAGACGCTTGATGCTCATAGATACTTCACGACGTAAATCACCTTCAACGGCGAATTTAGCTACTTCTGTACGAAGCGCTTCGATTTGTGTTTCATCCAGATCTTTAAGCTTAGTATTTTCAGCAATACCTGACTCAGCACAAATAATTTGTGAACGAGTCTTGCCAATGCCAAAAATAGCAGTTAATGCGATAACTGCATGCTTATGATCAGGAACGTTAATGCCAGCGATACGGGCCACTATGCACTCCTTAAAGTTAACGGTTTATTTGCGAAAAGCCCGAAAGGATGCTCTACAAATAATGATTATAAAATGCGATTCAAACTTGAATCACTAGGATGTTGATATCCAAACTTTAGCCTTGGCGTTGTTTATGCTTTGGCTCTACGCAGATAACTCGCACCACACCGTGGCGTTTGATTACTTTGCAGTTACGACAGATCTTTTTAACGGATGCACGAACTTTCATTGCAACACTCCGGTTAGTAAATATTAGCCTCTCGAAGAGTGAACAAGTTTAAAATAAACCTGTACATCTGAAGGGTGGTGGAATATAGCAAATTCTATATAAATTTTCGAGTAATACTTGATGAAAAATGAATAAATATCATGCCGATTTACAATTTAGAGATAAAAGAGACTCTCTTTTTAAAAGAGATCGTTTGGAGGAGAATAAATTTAGATTTTAAACTTGAAGAGCAAAATAATACAATCATGATTTTCTTTAATGCTATTTCTGAAATGGTATTAAGATAAGTGGTATTAAGATAAGTGGTAAAAATTTTAACTTGGTATTTTTTTTGATGGGGCGGGGCGGTATTTACTGACAGGCTATATTTGCAATATAACCTGTCAGTTGATCTAAAAAGTGAACTTTATATTTTAAAAGAGCCTACATGTTTATCTAACGTGTCTGCTAGTTCGGTTAAGTTTCTGCTGGTGACTTCTAATGCCTGACTAGCGGTTGCACCTTCTACTATTGAGTTATTCACTGTATCCATATTCATGTTAATTTCATTAGATACACTCGATTGTTCCTCTGTTGCAGTGGCTACTTGAGTATTTAAATCTAATATTGCGATGACTTGATTTGATATTCTGACGAGTGCTTGTTGCGCTTCTTCAGTGGCTTTTGAGCCTTCATAGGTTAAAGATTTACTGATGCTCATTGCCTCTACTGCACTTTTAGCTTCGGTTTGTAGGTAGTCAATCATCTTCTGAATTTCACCGGTTGATTTAGCGGTTTTGGTTGCTAGATTTCTTACCTCATCTGCGACTACTGCAAAACCTCTTCCTGCTTCTCCGGCGCGAGCGGCTTCAATGGCTGCATTCAAAGCAAGTAGGTTGGTTTGCTCTGAAATACTGTTAATAACTTCAAGAATTGACCCTATAGATTGAGTTCTATCGGCTAATGACGTTATCACTAGTGAAGTATTGTTTATTTCTTCAGATAGGTTTTGAATAGTGCTGGTGGCTTCCTGTAATATTTTATTACCTTCTTGCGTTTCTTTGTTTACATCTTGCGCTGCGTCAGCTGCACCAGATGCATTTGAAGAAATTTCATTGATGGTCGCGATCATTTCATTCATTGAGGTGACGACTAAGATAGATTGCTCACTTTGTTCTTCACCTCGTGTTAGTGAACGTAAAGCTTGGTCTCTAACATCGGTCGCTGACAGACCTAATTGCACGCCTGTTTTAACAACTTGAGTCACTATTTCATTAATATTGCTAGCAAAGGCATTGAAGGCGATCGAAATTCGCGTGATTTCATCATCCCCTTTAATAGGTAATCTTACGGTAAGGTCACCATCACCTTTAGAGATGTCTTCTAATGCCAGTTGTAATCCTGAAAGGGGTTTGAAAAGGTGATTCATTACCCAAATAAGAATACAGATACAGATAATAAATATCCCTGAGATTGCAACTAACTGAATCATTAATATGCCAGAAGCCGCTTCGCTGACTTCTGTAATTGGAATACCGATATCTACCGTGCCATAAAGTTTACCGTTGACATAAATAGGTGTCATTATGTCGTAAACCCATACTTTTTGTACGTCGGCATACCATTTCGAGTGTTGAGAAACCCCTTGGCTAGCACCTTTTACTGAATAACTGTCGTCGTACACTTTATTAAGTTTTTCTCTGTCACTGTGTGCAACCGCTTTTACTTGTTTATTAATGACAATGGCATAAGAAATATCAGGTCGACTTTTAAGTGAAGTGACCAAACTTTGTAAGTCGGCCAATGGTTGTGGTGATTTTTCTAGAATATATTCAACATTGGTAACCAGTAAAGAAGCCTGTTGTTGTGACTTTTTGAGAATTATTTCATCTATTTCTTGGTTAGAAATATAAGAGGTTGCAGCAATGCTAGTAATTGCTGCAATAACAAACATTGCAAATACTACTATCAGTATTGTTTTTTTCATTTTTTGTTTCCTGAAGTTGTAAAATATTCCTTCCTAAATTCACATGATAAGTGAAGGATGTAGCCATAAAGGAGTATACATACTCTCGAGTTTATCGAAAAGTGATTACTATTTTAAATTAACGTTATGCACTTATTATTTGAATCCAAGTTTCAAATTTTATGTTGTCATGTGTTCTTTTATTAACTGGTTCATTCTTTTGAAGGTACAACGAGAGTAGAAGTAAATGAGATATAAGCAAAAGTATCTTATAAAAAGAGTAAGTTTTTAGCATCAGATGTGTACTTTAATGTTTGAACGCTGATGTTGTATAGATATTAAATTGCTTTAACTTGTTGTGGCTTTGATGTGGCTTTTAGTCTGAATAGTTATAAATTCACTGAAGATCCCATCTTATAAAAAGCATTAATTAAATAAACGCCGTTATGTGGTTAAACGGAGGGTGTTGTAAGTATTTTATTTAATTGTTTCTTGTCTGGATGTAATTAAGCTAATCTGTTGTTTATCAATAATATCTATCACTGAAGTGTTAGTGCATGCTTAAAGGAATAACAGACTATGCATAATAAGATTGCAAAAATATTGGCACAGCTGAATGCTGTTTTATTAGGTAAAGAGCGACAGACTAAACTGGCGCTGGTGTGTTTATTAGCTGATGGCCATTTGTTGATTGAGGATTTACCTGGCATGGGTAAAACCACTTTAGCGGGGGCATTGGCAAGAACCTTAGGGTTAGATTATCAACGAGTGCAATTCACCAGTGATATGTTGCCTGCTGATATTTTAGGTGTGTCGATTTTTGATAAGCAACTGCAACAATTCAGTTTCCACCAAGGACCTATTTTTACACAAGTGTTATTAGCCGATGAAATAAATCGTGCGAGCCCTAAAACACAAAGTGCATTATTGGAAGCGATGGAAGAACGTAAAATATCTATCGATAAACATACCTATCCATTAGGCCAACCCTTTTTTGTGATTGCGACACAAAATCCACAAGATCAAGCGGGCACGTTCCCGTTACCTGAGTCCCAATTAGACCGATTTATGATGCGCATTGAATTGGGTTTTCCTAATAAAGACGCTGAATTATTAATGTTAAAAGGACAATACCAACCGCAAGTGACTGAAGCGATTATTGATGCTCAGCAATTGAATGAAATGCAAGCCGCTGTTCGGTTGGTGCAAGCAAGTGATGCGGTATTACATTATCTGATCCGTTTAATTGAAGAGAGTCGTTATGGCGCTGAATATGCGAATGCGCTTTCACCTCGTTGTTCAAAAGTGTTGTTGAGTGCGGCTAAAGCGATGGCCTTTATTGAGCAGCGTGACTATGTGGTACCAGAGGATGTTCAAGCGGTGTTTGTAGCAGTGGCTGATCATCGATTAAATGGGGTGAATGGCACTAAGAAAAGTGGACAAGCATTGAGCCAAACCCTGTTAAATAGTGTTGACCCGCTACAGTAATTCATTTTTATTTTTTAAAATAGTGTTTTTAAAATCGCGCTTTTAACCATGAATTTTTAAATCAGGCTTTTTTAAATAACATTTTTAATAATACTTTTATTATCTAAATCTAAGCCGCTTTTAATCTCGATTATTAGAAAGTGATGTTCAGGAAATACGCTTAGTCGAGGCGTGTTGGACACTGTTTAATAAAGCATAAGAATAAAAGCATACGAGTTAAATACGACTAATAAATCACACAGAATAACGGTAACGTTGATAAGCACGTATTGAGTAAAGGTAGCAATCATGTCTCTGACAATAATATCAAAGCAGTTTAAGACGTTAATGAATCAGCGATTTGATCGTTGGTTGGTTAAGCGCATACCGGTTGTTGATTCAATTACCTTGAACCGAGGTAATACGTTTATTTTCCCTTCTCGGTTTGGGCTTATATTTTTAGCCACCTGCGTTATTTTGTTTTTAATTGGCACTAATTATCAAAATAATTTGATTCTATTTTTGGTGTACTTTCTATTAAGTTTTATGATCACTTGTTTATTATTAAGCCACCAAAACCTGTCAGGCCTGAGATTAACAGCAAGCCAAACGGAAGATCAGTTTGCGAATGAAAATTGTGCTTTTACTTTACGTTTATCACGGTCAAAAAATGCCAAAGCGAATTGTGCTCAACAAACCAGTTTTGCGTTTAAGCAGGCTAGTTCAACTTTTCCCGCGACCATGGCAGAACCTTTATCTGAACAACAAAATATTAGCTTATTTGCAAAAAGCACCAAACGAGGATGGTTTAAACCCGGACGCGTTACGGTGCAATCTTATTATCCTTTTGGGTTGTTTAGAGTGTGGTCGCATATTGATTTTGGTTTCTCATGTTTGTTGTATCCGAGCTCCATTGAAAATGCCTTAGATAACGTGGTGTTAAACGGTGATGAAACAGAGGCAGGAAAGCAAGCTGCTAAAGTCGGTTTTGATACGTTCAGTACGTTAAAGCCATTTCAGGAAGGCGAATCATTAAAATCGATAGCATGGAAACAAGTTGCTCAAGGAAAAGGTGTTTTTACTAAGCAGTTTGAAGAGGAACGAGGTGGCGATGTGTTTTTATCTTTGTCGGCTTTTAATGGCGTACCCACTGAAGCGCGATTGTCGATGTTAGCTTATCAAGTGTTAACGTATGAACAGCAAGGTATTAGCTATGCGTTAGATCTTGGAAAAAGAGTTATTGAAGTAGGATCTGGTGCGCAGCATCAACAAGCATGTTTACGTGCGTTAGCGTTATATGGAGAGCAGCATGCCTGAGTTTTTAACACGTCAAAGCTTGTCGTTAATTGTGTTTAGTTATGCCTTAGTGGTGGTGTTATTAGCTGAGCAAGTGAATGTGCTATTAATTGTTTTTGGTGTGCTTTGTGCTGCCTGGCGTATTGCGCTGTTTACTGGGCGAGTAACGGCATTAAAGAAAATGATGACCAATAGTATTTCTGTTATTTGTATCTCAATTATTGTGTTGATGGTTTATAAGTCAGATGTGCTGAATATATTGGTGCATGTGATTTTATTAGGCTTCAGCCTTAAGTTCCTTGAATTAAAATCGGTTAGAGATGTGCACTTTTTTGTGAATACCGGCATTGTGCTAGTGGCGGTTTTTCTGGTGTTTAATCATAGTATTATGATGGCAGCCGCTGCGGCTATAGTGGTTGCTTTATTGCTGATGATTTTACTGTCGATACATGGTGCAACTTTACAAACAAAACCCCAATTTAAGGTGTTGAGTAAAGTGCTCGTTTTAAGCTTGCCATTGGCTGTGGTGCTATTTCTTGTTTTACCTCGCTTACCTTCCATGTGGCAAATGCCATTACAAAACAAAGCAACGACGGGGTTAACCGATAGCGTGTCCCCTGGCAGTATTGCTGAATTAAGCCAATCTTCAGCACTTGCTTTTAGAGTGAGCTTTGATGACGAATCACCTCAAGGCGTATTACCTGTAGGACAAGCACGTTATTGGCGAGTGTTAACGTTAGATGAGTTTGATGGCAAAACATGGTCGCAAAGCCCCAGCTTACAAAGAGAAGAAAAAAGGGCTAAAAGAGGTAAGAATCTAGGTTACGAGTTAATTGATAAACAACGTAGTTATCAATTGATATTAGAACCTCATTATAAGCATTACGTGCCGAGCTTGGATTTTGCTTATTCAAGTAATGACAGTGCGTTATTAAGTGATTTTAGTTTACGCAGTGTTGACCCTGTTTATAAACGCCAAGCTTTTAAAATCGAGCAATATAAGCAAGTCGACGGTTTTGTTAATAGCGCAAAGTCGTTACAAAAATACACGCAATTGCCAAGTAAAGGCACTGAGGTCGATAACCCTAAAACAAGGGAGTGGATACAGAGTAAGCTCGCTTCAGGCATTGATAAGTACGCGATATTAGATCAATTATTAGCGATGTTTAATAAGGATGATTTTCGTTATACCTTAAAGCCCCCTTTATTGGGCGAGCAACAAATTGATGATTTTCTGTTTTCATCACAAGCTGGATTTTGTGTGCATTACGCCAGTACTTATTTGTATGTAGCTAGAGTATTGAATGTGCCTGCACGTATGGTGGCTGGTTATTTAGGGGGGGAATGGGATAACTCAAATGAGTTTTTGAGTGTACGTCAATATGATGCTCATGCTTGGGTTGAGATTTGGAAAGATGAACAATGGACGCGCGTCGACCCAACGGCGTATGTTTCACCTGAACGAGTGGAACAGGGCATATTACAAAGCTTGGATGATCAAAGTGAGTTTTTATCTGGGCAATACTTGTCACTTCGTCATTGGCAAAATAATCAATTATTCAATCAACTCGCTGATTTCCTCGATAGAGCAGATTACTTTTGGGCGGTTTGGGTTATAAATTATGATAATCAGAAGCAATTAGAAATACTGAAGCGTTTATTGAGTAACATTCCTTGGTTAAATTTATCCATGTTGATATTACTGCTGTTATTTTTAGGCACAACGATCACCGCATTATGGATATTTAAACCGTGGCAAGGTGAGACGCTACCTATTGAAGATCGATTGTTTAATAAGTTGTATAACACAGCCACTGAAAAGCATTTGGTCAGACATAAAGGGCAAACCGTTGCTGATTATTGTAACGCGCTAGGGCAGTTAAAGGTTGATGCACAACCTTCATTGGTTAAATTCGCTATGGTGTATAACCAAATAAAGTATCAGGCGAGTTTAACTGCATCACAAAAAAACGTGTTAATTGCAGAGCTGGTTGTACTGAGAAAATTGATTAGTAAGCAATGTAAGCGTTAATGCTTACATTGCTTTTATTTTAAAATCAAAAGCAGTTTTACCACGAAGGCTCAAAAGGTAGAGAAGGTTAAGTTAAAAACACCGTTCACTTTTAAAGATTCTCTTCGTGTCCTTCGTGAAGCGCAGCGCTTCGTGGTTGATTAAGTTTTTTAAAGTCAAAAGCTTATTTACCACGAAGGCACGAAGGGTAGAGAAGGTTAAGGTCAAAAGCAGATATTCACTTTAACAGTCTTCTTCATATCCTTCGTGAAGCGTAGCGCTCCGTGGTTGATTAAGTTTTTAAAGTCAAAAGCTTATTTACCACGAAGACACGAAGGGTAGAGAAGTTAAGTCAAAAGCTTAAAAAATTTATTAATGATGGTTTTTCTTCGTGTAGCGAAGCGCTTCGTGGTTGATTAAGGTCTTTAAAGTCAAAAGCCGATTAACCACGAAGGCACAAAGGGTGGAGAAGTTAAGATCAAAACAGATACTCATCTTTAAAGGTTTTCTTTGTGTCCTTCGTGTAGCGAAGCGCTTCGTGGTTGATTAAGGTCTTTAAAATCAAAAGCCGTTTAACCACGAAGGCACGAAGGGCAGAGAAGTTAAGGTCAAAAGCAGAAATTCACTTTTAGAGGTTTTTCTCCGTGTTGCGCTTGGTGGTTTGTTAAGTCTTTTTAAAGCCAAAACTGTACGGTTAAACAGCATGAACAGATTATTTTAGTTAGTTAACTATACTAATTAATATTTGAAGTTGAGGTGGATAATATGGAGTTTGAAGATTTATCTTTTCAAGTTATTGGTTGTGCTATTGAAGTTCATAAAAACTTAGGTCCTGGATTACTAGAATCGAGTTATGAAAAATGCTTAGCTTATGAATTATCCAGTTTAAATATTCCATACAAGCAACAACTTGCCTTACCTATAAGATATAAATCTGTTGAAATTGATTGTGCCTATAGAATTGACCTACTCGTTGCTGATGAAATCATTATTGAACTCAAAAGTGTAAGCCAGTTAACTGCTATCCATGAAGCGCAAATATTAACCTATATGAAATTAGCGAATGTGAAGACAGGTCTATTAATTAATTTTAATACTGTTTTCTTGAAGAATGGTATTAAGCGTTTTAAAACTTAATACCCAACAGCTACTTAACCACGAAGAGCAGAGAGGTTAAGGTCAAAATCTGACACTTATTTTTAAAGGTTTTCTTCGTGTCCTTCGTGAAGCGCAGCGCTTCGTGGTTGTTTAAGGTCTTTAAAGTCAAAAGCCGTTTAACCACGAAGGGTGGAGAAGTTAAGGTCAAAATCAGGTATTCACTTTAAAAGTCTTCTTTGTGCTCATCATGTAGCCCAGTGCTTCGTGGTCGTTTAAGATCTTTAAAGTCAAAAGCCGATTAACCACGAAGGCACGAAGGGTAAAGAAGGTAAGATCAAAAGCAGATATTCACTTTAAAAGTATTCTTTGTGCTCATCATGTAGTGCAACACTTAGTGGTCGTTTAAGATCTTTAAAGTCAAAAGCTTATTTACCACGAAGGCACGAAGGGTGGAGAAGTTAAGGTCAAAAGCAGATATTCACTTTTAAAGGTCTTCTTCGTGTCCTTCGTGTAGCGCAGCGCTTCGTGGTTGCTTGAGATGTTTAAAGTCAAAAGCTTATTTATCAGGAAAGCACAAAGCGTGAAGAAGATTAGGTGTGTGTGATTTTGAGGGCTATTTGCTGTGATTATAGTGGTTCTGAGATTGTTCTGTTACGGGTTAATGGCAAAAAAATAGGCCGAAATACTTGAAGTAAATCGGCCTATTGATTTTAACTTATTGAATTCAAGCCATGAGAGCTATTTATTCGTTATTACCAGTACCTGTCCATTCAATATTGAATTTTACCTTTTCAATGTATTCATTTTCACCAGAATTTGTATAACCGATAATACTATATACAGTGTCTTCAGTTAATTCCTCGAAGATGTCTAGGTCAATATTTGCAGAGCCTTCATCTGAATCTTCATAACAATCAAAATCTGAGTTTATGGTTCCATCATTACTTGTTATTGTAAAGTCACTAAATGATTCTTGTAGTTGATCACAAGTAACACCTTCGTCACCAAGGTTAAAGGTAATGTTAGCGTCAAATATACCGCTATCCTGAGAATTATTATTCTCAAGTAAGCTAACAGAGATTAAGCCTTTTTTCCAATTTAGGGTCTCCTCACTTGGTAAGTAAACTTCAACATCTCTTATTGCTGCGCCATCGTCAGATTTTATATTAATTCTACTTTCAGCAGCAGCTGCCGTTGAAAAGTAGGTATAAAGCCCACCATCTTCGTTTGAATCTGTTGGTTTTGAAAGGACTAAAATAGCATTTTCAATATTGTCATCAGTCGCTTGAACAGTATAAGTTCGGTTCTCTGTTATCGTTTCATTACCTTCTGTAAATGATAAAGAGGCATTAAGTATATTGAGGTTATCACCAATCGTGTAACTTCCTACTTCAGTGCTTGCATTGTTAGGACACGTTGTTAAGTTTGCTGACGTACGCACACTTCTATAGATTATTCCATCTGTAAATTCGAACGTGTCACACCAGACTTGTTGAGCTGGGTTATCATTAAAAGATCCATGCTCAGTGAAGTACCACTTATTACCTTCTAATGTATTGAGGGTTTGTGAAGGGGTTGTTGACTCGGTGATTTCAGGTAATGTGAATGAAACTTCAGTTTTATCATTAACACTATCTTCGGCATAAATGAAGAGAGTACTTGTTTGTGCTTCTTTTGCATTACTTGGTGTGCCGCTAAAAGTGAGTGTGCCATTTTGTTCACTGAAAGATAGACCACTGTTCCCACCTGATGATAGGTTGGTGTTGAATGTATATGTTAATACATCAGATTCGGCATCAGTGAATAGTGCTGAAATATCTAATTCGTAATCAACAGCTTCACCTACGGTTAACACCCAAGTTGATACTTCTGTTTGAAGTAGAGTCGCTATCTCTTCATTAAAAGTTGGTGCGGCATTTTCTGTTTCAACTATAACAGTGAAGTTAATTGGGTAAGAACGTGCTTTACCGTCATAAGCAAACGCTTGATATTCAAATGTGCCTGCTACGGTTGGTGTACCAGAGATGATGCCTGTAGATGGAATGATTGTTAAACCGTTTAATTGTTCACTGCCTTTTAAAACTAATTGGTAGGTCAGCGAATCTTGATCTGCGTCGGAGAAAAGCTCAGTTACATCTATTTCTGTTAATGTATCTTGATACTCTAAAGTTTGCGTTTCGATAGTTCCTGCTACTTCTGGACGAGAATTTACTGCAACTTCTACTTCGCCATTATTCATCGTTACCGTTGGATAGAAGTTAGTTAAACTTCCTTGAACTTCAACAACCTTTTGTACTTCAATAGCTACTTCACTTGTTATTTGTAATTGAGATTCAATCGATAACCCTGCATTCGATAACCCTGCATTATCAACCAAGATTTCACCAATGATATTAAGTGCTTGTGCTTGTTGATCTGAAGTATCTGCCAAGTAATCACCAAAGATAAGTTCTCTAGAAGCGGTTAAACCTGAATCTTGAATTAATTTAATGACGGCATCTTCAGCGTCTGCTTGTGTTAGTGTTCGAGTTGAGTCTGCTTCTAATTGTTGAACGACCATATTAGTCATTGGGTTAGCAACGGTTGAGCCTGCAGGCGCTGAAAGTTCGAAGTCAGTAGAGACGACACCACGAACACTATCAATCGTTTCGCCTGCAATTGCTTTAATAAAAACTGCATGGCCTTGTTGGTCTGCCGGTAATGTAAATTGACCCTTCTCATCACTCTTTTCTGGTAGTACAGTATCGCCACTATCCAGTGTTAAATTATCATTTGTATCAACCCATAATTCAGCATTCGCTAAATAACCATCGATTGCAGTAATAGTAGAGTCAGAACCGCTATCGCTACCACCAGATCCTCCACAAGCTGTTAATGCAAGTGCAATAGATGCTGCTAAACACGTTTTTTTATTAATCATGAACCGTTCCTTCGAGTTTGTTTTTATATGAAAGTGAACTTTATACTTCTTAATGAGCATTTTTGTGGTGAGTTTTATTTTGACTATTTAATTATAAAAAGCAATCTAAACTACTTATAAGTGGGTATTTATTTTTTATTGAGCAATTTTTGTTCGAGATTAATGATGTATTGTTAATAGCGAGTACTGTCGGAGGAAATTATTTGTTAAATATTGTCTGTTAGCATATTAAAAGGTTAAGTGAATTGCTGTTTTCACTTAACCACGACAAAAAATACTGTATAACAGTACTTTCTGCCAATATTGGCTTTTTGCTTATTAGGAGTTGTTGTGGAAGTTACTTTATTGTTGTTACAGCAACTTAGTGTGTATTTAGTGATTACTTATTTATTAAGTAAAACACCACTGTTTATGCCACTTATTTTTATTTCCGGACGTAACTCTCACCGTATCGCTTGTTATTTATTGTTTAGCTCTTTTTGCATTTTAGGCACTTATTTCAGTCTTTCCATTGAAAATGCATTAGCCAATACTCGTGCAATAGGTGCTGTAATGGGCGGGTTACTTGGTGGGCCTTTAGTGGGGTTAGCCGTTGGTTTAACCGGTGGAATACACCGTTATTCAATGGGCGGATTTACTGATGTTGCTTGTATGATTTCAACTACCACTGAAGGGTTGATTGGTGGACTGCTTCACCTTTATTACCTTCGTAAAGGACGCATTGAGCAAATCTTTAGACCGATGATCGCCCTAGGGATTACCTTGTTTGCTGAAATAGTACAAATGTTGATCATCCTTGCTGTCGCTAAACCTTTTGATCAGGCGTGGCTATTAGTGCAATCCATTGCATTACCTATGATTATTGCTAACTCTCTGGGCGCTGCTTTGTTCATGAGTATTATCCAAGATAAAAAAGCTATTTTTGAAAAAAACTATAACGCCTTTTCAACGACGGCTTTACGTATTGCGCAACGTGCTGTAGGAGTATTTAAACATGGTTTTAATGCTAAAAGCTGTCAAAATATTGCTGATATTATTTATCAAGAAACTGCCGTTGGCGCGGTCTCAATTACGGATAAAGAGAAAATATTAGCTTTTGTAGGCGTTGGTGAAGATCATCATTTATGCGGTACAGTCATTTCATCTGCTTACACATTGAAAGCGATTGAACAGGGCGAAATAATGTATGTTGATGGTTATTCAACTAATTATCAATGCTCGTTGAATAATGGTTGTAAACTTGGTTCAGTATTGGTTATTCCTTTATTAGAAGCCGATGGTCGGGTATTTGGAACGGTTAAATTATATGAGCCTAAGCAAAAGCTATTTTCTACGTTGAACCGTAGTTTAGGGGAAGGGTTAGCGAAGCTGATTTCTAATCAAATTTTATTGGGGCGATACATTCAACAGAAGAACCTCATTAATCAATCTGAGATCCGTTTATTGCAAGCACAAGTTAACCCTCACTTTTTATTTAATACACTGAATACGATTAGTGCGGTAACACGTAAAGATCCAAAAAAAGCACGTGAATTAATCCAACATTTATCGCGCTTTTTTAGAAGTAATCTAAAGCAGAATATTGAACATGTTACGGTGAAAGAAGAATTGGAACATGTGCATTCTTACCTTGAGATTGAATTAGCTCGTTTTGCCGACCGTTTAACGGTGAAGGAAGAAATAGATGAACGTTTGCTTTCTCTGAACATTCCCACTTTTACATTACAACCGCTGATAGAGAATGCCATTAAACATGGTACTTCCACATTAATTGGTCAGGGGAAGTTAACGATTAAAGGCTATTTTTTAGAACAAGGTAAAGAAACGTTAGTGGTATTAGAGGTGATTGATAATGCAGGTAATTATCGTGAGCCCAGTAGCAGTAAAGGGTTAGGTTTGCAGATTGTTGATAAACGGATTAAAAATCAATATGGGGATCAATTTGGTTTGGTCATGACCTGTGAAACCAATCAATATTGTAAAGCGACCATTACTTTACCTTTCTATAGTAAACAGGAAGCATAATGTTAAAAGCAATTATTATTGACGATGAGCTATACGCACGTGAAGAACTTAATGAACTGTTAATTGAAAGCCAACAAGTTGAAGTGATTGCACAATGTAGCAATGCCATTGAAGGGTTAAAGGCGATTAACAGTTTAAAGCCTGATGTTATCTTTTTAGATATTCATATGCCGCAAATAACAGGGCTAGAACTGCTGAGTATGTTAGATCCTGTGAACATGCCTAAAGTAGTTTTTGTGACCGCTTATGATGAGTATGCCGTCAAAGCCTTTGAAGATAATGCCTTTGATTATTTGTTAAAGCCAGTCGAAAGCGCGCGTTTACATAAAACATTACAACGTATCAATTTGATTAATGAAGAAAAATTAGAAAAACCTAATTACTCGCCTATTATTAGCCAAAAGTTAGAATTAATTCCGTGTTCTGGCTTTAATCGAATTTTGTTATTAACGCCTGACGAGATTGAAATTGCTATGTCTGAACAAACAGGTGTGCATCTATTAACCGATAATGACAAGTTTACGGCGAGTTTGTCACTGAAAGTATTAGAGGAAAAAACCGATCTAATCCGTTGTCATCGTCAATATTTAATTAACCCAACCTGTATTCGAGAGATCAAGTTATTAGATAACGGTTCTGCTGATATTGTGACGAAATCAAACCATCACGCACCTGTTAGTCGCCGTTATCTGAAAGTGATTAAAGACCGTTTTGGTTTATTGTAAAGTAATCTGTTTTGAAGTTGCTTTGATAAACAGTATTTTTTGAATCTGCTCAACACTGTTTTTAGAAAAATAAAATTGCTAACGCTACTTGTTCAGCCGTCACAAAAACCGCCTAAAACTAATGAAAAGTTAAATAGAAAAGGGCGGTTTTAAAAAGTTATAACCATTTTAACAAACTGTTAAAACCGCTTAACATTAATAACAACCGTTTAAATGTGTATTTGACCACTCACGTAATCACTCACTGCTATTTTGATTTGAAAGATTATAGTGCCACCATCAAATTTACTCATTTAAAAGGACTTCGCCATGCTTTGGTTTCTATTTTGTTTAGCATTGTTACTCGGTGGTTATTATATTTACGGCTCATTTGTTGAGAAAGTGTTTGGCATTAAGAAGCAACGTCAAACGCCCGCTTATGAAAAAGGAGATGGCGTCGATTACGTTGCCATGTCGACCCCTAAAGTTTACCTCGTACAATTACTCAATATTGCTGGTGTTGGTCCAATCTTTGGTCCTATTATGGGAGCCCTATATGGTCCTGCTGCTATGTTATGGATTGTATTCGGTTGTATCTTTGCTGGTGGCGTACACGATTATTTCTCTGGCATGTTATCAGTACGAAACGGCGGCGCATCTGTGCCTGCTATTACCGGTAAATATCTAGGTAATAACGCCAAGCATTTCATGAATATCTTCGCGTTAGTCTTATTGCTATTAGTTGGCGTTGTATTTGTATCTGCTCCAGCGGGTATGATTACTAACCTAGTTAACGAACAAACAGATATGAACGTATCGTTAATGTCGATGGTTGCTATTATCTTCGCTTATTATGTTGTCGCGACGATTGTACCAGTTGATAAAATTATTGGTCGTTTCTATCCATTCTTTGGTGCGTTATTAATCTTTATGTCTGTTGGTTTAATTGCAGCAGTGGTTGTGTCTAGTGAGCATACGCTATTAGGTGATTACGAATTAAGTCAAATGTTCGTTAATATGAACCCAAATGATCTACCATTATGGCCTGCACTATTTATTACGATTGCATGTGGTGCTATCTCTGGTTTCCATGCAACACAATCTCCTCTAATGGCGCGTTGTATTGAAAATGAAGGTAATGGTCGTTTTGTGTTTTACGGCGCAATGATTGGTGAAGGTGCGATTGCACTTATCTGGTGTGCATTAGCGTTATCATTCTTTGGTTCGGTTGAAGCGTTATCTGAAGTCGTTGCAACGGGTGGACCTGGCGCAGTGGTATATGATGCATCATTTGGTTTGTTAGGTGTGTTCGGTGGTATTTTAGCTTTCTTAGGGGTGGTTATTCTTCCTATCACATCTGGCGATACTGCTTTCCGTTCAAGCCGTTTGATTCTTGCTGAATACTTTAATATGAATCAAAAAACAATGCGTAACCGTTTATTGATGGCGCTACCATTATTCATTCTAGGCGGGATTTTAACGCAGGTTGATTTCGGCATTATCTGGCGCTACTTTGGTTTTGCTAACCAAACGACTGCGGTAATGATGTTATGGACAGCAACTGCTTACTTAGCACGTCATAATAAATTCCATTGGATTGCGACAGTGCCAGCGATGTTTATGACGGCTGTTGTTATTACGTTTATTCTAAATAATTCATCATTAGGGTTTGGTCTAGCGATGCAAACGTCAACGATTATCGGTATTTTAGCAACAGTAGCGATTACGGTTTATGTATTAACTAAATCTAAACGTGACCTATTTGTAAATGAACATGGTAAAGCCATTGATGATGATGGTGTTGAAGTTGTAGCACAAGAGAGTTAATACTACTGTCTTATTTATGTGCTAAGCCTGTCTTTTAGACGGGCTTTTTTGTGCCTGAAAATTGTGGTCGGCTGTGTTTTTTAAATTAAAAGCAGACAATCACTTTTAAAGGTTTTCTTCGTGTCCTTCGTGAAGCACAGCGTTTTGTAGTTGCTTAAGATCTTTAAAGTCAAAGCTAATTAACCACGAAGGCACAAAAGGTGAAGAAGTTAAGGTCAAAATCACAAGTATTCACTTTTAAAGGTTTTCTTTGTGCTCTTGATGTAGCGCAGCGCTTCGTGATTGCTTAAGATCTTTAAAATCAAAAGCAGTTTAACCACGAAGGCACGAAGGGTGGAGAAGTTAAGGTCAAAACAAATACTCATCTTTAAAGGTTTTCTTTGTGCTCTTGATGTAGCACAGCGTTTTGTAGTTACCTGTGTTTTTAAAGTCAAAAGCATATTAACCACGAAGGATTGAGAAGTTAAGGTCAAAATCACAAGTATTCACTTTTAAAGGTTTTCTTTGTGCTCTTAGTGTAATGCAGCGCTTCATGGTTGATTAAGTTCTTTAAAACCAAAAACAGTTTAACCACGAAGGCACGAAGGCACGAAGGGTAGAGAAGTTAAGGTCAAAAGCAGACATTCACTTTTAAAGGTTTTCTTTGTGCTCTTGATGTAGCGCAGCGCTTCGTGGTCGTTTAAGATCTTTAAAGTCAAAAGCCGTTTAACCACTAAGGGTGGATTTTGACTTTGGGGCGCATGCTTTAGCCTGCTTGTGTTTTTTAAATAAAAAACAGAAACTCATTTTTAAATATTATCTTCATTCAGCCCAGCGCTTCGTGGTTGCTTAAGATCTTTAAAATCAAAAGTCGTTTAACCACGAAGGCACGAAGGGTGGAGAAGTTAAAGTCAAAATCACAGGCATTCACTTTTAAAGGATTTTCTTCGTGTCCTTCGTGAAGCGCAGCGCTTCGTGGTCGTTTAAGATCTTTAAAGTCAAAAGCCGTTTAACCACTAAGGGTGGATTTTGACTTTGGGGCGCATGCTTTAGCCTGCTTGTGTTTTTTAAATAAAAAACAGAAACTCATTTTTAAATATTATCTTCATTCAGCCCAGCGCTTCGTGGTTGCTTAAGATCTTTAAAATCAAAAGCAGTTTAACCACCAAGGCACGAAGGTTGGAGAAGTTAAGGTCAAAATCACAGGCATTCACTTTTAAAGGTTTTCTTCGTGTCCTTCGTGAAGCGCAGCGCTTCGTGGTCGTTTAAGATCTTTAAAGTCAAAAGCCGTTTAACCACTAAGGGTGGATTTTGACTTTGGGGCGCATGCTTTAGCCTGCTTGTGTTTTTTAAATATAAAACAGAAACTCATTTTTAAATATTATCTTCATTCAGCCCAGCGCTTCGTGGTTGCTTAAGATCTTTAAAATTAAAAGCCGTTTAACCACGAAGGCACGAAGGGTAGAGAAGTTAAGGTCAAAAGCAGATATTCACTTTTAAAGGATTTTCTTCGTGTCCTTCGTGAAGCGCAGCGCTTCGTGGTGATTTATGTTTTTAAAATCAAAGGCCGATTAAGCATGAGGGCATGAGAAGGTTAAATCAAAAACATTATTTTAATCATGTCGTTTTTCTTTGTATAGGATCGAGTGGTTACTTAAATTTTTTCCAACAAAAAAGGCTAAGCTGTTTGCACAGGTTAGCCTTTTTTATATTGCTGCTTCTATGAAAAGAAGCAACAGGAATCAGTATTATTCTTCGTCGTAATCGAAGTCATCATCTTCATCGCTTTCAGCTGCTTCTAACGCTAGTGCGCGAGACTCTGCTCTTTTAGCTAAAAAGGCTGCATTTGATGCTTCTTTTGCTGCTGCTGCTTTTTCAGCTAATGCGTTACGTTCAGTACGGCGTTCTGATTTACGTGCATTTGCTTGTTTTTGTTTCTCTAAAAATCCTGCTAATTCAGCTGTAGCCCATTCAATGGCTAACGCTTCAGTGGCAAAACCATCTTGTTTTTTTGAAACACTGCTTCTACGAGCACTAACACGACGGGTGATTTCTGCACTCCAGGTATTAGCGTCCTGTTTGATTTGGTAATCGAACTTTTTTTGTTGAGTCATGAGCTATTCCTAGTTTAGACGTTGTTTATTTTAGGCGCGCGATAGTAACACAGATTAACTGGTTTATTGATAGCTTTATTTGTTGTTGATTTTAGCCCATTCAAATCCATCATTACTTTTAATAACAGAAGGTTTTTTAGGCTTTTTCTCAATGGGTGCTGTTTGCGTATTATCCTGTGTTGCCAATATGCTGCGTATTAGCTTGGTTGTTTCAGGATGTTTACTACAAAAAGTCTTTAAATATAAAATCTCAACACGGCTTCTTGCCCAAGGTGTTTGACGTAAAAATTTCAAACACGATTTTTGTGTTGGATTATTTAGAAAGCATTTAATACCTAACTTATCACCCATCTCTTTCCATGAGTGTTTCGTTTGAAGTTCGGTTAGTATTTGTGCCAGTTTGATGCCGTATAAAGGGTCATTTGTTTGCATGTTTATGTGTCTTATTTAGAGCGTGTTAGTTCGTGTCGTTATAAATGCGGTTACTAATGCATTATTTACAGTGCAAGCTTACAGCAACCTAAAATTAATGCTTACTTAAATGGAACTATGATGACATTTTCATCGTTTTAATGCGCTATTTTAAACTGAATGTGTTCACTTATGGTGATTGAAAACATATCATGTACTTGAAACTGATACATAGAGGTAGTGATGGCTTATATTCCAACTAATTATAAAAGTTTAGAACACGATTATCGTGATAAAGCATTAAAGTTGTTTCCCTGGGTTTGTGGGAAATGTACTCGTGAGTTTGTTTATTCAAACCTCAAAGAGCTAACGGTACATCACATGGATCATGACCATAGTAATAATCCTTCTGATGGCAGTAACTGGGAATTATTATGTATTTATTGCCATGACCATGAGCATGACAAATATACGCAAGCCGATTTGTACGGTAGCCATGTTGAAGCGGGAGATGAGAACGTAGCGACTGCGACTTATAACCCATTTGCAGATCTACTGTCTAAAATGAATAAATAGTTCATTATTTCAATCAACTCATTTTAATCAATGCTTGAATTCAATCAACACTGTCATCGTAAAAGCAACATACAATCTATCGCTACGTTGCTTTTAACTTCACACTAGAAAATAGTAAAATTCGTATTACTTCACTCCAATAAAATCAAAATAGTCATATAATATGGCTATTTTAAATTTCCTTAAATTTCCTTAAATTTCCTTAAATTCTTAAATACTCCTTAATATTTTTTTGTTTGAATTTTAAACACTTTTAATTTCTTCATTAATTTGAATGTGAACAATTAGTTATTTGCATCTAAAATTTAGAATTAATCCTTTATGAAAATAATTTAATTATTTACTTTTTTTTTCGCAGTGCTAGGTTAACGCACGAAACAGGGCAGTCGATAGAAGTTGTATTTATCTCACAAAGTTTATTTAATTTAAGGAAAAGTTTTATGCAAGAAATTGTTGATTTTTTGAACGGCATTATATGGAGCCCAGCACTGATTTATTTATGTTTAGCTGCTGGTTTATTTTACTCAATTCAAACAAAATTTGTACAGGTACGTTTATTCAAAGAAATGTACACATTATTATTATCTGGCAAAACCTCTAAACACGGTATCTCATCATTTCAGGCGCTATCTGTTTCATTATCTGGCCGTGTAGGAACGGGTAATATTGCCGGCGTTGCTGCTGCGATTGGCTTCGGTGGACCTGGTGCTGTATTTTGGATGTGGGTTGTTGCCTTTTTAGGTGCGGCAACGGCTTATATTGAATCAACATTAGCGCAAATATACAAAGAAGTAGACCAAGGACAATATCGTGGTGGTCCCGCTTATTACCTTGAAAAAGTTACTGGTCAACGCTGGTATGCAGTCATTTTTGCTATCGCGACTATTGGTGCTTGTGGTCTTTTATTACCAGGTATTCAATCTAACAGTATTGGTAACGGTATCGAATTAGCGTTTGGGACAGGGTCTTTAATTGAAACGGGTATTGGTGTTGTGAGTGAAGCCAAAATCATGACCGCTATGTTGATTGTTGTCATGCTTGGTTTTATTATTTTTGGTGGTGTTAAACGTATCGCAAACTTTACGCAAGTTGTTGTGCCGTTTATGGCGCTTGCTTATGTACTCGTTGTATTTGTGATTATTGCATTAAATATTTCAGAACTGCCTTCTGTCTTTATGATGATTGTTGGTGATGCATTTAGCCCAATGGCGGGTATCGGTGCTGCAATTGGTTGGGGTGTTAAACGTGGTGTTTACTCTAATGAAGCAGGTCAAGGTACAGGCCCTCACGCTGCTGCTGCCGCTGAAGTTGAACACCCTGCACAACAAGGTTTAGTGCAAGCGTTCTCTGTATACATTGATACATTATTAGTTTGTTCTGCGACTGCTTTTGTTATTTTAATTACAGGTGCTTACAACGTACATGGATTAGGTGACACTTTCTTAGTGCAAAATGTGGCAGCTGAAATGGCGGCCAATGGTCCCGCATTTACGCAATTAGCCGTTGAGAGGGTCTTACCGGGTATCGGTAAACCATTCATTGCATTGGCATTGTTCTTCTTCTCTTTCACGACCATTTTAGCGTATTACTATATTGCTGAAACAAATGTCGCTTATTTACGTCGTACGTTAAAACTACCTGATTTTACGTTCATTCTAAAAGTTGTGCTTATTGCAGCTGCTTTTTATGGAACGATTAAAACAGCTAATTTAGCATGGGGCTTAGGTGATGTTGGCGTTGGGCTAATGGCTTGGTTGAATATTGTTGGTTTATTACTTATTTTCTTTATGGGTAAACCTGCCATCAAAGCGTTAAAAGATTACGAACTACAACGTAAATCACAACCAGAAGAGTACACATTTGATCCGCTTAAACTAGGTATCAAAGATGCTAAATTCTGGGAAGATAAAATAGAAAGCAATAATAAAGATAAATAGTTTCCTATTAGTTAGCTTTGGATTGTAATAATAATGACATAAACTTAATTAAGTTAACGGTAATAGAAAGCATCAATAAAAACGTCATTTAGTTTCATCGCTAAATGGCGTTTTTTATTTTATAGCGACTGTAATAAAGAGTATATTGGTCCGCATATATGAAAGTGGTGGGTCAATAACCACGTAAACTAAAAAATAGGATATAAATAATGGATAACACACAACAAGTTGAACTAGAAGCCGCAGCATTTCGTCGTTTGTTAAAACATTTAGACAGCCGTAAAGATGTACAAAATATCGAGTTGATGAATACCGCTAACTTTTGCCGTAATTGTTTATCAAAATGGATGTTAGCAGCAGCGAAAGAACGTGATATCGAAATGACTGATGACCAAGCGCGTGAACATATCTATGGTATGCCGTATAGCGAATGGAAAGCTAATCACCAATTGCCAGCAACCCCTGAGCAGATGGCTAAGTTTGAAGCGTTAAACCCTAAAAAGTAATTTACTAGTCATGGTTGGTTTAGTGAATACTTTAAAGTCAAAAGCTAATTAATCACGAAGGTATGAAGGGTAGATAAGTTAAGGTCAAAAGCTGGCATTCACTTTTAAAGGTTTTCTTCGTGTCCTTCGTGTAGCGCAGCGCTTCGTGGTTGCATGAGTTTTAAAGTAAAGTTGATTAACCACGAAGGGTGGAGAAATTAAGGTCAAAAGCTTTATTTAAGGTTTGTATTGGTTTTCCTTCGTGCTCTTCGTGTAGCGCTTCGTGGTTGATTGAGTTTTTAAAGTCAAATACAAAACATGTTTTTGATGGTGTGCCGATAGGCTAGTGTCACGAGCGGAAGAGTTCTGCGATTCCTTTTTAAAAGTTTAGTAAAATCAATACAATTAAGCGATACATCTTTTAAGGGGCGCTGGCTTTAGCCTGCTTTTTTAATTTTGATTGTGTTGTTAATTATTAAATAATGGCTGCTCGTTCGCTTTACTCATTGCGTACAATCGTTGTATGCGATGGCTCGCATACTGGCAGGCTGAAGCCAGCGCCCCTTAAATTAGACTCTGTCTAATAACTACCGCTTGCTTTGATTGTGTTATTCGCTTTACTCATTGCGTACAATCGTTGTATGCGATGGCCCGCATACTGGCAGGCTGAAGCCAGCGCCCCTTAAATCAGACTCCGTCTAATAACTACCGCTTGCTTTGATTGTGTTGTTCGTTCGCTTTGATTATTGAATCCAATCGTTGTATCCGGTGGCTCGCATACTGGCAGGCTGAAGCCAGCGCCCCTTAAAATTAGACTCCGTCTGATAGCTACAACGACTCGCTCTTTGGTGGGTTTACTATTAATGAGTCGTTTGTTTATTCTTTATCTAATATCAACTGCCATAACGCTTCATAATTCAGCATGTTGAGATGCTTTCTCGTTTCATTATGTTTAAGCTTATCTTGCCTGTTGTTATAAGGGCCCGTTGCACATAACTGGCAGTACTCTTCACTCTGATATAACGCGTCACTTAATTGTGCTTTGATTTCATGCTGTTTAATATCACTCCATACATAAGTGATACCTTTGGTGTCTTTAACATGCTTATCGCGGTCTACATTACGCACCTTATAACCAGGGAACGCGTTAATATTAAAATCATGCCAACCTAAGTAGTTAATGTCTGTATTTCTGTGCAACGCATTTTCAATATTCCACTCTTTATAAGGCTTTACATCTTTAGAGGTGATGTAACATAAACGAGCGCCATTAGGATCTAAAAAATGCTTAAAAGAATGGATTAAAAAGTAACGTAATAATTGACGGTTTAACGTATTGATATGCACTTCTTTACACTTCTCCTGAAACTCTGCCTGTGATTTAAAAGCAGGAATAAGGGGAAATTGAAAAATAACCACATCGAAGCTGTGCTTTTCTAATTGTGACCAAGAATCTGGATCTGTCACATCAAATTCACACAAAACAGGGCAGTTTTGTTGTAATAAAGTTTGATAGTCATTATGAGCATATTTAGCCAATAAAACATCGCTAGTATCAAGTACTGTTGCTGTTAACTTCGCTGGCTGGTGGTGAGTTAATAGTGATGCTGAAAATGATAAATCCCCATCCCCTACAGTTAATACTCGCCATTCTTTTTTAATGATCATCTTTTATCCTGTTCAAAAAGCTATACTAAAAATCGCGCGGAGTATAACAAATAGAAGGTTGAATGTTTTCTTTAATTTTCCTTTCACTTTTCTTTCATTTTTACTAAGTAAAAAGTCATTTTTGATTGTCGAACCCAATTAGAATAAGAGCTTAAATTGGTCAATAATATTTTCAAATAAGTATTTAAAAGAGGTTAAATCATGAAATTAGTTACGACGAGTATTGTTGCAGGCATTGTTGCCAGTATTTTGAGTATCATTACGTTACTGGTTTTAACCTTGGATACTGACAGTAAAATAGACAATAATAAATTGGAACAACAAGTTATAGGTCAGATGGTTCAACATTTAGATGTCGCAATAAACTCCCCAACAGATAAAAATGCATTACAAACTATCGTTAAATTCGGTACAGATAGCCGATATTATTTAATGATAAGAGGGTGGTTAGTACAAAAGTTGAATGGTATTGAAAGTCGTTTACAAGCTCAACAATCACAAGCTAAAAAAGCAGCGTTATCCGCAGAAGTAGATGCGTTAAAAGAAGCCATTAGAGCAATTGATTTAGAGTAGTTGATTGTTAGTCAGATTAGAGAATAGTTGTCATTTTTATAACGGCTAACTGAATGCCTGACTATATCGACGGTAGCTTTTACTGGTATTAAAGATATTAAAGATATTAAAGATATTAAAGATATTAAAGATATTAAAGATATTAAAGATATTAAAGATAGAATTTGTTGGGCATTAAAAATAAGAGCTTAGTGCTGCTCTAAACTCTTATTCTCAAGATACTTTTTATTTAAAGACTCGCTTTGTATATCGCTTAACTATTAGTACAAATTAGCTATCTGTACAGGTTAACAGGGTATCAAATGCATCGTTACCACGTAGGTTCTCGAAGTCATCTTCATCTGCGGCTAATTCTCTTAGCGAAGAACGGCCTTCAATGGCTTTTTCTAAGTCACTGATCGCTTGGTCTTCGACACCTAAACAAGCGTATGCACAGGCACGTTGGTAGAATGCATCTTGGTTAGTGTCATCCATGTCTAGTACACGATTACAAATACTGAGTGCCCAGTGGAACTCTTTCATTTCCATTGCGGCATCTGCTTTCGAAGTTAATGCTTCTAAGTCGCCAGGACGAATTTTTAGAATTGCATCGTAAGCTGACATTTTTTGCTCTGGAGTTTGGCCTTTTTGAGCACGCAACCACAGGTTATGAATTTCATTGATTTTTTCAATTTCAATATGGTTATCGGCAATACGTAATGTTTTACGGCGTAAATCTTTTTCTAATACTTGGAATTTCTCTTCATAAGATTGAGCGATCATTTTAATTTGTGAGTTAGCTTTCTTGGTGGTGTTAACTCGAATTTCATGAAGTGATTTCCAACCAAATAAAGCGACTAATGAGGCAACACCGGCAATCACATAGAAGAAAAAGTTAACGGTTTGTTCTGCATAACTTAGTGATTTTTCAGCAACGTCTAATTCTCTATCAGTAATTTCAATGGTTAATCGTCGCTCTAAATCTTGCAAATCATGACGGGTCGCTTTTAATTCATCAAGAATATAGCGTTCAATTAACGGTTTTTCTGCAAAACTCGCCGTTTCAACGTTGTTTGTTTTTTTGTTTACTGCTGCCTGAGTCTGCTCTTGCACGGAAGCCGCAACTGATTCTTCTGTTGTTTCAACATCTGCCCAAGTGATAGATGAAAGAAGGCTGAATAAGACGAAAATAATTGCTTTGATGAGCATAAGGTTGTGTTCCTGTGGCGCGCTGAGTAAATAGGAAAGTATGAACGATAGCGATATTATTACAACCGTAAAGCTAATATTTATACTTGATATTAATATTAATTACGGGTTGAATGGTCAACCTATTCTATTACTGAGAAGTACCTATGCAAGAGCCTGAAAATAATCAAGAAAAATGGTTATCTGGTTTCATGAAAGAAACCTTTAGAGAACAGAAAAAAACACGTCGTTGGGGCATCGTCTTTAAATTATTAACTTTTACCTACTTATTCGTCGCTTTATTTTTATTCATGAATACAGGATTGCTTGATCAAGAATCATCAACCCAGGAAGAACATACCGCGATGGTTGTGGTTAATGGGGTGATTGCGGCAGATGAAGAAGCGAATGCCAATAGCATTGTGAGTTCGTTAAGAGCAGCTTTTAAGGATGAACATTCAAAAGCTGTGATGATGGTGATTAACAGTCCAGGCGGTAGTCCAGTCCAAGCCGGTTATGTTAATGATGAAATTAAACGTTTACGTGGTATTTACCCTGATAAGAAACTGTATGCCGTGATTGCAGAGTTAGGCGCGTCAGGCGGTTATTACATGGCGGTTGCTGCAGACGAGATTTATGCTGATAAATCGAGTTTAGTCGGCTCAATTGGCGTGACAGCATCTGGCTTTGGTTTTGTTGATTTAATGGAGAAGGTCGGGGTTGAGCGTCGTCATTACACATCAGGTGAACACAAAGCTTTCTTAGACCCATTCTCTCCTGCTAAAACAGAGGAATCTGAGTTCTGGCAAAGTGTATTAGACAGTACGCATAAACAGTTTATTAAAGTAGTCGAAGAAGGGCGTGGCGATCGTTTGTCGAAAGATAATAAAGATCTTTATTCCGGTTTGATCTGGAATGGTGAACAAGCTTTAGAACTTGGTTTGATTGATGGTCTAGGTAGCCCTGGTTTCGTAGCAAGAGACGTTATTCAAGCTGAAGAGATTGTTGATTATTCAATTAAACCATCGCCATTAGAAAGCTTTACGGAAAGCCTAGGTTTATCAATTGGTGAAGGTGTTGCAACTTTATTGAATCGCTCAGATACAGCAATGCAACTGAGGTAATCAGCTCACTGTTTTTCAGATCTCTAGTTAAAATAATTGCGCCTCTGTTATCAGAGGCGCTTTTGTTTGTGTAGATTAAACAAAGATGAATGACATAAGTTTTTCTGAAAATAGTTCATGTTAGTCAATTACGAAGCATTTTTTGAACTGCCAGTGTTGATTAAATTGGCAGACAGATGAGTGTCACGAGCGGAATCGCCCTGCAATTCCTTTTTCAGGCCGTTTCGTGTGATCACTTTAATTAAACGAGACATTTTTAAGGGGCGCTGGCTTTAGCCTGCTTGTTTTGACTTTGACTTTGACTGAGATGTTTGATGTTGTGAATCGATTTTATTCGCTTCACTCATTATGGCTAATAGTAGTATGCGATGGCTCGCATACTGGCAGGCTGAAGCCAGCGCCCCTAATATCAAGCTTTGCTTAATAGCTGTCGCGACTAACTTGTGGTGTGTCTCCAATCACTAAATGTTTTTTAAATTGTTGTGTTGATTGAATTAGCTAGCAGATGAGTGTAACGAGCGGAAGAGTTCTTAACTACGAAGGATAAAGAAGGTTAGGCCAAAGCGTTAAAACTACACATGCACTTATTTTTTCTTTATGTCCTTTGTGCCGCGCAGCACTTCGTGGTTGCTTCAGATCTTTAAAGTCAAAAGCTTAAAAAATATTAATGATGGTTTTTCTTCGTGTCCTTCGTGAAGCGCAGCGCTTCGTGGTTGCTTGGCTTTTTAAAATCAAAAGCGATTAACCACGAAGATATGAAGGGCGGATAAAGTTAGGCCAAAAGCGTTAAAACTACACTCGCACTTATCTTTTCTTCGCGCTCTTTGTGTAGCGATTTGTGGTTACTTATTTTTAAAATAAAAAGCGGTTAACCACGAAGGCACGAAGGGTGGAGAAGGTAAGCTCAAAAATAGGTTCTCATTTTTAAAGATTTTCTGCGTGTCCCCGTGAAGTGCAGCGCTTTGTGGTTTCTTATTTTTAAAATAAAAAGCGGTTAACCACGAAGGCACGAAGGGTGGAGAAGGTTAAGTCAAAAGCAAAAAGCGTTATGTCTAAACAGCCTTATTTGGTTGTACTTGATTTTCTTCGTCCCCTTCGTCCCCTTCGTGTAGCGCAGCGCTTCGTGGTTATTTATTTTTTAAAAGAAAAAGCCTTTACACGTTTACTCAACTGCTTTTAACGTCGCTTTCAAAAGAGCCCAATAATTATCAACTGATGCAATGTGTACTTTTTCATCAGGGCTGTGTGGGAATTTAATCGTCGGTCCGAATGAAATCATATCCCAGTGCGGATATTTATCGCTGAATAAACCACATTCCAAACCAGCATGAATAACCATTGCTTTAGGCTTCTTAGCAAATAACGTTTCATATTGTGTTTCCATTATTTGGTATATTGCTGAGTTTGTATTGGGCGTCCAACCTGGGTAATTACCTTCTTTAGCGACTCGTCCATTAAATTGCTTAAAGTGTGCGGCAATTAAATCTGCTCTTGCGTGTTTGTCAGCATCAACTTGTGAACGTACTAATACTTGAATAGCAAAATGATTAACCGCACCAGTCTGTTGAGTTATCACCCCTAAATTACTTGAAGTTTCAACTACGTTAGGAAAGTTGTCATCCATTGCAAACACGCCATTGACACAGTTATCTAACGCGTTTATTAGATTGTCATGGCTTGTGTGTGTTAATACTGAATTTGGTAACGAGCAGGGGGTGATGCTCACAGTAAAGTTGTTTTCACTGGCTCTGTATTTATCTTTAAGGCTCACTTGTAATGTACTGATGACCGTTTTAATGCTGTTGTAATATTGCTCATCACATACAATGACGGCTTTTGCTTCGCGTGGAATCGCATTACGTAAACTACCGCCAGAGAATGACGATATTAAAAAGGGCGTACCAGCTAAGTTAGTTAACACTGAAGCTAACTCTTTCACTGCATTAGCACGACCTAAATTAATGTCAACGCCAGAGTGACCTCCTTTTAAGCCGGAAATAGTAATTTCATAGGCATTTTCGGAAATGTCAGATTCCATCTTTTCAAAAGGAAGCAGTACGTTAACATTAACGCCGCCAGCACAACCTACATAGAGTTCACCTTCTTGCTCTGAGTCGGTGTTGATTAAAATCTTACCTTGTAACGCATTCGCTTCTAAAGCAAATGCGCCTGTCATGCCTGTTTCCTCATCGGTTGTGATCAGCACTTCTAATGGACCATGTTCAATATTGTCATCATCTAAAATAGCTAAGCATGATGCCATGCCGATACCATTATCTGCCCCTAGGGTTGTATTATCCGCTCGTAACCATTCTCCATCTACAATAGGGGTAATGGGATCAGTCAAAAAGTCATGTACTTTATCATTGTTTTTTTGGGGCACCATATCAAGGTGACATTGCAATATAACCGGCGTTCTATCTTCAAAACCAACGGAAGCTGATTTTGTTAGTATTAAGTTACCTATTTTATCCTTAACGCAGGCTAATTTTTTTTCAGCTGCCCAATTAATAATCCAATGAGTAAGTTGCTCTTCATGCTTTGAAGGATGAGGGATTGCGCATATTTTTTCAAAGAATGACCATACAGGAGCTGCTTGAAGTGACTGTAATTGTTGCATAAATAGGCCTTTTGCCGCTAAAAATAAGAGTAACCTTAGTTTTACTTGGTTTGAATTCCAAGTGTTTTACGTTATTATGTAATTGATCTAGATCAATTTATAAAATTAACGTTAAGGAAGTTACCGTGTCAGAAGAAAACTTTAAAGACCCATATAGCCTACGTCATTTTCTTGGTTTATTGGTTGTGTTCTTAATTCCAACCTTGCCAGCTACTTTAACGTTAATTCAAGTACTGTCTTAAAAATCAATCGGTTACTAATTTCATTGTCGATAATTAGTAACCGAATCTACAACAGCTACGCTACTCTTTTTCCCTCTTTATGTCATTAATTTCTAACTGATTTAACATCAAAATAAACGAAGTTTGATCTCTGTATCTTATCCAGTAATCGCTAGCATATTTCTCACTATAAAGAAATTACCAAAACAGACATTTATTTTAATAAAATTAAAAATTTGATTGGTCAATTGCCCTTAAGATCTATAAAATACGCGGAATTTGCCAAATTTTACTATTTTCTGGTGAAAAAATGCTCTGCATGGCCTCACTCAGATTATATAAATTTTTATTTATTTGTTATTTCATGGAGGTTAACTTGAGTCATTCTGCCATACTGGTATTGGAAGATGGGACTGTATTTAGAGGCGTATCAATCGGCGCTCACGGAAGCTCTGTTGGTGAGGTTGTTTTTAACACTTCAATGACAGGCTACCAAGAAATTCTGACTGATCCATCCTACGCAAGACAAATCATTACACTCACTTACCCTCATATTGGCAACACTGGAACAAACGATGAAGATGAAGAATCTCCATCAATCCATGCTTGTGGCCTTGTTATTCGCGATTTACCTCTTCTAGCAAGCAACTTCCGTAATCAAGCATCATTAAGCGACTACCTAACAGCACGTAACGTTGTTGGTATTGCTGATATTGATACACGTAAGTTGACACGTATTTTACGTGAGAAGGGTGCTCAATCAGGTTGTATCGTTGCCGGTGATAACATCGACGAAGCTGCTGCCCTTGCACAAGCTAAAGCCTTCCCAGGTTTAAAAGGAATGGACTTAGCGAAAGAAGTAACAACAAAAGAATCATTTGAATGGTCTGAAGGCAGCTGGACATTAACTGGCGGCTTACCTGCACCAAAAACAGATTGTAAATACCATGTTGTTGCTTACGACTACGGCGTTAAACGTAACATTTTACGTATGTTAGCTGACCGTGACTGTAAATTAACAGTGGTACCTGCGCAAACACCTGCATCTGAAGTGTTAGCAATGAACCCTGATGGCATCTTCCTATCTAATGGCCCTGGTGACCCAGAACCATGTACTTACGCGATTGACGCTATTCAAGAAATCCTAAAAACTGATATACCAGTATTCGGTATTTGTTTAGGTCACCAATTATTGGCACTAGCAAGTGGCGCAAAAACAGTGAAGATGAAATTTGGTCATCACGGTGCAAATCATCCTGTTAAAGATTTAGAGCGTGATGTTGTGATGATCACTAGTCAAAACCACGGTTTTGCAGCTGACGAATCGACATTGCCGGCAAACTTACGTGCAACGCATGTGTCATTGTTTGATGGTTCACTACAAGGTATTCACCGTACTGATAAAGCGGCATTTAGTTTCCAAGGTCACCCAGAAGCTAGCCCAGGCCCGCATGATGCAGCGCCTTTATTTGATCACTTCATTGAATTGATTGAACAGTACAAAAACGCCTAGTTAATTAGAACGATAGAACAGATATAAAAAGGTAATTTCAGATGCCAAAACGTAATGACTTAAAAACGATTCTCATCATTGGTGCAGGTCCGATTGTTATCGGTCAAGCTTGTGAATTCGACTATTCAGGCGCGCAAGCATGTAAAGCGTTAAGAGAAGAAGGGTACCGCGTTGTACTTGTTAACTCTAACCCTGCAACGATTATGACTGATCCAGAAATGGCCGATGCCACTTACATCGAACCTATTCACTGGCAAGTAGTAGAAAAAATTATCGCTAAAGAGCGTCCATGTGCAGTATTACCAACAATGGGTGGCCAAACGGCACTTAACTGTGCATTAGAGCTTGAAGAAAAAGGTATTTTAGCGAAATACAATGTTGAAATGATTGGCGCAACAGCCGATGCTATTGACAAAGCTGAAGACCGTAGCCGTTTTGATACCGCAATGAAGAAAATTGGACTTGAATGTCCACGTGCAGGTATCGCACATACAATGGAAGAAGCTTACGGTGTCCTAGACATGGTTGGCTTCCCTTGTATTATTCGTCCATCATTTACGATGGGTGGAACAGGCGGTGGTATCGCGTACAACAAAGAAGAATTTGACGATATCTGTTCAAATGGTTTAGACCTTTCTCCAACAAGTGAATTATTGATTGATGAATCATTAATCGGTTGGAAAGAGTATGAAATGGAAGTGGTTCGCGACAAAAATGATAACTGTATCATTGTTTGTGCGATTGAAAACTTCGACCCAATGGGTATTCATACGGGTGACTCAATTACCGTTGCACCTGCTCAAACACTAACAGATAAAGAATACCAATTAATGCGTAATGCGTCTTTAGCAGTACTACGTGAAATTGGTGTTGAAACAGGCGGTTCAAACGTACAGTTTGGTATCAACCCTGCAGACGGCCGCATGGTTCTAATTGAAATGAACCCACGTGTATCACGTTCATCTGCATTAGCATCAAAAGCAACGGGTTTCCCAATTGCTAAAATCGCTGCAAAACTAGCGATTGGTTATACGCTTGACGAATTACAAAATGATATCACTGGCGGTAAAACACCAGCATCGTTTGAACCAACAATCGATTACGTTGTCACTAAGATCCCGCGTTTTAACTTTGAAAAATTCGCTAACTCTAATTCTCGTTTAACAACACAAATGAAATCAGTTGGTGAAGTGATGGCGATTGGCCGTAACCAACAAGAATCATTACAAAAAGCGCTTCGTGGTCTAGAAGTGGGCGCTGATGGTTTCAGCCCAATGGTTGACCTAAACGACGAAGGCGCAAAAGAAAAAGTATTATACGAACTACGTGAAGCTGGCGCAGAGCGTATTTGGTACATCGGTGATGCATTCCGTCTAGGTATGACGATGGAAGAAATTCATGACATCACGATGATTGATAACTGGTTCCTCGTTCAAATCGAAGATTTAATCTTAGAAGAGAAAAAACTAGCAGAAGGCGGTTTACGTTCATTAGATGAAGCGCGTTTACGTGGACTTAAGCGTAAAGGCTTTGCCGATAGCCGTATCGCATCTGTCGTCGGTATTACTGAAACTGAAGTACGTAAATTACGTGAGAAGTTTTCACTACACCCAGTGTACAAACGTGTAGATACCTGTGCTGCTGAGTTCTCATCTGATACTGCTTACATGTACTCAACTTACGACGAAGAGTGTGAAGCAAACCCAACAGATAACGAAAAAATCATGATCATCGGTGGTGGTCCTAACCGTATCGGTCAAGGTATTGAATTCGATTACTGTTGTGTACATGCGGCGCAAGCAATGCGTGCAGACGGTTATGAAACCATCATGGTTAACTGTAACCCTGAAACGGTTTCAACAGACTACGATACTTCTGACCGTTTATACTTTGAATCAATCACGCTTGAAGACGTACTTGAAATCGTACGTGTTGAAAAGCCTAAAGGCGTTATCGTGCAATACGGTGGTCAAACACCACTTAAATTAGCACGTGCACTTGAAGCCGCTGGCGTACCAATTATCGGTACTTCACCTGAAGCAATTGACCGCGCAGAAGACCGTGAACGTTTCCAACAAGTGGTTGAGCGTCTAGGCCTTAAACAACCAGAAAACGATACAGTAACAACGCTTGAACAAGCAGTGACTTCTGCAACACGTATTGGTTACCCGTTAGTGGTACGTCCTTCGTATGTACTAGGTGGTCGTGCGATGGAAATTGTTTATGACGAAATTGATTTACGTCGTTACTTTAAAGAAGCGGTCAGTGTTTCTAACGAATCACCTGTATTACTTGATCGTTTCTTAGATGATGCAATCGAAGTTGATATCGATGCAATCTGTGATGGTACTGATGTCGTTATCGGCGGCATCATGGAGCATATTGAGCAAGCCGGCGTTCACTCTGGTGACTCAGCATGTTCATTACCTGCTTATACATTAAGCAAAGAGATTCAAGACGAAATGCGCGGCTACATCAAAGCATTAGCGTTAGAGCTAGGTGTTGTCGGTTTAATGAATACTCAGCTTGCTGTTAAAGATAACGAAGTTTACATGATTGAAGTAAATCCTCGTGCAGCACGTACAGTGCCATTCGTTTCTAAAGCGACAAGTGTGCCAATTGCTAAAATTGGTGCAAGTGTGATGGCGGGTAAAACGCTTAAAGAACTAGGCATTACTGAAGAAGTTATTCCACCGTATTACTCTGTTAAAGAAGTAGTATTACCGTTCAACAAATTCCCAGGCTCAGATCCAATCTTAGGCCCAGAAATGCGTTCAACAGGTGAAGTAATGGGCGCTGGTGCAACGTTTGCTGAAGCTTATGCTAAAGCAGAATTAGGCTCGACGAAAGAAGTTGCAACGGTTGGCCGTGCGCTTATCTCTGTACGTAACAGTGATAAAAAACGTGTTGCTAAACTGGCACAACAGCTTCTTGACCTAGGTTTCGAACTTGATGCTACACACGGCACAATGATCGTACTGCAAGAGTCAGGCATTAATGCTCGCCTTGTTAACAAAGTACAAGAAGGTCGTCCACATATTCTTGACCGCATCAAGAACAGTGAATACAACTACATTGTAAACACAACAGAAGGGCGTGTAGCGATTGAAGATTCTCGTCAACTACGTCGTGCTGCGTTACGTTATAAAGTAGATTACACAACGACATTAAACGGTGCATTTGCAACGTGTCAGGCACATACCGCTGACCCAACAGCACCAGAAGCGACAGTGACCTCAGTACAAGAGTTACACAAACGCATTAATGGTTAATCTAATTTTTGATTGATAATAAGTTAGTGTAAATAGCTGATAGGAAGCCACTCAATTGAGTGGCTTTTTTTTGATCTTCATTTGTATCTGATAATTTATTCTTGGGTTCAAGTCATGAGTGCGATCATTTAAATAAGTCAGATAAAGGGCTTCTTACGCAGTTTGCTCCTGCCTGTAAAACATGAGTATATATTTGGGTTGTACGGATATCTGTGTGACCTAATTGTTCTTGAACTGTACGGATATCTGCACCGCGCTGTAATAAGTGCGTTGCAAAAGAATGGCGTAATGTATGTGCTGTTACATGTTTATTTAACTCTAGTCTTTGAGCTGTTTTTTTGATTGTTTTTTGAATATTCGTTTCGTGAATATGGTGGCGTCTTAAATTACTCGTGCCGGGTTCGATTGAGAGTTGTGTTGAAGGGAATAAGTAATGCCATTTAAATTCCTTCGCCGCATTAGGATATTTACCTGCCAAAGCATGCGGTAAATACACACCTTTATAATCATTTCGTAGCATATCTTCTTGATAATAAAAATTAGCTCTTATTATTTGGTTTTGCAAAGGGGTTTTGAGTTCAGGTGCTAACGTTACACGTCTATGTTTACCACCTTTCGCATGCCAAATGTTGATTGAGAGATAATCAAAATCAATATCTTGAATGCGTAACCTAGCCGCTTCCATTAATCGCAATCCACTACCATATAACAAATAACATGGAAGTGATAATGCAGGAGGAATTCCCTTTAATAAACGAGATACTTCTTCAGGCGTTAGTACTACGGGGAGTTTAGGCTGTGTACTTGTTTTATTAAACTTGAGATCTAGCGTTAAAGGTTTGTCTAAAAATTCTCGATATAAATAAACTAACGCATTAAGCGCTAATGCTTGAGTTCTTGGTGCGACTTTTTTTGTATTCGCTAGATAAGAAAGAAAAGATTCGACTTCAGCATCATGGCAAGTAAATGGGTGTTGTTTATTATTGAAATAGATATAGCATTTTATCCAATAAACGTAAGCTTTGATGGTTTTTTCTGCATAAAACGTCAAACGCATGTTTTCACTAACTGCACTTAAAAATGGAGATTTCATTTTTTATTCCTTACTGCATGTAAATGGTGTGTTTATATACAGTATAGGTGTTGTTCCGCATTTCCGCCGGAAATGCGGAATGATTCTATGTATTTACATGACCAATATTTGACAATCAACTCTAAAGTATTGATTTAATGTTTTATGAGCGTATTGTTGAAGCAATTTTAACAACAGAAGATATTCCGCATTTCCACCGGAAATACGGAATTGTTCTGTATAATAAGCTGTTATAAGCCAGTTGTAGCTGCAACGTATTACTCATGGGAGTTTTATGATATTACAAAGGTATATGGATCTATCAAAATTTATGTATTTATTGCAAAAAAGCTCATTATTTTTACCTAAAATGTCACTCTTTGATGATCATTTAGAGGGGGGGCTTACAGCTATAGATTATCTGTCATCTTCAAATGATTTTGCACACTTAGATATTGGTATGTGCAGTGCCGGAACTTCTAATATTGAAAAAGCTAATGAGAAGGTGAATCAACGTTTATTTGAAACTCCTTTTGGAGAATACAAACGTAATGACCTTGATAAAATATTTCCTCGTTGTAGAGAGTGGCTTTATGTGAGTTGTTGGCATAAATCCTCACATGAATGCTCTGCTATGTGGTCAATTTACGGTGGTGTTAATAACTCTGTTTGTATACTTACCACTGAAGATAAACTTCTAAATCAAATACAAAAACCTAAAAATGTTAATAAAATAAAATTAGAAGACGTTGAGTACCTTGACCATAAATATGGGCAGTTAACTGGCAGTGATTCCCTCGCACCTTTTTTAGCTAAATCTTTACCATTTAGTTTCGAAAAAGAGACTCGCTTAATAGCTTATAATACTGAAATAGATTTAAGTCGCGTTAATAAAAACCCTGATGCAGGAGTAGAAGTTTCAATTGAGTCATTAGAGCAATTAATAGATAAAGTTGTTATATCACCGAAAGCAGATATTTGGTTCTCAGACTCAATCAAACAACTTTGTAATAGTAATGGGTTAAATATAGTTGAAGACTCAACATTGCGAAAAAAACGTTTTATGGGTTCTCTAGAAGCATACGCACAATTAGAAGAAAATGTCTTATAACAAGGCAATTAAACGGAACTAAAACAGTGGGTTACGTTTCGCTTCGCTCCACATTTTAACCCACTATTTTAGTCCGCTTATTGCGGCGTTATGAATATATTCAAAATTTGGTGATAACTTGAGCGAAAAAGAATTTTCAACACTTAGAAAAGTAGCAACTCTACTGTTTGATAGAGAATTTAGCTCTCATTTATCCAGTGAGGAAGGAAGAATATTTTATCTACTTAGTAAGAAATTCTTAAATCATATTAATAGTTTTTATACGGTATTGAATGGCACAAATTTCAATGATGTAGTTAAAAATAGTGAACAAATCGATCACTCGTCAGCGAAAATACTTTTAAGAGCATCCTTTGAATCTTATTTAGTAATGACTCACTTATTCTATGATAAACCTGATCTAACAGAAATCAGGGTGTTGTTGTATCGACACAGTGGTTTGAAAGAGAGGCAAAATAAGTTACCGACTAAGAATTTGGATGATGCACTGCAAGAAAAGATGAATCTGGAGGCTGAGTTAATAAAAACAATTGAAGAATCAATTGAAAATTTATCATCAAAATTAAACCTCAATCATACGCATATTTCTAAAGCTGTAAAAGAAGGATGGAGTACAGGGAATGGTTGGGTAAAAATAGGACTTAAAAGTTCTTTACCAAATAAGTATGTTAATTATGTATACCCATATTTATGTGGTTACTCTCACTCCGGCTTTGAATCTTTGATGCAGTTATCTACTGATGAAAATTGTAACAATCAGGAAGTTAGAGAGAAGCAAACGACGTTATACTTCTTTGCCACATATTTGTTGGCTAACTTCTCCAAATCGTATTGTCTCTATTCTAAGTCGACTGGTTACGAAAATATTGAAAATATAGGTGCAATTGATACTTTTTTACAGAAGTACCAAGGTGTATATTCATAACAAACAAGAATAGGTGTCGCGCAGCCGACACCTTATTCGGGTGTTGGACAAGCCCGTTTGAGGTTGGTTTACT
>NZ_CANLFB010000015.1 GCF_947489755.1 uncultured Psychromonas sp.
GCGAGATGGAGCAGTCTGGTAGCTCGTCGGGCTCATAACCCGAAGGTCGTAGGTTCAAATCCTGCTCTCGCAACCAACTTCTAATTCAGTTTAGAAAAGAAAGTCTAGTAAGAAAAAAGTTACAAATATATCGGACGCGAGATGGAGCAGTCTGGTAGCTCGTCTGGCTCAACTATCTATAAACAATGGCGAAGCTCGTAGCTTCAAACCCTGCTCTCGCAACCAACTTCTAACGTCTTTAGAAGTTCTTTAGTTATTAATTTTCTATTTCAATCCAAGCACACATAAAAACCCTGCTATAAATTAAGCCCTTTTTACCTATATCCAAAACAACCTAATCTATAAAATATTGTATTCAAGATTAAAAAAATCTGGTAGCTCGTCGGGCTCAACTCTCTATAGACAATGGCGAAGCTCGTAGCTTCAAACCCTGCTCTCGCAACCAACTTCTAACATCTTTAGAAGTTCTTTAGTTATTAATTTTCTATTTTAATCCAAGCACACATAAAAACCCTGCTATAAATTAAGCCCTTTTTACCTATATCCAAAACAACCTAATCTATAAAATATATTGTATTCAAGATTAAAAAAATCTGGTAGCTCGTCGGGCTCAACTCTCTATAAACAATGGCGAAGCTCGTAGCTTCAAACCCTGCTCTCGCAACCAACTTCTAACATCTTTAGAAGTTCTTTAGTTATTAATTTTCTATTTTAATCCAAGCACACATAAAAACCCTGCTATAAATTAAGCCCTTTTTACCTATATCCAAAACAACCTAATCTATAAAATATATTGTATTCAAGATTAAAAAAATCTGGTAGCTCGTCGGACTCAACTCTCTATAAACAATGGCGAAGCTCGTAGCTTCAAACCCAGCTCTCGCAACCCACGTCTAATATTTTTAGAAGTTTTTCAGTTATTCACTTACTATTTCAATCCTAGATTCGCATAATAAGTGCAATTTCTTAGATTAGATTGTATTCTGATGAAAACAACCTGTTAGCTGGTCGGCTCAACTCTCTATAAACAATAGCGAAGGTCATAAGTTTAAATCCTGCTCTCGTAACCCACTTCTAATATCTTTAAACCCCTTTAATTATTCTATTAACACATATAAAATACGCTACAAAAAATAATATCTTATTTGCGTTGATGCGAAATAGGCTAATCTATAAAAATAGATTGTATTCAAGATGGAGTAACCTGATAGCCCTCTAAGTTAAACGCTTAGTGGATTGATCTATATTCAATAATAAATGAAATTTTCATAATAATTCATCTAACACATTAGAAATGCATACCTTTAGAGTATTCCCATCTAATCAGTCAATTATAGAGTTTAATATGAGAGTTAATTATTCAAAAATGAAACGTTTCAATACTCTTAAATATAAAAACAAAATAACCTACTAAATTAGTCAAGTAAGTACTTGACTAATTTAGTAGGTTTTATATATTATGCCCTCCTCAAGAATAACTTTATTGGAGCTCTTATGCGTTTAACAACAAAAGGCCGTTATGCAGTAACGGCTATGCTTGATCTTGCATTGAATCCTAAACAAGGGCCTGTATCTTTATCGGAAATTTCTATACGACAAGGTATCTCTTTATCTTATCTTGAGCAGTTATTTTCTAAGCTTCGCCGAGAGTCTTTGGTAAAAAGTGTCAGAGGACCTGGCGGAGGATACCAATTAGGGCGAGCAAGTGAAGATATTTTTGTTGCGCAAATAGTAGATGCAGTTAACGAAAAAATTGATGCGACTGCATGTAAAAAGCAAGGTAATTGCCAAAATGGTATTACCTGTTTAACACATAATTTATGGTGCGATTTGAGTGACCAAATACATGGCTTTTTAAATAAGATTAGCCTAGCGGATTTGATGAACCGAGATGATGTTCAAGAAATATCAGGTAAACAAGATATTGAAAGTAGAAAAATCGACATTAAAGACGAAAAATATTCTGTTGAAAAGATCAATTAAATAGTCAATTAAAGTTAAAGATACACAGGCCACCAAGCCTCCACCCCCCATTAGTTAAAAAGTGAGTTTTATATGACGGTGCAAGTAGAAATAGATGAAGCACTAGGAAGAGAATACGAAGCTGGTTTTATTTCTGATATTGAATCAGAAACGTTTGAGCCAGGTTTGGATGAAAGTGTTATCGAGCGCATTTCTAAAATGAAAGGTGAACCAGACTGGATGCTGGAATGGCGTTTAGGTGCATTTAGAGAATGGTTAAAAATGGAAGAGCCGGACTGGGCTTTAGTCGATTACCCTAAAATTGATTTCCAAGCGATTTCTTACTACTCTGCGCCTAAAAGTATGAAGGACAAACCTAAATCTTTAGATGAAGTTGATCCTGAATTATTACGTACTTACGAAAAATTAGGTATCCCGCTTATAGAGCAACAAATGTTAGCGGGTATTGCGGTTGATGCTGTATTCGATTCGGTTTCTGTTGTGACTACTTTTCGTGAAAAGTTATATGAAGCAGGTGTTATTTTCTGTCCTATCTCAGAAGCGATTGTAGAATATCCAGAGCTTGTGAAAAAATACCTTGGTACCGTTGTTGGTCGCAAAGATAACTACTACTCAGCACTAAACTGTGCAGTCTTTACTGATGGTTCATTTGTATATATTCCTAAAGGTGTACGCTGCCCAATGGAGTTATCAACTTACTTCCGTATCAATGAACAAAATACAGGTCAATTTGAACGTACTCTCATTATTGCCGATGAAGGCAGCCATGTTAGTTACCTTGAAGGTTGTACTGCACCACAACGTGATGAAAACCAATTACATGCAGCCGTTGTTGAATTGATTGCAATGGATAACGCTGAGATTAAATACTCAACAGTACAAAACTGGTATCCGGGTGATGAAAATGGCAAAGGCGGTATTTACAACTTCGTAACTAAACGTGGTATATGCCATACCAGTGCAAAAATATCTTGGACACAAGTTGAAACCGGTTCAGCCGTTACTTGGAAATACCCAAGCTGTATTTTAAAAGGTGATAATAGTGTTGGAGAGTTTTACTCTGTTGCACTTACTCGTGGTCGCCAACAAGCCGATACCGGTACTAAAATGATCCATATCGGTAAAAATACTAAGTCTACGATTATAACTAAAGGTATTTCTGCTGGCCGCAGTAATAATAGTTATCGAGGCCTTGTTAAAATGATGGCGAGTGCTGATGGTGCGCGTAACTTCACTGAATGTGACTCATTATTAATTGGTGACAAATGTGGTGCGCATACTTTCCCTTATATAGAAAGTCGCAACCCTTCTGCCATTGTTGAACACGAAGCAACCACATCAAAAGTAAGTGACGAACAACTATTTTTATGTCGTCAACGCGGACTTGATCCTGAAAAAGCGGTTTCTATGATTGTGAATGGTTTCTGTAAAGAAGTATTTAAAGAGCTGCCAATGGAATTTGCCGTTGAAGCAAGTAAATTATTAGAAATTAGTCTTGAAGGCTCAGTAGGTTAAGGAATTATTAAAATGTCGAATACTAAAAGTTTATTAACAATAAAAGATTTATATGCAGGAATAGAAGAAAAGCAAATCCTGAAAGGTTTTAATTTAGATATTAAACCAGGTGAAGTACATGCGATTATGGGCCCAAATGGTGCTGGTAAAAGTACAATGGGTTATGTACTTTCTGGTCGTGATGGTTATGAAGTCGAAAGTGGCAGCGTAACATTTAACGGTGAAAATTTACTTGATCTGGAAATAGAAGAACGCGCAAATGCAGGTCTATTTTTAGCTTTTCAATACCCAGTAGAAATACCAGGCGTAAGCAACCTAGAATTTTTGAAAGCATCTGTTGATGCAGTACGAGCAGCCAATGGAGAAGAAGCAATAACGTCTTCTGAACTATTGAAGCAAGCAAAAGCAGCCTGTAAACAAGTTAATTTACCGCTGGCTTTTTTAAAGCGTGGTGTTAATGAAGGTTTTTCTGGTGGTGAAAAGAAACGTAATGAATTGATGCAAATGCTACTGCTGAAACCAAAATTATGTATTCTTGATGAAACTGATTCAGGACTAGATATTGATGCGCTGCAATTAGTTGCAGAAGGTGTAAATAGCCAACGTTCTCCAGATCGTAGCTTTATTATTGTAACCCATTATCAACGTCTACTTGATTATATTAAGCCTGATTTTGTACATGTTTTAGCGGATGGTAAAATAGTAAAAAGTGGTGATGCTTCACTTGCTCTAGAACTAGAATCTCAAGGTTATGCTTGGTTAGAGAATGGTAATGTTGAAGCTAAGATTGAGGAGTAACTCATGAGCGAATGGTTAGAAAGTGCCATCATTCGAGGGCAAAAAATAGATGACTGGCTGACTCCTAAGCGGACTCAAGCCATTGACTTATTATCAACGACTCCATGGCCAACACGTAAAACAGAAGCATGGCGTTATACGTCGCTACGTGCGATTCAAAACTCAAAAGCAAAAAATATTGAGACGATTGCTAATTTATTACCACAAAATATTACTGATTTATCAGCAATAGAATTAGTGTTTATAAATGGACAATGGGATAAAACACAATTACCTGATGTTTTACCAAAAGGTCTATCAATTTCTCTAGGCTCTGATTTAAATAAAGAGCAGCAATCGCAAGCTTTAGCTAACTTTTCAGACATCAAACCTAAACGTCACTTATTTGGTTTAGTGAATGATGCACTCGCGCAAGATGTAGTGATTGTGAACGTTGAAGATGGATTTAATATTAAGCAGCCACTACGCATTAGTTCACTATTGAGTTTAGGTGCTGAATCTCATACACGTGTACAAGTGACATTAGGAAAAGAATCTCACTTAGCCGTTATTGAAGACGTAAAAGCTGAAGGTGATAGCCTATGTACTGCATTTGTTGAATATCAAGTCTCTGCAAAAGCGCATTTAGAGCATTACCGTTTCGCACTTCAAACGGGCAGCAATGTCGCAGTTGGTGGTTGTCATTTCAATTTGTTAGATCATTCTTCAATGCACAGTACGATTGTTGCTTTTGGTAGTGATTTATCTCGTTTAGATACTGACATTATTCATTCTGGTGAGTTCGTTGATGCAAAATTGAATGCTATTTATCTACTCGATGGCAATGAATTATTTGATCTTCATGCAACGGTTGAGCATGCAATGCCAAATGGTACAACAGAAGAGAATGTTCGTTGTATTGTTGCTGGTCGTTCTAAAGCGGTATTTAATGGGCGAATTCACATACACCGTGATGCACAAAAAACATTAGCTGAATTAAATAATCGCAATTTATTGATGACTAATACAGCTGAAATCAACACAAAACCTGAATTAGAAATTTATGCTGATGATGTCCGTTGTGCACATGGAGCAACGTCAGCTCAGGTTGATAAGCAAGCTTTGTATTACTTACAAACTCGCGGTATTGATCGTGCTAAAGCAAGTGTCATGTTAAATTTTGGTTTCATTAATGAGCTGATTGATTTAATGCCAAACACAGTACTGTCAGAATGGATACGTCCTATCATTCGTAATCGATTTTCAGCAATGGAAGTGAAGTGAGGATTTAATGAGTTTTGATGTCGTTGCGATTCGAGAACAATTTCCAATTTTAAGCCGTAGTGTAAATGGAAAACCTTTAATCTATTTAGATAATGCAGCAACCACACAAAAGCCACAATGTGTGATTGATGCGTTGGTTGATTATTATTCCAACAGTAATTCAAATGTTCATCGTGGCGCTCATTTTCTTGCTGATGAAGCAACACAGCACTTTGAACAAGCTCGAGATACTATCCAGAAGTTTATTAACGCTCCGAAGCGTGAAGAAGTTATTTGGACAACGGGCACAACAGAAAGCATTAATATTGTTGCCAACGGTTTAAGCTCTTTGTTGTCATCGGGTGATGAAGTGATTGCTACTGGAATGGATCATCATGCCAACTTAGTCACTTGGCAAGAAGCATGTAGAAAATCAGGCGCAACATTAAAAATAATTCCAGTGACAGATGCTGGTGAATTAGATCAAGATGTGTTCGATAGTTTACTATCAGAGAAAACCAAGTTTGTTGCTTTTCCACATGTTTCAAACGCACTGGGTACAATCAACCCAGTTAAGTCTATGACGGCTAAAGCAAAACGTTTTAATGCTTGGGTCTTAGTTGATGGTGCACAAGGCGCTGCCCATGGTTGGGCTGATGTACAAGAAATTGGCTGTGATTTTTATGTTTTTTCAGGACATAAAGTTTATGGGCCAATGGGTACCGGTATACTGTGGGGACGCTCTTCTCTTCTTGAAAACTGGCCTGTATGGCGCACCGGTGGAGAAATGATTTCTACCGTTACACTTCAAGAGTCAACATGGAACGTACTGCCTTATCGCTTTGAAGCAGGCACGCCCAATGTAGGTTCTGCCATCGCGTTTGGTAAAGCAGTTGAGTGGTTTACTCATTTAGATCATAAAGCCGTTATGGAACATGAAATGGCTTTATTAGCCTACGCGACAAAACTAGCCAACGAGTTTGAAGGGTTAACTATTATAGGTAATGCCCAGCATAAAATATCAGTGTTAAGTTTTGTTCTCGATGTTGGCCACCCTGCTGACATTGGTTTTTTATTAGATAAACAAGGGATTGCTATTCGTACTGGCGATCATTGTGCACAACCCTTAATGGCAAGGTTTAATGTGCCAGGGACTGCACGTGTTTCCTTTGCTCTCTATAATACATTCGACGAAATTGATGCATTATTTACTGCACTAAAAAAAGTAAAAGTAATGTTATCTTAGGAGTTTTAAATGACAGTATCAGTATTCGACCCTAGTGCAATCGTCTCTTTAACAGATTCGGCACAAAAATATTTTTCTGAAAAAGTGGCAAAAAAACCAGATCATTTCATTCGTTTAAGTACCAAAGTGAGCGGCTGTACTGGATTTGCCTACGTATTAGATATAACTGATAGCCCCTTAGAAGATGATGCTATCATCAACTTTGATAACATTAATTTTGCAGTTGCTTCAGAATCGATGACAATGCTTTCAGGCATAGAGATTGATTTAGTCAATGAAGGTGTTAATCAAGTTGTTAAATATAATAACCCAAATGTTGCAGCTGAATGTGGCTGTGGCGAAAGCTTTAATGTGAGTTAAGTAATGCAACAAAAAATGGTAGTAACACAGCGTGCTTGTGCTGCACGTAGAGTTCCAACAGGTGAACCGTCAATCATTCCAGAGGGCGAGTTTATTTCAATTAATCAAAGCCTTGGTGGTAATTATACCGTGACATGGATGGGTAATATGTTACGTATCGATGGTACCGATGCCTCAGCGATTGGTCAGAAATCAGAAGTCTTAGAGTTTGAAGATCATGGTGGAGATGAAATTGATGAGAGTCAGGTATGGCAAGCATTAGATGGTATTTATGACCCAGAAATTCCAATAAGCCTAGTATCATTAGGTCTAATCTATAAAGTCACTGTCGAACAAAAAACCAAAACTGTACATATCGATATGACCTTAACTGCGCCTGGGTGTGGTATGGGACCTGTACTAGTAAGTGATGTTGAATATCGCGTTGCTAAAGTGCCCAACGTAGAAGCAGTTAAAGTTGAACTATTGTTTGATCCTCCTTGGTCAAGAGAAATGATGAGTGAAGAAGCACAATTAGAGTCAGGCCTTTTCTTCTAATCACTTTCGCCAATCCAGATAATAAAATATAATAGAAAATCGTATTTAACTAGCTCATGTAAAACAACATGAAACTAAACGTTGAGTACGATTTTTCATCTATGTCGTATGCAAAGCACAAGGGGCAACATGTTATTACCAACTACAGAAGAAATTATTGACGATTTAGCATTTTTTGACGACTGGGAAGAGAAGTATAAGTACATTATCGATTTAGGAAAACTACTCCCCGCTTTTGATGATAAATGGCATACGGCAGAGCGTCTTGTAAAAGGCTGTCAAAGTAATGTGTGGATCCAACCCGATGTTGACGGTAAATTACTTATTTTTTCAGTAGATAGCGATGCAATTATAGTAAGAGGTCTACTTGGGATAGTGCTTGCCGCTTTCAATAATAAAACAGCAAGCGAAATAGTAGAGTTTGATATCAATGCTTATTTTGAAGCCTTAGATCTTGAAAAACACCTTAGCCCGACACGTGGTAACGGTTTACGCTCTATCGTTGATCGTATTAAAAATATCGCTAAAGCGTCACTTTAATCAAAACACAAAAATATTATGCTACGGTAACTTAAGCCGTGATAGTTAATAGCTTGAAACCTTCCCTAGGTCTCAAGCTATTTTTTTATCGTTAACCTTCATAAGCCTATAATAACTTACACTGTTGATTTAATTTTTGTGCTGCACTCATACTGTGCTGATAATAAAGTGATTTCCCCCACCATTCCAAGCTGAAACATAAAGTTGATTGTTCTCTTTCACAGGAGAATCAGTATGCGCAATAATACTTAATACTACCTTTGATCAATTTAAGCCTGTCGAATTGATGTTTGATTATAAATCCTCATATGCTCTATTTCTGGAAAGGTTTTTAATAGTCGTTTTTATTTTTGAGTGAAATTACTTTTCAACACCGCTTACTTATCCTTATACCTATACCTATACCTATACCTATACCTATTACGTTAAGTAAGTTATTTTAACAAGTAAAATAGATAAGTTAATTAGCGTGATTGGTATTGCTACAAGACTGATAACTTTATCTCTTCTACGCGGTATTGGCATAACTAAGCACCACGTTTTCCCTGATCATATACAAAGATAAATTGTTTCATGGCTAATGAGTACATGATGATTTTCTCACTACTATTCGGATATTTATTCTAGGTTTAATTCAGGAATAGATTTTGAGTTAATTAAGGTAATGTCGCTACTGTTCGCTTTAATTGCCTTACGAAAATATCAACGTCGATTTTGTGTAAGCGATTAGCAATTATTCAACAGACCACTTTTTCTATCTCTTTAAGTTGTATACTTATTATTCGAATCTAAGACACATAGAAAATACCCAGCCAAAAATTAATACCCATTTTACATTTATGCTAAAAAATCTAACCGATAAACATATAATTGTATTTAAATGCAACAATCAGGTAGCTCGTCTGACTCAATCTCTATAAGAAGTAGCGAAGGTCGTAGGTTTCCCCTGTTCTGAAAACCTACGAGTAATAGCCTCAAAAAACTTAAAAGAGACTGTTAATAACTCATTGCTCTCAGTTACTATAGTCGGAAAAACAACACCTTTTTTAAAAGTCTTATTTCAATGAATTACTTATTATATTTATGTATTATTTTATTGCTATATCGAACTTTAGGTTAAAAATTTAACTTAAACCTATCTAATAAGTATTAATAATAAAGGCAGTTCACGTATACTATGCTCGTAAAAAATAATTATTTGCTTCGTTTCTGAAAGCAGAAATCACATGTAAGTATAAATAATAATAAGTATTAGTTAATATATGAACTTATAAATATAACAACTCTATTTCTCTACTTAACTTTATATTTATTAATTCTTTAAACTAGATTGGAAGAACTGATTTGAATAATAAAAGACAAGTCGTCATTGTTGATGATCAATCAACAGGCAGAATGATCTTAGAAAAAATTATCCTGCAAATAGCCGATGATATTAAAGTAATTGATTTTTCAGATCCTAACGAAGCCCTTAAATGGCTGAGTATCAATAAAGCAGACCTCATCGTAACCGATTATAGAATGCCGGGTTTGAATGGTGTTGAGTTTATTAAAGAAGTTCGTAAAACAACTAGCGGTGAACATATTCCAATCATGATGATCACCGTGGTTAATGATAAAAAGGTCAGATATGAAGCATTGGATGTAGGTGCAACTGCTTTTTTAACAAGACCTATTGATCAAATTGAATGCCGTACAACTTGTAGGAACTTGTTAAAACTACATAAGCAGCATGTCATTATTCAAAATAGAGCAGATTGGTTAGCAGAACAAGTTCAACTTGCAACCGAGCAAATTCTTCAACGCGAACAAGAAACCATTTTAAAACTTGCCAAAGCTGGAGAGTATCGCGATGAAGAAACAGGTAACCATGTTATTAGAATGGCAAAATATTCTAAAATAATAGCTAAAGAAATGGGTTTAAATGAAATAGAATGCGATGACCTAGAGCATGCTGCACAAATGCATGATATTGGTAAAATAGGTATTCCTGACCGTGTGTTATTAAAACCAGGCAGGTTTGAGCCTGATGAATGGGCAATAATGCAAACCCATACTACCATTGGTTATGAAATTCTGTCTGGTAGTCAGTCAAAATATATGCAAATGGGGGCTATCATTGCTCTCAACCACCATGAAAGATTTGATGGCACAGGCTACCCTAATAACCTAGTCGGTGCAGATATTCCCTTAATTGCCCGTATCGTTTCAGTCGCAGATGTATTTGACGCATTATTGTCTGTTCGTCCTTATAAAAAAGCATGGCCACTTGAAGACGTTATTGCTTTTTTAAAAAATAATTCAGGCACACAATTTGACCCAGAGTGTGTCAATGCATTTTGTAACAGCTTACAAAAAATAGAGCACGTTCAGCTGAAATACCCGGATGTTCAGTAAAACAATTAAATGGATTAGATGTCTTAATGAACATATTTCTCAAAAAGCTAAGAGCAGCTAGAAACTGTATTAAAAAAAACAATGATCCAGAAGCTGAGCAAGCAATAGTACGTGTATTTATAGAGTTAATATTAGTTATTTCTTTTTGTATACCTTGGGCAAAACAGGAAACATTCGCTGATATATTAAACTCCCCTGCAAATATTCTTATATTAATAACAACATCCCTCTCTATAACCCTTTTAGTTTCAATATTATTTTATCCTCAAGTGAGCGTAACGAGAAGAGTATTGGGTATTACTCTAGATCTTATTCCATTATCTATCCTCATTGGAATAGCGGGTAAGGATGCAGTGTATTTATTTGTTTTTTATCTATGGGTTATTTTAGGTAACGGTTTTAGGTTTGGAATTAACTATTTATATACTTCATTAAGCATTGGATTAATCGGCTTTAGTACAACCATCTCTTTAAGCGAATATTGGCAGTCTAATATACCTATCTCAATCAGTTTATTGCTTGTTATTACGTTAATACCTCTATATTCAATATTCTTAATTAAAAAATTATATACCGCAATAAATATGGCAGAGAAAGCCAACCAAGCTAAGAGTCGCTTTTTAGCAAATATGTCACATGAATTAAGGACACCATTAAATGGTGTCCTAGGTTTAGGTGATTTATTAAGAGAAACCGAGCTTGAGCAAGAACAACGCAATCTTGTAAATACGATGCAAAGTTCGGCTAAAATCTTACTAGGATTAATAGAAAAAGTACTGGATATATCAAAAATTGAGGCAGGAAAAATTGTTATCACGCAAGAGCCTCTTGATTTACATTCAGTTATTAACTCAGTAATGGCAACTCAAAAAGTTATAGCAAAAACAAAATCACTACAGATTAATTCTAACATTGATTCTAATATCCCTTTTTTATTGAAAGGTGACCAACAGTATCTTCGTCAAATTCTAGTTAACCTTATTGGTAATGCGATAAAATTTACAGACAACGGCTCTATTAATTTAAATATTTTTGAAATATCGCAAAAAGAAAATGCAACGGTACTTCGCTTTGAAATTAAAGATACTGGAATAGGCATTGAAAAAAACTTACTTTCTAGTGTATTTGATGACTTTACACAGGTAGGAATAGCAACAACTCGACATATTGGAGGGTCAGGGTTAGGCACTACCATATCTAAAGAGCTCGTTGAACTGATGGGAGGAAAGATTGGTGTAACAAGTGAATTAAATAAAGGTTCTACTTTTTGGTTTGAGCTGCCTTTTACTATTTTGCCAAATCCTTTAATGGATATTAGTGATCACCATTTGTTAATTTTAGCTACAGACAATAGTAAAAAAGCAATACAGCACTTTCTCAATACTTGGAATCTAACAGCAGATTTTGTTCAATCGTCTGAACATGCTTTAGCTATGTTGAAAAAAGGTTTATCTCAAAATATAGCTTATAAAACGATGATGGTGGATAACCTTAGCCTTTCAGAATCAACACCATATGGTTTTATAGAGCGATTAAAGTCAGAAAAGTTATTAAATGAGTTATCTTTAATCTTACTAAATCCAATGGATGATTATTTAAAAGATAACCGCATTGAGTCTTTATATTCATCTGTTATTAGAGATCTCAAAGATAAACGAGCCTTATTCAATGCATTAAATAAAACTCAAAACTTAGAAAAAGATAATACTAAAGTAATTTCTTTTAGTGAATTCTATGCGACCCAAGATGGGTCAAAACGATTAAATATATTAATTGCAGAAGATAATAAAGTTAATCAACAAGTACTTTCAGGTATTTTGAGGCGAGCTGGGCACTCTGTAGTTATTACTGATAATGGTGAAGAAGCCTTAGAGGTATTAACAAAAGATTTTGACCAGATAGATCTACTTATTGTAGACAAAAATATGCCCAAAAGATCGGGTGATGAGGTTATACAAGCCCTACGTTTTATCGATACAAGTCATAGCTTACCCATTATAATGTTGACCGCAGACGCAACAACAGAAGCCAGAGAATTAGGTATTGTTTTAGGTATTAATCAATTTTTAACTAAACCTGTCGACTCTCACGATTTACTAGAAAAAATAGCAGTGATATCAAAAGATCTAAAAACAAAAGTAATTAAAAAAGTGAGTAATACTTCTACGAAAACACATCAACTTTATTCAATTGATGTCAATGAAACTGATAATTCTTGGTGTAACACTGAAGTTATTAACGATCTTTTCTCACTGGACAATGATCTTCAATTTATGGACCAATTAATTAAAGCTTTCATTAAGGATGGTGATAAGCATATCAAATTAATTAATGAAGCAATTTCTGGTGATTACTTGCAATATAGGGAGTCATTACACGCATTAAAAGGTGCGGCTTCTGAATTAGGTGCAGATAGATTATCTGATATGTGTGCTAAGGGTGAAACTTATAAACCTTTCGATATAGGCACTGAAAAGCTCAATTTACTAATTGATGAAATTAAGTATAACTATAATAAAACTGTAGAAGCTTTAAATGAAATATTAAATAAAGCCTCTACAGGAAAGATAAATTAGACGTTATATGAAGAGCGTATTAAACATTTTTTGCAGTTTGACGTATGACTAATTTATTCATCATACGAAGGTCTTTATTGCCAATTTCTAAAGCAGACTCAACCCATATTTTTGTAATATCTAACAACTCTTTATACGAAATAGGATTACAAATATCTTTGACCTTTCTAATAGCTTTAAAGCTATTAGCTTTACGGTTTACATTATTAATATACTGATAAACAGCCATTTCACCTTTCCCTTTATCAGCTAAAATATCGACAATACCTAAATCATATAATTCTTCTGCTAAATATAATTTCCCACTTAAAATTATCTCTTCGGCTTTTGCTGGTCCTACTTTACGCATCAATAAAGAATAAGCCCCCATACCGGGGAATAAATTAAATAAGACTTCAGGTAATCCTAGTTTAGTTCCTCTTTCCGCAATTAAGATATTACTTGATAACGCAGCTTCAAAACCACCACCTAATGCGTCTCCTTGTACTAGGGCAATTGTTGTAAGCTCAGAATCCAGATGGATAATATTATTGTATAAAACATTAATACATTTAACTGCATAATCTAATAACCCATTTCTATCTCGTTTGTTAATTAACCCTTGAAAAACAGACAAATCCCCCCCTAAATTAAATATCCCCTCAATATCAGAAGCAAGTACTAAATACCCATACTTTTCCTGATCGCTATTCAGCATTTCCAACTGAACACTTTTTTGATAATCAGCGATTTCATCCAATAACAGTGCTGTAAAACAAGAACGAGGCTTTGCATGCATATAATACCAACCCGCTTTATATTTTTCATCGTAATGCGTTGTAAGTTGAGTGTATTGGTTAGCAGGGATATTTTCTTTTGTTGCAACGTGTAGGTTAGTGACTCTTGCTAGGTTATCCATCATTTTAATTTCCTTTAAGTATTTAATTAATCCAAGTTTTCACTTAGTTTTTCATTCATCACACTTGATAAATGTACTTAAAGTGTACCAATATAAAATCAAAATTAGCCTATGATCAACGTGTTTAAATAAGTCAAAAAAACATATATCTCAATCACTTAGCTAATTAAGTCATATTATTAGAGTCAATTTTTTGTTTCTTAACCGCTTCTTAACTTGATTAGTATTAATATGTAAATGATTTTTATCATTATGCTGTCGGTAACCCTAATTGAAATAGATTAACCGCTTTATGTGATATTTTATTAAGTATAAAAATTATAAAGTTACCTCATGCTTTTATAAAAGTAGCTTATATTAAAATACGATTAAACTTGTTATTGGATAATACCTAAATTATGAAAAAAACGACTCGAAATACGTTAATTATTATAACCGTCGCGATTGTTTTACTCGCTGCAGCCGCTTTCTATTGCCTTCAAACTAAAGAACCTACTCAAGACTATGAAACCCAAACAGCGCAACGAGGAAATATTGAAAGCAGTGTACTCGCAATTGGCATGCTACAAGCTTCTAAATTAGTTAGTGTCGGCTCCCAAGTGTCAGGACAGGTTCTCAATTTACCCGTTCCTCTTGGTGGGCATGTTAATAAAGGCGATTTAATAGCAGAGATTGATAATTTAACTCAAAAAAATGATTTAGAAACAGCTAAAGCATCACTTACCATTACCAATGCAGAATATAAAGCAAAGCAAGCACAGATAAATCAAGCGCAAAAAGCTTTTAATCGTCAAAAGGCGATGTTTAAAGAAAATGCCAGCTCCAAAGAAGACTATGAAATAGCTGAGGCCGATCTTGCTGTTTATAAAGCAGAGCTAGACCAATTAAAAGCTGAAAAAATTCAGAACCAGTTAAGTATCGAAAGCGCTGAGTTAGACTTAGGCTATACCACTATCAAAGCACCAATAGAAGGAGTTGTTGTCTACAACTCTGTAGAAGTAGGACAAACGGTAAACGCAAGTCAAACTACTCCTACTTTAGTCGAATTAGCAGATCTGAGTAAAATGACCATTAAAGCTCAAATATCAGAAGCAGATGTGATCAATGTTAAACCCGGACAAGCGGTTTACTTTACTATTTTAGGGCAACCGAATAAACGCTATGAAGCAAAACTACGTGCCATTGAGCCAGGTCCAACTTCAATGGATGGTGATGATAGTGATATGATATCCAGTGATTCTGATGCTATTTATTATAATGGTTTATTTGAAGTAGATAATCCGGAGGGTGTATTACGTATTGGCATGACGGCACAGGTTTCTATTATTTTAAGTGAAGCTAAAGATACACTATTAGTTCCTTCTCAAGTTATACAGAAACACACAGGACGCTCCGTTCGTTATCAAGTACCTGTGCTTGAAAATGATAAGGTTATTCACAAAAAAGTCGAAGTAGGTATTAGTAACAATGTTAATACTGAGATTACCGATGGATTAACAGAAGACGATCAAATTGTTATCGGTTCGGCGGCGGAAAACGCACCAAAACGCACTCGTAAATCCCGTTCACCAATGGGGCTTTAAATATAATGAATAATCCTTTATTAGCTATATCAGGCGTGTATCGCTCCTTTGCCGCAGGGGAGCAAACACTCACGGTATTAAATGATGTCAATCTGACAATTAATCGAGGTGAGATGGTTGCCATTGTTGGCGCATCGGGATCAGGTAAATCAACCTTAATGAATATTTTAGGGTGTTTAGATAAACCTAGCCAAGGTAGTTATTTTATTAATGGTCAAGATACCTCGAAGATGGATGCTGATCAGTTGGCACAATTACGTCGAGAATATTTTGGATTCATTTTTCAACGTTATCATTTATTAGGCGACCTCAATGCTATTGAAAATGCAGAGATTCCCGCGATCTATGCAGGGAAAGAGAAAGCCCTTCGCCATCAACGCGCAACACAACTATTAACTCGCCTTGGGTTAGCAGACCGTCTTGACCATAAACCAGGTCAATTAAGTGGTGGGCAACAACAACGCGTTAGTGTTGCACGTGCACTAATGAACGGTGGAGATGTTATCTTGGCCGACGAACCAACGGGTGCACTAGACAGTCAAAGTGGCGAAGAGATGATGGAATTATTACAAGAATTACATCATGACGGGCATACCATTATTTTAGTTACCCACGATATGGAGGTAGCCAACTTTGCTGATCGAATTATCGAAATTAAAGATGGCTTAATCATCAGAGATACAAAAAACAAACAGAAAAAGGACCAAAAAACATTAGCAGATACTGAAACGGTAAGCGATAAAAACAGTAGTATTGGGCGCTATACTGAAGCCTTTAAAATGGCATTATTAGCTATGTCATCTCATCGATTACGTACATTTTTAACCATGCTAGGTATTATTATTGGTATTGCCTCTGTGGTGTCAGTAGTCGCATTAGGTGCTGGTTCGCAACAGGCAGTATTACAAAATATTAGCGCAATGGGGACTAATACTATTGATGTTCGTCCAGGTTCAGGGTTTGGAGACAGACGTTCAGGCTTAGTAAGAACACTCACATCGCAAGATAGTGAGGCATTAAAAAATCTAAGTTACGTTGACAGTGCTACCCCTTCTATTAGCAGTACAGGTACTATTCGGTACGGTAACCAAGCTGTTTCAGCGACTTTTAACGGCGTTGGTTCGGATTATTTTCGTGTTAAAGGTTATGAGATTTCTGAAGGACAATTTTGGGATGAAACAAATGTTATTAACTTATCACAAGATGCAATCATCGATGACAATACACGGAAATCGCTTTTTTTAGATGAATCAGCGATTGGTAAAGTGATCTTTATTGGAGATCTACCAGTGCGCATTATTGGGGTCACTAAACCTCAAACAAGTACCTTCCAAGGTAGTGATACGTTAAACGTATGGATTCCATACAGTACTGTTGCAAGTCGTATGGTCAATCAAAATTACCTTGATAGTATCACCGTCAGAGTTAATGAGTCTGCATCGAGTAATGCCGCTGAACAAGGTATTATAGCCTTGTTAAAAATGCGTCACGGTAGTGAAGATTTTTTTACCATTAATACTGATTCTATTCGTCAGAGTATCGAGAAAACGACTCAAACCATGACCTTATTGATTACAGCTATTGCTGTTATTTCATTAATTGTAGGTGGAATTGGTGTAATGAATATCATGTTAGTTTCGGTAACAGAGCGCACACGAGAAATTGGTGTAAGAATGGCCGTAGGTGCGAGACAAAGTGATATTTTAAGACAATTCCTCATTGAAGCAGTACTTGTATGCTTTTTGGGCGGTGTTATTGGTATTGCGCTTGCCTACTTAATTGGCTTTATATTTGCGACAACTGGTAGTAGCTTCCAAATGATTTACTCAATGGGTTCGATCATCACAGCCTTTGTTTGTTCCACCTTAATCGGTGTCCTTTTCGGATTTTTACCAGCACGAAATGCCGCACAACTTGATCCTGTTGATGCATTAGCGAGAGAATAATTATGATTAAAACACCTTCCCTATTACGCTGTATTTACACGCTAGGCATAATGTTACTAGTAAGTAGCTGTAGTTCAACACAAAAAACTGAAGATTATCAACCTGAAGTTAATATTCCAAAAAACTGGCAAAGCTTAGCTGTCAATGAACAAGTACAACTTGATCCATGGTGGCAACGCTTCAATGATCCAGAACTTAATACGTTAATTGAGCAAGTATTAGCAACCAACAATGACTTAGCGTTAGCCACTTTAACCTTACGCAGTGCTCGCTTAAAAGCAGGATTAACTGAAGCTGAAGGCTCATTTCAACTCAGCTCAAATACCGATGCGTATCGAGAAACATCATTAAACAGTAGCGCTAGCAGTAGTAATTACAGTACTGACTTATCGATTAGTTATGAACTGGATTTATGGGGACGTGTAGCCTCTGAAGTTGATGCGGCTAAATGGATTAGCTCTGCCAGTGCAGAAGATAGAGAAAGCACTGCACAAAGTTTAGCCGCAACGACCGCTTCTTTATATTGGCAAATTGGTTACCTTAAACAAAGTATTGCATTAAGCCAAGAGAATATAGAGTCTGCAAAGAAAAGTTTAGCGGTCATTGAAAGTCAATACAGATTAGGTGCAGTCACTAAACTAGATATTTTTGAATCGCAACGCAGTTTGGCTGAGCAGCAAGTTTCATATAGTGAGTCACAACAAGTTCTTGTAGAGACACAAAATGCATTAGCCATTTTATATAATCAACCACCTATGAAAATGCCAATCAACATAGAGAAATTACCTGAGGGAAGTATACCGACGATTGCTGCAGGTGTGCCAGCTGACCTCTTAATTCGCCGCCCTGATGTAAAATCAGCGCTATATAATTTAAAGTCTGCCTATGCCACTAAAGATGCCACTTTTGCTGGTTACCTGCCAAGTTTAACCTTATCCGGCACATTAGGCTCTTCGTCTGAGGAACTTAAAAATCTACTATCAAATCCAATTGGCACCTTAGGTGCTAATTTACTGCTGCCTTTCTTACAGTGGAATGAGATGAAGCTAAACAAAAAGCTATCGCAAATTGATGTGGAGTCTGCTGTTGTTACTTATAGAGAGACTTTATATGGTGCATTTAGCGAAGTAGATAATGCTATTTCAGCAAGGCAACAATATCTTTATCAAGGAGCAAGGTTACAAGAGCAATATAATGCTGCACAAGCTGCTGAACGCATTTATGCCAGTCAATATCGTTATGGGGCAATTGATATTCAAGACTGGTTAGATGCACAAGATACATTAAGGGATACTGAACAAGATATTTTAGAAAATCGCTACAATCAATTCAATATTCAAGCAACCTTATATCAAGCACTAGGAGGTTCAGATATTGCACCTAAAGTGACAATGACTGATGAATAATAATCTGCTTTTGAATAATGTTTCCCTTGTGTTAGCCAGAACTAAATTCATCTAAGTGATATTGTTTAATTGAAAAAAAACACCATCATGAACTTCATGATGGTGTTTTTTATCAATGATTACTTAGTCATCACTGTTACACTTTTTCTAACGGCTTAACCTCAACATCGCTTTTTGTTGGTTGGTCACTTAAAATATCAGATAATGTACTTCTTGATATGTGCCCTTCCAGTTCACCTTCTGCATTTAAAACGGCTAAAGGATGCTCGTTATCCAGCATATCAGAAATAACAGATTCTAATAAAGCATCACTTTGTACCGAGGGTACGTCTTCAAAAAGCTCGTCAGTAATCGCATTCTCATAATCACTTTTTTCAACATTTTCTAATGTCTCTTGTGTGATCATTCCCTGGTAGCCATCATCATTCACAACATAGCCGTAATCTTGCTTAGACCGACGCATTTGCGCCACAGCTTCACCAATATTCTCACTAGAGATGCGACACATTTGTGGCTGCATTACCGTTTCAACCGTTAATGCACGTGCTCTATTAACATCTTTAACAAAGGCTTCAACATAGTCATCTGCTGGGTTTAATAATATATCAACAGGCGCACCTTGCTGAATTAATAAACCATCTCTTAGAATTGCGATTTTATCACCAATGCGTAACGCTTCATCTAAATCATGCGTAATGAATATAATTGTTTTATGCAGCTTTTCTTGCAGTTCAATTAATTGGTCTTGCATTTCACTTCTAATTAAAGGGTCCAAAGCAGAAAAAGCTTCATCCATTAACAGAATATCAGCATCGGTACATAAAGCTCTGGCTAAACCAACACGTTGCTGCTGACCACCCGAAAGTTGTCCAGGATATTGTTTAGCGTACCCATCTAAACCCACGGTTTTTAACCATTCCATACCGCGTTCTTCACGATCTTTTTTAGCAACGCCCTGCACTTGTAAACCATAAGTAATATTCTGCAATACAGTACGGTGTGGCATTAAACCAAAACGTTGGAATACCATTGCCATTTTTTGACGGCGGAAATGTTGTAAATCTTTGGCATTTAACTGCATCACATCATCACCATCCACCACAATTTCCCCAGCGGTAGGGTCAATTAAACGGTTAAAATGACGAATCAATGTAGACTTGCCTGAACCAGACAGTCCCATTATTACAAATATTTCACCAGGATAGATATCTAAATTAATATCGGCTAACCCAACTGTATGACCTGTTTCAGCTAAAATAGCCTCTTTAGATTTACCTGCTTTTACTTGCTCTAACACCTTTTTTTCATTTTTTCCGAAAATTTTATATAAGTTTCTAATACTAATTAAAGGGGATTTTTTTTCATTCAAGCTCATCTTAATGACCTCCAAAGTTTTGTAATGTACGTTTTGCATAACTTTGAGAAATTCGGTCAAAGATAATAGCCAACGCAACAATCGCAAGACCATTTAATAAACCTTGAGTGAAATATTGGTTACTAATTGCTTGTAGAACCGGTTGTCCTAAGCCTTTAACACCGATCATAGAAGCAATAACAACCATCGCCAATGCCATCATAATAGTCTGATTAATACCCGCCATAATCGTCGGCATGGCTAAGGGTATTTGCACACCAAATAATCGTTGCATCGGGCTTGCACCATAAGCGGTTGCAGCTTCTAATACTTCTTTATCTACGAGGCGTATACCTAAGTTCGTTAAGCGAATAACAGGTGGAATAGCATAAATAATAACGGCAATCACACCAGGCACTTTACCGATACCCAGTAACATAACCACAGGAATCAAATAAACGAAAGCGGGCATGGTTTGCATCACATCTAATATAGGCGTCACAACAGATTGCACTCGGTTAGATCGCGCCATTGCTATACCGATAGGCATGCCTATTATAATGGCCAATAAGGTCGATACGATGATCATACTCATGGTGCGCATTGTATCCTCCCACATACCGAAATAACCAATGAGGACAAAGGCAGCTGCAACTGAAATGGTTAATTTAAACGAGCGGCTTGCAGCATAAGCAAAAGCCGCTAATGCGGCAATAACAAGCCACCAAGGCATTGCTAATAATAACTTTTCAAACCAAATAAGGGTGCTTAATAAAGGGTCAAAAAAGGATTGAATACTATCACCGTATTCGCGTGAAAAGTCTCGAAATGCACCATCGAGTAGTTTTTTAAAATCTCTTAATTCTTTACGATCAAGTTGCGGGATTTCTGATATCCATGACTTGTCTGACATTTTATTTTTCTCTCCTGAAAAATTTTAACCAACCTAGGTAAATATCTAGCTAATTAATAATGCGTTTAACGTTAATATGTTGAAGTTATTTACTTACCTAGAATGATGATAAAGCCTAGAATTTCTAGGCTTTATAAGGTGGGATTATAATTCTGCTACTGCTTTTTTAATTTTCTCAGCTGTTGGTGCATCAACCCATGTAGTCCATATTGACTCATAGTTCGTTAAGAAATACTCAACGATATAATCGCCATCAGCTTGTTCATCTTCTTTCCAAGCTAATAACGTATTCATTTGCTCATTAGTAAATGAACGACCTGCCAAGTATGCCAATACTTCAGGCGATCTTTTAGCAAATTCTTCCGTTACCACAGAATCAACTGCTGAAGGTGGATACATAGTAACTTTAGGCGCTAAACAATCAATTTGAGTGGTACAGTTAACAAATTCATCTTTATCAATGCCTGATCCAAAATCAACTTTAACCATCTTATATTTACCTAAGACAGATGTTGGCGCCCAGTAATATCCAAACCAAGCCTCTTCACGTTCATAAGCTTTAGCAATTGAGCCTGATAAACCAGCACCAGAACCTGGATCTAACAATTCAAAACCAGATGCTTCTAAATCTAATGCGTTGAATAGTTGGCTAGTTGATATTTGACAGTTCCAGCCTGCAGGACAGCCCATAAATGCAGACTTAGCTGGATCTTCAGGGTGTTTAAATAATTTTGCATTGGCTTTAATACCAGCAATAGTCGCTAAGGTAGGATCTTTCTCAACCATGTAAGCTGGTACCCAAAAACCTTCTTCACCACCATCAGTTAATGTCGTACCTGCATAACGGATACGACCTTCAGCAACACCCTTATCCAATGCTTCACGCATCGCGTTACTCCAGAACTCAGGCGCAATATCAGGCTGACCTTTTTCAATCATTGCAGCGCCTGTTGGCATCGTATCGCCAGGGACTAATTCGGCATCACAATCAAAGCCGTGTTCAATGATAAAACGGTCAACATTGGCAATAACGGTTGCAGAAGCCCAGTTCATATCTGCAATGGTGACTTTGCCACATTCACTTGCAACAGCTGGCATTGTAAAAGCAGCACATGCTAATAGAATAGAAGACGAAATAATCTTACGCATATTAATATCCTTATTAATTGTTAAATTTATTATGAATCATTTAGTTAAAACGTTTATATATTACACTAAATAGCTACCTATATGAAATCAAGCGAAAACATGGTCTTAAAAACACTAACTAGCGCATTCGCCACTAGCACTAAATATACTTCGTATTAATATCAATTTTCGCCATTAAATAAATACTAAAATTGACTCTTATCACTTATTTATTACAGATACTTATGACAGAATAAAGTACTTTCTCGATCATCAATCTGGCCAATCTAATGATAAATATTATAAATTTAGAACATGACAACTTAACAATTAATCACTGGCAATTACGTGAAAATGAAAGCTGGTGCGTTTTGGGACGAAATGGTTCTGGTAAACAATATTTAGACCAACTATTAACAGGCAGTTTTAACCCAACTCAATTTAAACAATTAACTTTACCTGACAAAGAAAAAGTAGGCATGATTTCTTTTGAGGCACAACAAAAAACCTATGAAAGAGCCTTAGATGCGGAAGCACCTGACTATGTTGAGGTGAATGAAGCAGCAACCAAAGCAAAAGACTTTCTGCCTCAAAATAGATGGAATGATCCACTGATCAGTGAATTTGGTTTAAGCCATCGTATGGATACCGGTTACTTACAACTTAGTACCGGTGAAAGCCGTAAACTACTGATCCTAGAAGCCATCTTTAGCGGTATTGAGCTTTTAGTCTGTGATAACCCTTTCGATAGTTTAGATGTTGCTTCCTGTGAGGCGCTTTCCATTGCATTAGAACGCCTGTCTAAAAATGGTGTTAGCATTTTATTAATGCTCAGTAATCGACAAGACATTCCGGAGTGGTGTAATAACATTGCCTTTATTGAGCGTGGTCGATTTGATGTTATCGGTCAATTAGAAGACGCGGAAACAAAAAAACAATTAGATGCTTTATTAAGCCCTGTGCCCGATGAAACAGACTGGCCTGAAAATATGCATGAGCTATCTGATTTCGCGCATCCTTATTTAGTTAAGTTAAACAAAGGGACTGTTCACTATAACGGTGTGAACGTGTTTGAAAACCTAGATGTGGAAATCAAACCGTTACAACACACTTTAATAACAGGGCCAAATGGCAGCGGCAAATCAACCTTAATGCAATTAATTACCGGGGATTGCCCTCAATGTTATAGCAATGATATTAATGTATTGGGTTATCAAAGAGGCTCAGGGGAAACCATTTGGCAAGTTAAAGAACATATGGGTATTGTTAGCTCAGAATTGCATCGTCAATATAGGGTGAGCAGTGACTTGTTAACTGTCGTAGTTTCAGGCTTTTATGATTCTATCGGTATGTATCAACAACCGAGTCCGTACCATATTAAAATAGCACGCCAATGGTTAGATAAAATAGGATTACTTAAACAACAAAAAAGCGCATTTCAAAGTTTAAGTTATGGAGAGCAACGCTTAGCATTAATAGCAAGAGCATTAGTTAAGTCACCTTATTTGTTAATCTTAGATGAACCAACACAGGGATTAGATGAACTAAACAGGCATCGAGTGCTTAACTTTTTAGAGCACTTAGCTAGCCAGAAGCATAGTACCATGTTGCTAGTAAGCCATCGTAAAGATGAATTTTTATCGATATTTAAGCAACATATTAAGCTTTAATATTAGTAAGAGTACATCACTGGTTTTCTCAGAGATGTACTCTTAATTTAAATTATCATTTTAACTTTTATATTTTAAACTGACCCACAAGCCCTTCTAATTTACCGCCTTCAGAAAGCACATCACTGGCAATTTTTTCAGCTTCAATACTACTTGACGTTAATGAGTTAACAATATTTTGAATCTCATAAACATTACGTGTTATCTCTTCTGTCACAGAGCTTTGCTCTGTCGTCGCAGTCGCTATTTGTGTACTCATGTCATTAATTGAAGTAATAGATTCGGTCACCGAGTGCAGACTTTGTGAAATCGTTTTTGATGAATCAACTGAACGAACACTTCGCTCTTGACTCAACGACATCGCATTCACTGACAATCCAACTAAACGATGCAACTCCTCAAGCATTTCATTGATTTCAAGTGTACTTTTTTGAGTACGACTTGCTAAGCTTCTTACTTCATCAGCAACAACTGCAAAACCTCTGCCCTGCTCACCAGCTCGTGCCGCTTCAATCGCAGCATTTAAAGCTAATAAGTTAGTTTGATCAGCAATAGCGCCAATCACGGTCAATACTTGGTTAATTTTTTGAGACTGTTCACTTAACGCACTCATGCTTGTTACTGCACCGTTAATCTCTTCCACTAATGCAGAGACTTCGGTCAATGATGTTTCAACACATTCTTGTGCATGCTTCACATCTATTGATACAGCTTGTGTAGCCTCTGCTACTTGATTTGTATTACTTGCGACTTCACTCGCAGTAGACGACATTTCAGTTACCGCTGAGACAACTTGATCTGTTTGATCATTATGATGATGCAGTTGTGAAGCTATCTCTGTACTTTGATGATTCATATCGACACCAGCTTTATTAATTCCCGTTGTTGCGGTACTAATATCAGCAATTATGTTTCTTAATTTATCAACAAATAGATTAAACGATTTTCCTAACTGTGAGATTTCATCGTGACCATGTATATCAAGTCGTTGTGTTAAATCTCCTTCACCTTGTGCAATATCATTTAAATTATCAGCCATACGTTTAATAGGTTTAACCATTCTTGCTGCAACGAAGAAAATAATAATGGTAGTGAGAATAATTAATGCAATTGAAATAGAAACAATTAACCATATTTTTTCATTGAAACTTTTTGTTACTGAAGCAGAATACTGATTAATCGACTCTTCAATATCATCAATATAAGCGCCAGTACCAAGCATCCAATTGGTATTAGGGATCATGGTTGCATAACCTAGCTTTTCAAATTGGGTAGAAGAACCTGGCTTTTGAAAATAAAAGGAATAAATACCATCACCTTTTTGTGCCGTATCAAGTAAACCTTCAATAATTTTATTGCCTTTGGTATCTTTTAAATTTATTAAGTCTTTTCCTTGTAATTCAGGTTTGATCGCATGAAAGATATTTTTCCCACTTGTGTCATAAATATAGAAATACCCTGCTGTACCAAAACGAATATCACGTAAAGCTTCTTCTATATTACCTTGATTAGGTAAAGACATTTGGTAAGCAACAATACCAGCTGCCACTTCAGTGACTTCTTTTAATTCACGCTTACGCTCTTTAAGTAAAGCGTGACGAAACTCAGCAATGTTATTAGTAAGCCCTTCTTTTTCCAAACTATAAGAGATAGATGACAATAAAATTAAGATAACGATAAGCGGTAATAAGGTGAGTAATAATAACTTCTGAAGTAGATTTAATTTATTCATGTATATCCTAATCTTTTAATACAGGTTGGATTGATAGCATTGCAATCTACTAAGTATATTTACTTAATTCGATTATGGCGTCTTAGTTAGCAAAGAAATTAAAAAGTTAATTATATTGATAAAATTAACAGGTCGGATAGCGTTTTAAATTTATAAGCTCATTACTTTAATAAACATAAGGTTTAAGGTAATTAAAAATTTAAAAACCATACCACTATTGATAAGTAAGCGATTTACATTCTAGCAGTTACTTTTTAAAAAACACAAAAAAGCTAACCATAAATGGTTAGCTTTTGTTAGAAGTCAGACTTTGCTAGAAATAAATCTTTTTAGTTTAAAAGACTATGGGATTAAGCCGAAGAATCGAGGTAGAAATAAACTTATTTCAGGAATAAAGGTGATTAACAACAAAGTAACTATCAGTACGGCACAGAACGGCATAATACTCCTAATTACATTTTCTATCTTAGAACCACTCACACTACAACCAACAAACAACGCCGTCCCTACAGGAGGTGTTGCTATCCCGATACAAAGATTGAATATAATCATCATTGCAAAGTGGATTGGATCCATACCTAGTTGAGTGGCAATTGGCATAAAGATAGGCGTAAAGATTAATACTGCTGGTGTTAAATCCATAAACATACCAACGATCAATAAAATTATATTCATTAAAATGAAGATAATAATTGGGTTATCAGAGATAGATAACATCCAATCACTGATCATGGTTGGCAGCCCTGTGAACGCCATCGCCCAAGACATAATGGTAGATGCACCAATCAAGAACAACATAATCCCAGTGATCTGTGTTGTTTCTTTACAGATGATTGAAAAGTGTGACCATTTAAGTGTTCGGTAACAGAGTGACAGCATAAAAGAGTAAAGAACTGCTATACAAGCCCCCTCTGTTGCAGTGAATACACCACCAATAATACCGCCAATAACAACAAAAATAAGCCCTAAACTTGGCGTTGCTTGCCAAACAATTCTTAATACATCTTTAACTGTATACCCACTGTTCGCACTTGTTGTATAGCCTTTCTTTTTAGAAATAAAATAAGCAACAACCATACAGCTTAATCCCATTAAAATACCTGGAACATAGCCTGCAATAAAGAGTGCAGCAACAGAGGTACCACCAGATACAACTGAAAATACGATTAATGAGTTACTTGGTGGAATCAGAAGACCAGCAGGACATGAAGCAACATTTACTGCCGTCGCTAAGTTTTTATCATAACCTTCTTTTTCGAGTTCTGGACCTAACGTTTTACCAACCGCGGCAGCGGCAGCAACAGCTGAGCCAGAAACCGCACCAAACATCATATTAGCGAAGATGTTAACGTGTAAAAGTGAACCAGGGATCCAACCTACCATGAGTTTTGCAAGGTTGATAAGTCGACCAGCAATACCACCCACATTCATTATATTCCCAGCGAGAATAAAGAAAGGAATCGCTAATAAACTGAAACTATCAATACCCGTAATGATTTTTTGACCTGCAGTAATACTGGCGACATCAAACGGTAAAATGAAATACATAATAGTCAAAGATGACATTGCAATAGCAATAGCAATCGGCATGCTTATCGCAATCATGAATAAAAATAGGCCTAGCAGCCAAACACCAATGGACAAGTCCATAATATAAATCCTTTTAAAATTTATTTTTTGTTCGATTTACAAAAAAGTTCAAGCGTATTTAATGCCAAATAAATGAGAATAATAACGGCTGAAATAGGTAATATTGAATAAACAGTAGACATCGGTAATTGCAAGGCGGGTGATAATTGCTGTGTGGTTCTTCCCATTAATGCAAGTCCGCCTTTAAGCATGGCTAAAGAAACAAATGCGAAAGAAATCCCGTTGATAAGAATTTGTAATGCGATATGTGCTTTTCCCTTAAGGTAACTATCCAATAACGTTATCGCTAAGTGCCCTTTAATACCAAATAAATAACTAGCGCCTAATAACCCAAGCCACACCATCGTATAGCGAGCAAGTTCATCGGTCCAACTGCTTGGGTCATTCAACACATAGCGACTAAAAACTTGCCAAGTGACGGTGGCTACCAACAACATTAATGCAAAGGAAGAAATAAATAGAATCGACTTATCAAGTAGGTTTCTAAAAGAAGTTAACATGTGGTGATACCTCAAAAAATTTTGCCCCAGCAAAGCCAAGGCAAAATTATGTTTTTACTAAGACTAATTAAAGTGCTTCAATTTTCTCAATGTATGGTGCTAATTTAGGATCTTGTTTAGCGGCATCAATCATTGGTTTAACGGCTTCGCGGAATGGGCCTTTATCCACTTCAACAAATGTTACGCCAGCTTTAATACCTTTCTCTTTATTCATATTATCTGTTGCGTCCCAGATTTTGATTTGCTCATCAAGAGATTCAGCAGCCGCTTCTTTTAATATTTTTTGCTCTTCTGGTGTTAATGAATTAAATGCATTTTCTGAAATGATAATTACATCAGGTGTCATTAAATGCTGATCCATAGAGTAAAATTTAGCTACTTCACTGTGTTTCATTTCAACTAAGCTAGAAATGTTATTTTCTGCACCGTCAATTACACCTTGTTGTAAAGCGGTGTAAACCTCATTAAATGGAACTGGCGTCGCTTTACCACCTAATAAGTTAACCATTTCCATCATTGTTGGAGAACCAGGAACACGTACTTTCATTCCCGCTAGATCTGCTGGTGATTTAATTGCTTTTTTAGCATAGAAGCTACGTGTACCTGAATCATAAAAAGTAAGACCGATAAAACCTTTACCTTTACTTGACCCTAACATTTCTTCTGCGACTTCACTTTTCATGAATTTTCTCATGTGTGCAACATCACGGAACAAGAAAGGTAATGCATTCACTTTAAATGTAGGTTCGAAAGATTCTGCTAAACCACCGTTGATTTTAGCCATATCAATGGCTCCAGTAACCACTTGCTCAGCTTGGTCACGTTCAGAACCAAGTTGCCCATTTGGGAAAATGCGGATAGTTAGATCACCGTTAGACTTCTCTTTCACTTTATCAGCCATGATCACCATACCTTGGTGAGCTGCACTTTCTAATGACATAGCATGACCAAGATTCAACGTTTTTGCATACACGCTTGGTGTGAGAAGTAATGTAGTAAGTAAAGGTATTAATATCTTTTTCATGATTTTTATTTCCTTATTAAAATATCTATTTTTCAACAATTGATTTAATCGTTAATAGCGACAACAGCGATTGCAATACTGAGTAAAAACTGTTCGATGATCTGTAACAACACGGGCATCTTACAAACTGCCTTAAGTATTACAATAACAAAATATTCGAGTATGACGTTGCTCACGTTTGCTAATATAAAAATCAGACCTTTATCACTTTTAATTGAAGTTATGATGAAGAAGCTATCATTTAATTAATTGAACATAATAAAAATGGACCAGCAAATGTCTACTAGCCCAGAGAGGACAACATCACAACTTTTAAACAAGACGATTCACTTCATTGACTCTCATAATCTCCTTTATTACAAAAAAATAATAAAAAAACGAGTTTAATAAAAACTAAAATTAAAAGTATCAATATGTATGACAATAAATTAAAAAATGGAGAGAGGTATACACACATTATCGACGAGTTAGAGATTCAAACATGAAGCTAAATGTAAACTATTTAATAAAATATTTTACATTATGTGACGTACATCCGAATTAATTCATGTCAAATTTCGCTGAACTGCTACGTAGTCATCATATCGACTTAAAGCAAGTAAGGTTTCATATTGGTAGTGATATCATTTTGTGACTAACAATAACTTATAGGTAAATTCATGTTAAATAAAAGCACATTTGCTACTGCAAATAATAAAGTGTTCAAACTAGCGGCATTAGCTTGTTCTTTTGCTTTATTAGGCTGTGCGAATACAGCGTCTGACAACACACAATCAATTCAAGCAAAAGCAGGCTCTCCTGCAAGCCAATTTGATTTATTAGGTTGGACAATCAGTGTTCCTGTCGATGCTGATGGCAACGGGAAATCAGATCAAATAAAAGAAAAAGCGTTAGCAGGTGGTTACTCAGACGAAAACTTTTTTTATTTAGCGCAAGACGGCGGTATGGTTTTTAAGTCTCCTATCAAAGGCGCTAAAACGTCAAAAAACACAAAATATACACGTTCAGAGTTACGTGAAATGATCCGTCGTGGTAATACGTCTTACAATACAAAAGGCGTCGGTGGAAATAACTGGGTATTTTCAACAGCACCGACATCAGATCAAAACAATGCAGGTGGCGTTGACGGTACACTAGAAGCAACATTAGCAGTAAACCACGTAACGACAACAGGGGTAAGTTGGCAACAAGGTCGAGTGATCATTGGTCAAATCCATGCAAATGATGATGAACCCGTGCGCCTTTACTATCGTAAACTTCCAAACCATCAGAAAGGTTCTATTTATTTTGCACATGAACCAAATAGTGAAGCAGACGAACAATGGGTTGATATCATCGGGAATTCATTACCAAATTACTGGAACCAAAATGCAACACCAGCAGAACCAGAAGATGGTATTGCACTAGGTGAGAAATTTAGTTATCGCATTAAAGTAACAGGTCACGAATTAGCCGTGACGGTTATGCGACCTGGTAAAAATGACATCACTAAAACCGTCGACATGACTGACAGTAAATATGATGTAGGTGGCCAATACATGTACTTTAAAGCTGGTGTGTACAACCAAAACAAAACAGGTGATGCAAAAGATTACGTTCAAGCAACATTTTACGATTTGAAAGTGACTCACTAGAGAGTTAATAAAGGCTGGTTTTCCAGCCTTTTTATTTATTATATCAATAAACTTAAACGTCTATGTTTAAGTGTAGATGTTTAAGTTTAGATGTTTAAATGTAGGTGTCTAAATATAGATGAGTTAACGCTTTCATTGTGACTCAATACTCTGATTATCCACCCTGTAGTGGTACAGTGATTTTGGCCACCCAAGTAAATCTAGAGGCACAATAATAAAACCTTCTTAATGAATGCTGATACGTAAACAATTATAAAAACGGTTATTTTCAAATAAACTATCAAAACATAATTTAGTTTTATCTTCGTTGAAATACGGTAAATGATGCTCAGTACGATTATAAATGCTGCGAACTCCGTTCATAATGTCCTTATTGTCCATATTATTAACACCCGCATTAAATAATTTTATTTTATTATCTATATCCCCAAAAGAGGCGATATAACCTAAGTAATCAGGTTGTGCGATTTGGTTTAAAATAGTACCAATAGAGTTCCTTATCCAATGGTCAACAACCGAAGGCATTAATGCTTTATCACTGATTTCTTTTTCAATTTTTTCAATAGAGGCTTCTGATAACATCGCATAATAGGCATAGACTTTATAACTTTCGTTCAATGTCATATTCTTTTTAAATAACATATGAGTAACCCAAGAAGGTACATCACTAAGTACTTCCTCTCCTACCGTACTAAAAATATCTGGTGCACCATCGAGTTCTTCATAAAGGTGTGACATTATTTGTATTTCACGCACAAAACTAGCACGTAGGCTTTTTTCTTGAAGGCTCAATAATTTAATTTTATTGGGTAATTTATAATTATATTGGTTAGAAATAACGGAAAGAAGATCGAGGTTATCCGATATAAGCTTTAAATAAATTAATTTTCCAATCAACCTATCTTGTTGTGAAAGCTGTTGTCTAAGTTGACTTTGTAATTGATAAATCAAATTAATGGCTTCATCAACATCACCCTTTGATGCTTTAAGGAGTAACGACAAATTAGTTAACTGTACGGCCTTTGATAATACAAAATATGGCGGTATTTCTTCTGTTATGTGTGGTTCGCTCAAGGTGTGGTAATCGTGATAATTAGCATAAACGCGATATCGTTCGGTCAAAATTTTATGCTTGTTTAATAGATCTTCAATCACATTGAGATTATTAAAAATATAAGAGAAACAACTATCTTCAGAATACGAACATAATAAATCATCATCGGGTATCGCTAATACATCCTTAGTCGCCTGCGGCTCTACTATTAGCGCTCTAATGCCATCGTTTTTACGCTTTATATTATTTTGTTGCAAAGCAAGCGCACCAGCAGCCAACGGGTCGACACCTTTGGCTGCGTCCATTCCCATCAAATATAAATATGCTTTGCTATCATTTGGTCTCTTTACTTGTTCCATTAACTGAGTTAACTCAGGAACCTGCTTATCATCAATTTGCAATAGACCAACTATAATGAGTGTAATACAAACAAGTGCCCCCATTATTTTAAGTATTAATCTAATCATAATGGTTGTGATTCCTATCTAGGTGAAATTCATTAGTATAATTGATCGCTTATATGACGGTTTTTATACGAATAAGTGTGCGATATTGAATACTATTGATTAAACTGACATATTAATAAATAGACTATAAAGATTATATAACTTAAAAATTAAGTTATATAATCTTATACTGAAGCGCAATGTAACAATTTGTGTTTTAAAACAAGAAGTCATTCAGCTTGATTATAATGTACAGAAATAGCACATGTCATTTAATGTTGTTTTACTTTTAAATTAACCGCTTTTTTAAAGGCATACATTAGAAATATTATGGATAATCAACAAAATAAATACAGTATTGAAACTACTGACTACCAAGTGGGCCAAGACAACCTTCAAAAATGGGGTTTTGATATACATAACCCTGTATTTGGTACCAGTGCAGGCCTAATATTACTCTTCATTCTCACGACACTCTATGTCGAACCTATTACAGCCAAAGAAACTCTTAATGCACTTAAAAATGGCATTATGGAACAGTTTGATTTGCTGTTTATGTGGTCAACCAACTTTTTCTTGATCTTTGCTGTCGTGTTGATGCTGACACCATTAGGGAAAATTAGAATTGGTGGTAAAGAAGCAAAATCCGAATACACCACAATATCATGGTTAGGTATGTTATTTGCTGCCGGTATGGGCATCGGTCTTCTTTTTTGGGGCGTGGCTGAGCCAACAGCTTATTTTACAGACTGGTGGGGAACTCCCTTTAATGTAGAACCTTATACGGCAGAAGCTAAATCACTTGCGCTAGGGACCACCATTTTCCATTGGGGTATTCATGGTTGGGCTATTTATGCCATTGTTGCACTTTCACTTTCATTTTTTGCTTACAATAAAGGGTTACCATTATCGATTCGTTCTGTGTTCTACCCTATTTTTGGGGATAGAGCTTGGGGTTGGTTAGGTCATATTGTTGATATTCTAGCGGTACTGGCGACTTTATTTGGTTTAGCAACATCACTTGGCTTAGGAGCACAACAAGCAACAAGTGGTATTAACCATGTGTTTGGTACCGATGGTGGCATCGGAATGCAATTTGCAGTGATAGCATTTGTTACTTTCATTGCTATTTTATCCATTATTCGAGGCATTGATGGTGGCGTAAAAGTATTGAGTAACATCAATATGTTATTTGCATTTGCGCTATTAGTATTTGTTGTTTACGTTGGTTTTGATGTGGTGGTTGTATCGATTCCAGAAACATTTATGGCTTATGTAGAAAATATTATCCCATTAAGTAATCCTCATGGTCGTGATGATACCGTCTGGATGCATGGTTGGACTGTATTCTATTGGGCTTGGTGGATTTCTTGGGCACCATTTGTAGGCATGTTTATTGCGCGAATTTCTAAAGGGCGTACTGTTCGTCAATTCTTGTTTTGTGTGATATTTATTCCTACTTTTATGACCTTGATTTGGATGGCGGTTTTTGGTGGTATTGCTATCGATCAAGTGGTTAATAAAGTCGGTGAATTAGGCGCTAATGGATTAACTGATATATCGCTTACGTTATTCCACGTATATGACTCAATGCCATATGGCGACGTATTATCAATTCTTTCCATTGTATTGATCATGGTCTTCTTTGTGACTTCATCTGATTCTGGTTCATTGGTAATTGATAGTATTACTGCTGGCGGTAAAATTGATGCTCCTGTTCCACAACGTATTTTTTGGGCAACAATGGAAGGTGCAGTCGCCGCTGTGATGTTATGGATTGGCGGTAAAGAAGCCTTACAAGCTTTACAGTCTGGTGTTGTAACAACCGCCCTACCGTTTACATTCGTATTGTTAATCATGTGTGTGAGCTTAATCAAAGGATTAAACTCTGAACGTCATTTATATAAGTAGCACTACACTCGTTTAAATTTTTCGTTGACGTATAATAAGCACTATCAAACTTAGTTTTGATAGTGCTTTCTTGTTTTAGCCCTCCCGCATAAATAAATAACCCATTAGCTTCCCCATCAAAGGTATTTTGAAATTGGTATATAAGCACACCACAACAGCGTAAGATGGGCGCTATAACTCCTCAAGTAATGAGCATTCCATGTCAATCGCAACGACAGAAGACACAACGACCCGCGCCCTATTAATTTCTATCCGCACACCTAATGTGACTCAACAAGCAGTAGATGAATCATTATCGGAATTAGGCCGTCTAGTGAATACCTTAGGATTTTCAGTTGTCGGTAGTAAAACACAACGTCAACGATCAACTAAACAGTTATCTGTATTAGGCTCAGGGAAACTAGAAGAGTTGGCCGCACTCACCAATGATGATGAACTACCAGAGCAAGATGACAGAGCAACGGAATTTGAGTCAGTTGACTTTGACCAAGATGAATTAAATAACTTAATTGCCTCATCAGATATTAAAGAACAAGCTAACGTAGTGGTTTTTGACTGTGAATTAAGCCCCAATCAACTGCATAATGTACAAGCAGCATTAGGCGTAGAAGTTTACGACCGAACACGTATTATTATCGAAATATTCAGTAAACATGCACGTACTCGCACAGCAAAATTACAAGTAGAAATTGCTCGCCTTAATTACTTAACACCCAGAGTACGCGATGAAAACAGCGGAGATAGAGAACGTCAAAAAGGTCGCTGGATAGGTGAAACGGCTTTTGAAATTAATCGACGTCGCATTCGTGATAAAATTGCCGATATAAAGAAAGAAATCACAAAACTACAAAAAGAGATGCAAGGTCGACGTAGTGGTCGTATTGAGCAATTATGTGTTGCATTAGTCGGTTACACCAACGCAGGTAAGTCTTCTTTAATGCGCGCCCTAACAGACTCTGATGTACTAGTTGAAGACAAACTATTTGCCACATTAGATACCACTGTTCGCACTTTACAACCTGCTACTCAACCGCGTATTTTGATTTCTGATACCGTTGGTTTTATTAAAAAACTACCACATGATTTAGTGGCCTCGTTCCACTCTACGTTAGAAGAAGCAAAAGAAGCGTCTTTGTTACTCTATGTTGTTGATGCTTCAGATCCAAACTTTGTTTCTCAACTGGCTGTCGTTGATCAAGTATTAGGTGAGCTCAATGTGGACTTCAATAATAAATTATTAATATTGAATAAAGTGGACCGCCTAACTGAAGAACAACAATTAACATTATTAGCGCAATACCCGGACGCACTACAAATAAGCACGCGAGATAAAAATGATGTGGCGATGGTCCACCAGCAAATCCAAGTATTTTTAGAGAAAAAAATGTGCTCAGCTTGTTTCAATATTCCCTATACTGCGAGCGGAATCATGGGTGAAATACACAGTAAAATGCAGGTTATCGATGAGCAATATAAAGAGGATGGTGTGCTATTAACTTTAAAGGCGAGCCCAATTGCCTTAGAGCGATTACATAAGATGCTACTAACCTCTTCTTTTTAAAAAACAGGTTCAAGGTTCAACCTTGGAGTGCATAACGACAGTCTAAAAAACACTCAATCGTTAAAAGTCAAAAGGCCTAATATTTTACATTAGGCCTTTTATTTCATTTTCAACTAAAGCATTGTTCGATAAGTCATTAACAATTAATCATTAATAACTAAAAACTAAAAACTAAAAACTAAAAACTAAAAACTAAAAACTAAAAATTAAAAACGAACAATGAATACTTTATTTTTCAAATTCAAATTTTCTTAATGTGCTCTTTCTAATTTCAGATTTTTCTTGCGCCGATTTTTTATACCATGCACCGCCACCGTAAACTGCAGCTTCCCATGCGCCGTAAATTGGATTCGGTAATACGATGAACTTATTCCCAAAATTCGATTTATGCATTTCAACTGCTTTAGCTCTGCCTTCCAATGTATCTCCATCAAATGCAACATCAAAGTCAGCTAGGTTATCACCCATTAACAAAACAATTTTGTAACCCATTCCTGTCACAGTATCACGTCGTTCTTGTTTTTTTGATGTGCCAGTTCTAAGCATCATGTGCTTCTCATCAATCTGTGGAAAGCCTAGTGCTTTTAAGTTTTCCATGGTTGATTGTTTTAAATCCATGTTTTTTTCTGGCATTGATTTTCGGTTAGTCACATAAAAAACATCACCACCAGTTTCAACAACATGATTCAAAAAATCGACGGCACCAGGTAATGCAGTTGCACTTTTATCTTCACTCCAAGCTTTCCATGTATCACCGCTGTAACCGTAATCTTTACCGATTAGACCACCGTTATATGGGCTGTTATCAATGATAGTTTCATCCACATCAACAACAATCGCTTTTTTGCCTTCTTGCTTATCCATGTCCCATCTTAATTTAGCAAGGTTAAATGCTTGATAAGAAAGTGCAGTAAATTCAGCTGAATTTTGTACCCATGAAAGCGCTAATACTGACTCATCATTTAAGTCCTGAGCAGTAAATGGTTTATCAGCAGCAAAAGATGTCGAGGTGAATGCAACAACCATTGCAAGACCTAATAGGCTTTTAGAAAGATGCTTCATTTTTTTCTCCGAGGTAGTTTGATTTATAGAAATAAGAGATAACCTTTAAATATTAGCACGTTATATCTCTACTTCTTGATATTTATTGAGTAATAAAGTGATTTTGTACGATACTCACAGCATTAAATAGATTCATATTGATGTTCATTATTGATTTATTAACTAGAATAAACATTACCTTTTTCCAAGTTATCGTAAAAAAGTAATGTTTTTATAATGATTTTCAATCTTATAATGAACCTAGGCTAATAATATAATTAGTCAGCCCAAATTTCGTTAACATACTCAGGGTGGTCGATAAATGGATTACGATTTCCTTGGAACTCATAAGCCGCTTCATTACGATCTAACTCTTTTTGACTTACTGGATCATTTTCATTCCAGCTTTTCAACATAGTAATAACCCATTCTTCAAACACATAATCAGAACTGCTATCTAACACTGCGGCAGCTGAATCAGAGTTAACTTCCCATGTCGAAATGATGTCTTCATAGCGTGTCGCCATGTAAAAGTAAGCACGTGCGAAATCACCTTTAAACTCATCAATCGGTTCAAATACAGTACCAGAGTAACCTAAATCACTACTTGCAGATCCCACTTTACTGCCATTATCTGAAACGAACGTACTTGTACCAACAATACCATAAGGGTAATTACTACGTTTACCATTCACATAACCATCTGTTGCGAAAAGATGATGGATATCTGTATACATAGGATACTGGTCATCAAACCAACTTTTTGGAAAAGAATGTTCACGGTTGTAACAACTCCCTTCACCAGAATAATTACCACACTGATCAGTCACTGGCGTATAATTATAAGTATCTGAACTTGATGGATTTTCAGAATACATATCTAAAATAGAACCATCATTTTCATAGTAAACATCTAATGAATTGGTTCCCATAAAGTCCCATAGGTTACTGTATGTTTTAGTCGTATGATCTTTAACAATATTGTAGAGAGCGGTTTTTAGTTCTAAGCCTGTTAAATCCGCAGCACTTGCATAGTATGCACTTGTGTCAGAACTGCTGTCTGAGCTTACTGAAAAATCATCAATATAGACAATTTCAGGATCAACATACCCAGTTTGATCATAAAAACGAATGCCCGCTTCGATACTCTCACTAGCCGCTGCTGTGTAACTGTAAGTCACCTCTTGCCATGCATTTAATACAGTATTATCAGAGTACGTTGCATATTCAGCACCGATATATAAACGTGCTTTTATTAAACCTTCTGTGTGGTAAACCCACGTTGAAAAGGTATACGTTGTGCCTTCAATCACATCAATCGATTGGCGAATATCAGTATCACCTTGTGAACCACTGTTAACTGATACTTCTGCAGAAGATGTCCCTTCATTATAAATAGACGTATTTTGTGAGACAGTAATGTCACCGTCGATAGTCGTCCAATCAGAAGGTAATGATGCTGACCAACTTTCAAAATCACCATTCACTAGTAAATTTTCATCAGAATCGTCTGCAACATATTCGTCAGTTGGCTCTTCTACTACTTCATCTTCAACCACTTCATCAACAGTTTCTTCTACAGTGTCATCCGTTGTTGTTTGGTCATCAGATGAGAATGAAAAGTTATCGACATAGACAATTTCTTCACCATCAAAACCCGTTTGATCATAAAAACGTAATCCGACTTCAATACTTTTATCTTCATCAGCAGTGTAGCTATAAGTCACTTCTTGCCATTGATTTACTAAATCTGCATCAGAGTAACCTTGATAACCATCCACATAAAGACGAGCGCTCACCATCCCTTCCGTATGATATATCCAAGTACTAAACAGGTAAGTGGCTCCAGCAGTTACATCAATTGATTGACGGAAATCAGTATCACCTTGTACATCAGTGTTAACAGAAACAGCAGCAGAACTTGACTCTGAATGATAGACATCAACACTTTGTAATACGCTAATCCCCGTTTCAATGGTTGTCCAACCGTCTGGGACGCCATCAGTCCAGCTTTCAAAGTCACCATTCAGTAATAAGTTACTTGCTGTAACTGTTGATTCATTACCTTCGACTGTTTCTTCTTCTGTACTTTCTACTACTTCTTCAACTTCCTCAGCAGCTTGAATTGCCGTAATATAATCATTACTAGTAACCGTTGAGTTATCATCACTACTATTACAGGCAGTAAGGCTTCCTAATACCAATAAACACAGCGCTGTTTTTTTTAATTTATTATCCATTGTATCTCTCTTTAAATTCCATTTAATTATTCATGGTTAATCATCATAAAAACAACAACTCTCACGCTAATATACATTTAGTGAATGTGAGTGCTGTTGTTATGATAGCTAGATTCGAAAGTAATTATTTCTGCGCTTTATAACGACGCAAGAAACCTAAGCCTAGTAGTGAAATTAGGCCAAATAACCCAAATGAACCACCACCGCCAGAGCCATCGTATTCTTCAACAGGGGCAATACTTGCAGTTGTTGAGTCTTTAGAAGCCGCTTCAAATGACATTGTTTTTGTAAACTCAGACATCACTTCAGCATCACGAGTTAATGTCATTTTTGCAGTGTAAGAGCCTGCTTCTAGACCATAAACTTCAATTTCAACCAATGATTGGTTATCTTCTGTAATGGTGACATTAGGAAGAACCACCTCACTCATATCGGTTGATGAAGACAGTTGGATTTGTGCAACATCGCCAACTAAAGCCCCTTCTTCAAGTACATAAGGTACATCTACAGCACTACTACTAATCGTAAGATAAACTGGCTCACCTTCGCCCACTTCTCCGTACTCGTAGCTTAATGACACAATCGCTGAATCATGATCTGATGAACGATATTCATCATCAACATAGAAATTCTCATAATCATCGCCTTTATACTCGGTGTTGTAATCGAATAAAGAAGCCTCAGGTGCATTAATATGCCAATCAACTGCATCGATTAAACGTGTTTCAAGTGAAGAGCTAATTAAAATATGATCAAGAGAACCAATTTCATCGTTGTAAGAGTAACTCCAACTTGATTGGCCTTTTTCAGCATCTTTTAAAGGAATAGTATTGATGTAACCATAGGTTTTAGTGACTTCTTGAGCGGCACCAGAAACCGTAAACTGTGGTTTATCACCGATGAACGTATCACGAGCAGTAGTAATCGTTTTACCCGTTGTATTCTCAGTTAGTACTAATATTGGATCTTCTTTACCGTAAGAGTTTAAATCACCAACAATAACGCGATCACCACCTAGGTCTTCTAACTCTTCACCAAGCTGAACAGCAGCGGCAACACGAAGGTTTTCACAAGCGCCTTGCAAATCTTCATCAGGTGCATCGTCAGACCATGTGCTTTCATCACCAAAATCAACACCATCCCACTCTTCCCAACAAGTTGAACCTTTAGATTTAAAGTGATTCACTGCAACCGTTAATGTTTTACCTGTATTGTTAACTTTAAAGGTAGCCGCGATTGTTTCACGTTGGTAGTTATCACCACTTTCAAGCGCCGCACCAGTGCTATCTTTCATGACAGTATTCGCACTATTCACCACAACCGGTGCATGCTGTTCTGGCATAGAAATAACGCTCATGCTTTCAATGCTAACTTTAGATGGACGGTATAATAATCCTGTGGTGATAGCATCTGAACCTAAAGAGTCAGATTCGTCTAGTACTAAGTCGTTATTCGAATCATATCCAACAAAAACATAACGGTTACTGATAGATACCGCGCTATCTTCATCTTTAGGATCTTCATCGTAATATCCATCATTAATCGCATCAACAAGTGCTTGAATAGCACTATCATTACCAAAGCCGTTATTTTCAATTTCCATTAAGCCGACAATATCCGCGTCTAGACCTGTAATTGCAGAGACTAATTTAGCTAATTGTTTTTGGTATTCAGCTTCGTCATCTGCACCACGGTTATCGCCGTATGAATTAGCATCACCGCCGTATGGCGAGTTAAACAAATTTAAAACATTTTGCGTACCGACTTTAATAGCAAAATGCCCATCTTCAGTAGTTGTGCTTAAATCTGGTGATGAACTTCTATCTGTATTATGTACAAAATTACTGCTGTATAACTCATTCGTAACCACGAGATTAAAGTTACTGTAGCTATAGGTGATCACCCCTTCCATTCCGATAACACTATCGTTAACACGGATATAGTTATTAGCGGGATCTGAACTGAACGTTGAATAGTAAGGAATTTCTCCATCAGGAGCGCTTGTACTACTTTCAACCACTAAACGATAGTCATTATTTTCAGCAACAGCCGCTAAAGCGTCATCACTCCCAGGCACATTATCTTGTGTTGGATTTAGGTTTGGACGTTGGAAAGATAGGCTCATATCATTACGGTATGTATCGTAATTAAACCCGAATGTTTTAGACACACGCATATCTTGATTGCCACTAGTATTGACATCAATATCTTCAGGTAAATTAACTAACATACCTTCATAACGCTCTAATGTTGCATTAAATGAATCACCATCAGCAGCGATCATTTCGATATCCGTTGCTGCAGGTACCGATGATGTCTCATCAACAGTATCCCACTCGTCGGTTTCAAGCTGCGTTAAATTATAAGATTCCGTGACCGTACTTGTTACACAAACAGTCGTACCGATCATGTCATCACTTGCATTAGCAGTGCTAACAAAAATACCATCAGAGGTCAGTTCATCACCATCTGGAGTGACATCTTGCATGTAAAACCCTTTTTCAGGGTAAGTCGTTACAGCCGTTACAATACCGGTAATATTATAAGATTCTGCCGTGGTATAACCACTGGTGATCAATGGAGATGAGGTACCTGAACCCTGTACTTCTGCAATGGTAGTTTGTGTATCCAACGAACAAGTAGAAGCGACAACTTCTTGATATTCAGAGTAAGTTGCTGTGCCTAAGTCATCGTAAACATCTTCACCAAAATCTTCCCAATCTGCTGCTTTGTAAGACGATGATTGAACCGGTGTTGAACTTCCTTCGCCGTATCGACGACGTAATGTTTGACCCGATCCCCAATAAGTCCCATCGGTGCCGATAATATCGTAGGTAGTACTCGTATCTGTATCAATAAGAACGACTTTATCATCACCATTAAAACTTAAACTATTGTATGATTGTTCGTCATAACTTGCCGCTACAACGGTTGTTGCACTACTCGCAATGGCTTCAGATAAAGCCGCATCTGATGCGCTGTTATAAATAACTAATGTTGAATTAGCAGGAATAGTCACGCCTTCAAGTACACTGTCACCAGCAGGGTTGCGAACTTGGTTACTATAAGAGCTATATTGTAGTTCGATATTACTTGGGAAAGTGTAGCTACTTGAACCTGTATTTGTTAATTCAATCGCTTTATTATCACCTGAACCTTCTAAATATTCACTGATGATGATGTCGGTTATTGCTGCGCTAGCATGGCTCGATAAAATACCACTTATCGCTAATGCTAAAATGCTTCTATTTAAATGCTTGTTCATAATTTGATCCTTCAATTTTCTTTTTTTTAGATTTTCTAGCGAATTAGAAATACACACGAGCGTATGCGTAAGCATCTTGTGCTGCTTCACCAAAGTTGCCTTCCAATGCAAAAATAACAGAGCTGGTCGGTTTGAAATTAATGCCTAACGTGCCCCAAGTTCGTTCTTTACCCCACGAGTATTCCTCATCAGGTGAAACGCCATATTCGCTGTTAATGTCCCAAGCTTCATATTCTTCGTAATTTAAAGAACCAGTAAACTCAACTTTTTCATTTAATGTATAACTAGCTGAAATTAAGGCACCTTGATTTTTAAGTGTTTGGTAATCGTTGTAACTATAAGTATAAGTATTGTAATCAGCACTGATGTCAGTAAGCGCAGACTCTTGGGCAATATCTTCATTTTCAATATAACCATTCAAACCAATCGCCAGATCATCCGTAATATAAGCACGAACACCTAAGGCAAAAAGGGTTTGCTCTCCATACTTAGAAACCCCTTCTGACCCACTGCGTTTTTCAGCACCAATCACCACATCAACATAATCACTGAAGTAACCGACATAACCATTGATAATGTCACCTAATTCAGAACCAGATGAGCTTTCACCTTCATAGGAATAAGAAACGCCCATTTTAAAATTAGATAAAGAACCTTCATATTTAATCGTATTTTCTTGGTCGCCAGCTTCACCTGTTTCAACGGTTGTATCGAACGTAAAATCACCGTACTTATCGTAATCATCTAATGCAGTGTCGGTTAGACCAACTTCGATGGCATGGCCCTTATAGAACTTATAACCGACAAACACTTTGTCGATCGTTAACACCATATCACCTGAACCGTATGCCCAATTTTCGCGCTCATAATCAAGCTCTAATCGGTAATAAACATCTTCGTATTCACCTTTAAGGCCTAGTGTTGCAAAACTGTCATCGATGTATGACTTTTCATCGGTATAAAATTCACCATATTCATAATCGGCACCGATATGTCCACCAACACCGACTTCACCATAAACTTTCAAGTTGTCGCCATTTTCTTTTTCATAGATGGTTGCGGCTTGTGCCGATGCACCCGCGAGAATGGTTGATAATGCGATGCATAACGTTGATTTTTTTAACATTTTATAATCCTTAATTGAATGTCATTTACAAAATTTGTAGTACTGTATTACTAATGCTTTGATAAATTTAAAAGTATCAACAATCACAATGCGCATGAAGCTACCATGCGTTTGTGACAGTTATATGTAACTAAATAATTGGGTATTTTTTATTACGAAATATTGATTAATATGTACCTTAATTAAACAATTTATTCATTTTTTGGTACGAAGTCAGCGATATTAATCGGTGAGTTTTTCTGGATAAAATCTTTCAAAACTTCAGCATCAACATAACCGGTATTAACGTAAGAGGAATGTTCAGAGAGTTTTGGATAACCATCGCCACCGGCAGCATTAAATGATGGAACAGTAAAACGATAAGTACGATTTAAATCAATCGGCTTATCGCCAATAACAATATTACTAACCTGTTTATCAGTAACCGTCATTGTAATTCCGGCAAATTGTGCATACGCACCAGAATCTTTGCTTTTTGTGGCGACCTGATTAAGGTAAGCAATGACTTCGCCTCCTGTCATATCAACATAAGTAATTGTATTGGCAAAGGGTTGAACCGTTAAAACACTTTTATAAGAAATATCACCTTCTTCAATCGAAGCACGAATACCACCAGAATTCATAACAGAAAAATCAGCTTGAGCACGTTGCATGTGTGCAGTAGCAATTAAACGTCCTAAGTTAGTTTGATTATTACGGACAACTTTACGTTCACCTTGTAACACACCATTACTATGCCCAATCACACTATTTAAAGCGGCTTGTCCTTGCTCTTGGAATGGTTTTAATGTGTTAAATACCGCTTCATCTTGTTGGATTTCATCTTGAATAAACACACGTGTTTTATTACCGTCAGAGTCTGTTACTTTCTTCTTTAAATTGACTGGAATGAGGTTATAAGATTGTAATTCAAGGTCACCATTTTTAAATGTGTAATCAGCGCGTCCTACATACTTACCCCATTCATGTGCTTGTACGATATACGTGCCATTTTGAACATCCGGTTTACAGACTTGCCCTGCTTTGAAGTCTGCATAGACATTTTTTCCTTCCATACAAACAGGCTCTTGAGAGTGCCCGCCCACAATCATATCGAGAGAACCTTCATCAAGATAACGTGCTAATTGAACATCGCCAGGTGCATTCGAGCCATTGTCACCATTTAAATAGTGTCCCATGTGCGTTGCAGCAATAATGATATCAGGATTATATTTGGCTTTAAGTTCAGCAATCACCAATTTAGCTTCGACTTTAGGGTCAGTAAATTGCACACCTTTAATAAATTCTGGATTTCCGATTTTAGCGGTGTCTTCTGTGGTTAATCCAATAACAGCGATTTTAACGCCGTCTTTATCAAAGATTTTGTAAGCATCAAACATGCGTTGACCATCTTTGTATATGTTCGCCGCAAGGAAAGGAAAGTTTGCCCAGTCAGCCTGTTTAGCAAGTACATCAAGAGGATTATCAAACTCATGGTTACCGACTGCCATCGCATCATAACCAATCATATTCATGCCAACAAAGTCAGGTTCAGCATCTAAAAGATCAGACTCAGGCACACCAGTATTAATATCACCACCAGAGAGTAATAATACAGAACCTCCAGCAGCTTCAACTTCAGCTCGAATATGATTAACTAAGGTTGCACGTGCAGCCATGCCACGTTCGCCATATTTATTTTGCCAAAAGTGCCCGTGGTTATCATTAGTATGGAGGATGGTGAGACTATATTCTTTATCTTGCAGCCATTTTTGTTGAGTGGCGGTAGTCGAAGAGAGAGTTGAACATCCGGTCAATATTAGAGACGCAATGCTTGCCGCAATGAAGCGTTTGTTATTCATAGATCTAATCCTTTAAATTCAATAAATAGTCTTGTAACTTTAAATTTTTATGTGTTTTTATATTTTTTTATAATTATAAAAAATCCATTTAGTGTTACACCATCTAATAAATAAAACCTAAGATCAATAGCGAATATTCTTATTTAAAAATTTATCAACGCTCTTTTTTGGTGCTCATTACGCCCTCATTTGAGGATTTAAAGTCTCGTAAAATTTATTAGGTAAGGTGAATCAAAGGTAGAGCATTGTTCATATACTGACCAAAAGGTCAATTAACGCTCTGTATTGGTGCCTAACTTGCTTTTAATTTTTTATAAAAAGCATAAAAAATGACTTTAAATTTATTAATAAATGAAATTTAATTGTAAAACACATAATCAGATTGATAATCAACAAGGAGGCATTAAAGGGTTTAAAGTCTAAAAAGGAGAACTAAGTGGGTTCTAAAAACCTAAAAGGCAGGTTATAAAATATCGATAAAAGTTAAAAATAAAGGGGAGGCTAAGGGCATTAATTATTCCCCAGAGTGTAAGATATAAATCATTCAATAAGATGGATACAAAGAAACTGTATAGTGTTATTAGCCTAAACTTAAACGTAAATAGTCGATTTAAACAGAGGCTCTATCAAGCCCCTGAAAATAATTTTAAAAATGAGGTTATATTTAACCTCAGTTCCGGTTAAGAAAAACGATACAACACCACTATTTAAGCGAATTTCTTCGTTAGGTTATTTAAACAGTAAAGTAATTAGTGTCTTTTTTAAGTGTTTTAGATAATGTTTCCAACAACTCAGCTTGAGCGACATTATTTTTTAGTGTTTCACTTGTTTCTTTAGACATCACAGAGATTTCTTCCATCCCTTTTGTTACATCATAAATTGTCGCCACTTGCTCATTAGTTGCACTAACCACTTCTAATACTTTAGTTAATGAGTCATCAGCCTGTCGCTGTATATCATTGAGTAATTCATTAGCTTGATGCGTTAAGGTTAACCCTTTTTCAACTTGAGGAACCGTCGTTTCCATTGCCGTCACAGAGGCTTGCGTATCACCTTGTACTTGGTTAATCATCGCTTCAATTTCACCTGTCGCATCACCTGTTCTTATAGCAAGCTGTCGAACTTCATCAGCGACAACAGCAAAGCCTCGACCTGTTTCACCTGCGCGAGCGGCTTCAATTGCTGCATTTAATGCTAATAAATTTGTTTGATCTGAAATGCTTCTAATCACGTTAATTATTTCACCAATTTCACGTGTTCTTTGTTGTAATATATTAACTTGCGAGACCGTTGCATTGACTGTAGTTGAAATTTTTTCAATTTCTGTTGCTACATTTAACACTGCGTCTCTACTACGTTGAGAGAGTTCTACGGTAGATTTTGAATTATCTTCCGTTTGTCTTACTGTTTCAACAACAGCATCAATACTGTTACTCATTGACTCTAAATGATTTTTAGCTTCATAAGTTTGAGCAACTTGCTTATCCGCAGCATTAAGTGCTTGCATAGAACCCGCCGTGACTGAGATAGCTCGTTCAGATAACTCCGCAGAAGATGAAATAATGCTATTCACAGTTGTTTTTAACTGTTGTTGCATCACACTAATTGATGCCATCATACTTTTAGGGCAACAAGAAATAATTACCCCTGTTAAATCACCTTGGGAAATTTTAGAAACCACTTTAGCGGCCTCTTGAGGATCACCACCAACAGATTGTTTTACTTGGAAGCTGATTCTATAAGCCACAAATAACCCAATGAAAATAGCTAAACTTGTTAAACTAAGCATCCAACTTTGAAATGAACTGGCTACTAATCTGACTTCTTTAGTCGCTTTTTGATTAGCCATTTCTTGATAGTCAATAAATTCATTGATTGATGCTAACCATTGAATGAAAGCGGGCTTAGCTTGGTTAAATAGAATCTCGTTGGCTAACTTGATATTATTAACCTGTTTGGCCTCAATAATGAGAGCAACTAAGGGTAATGTTTGCGACTCAATATTGTTTATTTTTGAATAAATACGCTTCTCTTCAGCTGTTACTGCAGCCTCAGATGACATAATATCATTCATATCAAGCGCTGATTTTTGATAAACCTCACCAAGATCTTTCATATCTTGAATAGTACTATCAAGCTCTCCTTGAGTTCTTGTTAGTGATATGTCGCGTAATGTAATCGCGCGGTCATGAACACTGCCTCGAAAATTAATCGCATATCGTTGTTTAACAGAATTGTGATCGGTTATTTCGGTGATAGTGGAATCGATGAAGTTGACCCGATGAATACTGATGAAATTAAGAACAAGCATCATTAAAATAACGACACCAAAACCAATAACCAACCGTAAATTAATCGTCATATTTTTTGCTCAAGAATAAAGTGAATGAAAATACTTATTTAATCTTTTAGCCTAGTGGTTAATTGGTTAATTATCCATTTAAAAATCAAATAAATACTTATATTTATATATATTTAATAAGATATTTTAAATAGAGGAATGATGAACAAGTTATAAAAAGAAATGAACGGGGTTATATAACCTATCTTTGATTAAGAAAAGTAGCCAATACATATTAGAGGTTTCAAGCTTAAATTAAGTTTTAAAATGAAGGTCATTGCACTTGATTAATCACAAATGCAATTTAATAAACTATTTATTGATTTTTAGCAGGCAAAAAATCTTTGATAATTTCATATAAACGAGGACGTTTCACAGCGATATCTTCTGCTGACAACCCTTCTAACGAATGTGGATATTTTAACCAAGCATCTGTTTCATGTAGATAATAATCAGGGACACGGTCTGTCTGATTACGTGTTGGTTTGTAATAAGGTACTGCAATTCTGACATCTTCTGGCATATTCAATCTGGTTTTTCTATGTAGCTCTTTGATAATTGCTTCGATAGAACGGCCCGTATCATATACATCATCAACTAATAATAACTTATCATGATGTTGAAGGTTCTTAATTAAATAGTTTAAACCATGCACTTTCACTTCTTTTTGTTGTTGATCGATTGCGGCAGCATACGAAGAAGTTCTAATCGCGATATGATCTGATTGAATACCATGAACGGCAAGAAACTCCTGAACAGCTATACCGATTGGCGCCCCACCTCGCCAGACGGCAACAATAAAAGTAGGTTTAAAGTCACTATCTAGAATATTACGAGCTAAAGCATAAGAATCTTCTAATAGGTTTTGCGCAGTTAAATATTGTTTATCAGCCATGTTAGTTCCAAGTAAAAACATTAAAGATAGTGCCACTAAAGATTGAATAAAAATCTTCTTTATGTTCTAATTTTTTGATTCAAAATCCTGCAAACATAACATATTAAATGGGTGATTTCTTGGCTAAATATGGTGAAAAAATATTTTTAGATGAAGACACGTTAATCGAGGAGTCATTTCAGCTAGCAACACAGATTATGGCCAGTGATTTTAAACCAACCTTTATTGTTGGTTTATGGCGTGGCGGTAGTTCAGTTGGTATCTACGTACAAGAATGTTTACAGACTCTAGGTGTACAAACCGACCACATTTCTATTCGAACTTCATACGGTGGTGTTGATAGTTACCATCAACAAGCTGATGGCGATCAACCTATCCATGTACACGGATTAACTTATTTAGTTAAAAAATTAAATGCTGATGATAAATTACTGATCGTTGATGATATGTATCGTTCAGGAAAAAATGCAGATGCGGTAATTAACGAGCTAAAAGCAAGGCTTAAACGTAATATGCCTGCTGATGTGAGAATTGCAACGGTTTGGAAGAAAGCATCATTACCTGAGAATAGTGGTCCAGATTATTTTGTGAATGCAACTGATGACTGGGTTGTTTTTCCTTATGAATTACAAGGTTTATCACTTGAAGAGATCCAGCAGCATAAATCATTTGCTTACCCTTCTATTAATCCTGAATTATTTATTAAAAATTAAAACAAACAATTGAAAGTAAATAATTAAAAAATACGCTGGTTGCAACTCTACTATTGAGAACGGCCGCCAGCAGTACTGTACTGTACTGTACTGTAAAAAATAGGTTGTAGAAAATAGATTGTAGTAAAGAGATTATAGATAATAGGCTTAATGTTTCATTACTATACTTAACCTAACTTGCTTAAAGCTAAACTCTCAACGCTCGGCCCTAAAAAAGCCTCTACACATAAATTCTGAAACCTTAGCAACCAATCTACTCACTCTTCTTTCTAGCATGTTTATATTCATACATTTTTGTATCTGCATCAGATAATAATGCTTCAATCGTTTCATGCTTTTTGTGATCAAATTCTGCGATGCCAAATGAAAATGAAACATCTAATGCGGGTTCTTTCTGCTCTAAGTAAGACTGTAACGTGGTTTCAAACTGATCAATAACCTTTTTCGCCTCTATCACTGAAGTGCTGCTCAGTAACACAACAAATTCATCCCCACCCAATCTTGCAATAATATCTGATTCTCTAAAAGAGCTACTTAATAACGTAGAAAATGTACTTAGCACGAGATCGCCCGTCGCATGACCAAAATCATCATTAATCGCTTTAAACTTATCTAAGTCTAAATAAGCTAATGTAACGGGAAATTTATTTCTAACGCTTAAACTTAATGTATTGTGTGCCATAGAAAGGAAACCTCGTCTGTTTAACAGGCCAGTAAGGTCATCATGCGTTGCTATTTGTACAGCAGAAAGTTCTAAGGCTACCGTAGCCGCAAGATCTTTCAGTGCAGCGATATCGTCATTATTAAAGGTCCGTTCAATATGATCCACAAGGCATAATGTCCCTAAGCGATAGCCATTCACGATTAACGGGCAACCAGCATAAAATTCAGCATGAGGTTCGTCAACCACCATCGGGTTATCAAAAAAACGTTCATCTTTGCTGGCAGCTGGAATAATAAAAACGTCATCGCCTAATATTGCATGTCCACAGAAAGAGATTTCTCGAGAGGCTTCTCGAATATCTAAACCAATACAAGATTTAAACCATTGACGATTCTCATCAACTAACGAAATCAATGCAATAGGCACATTAAACATTCTTTTCGCCATACGCGTAATGCGATCGAAGCGTTCTTCGGCAGCGGTATCAAGTACATTAATAGATTTGAGCGCTTTAATACGTTCTTTTTCATTTAATGGTATATCTGCTTGTTTCATAAATAGCCCTGACATTAATTTAAGTATTTACTTCGGCTGTAAAGTCGACAACACACTGAAATCAAAATAACCATACAATTTTTCTTTTTACATCGTTTTATATACGGTCTTTCTTTTGTAACTTTAGTATAAAATAAAAGTAATGGTACGACCATAACACCTCTACTTTAATGATAGTAAGTTAAATATGTTCCATTTGTTAAAACGAATGATGAATCACTATTCTTAATTCCTTTTCTCCCTAGTACTAAAAGAGCATAGTAAAAACAATGATATATCCATATACTCATTTTTATAGGTCGCAGCAGTAAGCCAGAAAATCTTATTACTTTTTATTTTCTGAACCTAATTTAAATTTAACAAAGGAATAATGCATGAAGGATATTAATTTCCCATTTCTTAAACATACTGGTGCTTCATTAAAAAGCTTTTCTAAAGGTGAAGCAGAGGTTGAGTTACATGTAGAGCCTTACCATTTACAACATAAAGGCTTTGTACATGGAGGCGTTATATCAACGTTAATGGATAATACAGGTTGGTATGCTGCGGTTTCAGGACTTGAAGATGGCTTTACTGCGGTGACAATGGAAATAAAAATAAACTATTTAAAACCTGCATTAGGGAAATACTTATTAGCTTCAGCATCAATTAAGCGCCAAGGTCGTACCACTTCATTTGTCACAATAGAATTGCATGATGAAGGCTCTCTCATTGCTTATGCAACAGGGACTTATGCGATTATTAATGATGGTTAAATATAATCAGAAATGAAAAACGTTAATATAAAAAAAGTGAAGGTAGAAGGTAGTAGTACCAGTCGAAGTCAAAACTAATATTTTCCTCTTGCGACACAGACCTACTTTTTAAATGACTGCAGCTAATTAGCCGCAGTCATAAAATAACAATCAAACTATCTAAAGCGGATAACAACGTCCATCTTCGTCGACATAGTCGCACTCAAAGTTTGCTTTTTATCAGTCGCTAGAATAACCATACCGTTATGCTTTGCGATATTTTTAAATAGATTATTCAAATCAAATCCATTATCACGTTCGTGTGATTTTTTTACTTCCGTTTTTTTATCAAATAATAGATCTGAGTTTTCAAACAATAATATATTTCGACTAGTGCGAGCCTCGGTAAATAACTCAGCAACAGTACTTTCAGATGCTTTATCAACAATTGCCGTTGTTTGTTGCACTGTGCTTTTTGTATATGATGTTAAGTCAGCAGAAACAGCGGCTAAATCACTTTCATTAGCGCCATTAAACGTAATTAAAAAACGTGTTTTATGGTTTGCAATTTGCGGCATATCATTTAAAAAACGGTGATAGCTCTTGCTTTGGTAATCTACTATTAACATTTATTTTCCTATTTAAACTCATTATTTTTTCTGCCAGTATTCTAACAGTTTATTATGAAAAAGGTTCACTACTCTTTCACTTTAATAGATTCATATAACGAGCATGCAGATCTGCTTTTAATTGTGGATACTTTTGCAATAATTCGTTGAGCCGTTCCCTTGCCTTTTCTCTTTGCTCTGTCGCTAATAAGTCATCTATTTTATTAAAAGTTGCCATTACTTCTAAAGCGCCTTCCGGTGTCATTTTACTTATTGATTTCACTTTATTTAATTGAGTCATTTCACTGTCTGCTGAGACTGATGGCAACGTTGAATCAGTCATAATATCGGAGACTTCTTTTTGTCTTCGTTTTTCAATACTTACCCTCTGTTTAATACTTTTTTGAAGCGAATTATTGACGGGCTGCCCAGTCGCTTTAATCGATGAAAGCCCAGTTGCTTCTGTTTCCATTAATTGATGAGTCTCTCGTTTATTTTCGTTATCAGCAGGTTCATGAAATGAATCACTATTATGCAGATATAGTATTGTCACTAACACCAATGAAGCTGCTGTTGAAAGCTGTCCATACCAAGTTTGATATAGCGCTGGTTTTTTTATAGAGGCAATAGGCTTTAAAGGAGTTTGAGTCTTTGTTTCTACTGGAGTTTTTGCTAGCGCTAATATTTTAGCATCTAGTTCAGCACTCGGCTTTTCAGTTGCGCCTTCACTATAAAACCTTGCAATATCATGGTCAGTAAATTTTTCACTCATTATACTTTCCCCATTTTATGCATTAGGCAATGCTTTAACTTATTGATGCCATAACGAATCCGACTTTTCACGCCTTCACTTGATTCCCCAACTAACTTAGCAATCTCATTGAGGGTGAAACCAGATTCATGCTTCAATAAAAAAGCTTCTTTTTGTTGTCTAGGTAATTGCTTCAAACACCACTTTAAATGTTTTGCTTGCTGCGACAAGTATAATTGTTCATCAATATTTTTCTGTTGTAGATCGGCTAAGTACCCCGCTTCTGTTTCATTAGGCACTTCAGTTTCTTTATCTTCAACATTCAATGTAATCACTTTATTTTCAGTTGAATGACGACGGTAATGATCAATTAATTCATTATGCGCAATACGATATAACCAAGTAGTAAATTTACTGCTGACTTGATAAGTCGAACGCGCTTTAATTAATTTATTCCACACATTTTGGTAAAGTTCTTCAGCTAATTCCGGCGTAGCACTTTGCCTTAAAAAATAACGATATAAACTATCTTTATGGCGAGTATACAAAGCAGTAAAAGCGTGTCCATCGCCCTGTGCGTATTGCAACATTAAGCTTTCGTCAACGATCTCTGTCATAAGTCCCTTTACTGTATTTTTACTTGAAGGCTTTACTTAAAAATAATGCGATTTTAAGCGTTTTACTGCAATGCTTGTGCTGTACGTACTAGCTGGATAAATTCAGCACGATAACCAAAGTGATCTTCACCTTTATTCTTAATGGCTAAATCAATACAATCCTGATATTGCCATTGGTTAGTATATTTTGCACCTTTAAGTAATTGTGTAAATCCAGCAACCGCAGCTGAAAACTGAAAGTCCTTACTGGTCGACTTATTTAATAACTCTTCTGTAAAGATAGGTTGACTGATCAATTGGCTGCTATCACTATGCGGTTGTTTATAACGGACCTTAACAAAGGCTAGTTCCTGATTATTTGATGTTGACCCTTTTTCTTTATTATTACGCTTGGGTTGAGATCTAAAATCCTGGTAACGTCGATCGTCTATTTGTTTATTATTCGATCCTACTAAAGTGACTTCATAAAGCGCCGTTACCGCATGACCGGCACCCAGTTCAGCGGCATCGACTTTATCATTATTAAAATCTTCATCGGCTAATAAGCGATTTTGATAACCAATCAATCGATACTCAGCAACTTGTTGAGGATTAAATTCCACTTGGATTTTTACATCTTTAGCGATAATCTGCATGGTACTCGTCAACTCATCTACTAATACTTTACGTGCTTCATTAATAGTATCAATGTAAGCATGTTGGCCATTACCAATATTGGCTAATTGTTCCATCAAACCATCATTATAGTTACCTTGACCAAAACCTAAGGTGGTTAATGCAATACCGGTTTGGCGCTTTTTAGTGATTAATGCCTTAAGCTTATCAATCGATTGCGTACCGACATTGAAATCGCCATCGGTTGCTAAAATCACTCGATTTACTCCCCCCTTTTTAAAGTTCTTTTCAGCAATTTGGTAAGCAAGTTCAATCCCTTGTGCCCCGTTGGTTGAACCACCAGCAGATAACTGGTTAAGCGCTTGAGTGATTATTTGATGGTTATTACCCGGTGTTGCAGGCAAAACGACTCCAGCAGCACCAGCATAAACAACAATGGCAACAGAATCACTTTCATCGAGTTGTTTCGTTAGCATCGTAAGGCTTGATGTCAGAAGTGGTAATTTACCAGGGGTGTTCATTGACCCAGAAACATCTAATAAAAAAACTAAATTAGCAGATTTTAAATCAACTTTTGCCACCTCGAACCCTTTGATACCAATTTTAATTAATTGTCGTTGCTCATTCCAAGGTGCATTACCGACTTCAGTATATACTTTAAAAGGCACCTCTATATTGGCAGGAGAAGTATAATCGTAATTGAAATAATTAATGAACGCTTCCTCTCTCACCGCATCATTAGGAGGTAACTTGCCATTGTTTAAAAAACGACGACTATTACTATAACTGCCTGTATCAACATCAATTGAAAAAGTAGAAATGGGATCGATACTCACTTGTTTAACAGGGTTCTGTATCGAGCTTAAATAATGTTCTCGGTCTTGAGGCTTGCTGAAAATAGGTAATATCGAAGGTACAAGTTTATTAACGAGAGTATCATTAGCTAGCAAAATAGGATGGGAATTTTCCATTTTCTTTACACGAGACAGACGAGTAACATGCCGTTCTTTTGATGATAAGACATGATTATTTTTTAACGTATTTTGATCCAAAGCCTCCTTTTCTTGTTGAAATTCTTCAACCGCTATATTCTCTTGTACTACTCCGTTAGCATCTTCAGCTTTTATTGGCTTATCTTTTTCATCATAGCTTTGATTACAAGCCGTTAAACTAGTTAACATTAGCAAGCTAAGCGTTGTTAACTTACATTTTGAATGGGGAAAAATATTAAAATTAAATGCGCTATTCGCTGTACTTATTAACGCAGCAGTGGACGTAACAAACATAGCTCGAGGAGTATTATTCATAAAATCACCTTTTAAATAAAACAGTATTGTTACTGCTATAAACGGATGACTTTATAAAATGGGGTTAAAAAATATTTAAAAATACTTATATTAAGCGCTTACTATGCGAATCTATAAAAGTATTTTTTATATTAATAAAACATAAAAGGATTTGATACGAATAAAAATTACTTGTCTGTTATCATATCCCGTCTTTTTCTCACTGTGGGATATTGTAATGAATTCAGCTTCGCCAACTCGCTCTCGTTTGGCCTCAATTATTTTAGTATTAGGTATTTTATTGATAGCCGCCAATTTACGAGGTCCAATCACAGGTATTGGCCCTGTGCTAGATCAGGTCATCAACAGCTTTCAATTAACGGCTTCTCAAGCAGGTATGTTAACAACTCTTCCTCTTCTCGCCTTTGCAATTGCCTCTCCAATGGCAACGACCTTAGCTAAAAAGCAAGGACTAGAGATATCATTATTTATTGCATTATTATTGGTTGGTTTAGGACTAAGCACACGCCTAATTGATTCAGTAGTTGTGCTTTATATCGGAACCGCTGTCATTGGAGTGGGTATTGCGATTGGTAATGTTTTATTACCGAGTTTAATTAAACGTGATTTTCCACATAAAGTAGCCGTGATGACGTCTGCTTACGTATTAGCAATGGGCATTTTTGCAGGTAGTTATTCGGCGTTACTTATCCCATTAGCGGCTTATAAAGATCTTGGTTGGCAAGTCGCATTAGCTTGTTATGGTTTAATTACGTTATTCAGTATTATTATTTGGTTACCGCAATTAAAATTGCATACAAAACCGACGAAAGACCTCACTCAATCACATACCAAAGGTAAAATTTGGCATCATTCCATTGCCTGGTACGTGACCTTGTGTCTCGGTCTCAATTCCTTTTTTACCTACGTGATGATTGCTTGGTTGCCAAATATATTAATGGAAGGTGGTCACAGTGCCCAACAAGCAGGTGTATTACATGGCGCGTTTCAAATGGCCTCTGCTGTACCAGGAATAATCCTAATACCTTTGTTATCAAAATTAAAAGATCAACGAATACTCGCGTTATCGTTGGCAATTTTAGGCTTTATTTGTGCTTTAGGTTTATTGTACTTCCCTCACTTTGCTTTTATTTGGTCAACAACCTTAGGTTTTTGTGCCGGTGCTATTTTTATTTTAGGCTTATCTTACATAAGCTTACGCACTCATCATTCAAGTCAAGCAGCGTCATTATCAGGAATGGCACAATGTGTAGGCTATTTACTAGCTGCCATCGGCCCAATGTTTGCGGGAGCTTTACATTCACACTTTGACAGTTGGGCTCCTGTATTGTGGTTATGTGCTTTAGCGAGCTTATTATGTGGTGTATTTGGATATTTAGGTGGACGAAATGTCACTTTACATGAACATGCTTAAACTTATACTTATTATAGACAAGCTAATTACTATTTATGATCAAACTTAACTTATAATCACACTTAACTAAGTAACCTCAGTTGTGGATAAGCAAAGCGATGCAACACCCATAATGGGGCTTAGTTAAGTGACTTGGTTAAGTTACTTGGATTCAAATAATAAATGGATAACTATTTTTTAAATAGTGGGGACAGTATCAAAAGCATTAATGTCGCTGAGTTCTTTAAGCCATAGAGCTGCAGAACGACACCAGATTTGTACTTTAGGTATTAGTTGTTCTCGTTGTTTGATAGCGCCAATACGTAAACCATATATTTTATCGCCATCACCTACCGATGTAGCATAAAGTGTTGTACCACAATTTTCACAAAAGCCTTGCGCTCGCTTATTACCACTTTCTGCTATTTTTATGTACTCTTTAGGCTTCCCTACAGTAAAAATAACACTATTAGGTAATGTCATTACTGCAATACGAAAAGGACCACTAGAGATCTCTTGGCAATCAGAACAATGGCAAGCGATCACTTTGTTTTGATCAACTTCAGCAGTATATTGAATCTCACCACAATGGCATTGACCATTAATTTTCATAAAAACCTTAATAAGTTTAACAATTACATGCCTTAGCCAAATACGATCTTGATTCAATTTATTTAATAAAACAAACCATGTACGCCTGCGACACCAGCAAAAACAGCAACTAAACTAATTGATAATAAAATGGTGTGCATCAACTGCAAATATTGAAATGCTCTATCGCTATTTTTCTGTGCTTGTAGATGAAACCATTTATGTAAAAATAAAGGCTCAAGCACAAATAAGACCAGCATAAATAGTACCCAAATGAATAGCATTAAATGAATCCACCATTGCATCGATGCCCATCCATTCAATACGTACAACATATAAAAACCAGACAACCCAGTCACTAAAGTGGTTAATTTAGCTTGAAAGCCAAACTGATGTTCTAACGTCTCAAATAAGCTTAATCTGTTCTCGGTGGAAGTGCTTTTTCTAATAGCCGGAATCAGTACCGTAGTAACAAAACCTACGCCACCAATCCAAAGTACAACAGCGACGACATGTAATGCACGTGCAATAACAAAGTAATGATGTTCCATACAAAGCGCCTTATATTTACGCTTAACGTTGTATCTGATTAACCGATTCGAAAAATACAGACACAACTTGTTAGCGTTAATAAAGTAAATAAAATAAAGTGATAGGAGTGATATAACGTCAACATCACCTCTTTTCTATTATATTAAGCTTTATTTTATATAGAACTTTGTTCTACATTAACTTTTGTTCTTTCAGCCACTCTATGACTTTAATTGATCCAAGTGAACAAAGGGCTTTATTATCGTAATCAATAAATTGAATTTCTTCTATTTCTGCTGCTGGGGCTAAGCGCCCTTTGAACTCAGCAAAATAACAAGTTAATTTAACCATGACATCATCAGCCCGACCGTCAGCTTTTGCTTTAAAAGTGCCAGCGTATTTGATTGATTCAGGCACTAAATCAATAGAAATTTCTTCTTTAATTTCACGTATTAATGCCGCTTCATCAGACTCGCCTAACTCACGTTTTCCACCTGGAAGATAAAAAAGCTTTTTGTTTATAGAACGAGCATTTAATAACTTGCCCTCGTAAATATATAGCCAAGCTAACTTATCAATTTCTTTTTTCATAACTATCCCAAAATATAACTATCAAGTGTAAACATCCTTATTCACTTAGCTTTTTCTACTCATTCCTGCTGATATTGCCAAGACACTGCCCAATACAATAAACACACTACCAACTGTTCGGTTAACAATTTTCATCGTACTTGGTTTTGTTAATAGAGGGCTTATTTTTGTACCTAACCCAGCGTACATAAACATGGAGGTGCAATCTATAAAAAACCAAGTGCTAGCGAGTACGGCATATTGTTCAATTTGTGGTAAATCAGCATTCATAAAACTAGGGAATAATGCAATAAAAAATAATAGATCTTTAGGGTTGCTGATACCCACCATAAAACCTTTTCTAAATAATAAATAAGCAGAGTAAGCGACAGGTTTTTTATTTTTATCGACATCTATCTCAGGCTCTGTACAACATATGGATGTTGTATCAACGTTATTCTCTATAGTCTTTTCTCTCCAAGCGCTCCATCCTAGATACAATAAATACCCTGCACCCAATACTTTGATCACAAAGAAAAGTGTCTCAGAAGCGACTAGAATAGCGCCAAGGCCAACAGCTGAAAGAGTCATCAGTAATAATGCAGCAATAGCGCCACCCAAAATGGTAGGGAGTGTTTTTTTGTTGCCGAATTTAACACCATCGGAAATACATAATAGCGCGGAAGGTCCGGGACTAAATATCAGTACGCTAATAACGCTGACATAAACTAGCCAAGTACTTAATTCCATTTATCTAACTCCATCATTTAACTTAATTTTTATTATTGTTTTTTATTTATTGCTCTAAATTTACACGTGACTTTATTTGTAGTTTTATACTACTTATATAAATAAACTTATAGTGAAATGTGTATTTAGACAAAAAATAATGTGCCTAAGATTTAATGCAAAGTATTAAAGAGCTCAATACTTTGCATTATTTTATAGAGTTTACTCGTTAAAACCGTTTCCTGTTTAACCACTTTCATTGAAGTAAAATACCCTAAAGCTTATAAGTAACCAGCATTGAGGTTAAATAAACGCTAAGGGCTATTTTTAGGCGTGGTTTTAGGAAATAGTTTTTACGAATAAGTACCACGAATCGGGTAATCATTCTCAGGTGCTTTAATAAATTCAAGTCCACCAGCTAATACGTCTATTTCAGGTCGAGCAAGCGGACCATTTGAGATATTAAGTACTTGCACTTGGCCTTTTTCATTAATAACAAATAAGCCAGGTTCAGCAAAAACATGATCTGTCTCTTTTTCTGAGCGAGGATTAGAAATATACAATCCTAAAGCCTGCATTTGCTCAATACTTAAACCATAATAGATAGGAAAACTTATTTCTAAATCAGCTAAATGTGTTTCAAGTTGCGCTTTACTATCTGCTGATACAGCGACAATTTCAACACCGTTAGCTGTAATTCTTTCTTTATATGTTTCAAGTAAATTAAGGTATTTAGTACATAATGGACAATGCTTACCACGATAAACGACAACCATTTTCCAATCAGCATCGTCAGATATATTGCGAAGGTCGACGTCGGTGCCATCAAGCCCTTTTACTAAAATAGATGGAAAAGGCGAGCCCGCTGTAATTGCTGAATGTGCCATAATATTTGCTCCTGATTTATATTAAAAAGATTAAACTCGACAATAAAATACTTTGTTTAAATGAAAGTGTTTATTGTTTGAAAATTAAATTGAATGTAACAGGTACTGCAGTACTAATTGAAGGTAACCCAGCAATCTCTTTAAGCTGTTGGACTCCCTTTTCTAAACCATAATCACTTGCATTAATGACAAGTGGCATAACAGAAGTCACTAATAATCTTTGATCGTTTAATTTAGTAACTTGTACATCTGTTGTGATCTGATTTATTACCCCATGAAGCGATAAATTAAACTTAACGGATTCACTATACGTATCACCAACATTTAAACTTGCCAATTTTTCTACATCAACAAATCCAGTTAATTTTGCATCCACAAATTTCGCGGTATCAAATAACATTTTTTCAATTCGTTCATTACGAATACCAATATTAGTTTCAACACTACTAAGGTCGATGTTTAGCTCTACCTGGCCAGAGTCGTTGATTTTCCCCGTTAATTTTTCAAAACTATGGACCTCACCTACCTTTAAACTTTTGATGCTGACAAAATTGAGTTTGGAACTCTCAGCAGACAAATCCCATTGTGCAAATGCACTTGGTGACAAAAAGGCAAACAACAGGGCAACTCCAGAGAGTGCTTTCATAAAAATCTCCATTAATTTTTAGTTAACTTAAAAAAACCTACAAGTACCATCGTCTTAACATCTTGTTAAGTAGAATAACTCCGTATTTACGGTGGATAGACAGCTCTAATATTTGTATTAAAGCTGTCACACAATATCAAACGTAGTAATTTAATCAATCAGTTAACCAAGGTTTAATCATAACAAATAAGAAAAGTGAAAAAATAGGGAAACGAAAAGCATGATTTAATCAAAAGTATTGGCCAATATTATTATCAAGCGCTTTAGCTAAAGAGCGTAGTTAAAAGACGTCATTAAAGGGATTAATTAAAGAAGTTAGTTGAGGGGCTTAATTAATGAGATTAATTAAGCATAAAACGTTGTTGGATACATTAAACTTATGTGGCTCATTTTGCTTTAAAATAACACAAAATGCTAAAGTCGTTATGTCAAACAACAACATGACGACTTAACCGATGAATGATAAACAGATAAGAAACTTAATTTAACAACGCCATTAATTCAGACATATGCTTAATTTGAATAGAGGCGAGAGGATGTTTATCGTCTAATGTAGGCGCATAATAAATACATTTCATTTTGGCCCCATTAGCCGCCTGCAAACCAACTAGACTGTCTTCAACAACAAAACATCGAGCAGGGTCAGCATTCATCTTTTTAGCGGCATGTAAGAAAATACCCGGCTCAGGCTTCCAAGTATCAATATCGTAAGAGCTGAAAATATTATCCTTAAAGAATTCCGCTAACCCAGTCACTGCTAAAGCTTGCTTAATTTTCTCTCTAGGGGCAGACGAAGCAACGCAAAAAGGAATAGTTAATGAACTTAATAACGCTTTAACTCCCTCATTCGCTTTTAAATGGAGTTCAAAAAGATGTTTTACCTTAAGGCGATAATCGGGAATAAAATTCTCAGGGAAAGAAATATCAAACTCAGATGCTAAGCTAGTCAGAGTAACATTAAGCTTAACGCCTCGGTATAATGCCATTAATTCCTCAGCGTCAGAGTCAATACCAAGTTCAGCAAGTTGCTGCTGTAGAGCAAGATTGCAAAGAAACTCGCTATCAACTAACGTCCCATCACAATCAAAAATAATCAAATCCAATATTTACTCCTTATGCCGAACTTCATTGAATGACCTCATTTAATAACGATATTAAGTCACTTTAGTAGACAGCTTTATTAAACCAATATTGTTGTTTATTTACCCTATCAAACATAACGATTTAATCAACCTGTTGTATTTATTTTAATGTGTTAGTACTTCATTTATGGAAAATACAGCACAGAATTAAACGTTACCTTTTTATAAGTAAAGGATGAAAGGGAAATTAAAATCATCATATCCTTAAGTCATTTAAGTCATTTAAGTCATTTAAGTTCCAGATAGAGATAGAGATAGCTATGCCGTACAATTATGTCAATTGACCTCAGCATTAAACGCTTTCCTCATAGCCCGTTATTACTTCAATAATTTTTCTTAAATGACACAGAACTAACTGTACTAACGATATAAAAAATATAACTCATTTATTTTAAATAAAATAACGATTTCATTAACCATAATTGACGTTAAGTAGATATCTCATCGGCCCATAATGTTGACTCTACAGAGGAGTTAATGATTTCAGCCTCTGTAATATTTAACGTCTTACTCAACTCATCAACTTTGCCCCAATTTGAATTTTCAACGGCTTCCGCTAATTTAATAAGATCTTGAAGTCGACCTTCTTCGCCTAACAGCGCATCTTTAATTTCTTGATTAATGTTTAAAGGTTTCACAATAGCCGACATCTCTGAATCGAGTAAAGCATCGATAACCGACAACATGCCACACAGGTAACCGCTCTCTTTTTTATGATGTAAGCCCATTGAAGATAAGATCATTTCAAAGAATTTTGCACGCTGTAAAGACATATTAGACAGTATGCTAGGTTTACCTGAATTTAATGTTTTGATCACTGCATAAGTTATAAACTTACGAACGCGATCTTCTCCTAGGTAAACCAGCGCTTGTTGTAATGATTTTATTGGCGACCTAACCATCGAAAATTCATTAACAAAATTCAGTAATTTAAAAAGTAACCCAGGATTACTGGCGATTATTTTTTCAATTAAACGAAAGTCAAGTTCGCTACTAGACACCGCCACTGACAGCTGAATTTTTGAATTGAGAGAAGAATCCAATATTTTATTATAAATCATTTCAGGTTTACTAAAAAAGTACCCTTGAAAAAGATCAAACCCGTGCCCTTTTGCAGTATTAAACTCTTCGTAGGTTTCCACTTTTTCAGCTAAAAATTTAATGTCATAGTGAGTTAAAGACTTAATATACGTAGCCGCTTGGGAAAGAGAATAGGTTGTAATATCAAACTTTATGATATGGATATGTTTATAAAAACGCTCCCACTCTTTGCTCGGCACAAAGTCATCTAAGGCAATCGTATAACCTTTATTTTTTAATTCGACAATAATATTGTATAAGTCATCACTGGGTGGGCAATCTTCTAAAATTTCGATGACATAGTTTTTATTAGGGAAGTCAAATGGAAGCCTGTCGAGTAAACTTTCATAACCAAAGTTAACAAACCCTTTTTTGCCATCAAGAATTCGCTTTTGATGCACTAAAGTTTGATTAACCAAGATACTTTTAGTGGCGTAATCAGAACTGACATTTGGAAATGAATTTTCTTTTCCATCTCGATAAAGTAATTCGAACGCAATGGTTTTTTTATTTCTATCGACAATTGGTTGTCGAGCAACATAAGAAGACATATCCATACCTACTTGTAACAAATTAATGAATTATTTATTTAGCATCCATCTAAATAATAAGAGCACTGAACAACGTTGTTATGTGCATTGGGTCATCTAAAAACTAGGTTCTGAGGTTGATAGGTGTAGAAGCAATCAATAACCACAATGACAGGTTTATAAACTAAATAATATAATTAAAATACAGAATAAAAGAACTTAAACAGCAAAGTGTGAGGTAATTAGTTTTTGTCATTTTTATATTTATTTTTTTAATAAAAATTGATCTCAATCATTTGATTAAAAAGACAAGTAAATACCTATATTTGTATAGCATACAAATCTAAAAAACTAACCATATAAATTTAAATAGCTCTTTAAATCATAAAAAAGACGGTTTCTACTATTTATGATTGACGCTAATTAAAAACATTTAAAATAATAATGAAATCTCTTGTTCATTAAGGTTCCAACCTTATTGTTGGGCGCATAGGCTCGTTAAAACCAGTAAGCTAATTTAACCCCAGCTCTAGATAAAAACCAGTTAACGCTATTATTTCAGTAGACTTCTGTATCGCACTCATACTAGTAGAAAAACGTTATTAATATTATCGATAATCGTTTTTAGTTTGTTAATGTTATGTGCAACTAATATAATTCAATTATCAGGCATATAATTTAAGCCGTTATAAATATACAAACAAGGTTATAAATGAATCCAATTATTGCAATTTTAAAAAAACACAATGTCAGTGACGAGAAAATCAAATCACTGTTTGAAGCGTTAACTGATAACCCATTAATGGCAATGGGTTTGGTACAGCAACTAGGTATTCCACCAGAAGAGTTGAAACAATTGATGGGCACAATCATGACACAGCCTCATTTAATTAAAGAAGCAACGGATGAGCTAGGCCTAGACTTTGCTAAAGTTCAAGAAGCAAAAGAAAAACTAAATAAGTAATAAGGTAAGCTTCTGCCACATTAGAAACCAAAATATATCGATATATTTTGGTTTTTTATCTACTTTCAATTATTCCCCCTTTCCTTTTATCATCATTTAGTCTGTTTAGACTTAAATTAATCAATGCGTAACGTGTAGATCACATACACATTGTGAGTGAAATGATATTCAACATTCAAAACCAACAGCCTATTTGACTATGGTTTATTAATTCCATAATGATTGGGATTTTCATCTCTTTTTTATCTAACTCGTTCAAGCCAAAATAACGCCATCAAAATAGTTTAATCAACATAACCTTATCGAAATAAGGTAGATACCTAACATAAAGGGGAACTTAAAATGAAAGCCATTGGATACCAACAAAACTTACCGATAGAAAATGAATTATCACTACAAGATATCGAGCTAGATCTGCCTATTGCACAAGGGCATGATGTTTTAGTTGAAGTTAAAGCAATATCAGTCAATCCCGTTGATTTTAAAGTTCGCCAAACAGCGCCCTCTCCTGAAGGTGAGTATAAAGTATTAGGATATGATGCGACGGGTATCGTTAAATCTGTTGGCGAAAGTGTCACACTGTTTAAACCTGGCGACAAAGTTTGGTACGCCGGTGATATCACTCGTTCAGGTAGTAATGCACAATTTCAATTAGTTGATGAGCGTATTGTTGGTTATATGCCAAGCTCACTCTCTTATGGTGAAGCTGCAGCATTACCGCTAACCAGTCTCACAGCATGGGAGCTATTATTTGATCGCCTTAATATCATTAAAGACGATCCATCAAAACGTATTTTAGTGATTGGTGCCGCTGGCGGTGTGGGTTCAATCATGGTGCAGTTATTAAAACAACTGACTCAACTAGAAGTTATTGCAACAGCTTCACGCCCAGAAACGGTCTCTTGGTTGGAAGATTTAGGCGCTGATACAATCATTAATCACCGCAACCTATTAAGTGAAGAATTCACTGCTAAAGATTTAAAAGAAGTAGATTACGTAGTTAGCTTAAATAATACAGAACAACATCTCCCTGAAATTATAAAAATTATTAAGCCACAAGGGAAGTTTGGGTTAATTGATGACCCGACAACGTTAGATATTAAACCCTTTAAAACTAAAGCTGTATCTGTGCATTGGGAATTAATGTTTACTCGTTCATTGTTTAAAACAGATGATATGCAAGAGCAACATGAGATTTTAAATAATGTAGCAAAAATGATTGATAATGGGCTCATTAAAACCACTGTGGGTGAAAATTTAGGCGAGATTAATGCGACTAATTTACGCAAAGCTCATCAACATTTAGAAACTCAAACGGCTAAAGGCAAAGTCGTATTAGAAGGTTTTTAGTTACATAACCTCAATTCTGGTTAACGGAAGCGAAAGGTTATTTAAAATCATATAGTTATAAATATTTATTCTACAATACTGCTAGTTGTGCGTAGTTCAAGGCAAATTGTTGAAGCAATAACTGGTTATTGGGAAATAATTTAACGAAGAAATTCGCTCAATTAGTGGTGTTGTATCGCTTTTCTTATCCGGAACTGAGGTTACAGATTTCATTTTACCGTTTACTAAACAAAAGAGCTCTCGGTAGCTCTTTTGTTTAGTACAGTTTAGCTAACAGTGAGTTAACTGTTAATAGACGGTTTTATTTAACCTCAATTCTGATTAATAATATCGCTGTTATATCGTTTTTCTTATTCTGAACTGAGGTTATTTATACATCTGTTTATAATTAGGCACATGGTCAACCCAAAAAGCGGGCGTACCTATATATCCTTGGACCATTTTAATAAATTCACTGACTAATGGTGTTTGTTTTCGGTGTGGATAAAGCGCATAAATACCAGTATCCATGGTTGATAATTTATGATCAGTCAATAATGCAACTAACCCCATCTCTTCAATCGGCTTTTCCAAATTAAACAAGTCGATAATCGCGTACCCTAAACCTGCTTGAACAGCGTCCATCATCGCGCGTACATCACTGACTTTATAATTTCCTTTTATCTTAAATGTTTTCATCAGCTCACCATGAGGTTGTTCACTGACTTTTATTTGGTCAAGACTCACATCGCCATTCCCGTAAATAATAGCGGGCAAAGCAATTAACTGTTCAGGTGTTGTAGGTAATCCGTAGTGTGCAATAAAGCCATCAGAAGCGACCAATGCAAAATGAGTACTCGCTATTTTTTTAACCATTAAATTTGAGTCATTTAACTTACCCATTCTAAAAGCCAAATCAAAATGATCACCAATAATATCGCTTCGTTTATCATCTAACATAAGCGTTATTTTCACATGCGGATACTGCTGCATAAATTGATTAATAACAGGCTGGATATATTGCTGACCAAAAAACATGCCAGAGGTAATACGCAACATACCTTTTGGTTGAGACTGATAAGAATCAGCAGTACTTTTAATATCGCTTAATGTATCAACAACAATATGCGCTTGAGCCAAAATTTCCTCGCCTGCCGATGTTAGAGAAAACGAACGTGTAGAACGGTTAAGTAATTGCACCCCTAATGTTGTTTCTAATTTTTTAATTTGTTTAGATAATGAGGAATTATCCATCTCATGAATGGCGGCAGCTTTAGCAAATGAGCCTTGTTGCACCACATCTATAAATAACGTTAATTGATTAGTAATCGACACAAGGTGCTCCAATAAATACTTTTTTGATACAGAGGTAAATCCGTTTTATAGGCTATTGAAAAATACACTTCTTACGTAAAGTCAAAAACGTAAAGTCAAAAACGTAAAGTCAAAAACGTAAAGTTAAAAGCAATTAGATTATAAAACTTGATTTATTATTATTGATAATTTCGGCCATAATACATTAAATACGTCACTTAAATACTATAGTTAAACGATGCACTTAGATAAAACCATTTTGAAGCAGTACTACTAAATGATGGATTGGAAACTAGGTATATAAATAAAAAGTGCCTTTAAAAAAAGACTTAGCAATAAGCAAATCAGAAAATAGGAAAGTTCATTTAAAGATCCCTTTCCTACTACATCTTTTCTACTTATTGAAAGCGCTAATTTATTGCATTAATTTATCATTTTCTTTTACTCTTTCTGTTGTGGTTTTAGCGGTTGTAGCGGTCAAGTAAATTGACTCTAAGATGTTAGCGAGAAGCTAGCTTCCAAGTTTTAAAACCTCCGCTCATATTTTTCACCGTATAACCTAAGTTAGTTAATAAACGAGCAGCAACATGACCCCGAACACCGACTTGACAATAAACTAGCATTTCTTTGCTTTGGTCGAGTTTACATAAGTTTGATCGAAGCTCATCCACAGGAATATTAATCGCCCCTGGAATCATCCCCATTTTACTCACCTCAATTTGGCTACGAACATCGAGTAAAACCTGCTGTTCAGAAAGAGACGCCAAAGATTCAGTGTGAAAAATAAATTCATCTCCTTTCATTACATTAGAAGCCACTAGTCCAGCTTGATTCACCACATCACGAGCAGAGCCAAAAGGAGGGGCATAACATAATTCAAGGTCTTGAAGATCAAAGACACTTAACCCTGCTCTTTGTGCGACTGCAATAATATCAATACGTTTATCAATCCCATCTTTACCTACCGCTTGAGCCCCTAAAATAACCCCACTGTCAGGATTAAATAATAATTTTAACGTCACTGGTTGCGCACCAGGATAATAACCAGCATGACTCGCGGCATGTACATAGACTTTTTCATAAGCCATGCCTTTGCGCACTAAGGTTTTTTCGTTTAAACCAGTAGAAGCCACAGCTAAATCAAATACCTTACAAATTGCTGTACCTTGTGTTTTTTTATAGGTTTCCGTGGATCCGAATATAACATTCGCCGCTAAACGACCTTGTCGATTGGCAGGTCCAGCTAACGGCGCGAGCATTGCTTCACCTGTTACAAAGTCCAGAGTTTCAATTGCATCACCTACCGCATAAATAGAGGGATCACTGGTACGCATATACTCATCGACTCTGATACCACCTAATTCACCAATTTCTACCCCTGCTTTTACTGCTAAAGAGGTCTCAGGTTTTACGCCTACCGCCATAATCAACAAGTCAGTTTGAAACTGGGTGCCATCATTTAATGTTAAAGATAAAGTGCGATCAGTTTCTTCACATAAAGCGACTTCTTTTAAGGCTTTACCTAGTTTTAACTCAACATGATGAGCCTCTAATTCATCATGTAACATATTCGCTATTTCAATATCAACCGGTGCCATCACTTGAGGAGCAAGTTCAACTAATGTGACGTCAATTTTACGGTGACGAAGTGCTTCTGCCATTTCTAAACCAATAAAACCACCACCACACACGGTCGCATGTTGAGGTTTATTCTGTTCAATTGAAGCCATAATGGCATCCATGTCAGGTATATTTCTCAAAGAATGGGTTAGGTGGTTATTAATCCCTGAAATAGGTGGAATAAAAGGACTCGCACCAGGACTTAAAATAAGCACATCATAAGTTTCAGTATATTGTTCATTTGTCAGCGTATTCTGAATATGAATAAATTTTTCTTCTTTATTAATCGCTAAGACTTCATTTTGTACACGGACATCTATATTAAATCGCTTCTTAAAACTTTCCGGAGTCTGCAAAAGTAACGCTTCTCTTAATTCAATCTCCCCACTGATATGATACGGCAGACCACAATTAGCGAATGAAATATGTGGTCCTCGTTCTAATATAATGATTTCAGCAGTTTCATCTAAACGACGTGCTCTTGCAGCAGCGGAAGCGCCACCAGCAACACCACCAATGATTAGTATTTTTTTAGACATATTGACTCCAAATTAATATAAAAATGGCACCCCAGTGCCGTTCTTGATTCAATTCCAAAATAAGAACAACACATTAAAAAATGACTTAATGTGTGCCTATAAATGACTGATTAAAACCATAACAAACTAAATTAGATAAATCTAATATATAAAAAACTAATTTATCTAAACCTAATATAACTAAAGCTAATAAAGAAAAATCTAAATTAGATTTGATAAGATGAAAAATGAATGTAATATCATCATTATTAAAGAGGAATAAAACATGAAAAATAAATTAGCAATGATTCATGAAAATGCGGGTGAAGCAAGTGATCTGCTTAAAGTGATGGCGCATAAAGACCGAATGGTCGTGTTGTGTTTATTATCTGAAGGTGAGATGGGCGTCGCTGAGTTACGCGAACATACCCAATTAAGCCAATCAGCCTTCTCTCAACATTTAAGTGTGTTAAGAAAAAACGAGTTAGTAAAAGTGAGAAAAGAATCGCAACTAGTCTTTTATTCACTAGCAGATGAACGCGTGAATATATTATTAAAATCAATGCAACAAGCCTTCTGCCCTACTTTATTGTCTGACGATCAATCAGAATAATAATTTAGTTAAACTAATGTTGGAGTCAGTCAAATGGAAAACTTTACCCCTTGGACATCGTTACTAGGTGGCGCTTTATTAGGCCTATCTGCCGTATTACTGATGTTATTTTCAGGAAAAGTTGCAGGGATAAGTGGTATTTTAAACGGTCTACTGACACCGAAAAAAGATGATTTTTTATGGCGTTTTCTTTTTATCTTAGGCATGGCATCAAGTATTTTATTGCTCGTCCCTTTTTCAATTGAATTACCTACCGTGTCAGGACAACCGCTCGCTTTTATTATTGGAGGGTTACTAGTGGGTTTCGGCACACGCTTAGGCAATGGTTGCACAAGTGGTCATGGTATTGTGGGTATCGGTCGTTTTTCTAAACGCTCAATTATTGCTACTTGTCTTTTTATAAGCGTTGCAGCCCTCGTTGTTTTTCTTCGCTTACATGTAGGAGCTTTATAATGCTAAATGCCATCATCGCTCTAATATCGGGTATATTATTCGGCACCGGTATGATTGTTTCAAATATGGTGGATCCCACTAAAGTAATCAATTTTTTAGACATTACTGGTCATTGGGATCCCAGCCTAGCAGTCGTTATTATTGGTGCGTTAGCCGTGTTTACACCTTGCTACCATTTATTTATAAAACAACGACGTCATGCAATTAATGGTAAAGAATTTAACTGGACAAAAAATACGAAAGTTGATGGTAAATTACTGTTAGGCGCTACAATTTTTGGTATCGGTTGGGGGTTAGTGGGGATTTGTCCTGGCCCGTCAATAAGCAGTATTGGTAATGGCTCTATATCCACTTATCTATTTATTGCCAGTATGCTGTGTGGCATGGCGATCGCTAATCTCAATATTAATATTTTTAATAAAAAGTGTTCATCGTAAATAAAAGACTCATCAAACTAAAATCACATAATAAAAACGTAATCGCACTCAATTCATAAGTATTATTGGTTGAGTGCATATTATCTTTTAAAAGGTATTAATATAATACTCTACAGGCTGTGGCCGCCCATGAAAATAACCTGCCGTATATTAAATCCGATAGACGTATTCATCTGTTCCATTTTATTAACATCATAATTTATTCATTCCAGTCATCCCCCCTTCTCAACATAAATATCAGAAAACCTTAAAAGCTCTACTTTAAAAAAGTTAAAAACTTAAAAATTTAAAAAGTTATAGGTGACTAAGATCACATTTACAATTAACATGCAGTTAATATATAACCATTACTATTAACATTCTAATATTTGAACTTGGTATAACGTCCCTATCGAAATATGAATGTCCTAAGTAATCATTTTTTTAAAGGATATTTATGCCGTCAGCTCATTCACCTCAACCAACAAACCGCGTCGCGATTATGTTCGTTTTAGCATTAGGGACTTTCATTTTAGGACTCACTGAGTTTTCAATGATGCCAATGTTACCTCTCATCAGTGAAACATTTAACGTGACACCAACACAGTCAGGCTATGCCATTAGTGCTTATGCGATGGGTGTTGTTGTGGGTGCGCCTATTTTAATGCTGAGCACAGCGAATATGCGTAAACGTAAAGCACTTCTAATATTTTTAACGTTAATGTTTATTGGTAATGGATTAAGCGCCTTTTCTGACTCGTTAAATCAATTGATTTTGTTTCGTTTTTTAAGTGGTTTACCTCATGGCGCTTACTTTGGCGCTGCGATTCTTTTAGCTGCTGATATCGCCCCTAAAGGCAAACGTTCTGCGTTTATGTCTAAAATATTTATGGGCTTAACCATCGCGACTATTGTCGGTGTGCCATTAGTGACATTAGTCGGTCAAAACCTCAGTTGGCGTTACTGTTTAGCCGGTGCCTCTGTTTTATCACTTATCGCTTTAGTCTTTGTTTATAAAGTCGTTCCGAATGTTGATAATAGAAAGCCATCTAATTTACTTAATGAATTTAGTGTATTAAAAGATAAGTTAGTTTGGTCTATTTTAGGCATAGTGATCATTGGCTTTGGTGGCGTATTTTGTATTTATACTTATATCGCAGACACTATTTTAGATGTCACTCAAACACCCGCTTATACCATCTCAATTGCCATGGTCATGTTTGGTATCGGCTGTACGTTAGGTAATTATTTTTTAGGGAAAGCGGCCGACGTATCGGCAATCAAAGCAACGGGAATAAGCTTAATTTGCACTATTATATTTGCCATCGCTTACGTTAATGCCAGCCATAATATTTGGTTGTTATATGCCGTTATTTTCTTAATTGGATGCAGTATTGGTTTGGCGACCTTAATTCAAACATTATTAATGGATGTTTCTCCAGATGGTCACGCGATGATCGGCGCATTGGTGCAATGTGCGTTTAATGTTGCCAATGCGATTGGACCATGGGTTGGCGGTATGGCCATTGCTCAAGGCGCACAACCGAATCAAACAGGTTATGTGGCCGCAGCTTTATTCTTAGGTGGTTTCATTATGTGGGTATTGAGTTATATGCAAATAAACTCACAAAAAAGACGCGCTGTTCCCGTTTAACACTATACGATACAACTATTTACAGAGTCCTATTTGTCGACATATCATTTTATTAAGTTGGTTTATCGGCCAACTTAATGCTTTGTATTACAGGGTTTCGCAACTATTCGAGGCTATGCGAGACCATGAGAGACAAACTGAGCAATAATCTGTGTTACAAAAAAATCTCCTATACTTATCAGCGAAATGATAAGTATTACTTCTGCTATCGCATGCCTAACGTTATCAAAATATTTTTTCATTACCTTCTCTGATTCGACAGAGCCTCCAACGGTAATAGGTTGTTCTACTTACACCTATGTTTTTAATGCATCATTCAACCTTTTAACTTCGGCAGATACTGCTTTAAATGAAAATAACAAGGTAATGTTACTGAACTAGATATAGAGTTAAGTAATAAACTCACTTTTTAAATGTTAATGCTAATGCTAAATGTAAGTTTGGTTTGATGTTTGAAGCTGGTTTTATATACAAGGTAGGCGAGCTTCCATGTTTCCGTTGTTAATTCCGACTTTTTCCATCTACCCGCATGACAACGATTTGATTAACAATCTTAATTAATTAATTGATTTTATGTACGATAAAGGTATTGTTCTGTTAATTTTAACAAATTAAACTATTCCGTATTTCCACCGGAAATATGGAATTTTTCTGCTTAATAAGTGACTATGATATAAATTTTATTCACACATATTCACTGTAGTATTTAAGACATGTTATGCCTTACTACACCATGAAATATAGTTGAAATGAAGTATATGATTGCACCATTAACTAAAGAAAATAGAAAATTTGAGTCTAAAATTTCTTCAATTTTAATGTTATCACTTCTTGCATTTGAATAATGAAAAAACCTATTTCGTAGTGTAATTATAAAGCTATGAAAATCGGAAAAACTAACGGCAATTTTATTTGGATGAATTGTAGAGGAAGTGTAATCGTTAACAGTTTTCCAACCCAAAACTTTTTTAGTTATTGTATTAAATAGAATTTCTTGGTTTTCAGGACTTGATGTAATTTCAATATCTATTGTGGATGCTAATTCTGGAGTGTTTTTGAAAAGAGTCGCAACAAAACTCTTATGAAACTTCAACTCACCTACGTTAGAGTCTGATTTTGAATTTGTCATCCAGTTTCTTAAGTTCTCAAATGTGCGAAGGTAGTCGTCAGTTCTTGCTGAATAAATCATTGGAAAGGCATAAGATAAATGTTCGTAGGTTCGATATAAGTGCACAAACGCAGCGGTATGATTGTTTTTCTTGTAATGATATATAGCAGCTACCATTTCATTCAAAACATTTTTATAAAACCCACGATTACGGAATCTATTCGTTAACATAAATGTTTGATAATCCGCAAAAGTAATCCCTTCTTCAAAGTCATCAAGAAAAGAAAGATCTGTATTCGTGTTATCAGTAATATCACTAAAGAAAAAGTTTGTATTTTGCGTAATTTGCTCTTCTTCCAAATTTGAATATATATCGCAGCTACCACTTAATAAACGAAATAAAGCCGTTTGCTCACTACAATTTTCACCTAAATGAAAGGCGTCACCTTCAGAGAAGGTGCTCGAAGCATGTTCAATTATTTGATAGCTAGTTAGATTCATTAATTAGATGTCTTATCAGAAAAGTGGGATAAAAGAGAAGTTGCAGATAGTTCTTTAAGGGAGCTAATATTCTTAACATATTCCAAAGCAAGTTCACGTCGAAACTTGCCAACGTTAACCTTGGATGCATTGATACCTTTGAATGCTTCCTCGAATAAATCAATTAGAGCTGCAAACTCATCTACTGGGGTGTGGTGCACTACATCATAAGATGTTTTTATTCCTACACAGAAACCAATTAAATTGTTTTGTAGCATAAGCCATTCTTTACATCTATCATTTTGAGATAATCGATCAACTTCTTCTAATACTGTTTGAAATTGAATATCACCTTCAAAGACTTTAGTACTCATTATCTTTTCTACAATAATTTCATCCATTTTTTCACTGATGATTTTATTGTTTTCGTTGTGAACACTATTTGAAAAAAAGGCTAAATACCCTTTTGAAATGTCAGCTAAACTGTATGAACCTCTTTTTATCTCTTCGGCTCTATCTTTCTCAGATTGAACATCAATGCTTAGTAACTCAAAGTCAAATAACTCTTCTGTCAATACTTCAATTTGATGCCTAGGTGTCATTGGACGCTGACCATTATTCAAAGTGATCATACGATAAAGGAGCATGTCCTTATTTGGAGAGATAACTAAAGAAATATATAACTGTTTATCTAAATCAAAACCTGGTTCGTCTTTTACACCGTGCAAAGCATTTAATCTTTGCATCCCATCAAGGACATAACCTTTGGTTACTTCTTCATTACAATAAGCCTCTGCTACATTTTGATTTGAATCAGGGCTAATTACAGAGTCACCGTCTATCAATGCCATCGTAATTGGAGGCATGATACATCCATTAACCAGGTCTCGTCTCAAACGGTCGTAAAATGCAGGGTTTTGTAATTTTCTTTGTGCAGAAAATCGATTGATAAGCGGGTATATACTTTCAATAGCGAATCGATAAGTGGTAACTCCACTAAGAACTACACTTTTTATTACATTATCATAATTTATTGTATGAATTGAAATACTCATTATGTTCCTCCTGTTTTAATAAAACATAATTGTATCAGGTTTTTAGAAATTCGATTCACTTGTAGTGTAAAATCGTCTAACAAGGTATTAAGGACTTTCTTAAATAGTTCTATGACTTAATTCGAAGTTAGACTTAAAAGCAGTGCTTTAAAAACTGCTGTTATACATAGCTATTTAGTGGTTTGGTTAATGCTGTATAACAATTGGTGCAACAAACAGTCTAACACTCGGATAAGTGATTTATTTTGGTGCGACACTAACCTCTTATTAATCAACTAACTTACTGCTGCGATAGTTAGCTTATCGGCCAACTCCACTGCTTTGACTCATCTAAGCACCCCAGATTCAACTTAACAAAGGATTTTTCAAAAATGAGAGTCTCTGATTCTTATAATCCCCTTCACTTCTTATAATTAACTAGTTTCTATTACTTATCATCCGTCTCACAATCAATCTCACAATCAATCCGCATCGCCAATATTTATAAGATGTAATAAATGGAGGGTAATCTGATCTATTTATCAATGACGACTCTGCAACACCTCTTTTCTATACATTGCCATTCATTTCACTATCAATCGCTATTGTCATTTAACTTTATTCAACGTTATTATGACCGTTCAACAAATTCTATTGAAAGAGAAACCAATGTTATTTAGAAGAACGCCCTCATTTTTATCTCAATTAATTAAACTAGCAATAGTGGCTAGTTTAGGGTTTGCTTTCAATGTAAGTGCATCAATCAATGTCACGTCATTAGAAAGCGGTGGTATTAATGACTGGGAAAGTGAATCCTTTGAAGGTGAATCAACTTATAACGTAGTTCAGTATGATGGTCGCACGGTTTTAAAGGCGCAAAGTAATAACTCCGCATCAGGATTGGTGTTAAAAAAGAAAATAGATTTATTAAAAACACCTTATATCAATTGGACTTGGCTAACCAAAAACAAGCTCACTGGGTTAGATGAAAAAAGTAAAAGTGGCGATGATTACGTTGCACGGGTTTATGTTGTTATTGACGGTGGATTTAAAGTTTGGAACAGTAAATGTTTAAGTTATGTATGGTCAAGCAACCAAAGCGAAGGACAAGTTTGGGATAATGCGTTCATTGGTGACAAGGTAAAAATGCTGTCAGTACGAGGGAAACAATCAAAAGAGGATCATTGGTATAATGAAAAACGTAATGTTTTCCAAGACCTCGTTGACCAATTTGGCGATAAAGGCAGCGTCAAAAAGAACTTAGCCGCTTATCAGTATATTGATGTTATCGCCATTATGACCGATACCGATAACAGCGCAGGCAAAGCAGAATCTTATTACGGAGATATCATCTTCACAGCAGAATAATTCATTCATCATTTACATTAACACCAACACTAACAGATGGCACAAGGGCTCAATATGAAAGATAAAGTTGTTTTATTTAAAAAAATCCCAAACCAACAGCAACAACTATTAAGTGAACATTTTAACCTTGTATGCTTCGATAAAATTGATGAAAATAATATGGATGCTTTTATCCATGAAATTAAAGACGCAGATGGATTAATTGGCGCAGGCGTTAAATTAACCCCAGAAATTTTAGATAATGCCCTTCAATTAAAAGCTATCTCAACCATTTCGGTTGGCTTTGATCACTTTGACCTTGATTACTTAAATAAACGTAATATCGCATTAACTAATACGCCGGATGTATTAACTAATACAACAGCAGATACTATTTTTACGTTAATCATGTGTGCTGCTAGACGCACAACTGAATTAAATAATATGGTGACCTCAGGCCAATGGACTAACAACTTAAAAGATCAATATTTTGGTGTCGATGTTCATGGCAAAACCTTAGGGATATTAGGTATGGGTCGTATAGGCTATGCCGTTGCTAAGCGAGCACATCATGGTTTTGATATGAACATTAATTATTATAACCGCAGTGTTAATAAACAAGCAGAACATGATTTTAATGCAGAAAAAATGGCATTAGATGAATTATTAACTACATCAGATTTTATCTGTTCTATCTTGCCAGCCAATGAACACACTGACTTATTAATAGGACAACGAGAATTAGATTTAATGAAGCCTTCTGCTATTTTCATTAATGGAGGAAGAGGCAATGTGGTGGATGAACAAGCACTTGCAATCGCATTAAAAAATCGAGCTATCAGAGCGGCAGGTTTAGATGTTTATCAGGTAGAGCCATTACCTACATCATCACTTTTGATGTCCTTAGATAATGTCACTCTATTTCCACATATTGGCTCTGCAACAGCAGAAACCAGACTCGCAATGATTTGCAGCGCAATAGATAGTCTTAAAGCAGCTTGTTCTGGAGATTTAACAAAAAATTGTGTTAATGCCCAATATATAAAATAGCGCCCCCATCAGCACTCATACTGTAGAGTATTAGTGCTTTAAAACCACTAATACGTTACACAACCTTCATTCTAACACTGAAGATAATCGCAACCATTGCATAAAGAAATTCGACAGTTTATTCTGCGTTACCTTTTTTCTTATTAAGAATGGATTCTCCATGTTAAAAACAATCACTAACCTATTCCCAGTGTGGGCTATTTTATTATCTGTATTAGCGTTTTTTCAGCCATCGCTCTTCACCTCTTTAAAAACCTTCATCGTGCCTTTATTAACGATTATTATGCTGGCGATGGGACTGACATTAACACCTAAAGACTTCGCAAATGTCAGCAAAAATATTAAAGCGGTCTCTGTAGGCGTTATATTACAATTTACCGTGATGCCGATTGTTGCATTGATCATTGCGACATTAATGAATTTTGATACAAACTTAACCGTTGGCCTAGTATTAGTTGGCGCAGTAGCTGGGGGTACGAGCAGTAATGTCATGTGCTTTTTGGCGAAAGGTGATGTTGCTTTATCGATTTCAATGACCGCTATTAGTACATTGTTAAGCGTTATTTTCACGCCTTTACTCGTTGAGTTACTAGCAGGTAAAAGTATTGATATCCCAGTTATGGGCATGATCATTAGCCTGATAAAAATTGTCTTAGTACCTGTCGTACTTGGTATTGTACTTAATACTTTATTGCATAAACCCATCCAAAAAATTGCACCTGCCCTACCACTTATATCAATGGCTGCCATTGTTATTATCATTGCTATTGTTGTTGCACTTAATGCAGAAAAGTTAGTAGAAGTCGGTTCAATGGTGGCGATTGCGGTTATTTTACATAACTCGTTTGGATTGTTAGCTGGATACTGGATAACTAAAAAACTAGGCTTTGAAGAAAAAGTCTGCCGTACCATTGCCTTTGAAGTTGGATTACAAAACTCAGGATTAGCAACAGCGCTGGCCATGAAGTTCTTTGCACCAACGGCTGCTATTGCAGGGACTATTTTCTCTATCTGGCATAATATCAGTGGTTCTTTACTAGCAGGTTACTGGTCACGTAGCTCTACTCAAGATAAAGTCTAACTGTTCAATACACTTCTCTCTGGAGTAATGAGATTCCAGAGTGAGGTGTACTTGAATCCTCAATAAACTATCTTCGAGTTAGCTTTACATAAATAAAGGCAAGAAAATCGCTACAGCATCTAATCGCTTTTGCAGTTTAATTTCTTCATCTAACATGCTGAGGCTTAAGAATAATGCCCAGATCGGTTCTAAAATCATAATCAGCGCCGCTGCTTCAATCTTCAACTCCCAATGCGATATAACCGAACGCATTGCCTAGCTCATATTCGTTGGTATCCCGATTAAAGGTTGACTCGATACTAGTGCCCTTGCCTTTATTCTCATAGCCAACAAAGACTTAGGTATAACGGTAAGCTTCATTAATGCTTTTATCTAATCCCTTAAAGCTTAATACTTTGGTATAAAAATCGATAGATTGTTCAAGGTCGCTCACCCTAAGCATAGTATGCAAGCATTTCATTCAAGTCCTACTAACTAATGGTTGAATCATAACAAACGATAAAGATACAGAGACTCGCAGTAACAATAAAATCATCAACTTTTATGATCATAATAATGAAAAATACCAAGGTAAGAGCATGGTAGCGCACACTTTATCAACATAAAGGTAAAAGTGATTTCTTAACGATATAAATTAACCTTTCATTAACCTAGATGTAGTTAATATAGGTTAAATAGTATGTTGGTCATTTTTATATTAATTACATAACATTTTTATGCCAGAATTTGATGTTAAAAAATAACCAGATACAGTGGCTGTTTATCGACAATAAAATCAATAAAGTAAATAGCCATTATCACCAAATGCCCTAAACAAAAAAGGATCACATGATGAGCTTAAACAAAAAGCGCATATTAACAGGACTAATTACCTTCAGTGCATTAGCTGCATTAGTAGGATGCAACAGTGAAACAGAAGTAAAAACTGATGCGTCTGAAGCAAAAAATACAGCGACAGGTGAAGTGAATAAGATATCTGAAGGAATCGACCTTTCAATGTTTAAAGAAGGTGCATTTATTGAGACACCTAAAATAGTAGATTGCACAACATCACAAGGGACAGAAACAACCTGTTATCAACTAGTGACCTCTGGCGCACCAGCCGGAAGAGAGCCGGGCCCATTTTGTCCAAGAACCACTAGCGATGGTCCAGAAGAAGGCGGAGGCTGGTTCAGTAAGGAAGGCTCTGGGGATTTAGTAGACATTACTGGTGAGTTTATTCTAAAACTAGATGAGTACTATGAAGATGATAAATGGGCAGTTTACGACGCAGAAACCAATAAAGTACGTTATACCGCCACTAAAGCCGCTTGTTTAGGTGCAGCTCGCCCTGATGTTGAAGAACAATACAAACAAAACTGTATTGAATGTCAACTGTCTTATCTTGATGATGACTTTACAGAAACCTATTTAATTCCAATCACACCTATTCCAGCTAAAGACACCGCGGGTCGAGTACACACAGTAGGTATTGCACTTGATGGTGCAGAATTATCTGGTCCGGCGCCTGTTGATGCGATATTAGGTAGCTACACCATTGCCGCTTTCGATGATTGTGGCGGGCATATCAACGTTCATCAAGGTTACCATTATCATTCAACAACTGGCTGTACAGACCAAACTGAAACGACAGAGGATGGTCATGCACCGTTAATTGGTTACGCAGTAGATGGTTACGGTATTTATGCAATGAAAGACGCGGAAGGTAAAGAAGAGTCATTAGATGAATGTCGTGGCACAACAGATGACATTCGAGGTTATCATTACCATGCTGCAAGTCCGAGTGAAAACATGTTCATTGGATGTATGCACGGCGAAACTATAAAAACAGCAGGCGGACCGCCAGAAGGAGGTCCAGGTGATCATCAAGGTCCACCACCAGATGGTTCAACACCCCCTTTTTCTGAATAATAGGAGTATCAACAATAATGGCTAATACTCTTTTTAAAAGAATACTGTGTGGCTTTGCTACTTTCTTTTTAGCAACAAGTTTTGTACACGCTCACTCTGGCCCATTAAGTGAAATCGCGGTTAAAGCTTGTGATGTTAAATCTCGATCTCAATCTTGCCAATATGAAGATGGTCATCAAAATTTATACATTGGTAGTTGTCAATACATGTCAGAAACCTTGATGTGCGTTAGGAATCAACCCATTCAAAAAATCGAAACAGATAGCGTTAGCAAACAAGAAGCTAAAGATACGCACGAACAAAACTAATGACAAAATATGGATGTGAATACATTAATTAACAATTTTTTGTATATTAAAAACACTTTTAGTCGTTATTATTTAAATTTAACACTATTATTGTTCTGACTATAAGTGACAGCGGTCACTAGAAGCGCTGTTATTATAAATAAATACTGGATGTATTTGACATATTTCGGTACATTGTCAACTTTTTATGCACGTAAACACTAAGGATAGTAAAATGAACCCAGAAGAGATGGTAGATTCGGTAACGAATATCGCCCTAGTATATGGACCTAAACTTATCGCAGCAGTGGTAGTTTGGATTATTGGTTCGTGGATTATTAAGTTGCTTTTAAGCGGCTTAAATAAAATCATGACAAAAAGTAATGTTGATGCTTCACTAAGACCGTTTTTAAATAGTCTTACAGGCATGATACTGAAAGTGATGTTAGGTATTACTGTACTTGGCATGTTAGGTATCGAAATGACATCGTTTGTTGCTATTTTAGCAGCAGCAGGTTTAGCTGTTGGTATGGCATTATCAGGTACACTGCAAAACTTTGCAGGTGGTGTAATGATCTTGTTATTCAAACCTTTCAAAGTAGGTGATTTCATTGACGCACAGGGCCATGCTGGTTCAGTTAAAGAAATTCAAATCTTCAACACTATTTTAAAAACAGGTGATAACAAAACAATCATCCTACCAAATGGTGGTTTATCAACAGGTTCAATGACTAACTTTTCAACGGAAGAAAAACGTCGTGTAGATTGGACTATTGGTATTGCATACGGTGACGATATCGATAAAGCACGTGCTGTAATCAAAAGTATGTGTGATGCAGATGCTCGTATATTAAAAGATCCTGAAGTAGTTATTGTTGTTTCTGCACTAGCTGATAGCTCAGTAAACTTTACTGTTCGTGCATGGGTACAAGCACCAGATTACTGGGGCGTATTCTTTGACATGAATGAAAATGTATACAAAACATTTGCGACTGAAGGACTTAGTATTCCTTTCCCACAAATGGATGTACATTTACACAAGTAAGCTAATTTAAACGCTTATTAATAAGGTCGAATGTTAAGCATTAGGCCTTTTTTTATGCCTAAAATAAACTTAATTATCTTTGATTGAAATAAACTTAGCTTAATAATACCTGCTTATTTTACTTTGTTAGATCTCCCCTCTTAAAAACACCAACCAGTATTCAAAAATCTAGGCGTAAGTCTGGAAGAAATATGCATAAAAGAGAAAGAGTTAATAAGAAAATAGAATGATTAAATTAAAAAGTGAGCAGAATGTCATAGTTAGAAATTAATTATTAGAGACAGATAATTAAAGGTAGATAATTAAGAACTGGTAATTAACGGTTACTGATGTTCATCGATTAATGATTAACGTTTCACAGTAATAGGGGGCCTTGTCTTTAGATGAAGTACTCATATCATATGATTAGCCAGAATGACTGGCAAAGTCAAACAGGCTAACCTGTAATAATTTAAACAATTATTATTAAAGCGTGATACATTTTTCTGATGATGGAGAATCACCAACGCTATTAGAAGCACTAATACGGTAACAATACGTTTCACCGCTTTGAAGGTCTAAATCATCATATGATGTGGTATTTTCAGCAACATAATAAGTGGTTTCATAATCAGTATCAGACGCGGTACGACGCTCAATAATAAATTCAACTTCATTATCAGAGTTATCATCCCATGTAATATTTAAATTGACAGTTTCATCTTCAACAATAGGTGTAGAAACAAGTTCTTCATCCAATTCTGAATTAGCATCGTCAGGGATAATTAACTCGTCTTCTAAAGACTCTCCGCTTGGAATAGAGACAAAGATATCATCGGTATCTACACCCTCATCTGTTTCGTCTGTGACAACCGTATCTTCATCAATATTTTCTTCAGAAGATTCAACGATAAGCTCTTCATCAGTAGTCACCTCTTCTACAGTCGATTCGTCAGATGTTTTTTCATCTACAACAGAGCTGCTAGAGCCAGAAGATCCACCACAGGCGTATAAGAAAGTTGAACATAATAATAGTGTTGTTCTAAATATGAGAGGTTTTAAAATCATCAGTTTTGTCTCCAACAAAATTGATGATCCAGAAATTTTTTATATATATAACAGAAGAAAAACAAAGAGAGGTATGTTGTATCATTGCCTCGGTAACTCCGCTGCCATTGACGTTAGTCTACAGGCCGGTGGTTTTGCGTATTAAGGTTTCCCTTAACTTGCCTTTTTCTAGCTAATAATATTTGAATTACTGAATCAAGTGCATAGATGCGTTAGTGCATTAGATCGTTTATAAATTAATTAACTCTGATTATAGAGATAGAATGATAAAACACAAAGAATTAGTTCGTTTTATAATCAAAAAGTAGTATATAAAGAAAACAAACATCATAATAAATACATTGTTTGCTTCTCAATAAAATTTATTACCCTAATACTAACGTCTATTTTATCGCCTTTTTATTAAGATAATAATTAAGTAATAGGGCAACTAACATGATCGCTGCACCAATACTCAGCCGCAATAGATTAGCGTCTTTGTTCCAAATAATAACATTGACCGCAATACCAGCAGGAATCAATAAGTTATTCATTATTGCAAGTGTTCCTATGTTGACTAAAGTCGCACCTTTATTCCAGCCAAAATAACCTAAACCTGAAGCAATGGTGCCTAAATATATAAGAACTCCCCATTGTGTGCTGGTTGTTGGTAACTTATCTGCGTTACCAAATAAAAGATAACAAAGCGTAGCCACACAAAGCGCGCCGACAAAGAACCACCCAAAGACAGTTTTATGGTCAATAGTGCTATTAAGCATTAAACGACTATAAGCAACCTGCCCTATCGCAAAGCAAATGTTCGCACCTTGTACTAATAACAAACCAAACCAAAAATCTGAATTAATATTTTCATAACGTATCGCAATTGCCCCAAATACAGCAATCACAGCGACCAGTAGAAATTGAGGATTAAAACGTTTACTCATCACATCGTTTAATAAAGTCACATAAATTGGCGTCATGACAGTGAAAAGTAATACCTCAGGGACCGATAAATACAAGAAAGAGTGATAATAAAAGATATACATCATCCCTAACTGAACAGCCCCAATTAACATAATTTTAAAGGCCACTTTACGTGGTATTTGTTTGATTTTTAGGAAAGGTAAAAACAATAATGTCGCCAATGCAATGCGTATAAATACACTAAACCAAGCATCGACTTGTCCTGCTAAATAAACGCCAATCAAGCTAAATGAGAAAGCCCAAAGCAACGTCACTGATAATAAATAACCCATACAAAAATCCATTTTAAATAATTAGGGCGCACAGTTTACCGCATCTATTGAAAACAGCTAGTACATTGAAATCGTGGGTTTAGATGAGTTATAAAATCAATCTAGATTCAATCTGTATATAGTGGGGAACCGCTGATGTTTACCAAGTAAAATAAGCTTTAATCTAAAACGGGAGATCTTTAATACAAAGTAAAATATTAATTCATATACTGGCACTAGCGACAAAGATATTCTGATGTGATGGTTGTTCGCTATGCTAACAAAGAGAGAGAATTTTAATGGCTGGCCATTTAAAGAGTAAAGTAAAGAGAAACGATACATATAAATGACCAGATTATCCTAATGAGTCAGGTCTGTAGGGGTTAAATTTAGCTACTTAACACCATCGCAATAAATAACACAACACTCAAAGAAGCAGAAACAATAGTTAGCTGGCGTAGTTTTGGTAACTGCAAAGCAAGAATAAAACCTGAGATGAGTATTAACAATAGCCCAACAGCGAAAGCAGTCGCATAGACTTTAAAGGGTGTTCCTCCTTTTGCTTTATGCAATTGTACAAATTGTCGATACCAACTAGTCTCTTCTATTGTTAGTGTCGCCATTAATGGCTGAAATGTAGGCGCTAAAATAACATTAAGGTTTGAACCACTCCATTCGAGCTGAAAAACTGAACCCATTTTTTTGATTTTAGCTTTACCCGATGGCATCGCCACATCTTGTTTTTTCAATTCATTTTTTGCGAGTGTAACCAATTCTGTCAAATCACCTTGAATCGGCTCTTTAAGCTGTAATTCCTGAGTCGTTGTTTCATAACCCCCTTTTATCCCCCAGGTATAAAGCGCGCCTGTTACAAAAAACATGATTGCCACTGGTAAAATAAAAGCGGCGAGTAATGTATGCGCTTTAATTAAGAATGAACGATTTATTTTTTCCATTAGTCATTTCCTCTGTTTCTTTTTATTATTATTTATGCGTCTGTAGAACAACTGATTTTCAGCCCACGGGTTTAAATCAGCGAGCACAGTAATTCACATTTAATTGAGATTCAATGCGTTTTTATATTTTTATAACTTATTGATTAAATTAGGTCTAGATTGATTTTATGAGGAGAGAATATTGAGATTATCTAGCATAAACCTAGCTATTAGATGATAAAGATGAGACGTTCTTTTTTAAAAAATTAAAGGTGTTAATGTTTATTAAAAAATATTCGCATTATTTGAAAAAAAAATTTATTAAGTTCAGAGTAAAATTTATAATAATGAATTAACATCATAAAAAATGCCTATATCTATAAAAACATATAGATTTAACAAATAGTTTAGATTTGGAAGAGATAATTCCCCCCCATTTACTTTGTATTCTTTTCACTTTCATGAGCCTTACTAAAACAACTACAGATAGTTTCCCAATTAGTGCCTTGCAACTAATTCACATTGTCCATTCTATTTAATTAAACTTAACTCGCCCCCACAATTATACAATAAAATCAAAGGTTTAAATTTAAAATAACAATGCAGTATATCCGAGTTTCAAATTACTTTTTTATTTGCTAATCCATTAACAAAGTTAAAGTTATCCGCATAATCCAATTAGTCACTCCCAACCAAAAAATCAATATAAAACATAATAAAACACATTAAAAAAGTAATAAACTATCACAAATTAAGCATAAAAGTTTAAATCACTGTTTACTATTCTCGTATTTTCAGGTTACATTAACACCCATTAAGTGATAACGATACTTAATATCAGTAAATAAAAAGAGATAACCACTTTAGAAACTACTTAAAAAAGGAATTGCAAAATGAGCGTTTTTACACCGAATAAAATAATGACAGCTATAGCAACTATCGTTTTTACATCAAGTGTTTATGCTGCTGATGGTATTAATAGTTCAACGGGGTATGCAGAAAATTATACTGTTACTGGTGATGAAATGTTATTAGATTTTGATGATGTTTCATGGAACGTGGTTAACGTGGATACGGAAAGTGAATTAGAAGATGCTTTAGAAGATGCAAGTGCAGGTGATAAAATTATCATTGCACCTGGCACCTATACTGGTAATTTTAAATTGAATGTAGGTGGTACAAAAAATAAACCTATTTGGATTACCGGTAAAACTTATCTTGATATGCCGATACTTGATGGTGATGATTATAACAATGGTACAGTATTAGCCATCGATGGTGCAGATGATTCTGATGACCAAGGCATTAGCTATATTTATATTGAGAAGATTGAAGTCACCAATGCGAGAACAGGTATATCGCTCGATCAGGCTGATTATGTCACCATTGATAATGTTGAAGTTTACGACGTAGGTCAATCAGGTATTCATCTCCGAGATGGAAGCTCCTATAATATTGTTCAGGACTCGTACGTCCATGATACCGGCCTTTATAACGTAAAATATGGTGAAGCAATCTACATTGGTTCTGATTACACGAAGTGGGATGATACCGGCTCCAGTTCAAATACTTACGATCCAGCGACAGATTATAATCAAATCCTAAGCAATACGCTTGGCCCTAATGTAACAGCTGAACATGTCGATATTAAAGAAGGCTCTTCTTACGCTTATATCATTGGTAATACCTTCGATGCTGAAGGTATGAATGACATTATTAATGGTGGTTTAAGCTTTATCGACTTTAAAGGCAACTATGCTGAAGCGGCTTACAACACAGGCGATCAAAATGAGAATAAATATTTTGAAAACGCATTTGAAATAAATGAAAAATCAAACGGTTGGGGTTATAACAACGATATTCATGATAATTCACTAAGCTTTGATGATGAATATTATGATGAAGACAAGGTATCAGTCACATTAACGTTAGCGCTTGGCTCTGGCGGTTCTGCTTACAGTGAGTCAACGACCAAGTCTATTTCGCCTGACCATTGGGTAGTGGAAAATAACGTTGATGACTCTGATTACACCAATCAAGTTTCAGATAATGACCGAGATCCAGATGACGAAGACAAGATGTATACAGGTGATTTAACTGAATACTAATTCTTATAGCGAATGCCGCCACTGAGGCGGCATTTTTATTATTTAACCTGTAGTAAATAGTTATCAATAATTATATTGCTGTTGAATATTATTGTTAAACAATAGACTCATTGTAATTAACCTGATTTGTTGACGATTTATCAGCCTGATGCAAGTTCAACCGTCTCTTTAGAAGCTAATGAAACTTGGGTTACCACCGCACCGAGCACAGGTCGAATACTCTTATGATTGATGATGAACATTTATGACTTCACCATCAATAAGGTGCCCTACTACTTGTACTATGAAAATCTCCATGTCGCTAATGATACCAATTCACTTAACTTTCTATAATACCAACTCACTTAATTTTCTAAGCCATTTCATTAAAAGTGTCGCCAAGCGCATTAATCAAAGAGTCGATCTCTTCTTTTTCACTGGTAAAAGGCAAACCCAATTGAATGGTTGCACCACCATAACGAACATAAAATCCTTTCTCCCACATTTTCATGGCTATTTGATAAGGACGTAATGCCGGCTCACCAGGAAAAGGAGCAATACTAAAACCCGCTGAGAAACCATAATTTCTAATATCAGTGACATATTTGCAGCCTTTTAAACTGTGCACCGCATTTTCAAAATAAGGACTAAGCGCTTTAACACGTTCAACTAATTTGTCTTGTTTCAATATATCCAAGGTTGCAATGCCAGCAGCACAAGCGACAGGATGAGCGGAATAGGTATAACCATGAGGAAACTCAATCATATAATCAGGACCACCTTGGTCCATATAAGTATCGTAAATTTCTTGTTTCGCAATCACTGCGCCCATTGGAATAGTGCCATTCGTCACTTGTTTAGCAATGTTGATAATATCAGGCACAACACCAAACGCTTCAGCGCCCGTGTTTTCGCCCATTCGACCAAAGCTACAAATCACCTCATCAAAAATAAGTAAGATATTATTATCATCACATATTTCACGTAAGCGATTTAAATAACCGATAGGCGGCGGAATAACGCCCCCAGAGCCAGATAACGGTTCAACAATTACTGCCGCAATATTAGAGGCATCATGCAGTGCAATCAGATCTATTAATTCATTGGCGAGTTCGACGCCAGCTTCAGGTTGACCTTGGCAAAATAAATTTTCAGGTAAAAGAGTATGACGTAAATGATCCGCTTCAACCGCAGGACCAAATAAAGCACGATTCCCGCCGATGCCACCCACTGAAATACCACCGAAATTGCTGCCGTGATAACCTAAACCACGGCCAATTAATTTAGTTTTGCTGGCCATGCCTTTTTTACGCCAATAGCCACGCGCCATTTTTAATGCTGTTTCAGCGGCTTCAGACCCTGATCCTGTATAGAAAACGCGATTAAGACCTTTAGGCATAAAATCCGTAATTTTTTCTGCGAGTTGGAATGATTTAGCATGTCCGAATTGAAAGCCTGGAGAATAATCTAATGTTTTTAGTTGTTCACTAACCGCTTCAGCAATCTCTGGTCGACCATGTCCTAAACCACAACACCATAAGCCAGATAGCCCATCAAATATTTGTCGGCCTTTTGAATCGGTATAATATTTACCCTGTGCAGAGGTAATGATACGCGGGTCTTTTTTGAATTCACGGTTACCTGTATAAGGCATCCAATGTGCATCAAGTTGGGATTGAGTTATGCCACTATTTAATTGTTCATTATTCATTGTTCACCTCAAAATCAATTGCCTAACGTCATTGTATTTACTTTGTGGTCATTCATTGCTCAGTTTCATTTATTTAGCATCACGATAAATGACCAACAAAATAATTCCTCAATTAAGCTTACTGTTTATGCTTCTTCTCTATGAGGGTTACGCACATCTTCCATCCAGTTCATATAAGGTTGGCCTTCAGAGCGTTCATCCATGGTGATACAATCATCAACTGGGCAAGTGATTTCACATAAATTACATCCCACACAGTTATCATCAATAATACCGAAAGTATTAGTACCATCATCATTAGAGGTTACTGTAATAGCTTGATGCGACGTATCTTCACAAGCTTGGTAGCAACGACCACACCCAATACATTTATCTTCATCAATGGTCGCAACCACTTTGTAGTTCATGTTGAGCTTTTTCCAATCGGTGGTGTTGGGAACCGCTAAGCCTTTAAAGTCATTAATATTTTCGTAGCCTTTACTGTCCATCCAATTTGAAAGGCCTTCTTTCATTTCTTCGACAATATTAAAACCGTAAATCATCGCGGCAGTACACACCTGTACTGAGCCTGCACCTAATGCAATAAATTCTGCAGCATCTTTCCAATTACCAATGCCGCCAATACCAGAAATAGGCAGACCCGCTGTCTCAGGATCGCGCGCAATTTCACTGGTCATGCTAAGTGCAATCGGCTTTACAGCAGGGCCGCAATAACCACCATGCGTACTCTTACCGTCAACCATAGGTCGCGCAGCCATCGCATCTAGGTCGATACCCGTGATTGAATTAATCGTATTGATCAGCGAAACCGCATCCGCTCCACCACTTTTAGCGGCACGAGCAGGAAGACGTACATCGGTAATATTAGGTGTTAATTTAACAATAACTGGCATTTTACTGTGCTGTTTACACCAGCGAGTCACCATTTCAACATACTCTGGCACTTGTCCAACGGCTGCGCCCATACCACGTTCAGGCATACCATGTGGACAACCAAAGTTAAGCTCAACACCGTCCGCGCCCGTTGCTTCAACGAGTTTGAGAATACGTTTCCAGACTTGCTCTTCACAGGGCATCATTAAAGACACCACTAATGCACGATCTGGCCAGCGTTTTTTAACCTCTGTAATTTCACGTAAATTGATTTCTAAACTACGGTCGGTGATTAATTCAATATTATTAAAACCTGATACATCACCGTTATGGTCGTAAAGTGCAGAGTAACGAGAAGACACATTTACCGCTGCTGGGTCTTCACCTAATGTTTTCCACACCACACCGCCCCAACCTGCTTCATAAGCACGTTCAACGTTATACGCTTTATCCGTTGGTGGCGCTGATGCCAGCCAAAATGGGTTAGGAGATTTAATACCTACGAAGTCAATTGATAAGTCAGCCATGTTATTTCTCCCTGTTATGCGCTAAGTGCTGTTGCTAATGGTGTAGTGATTGAGACATTAAGTTGCTCATTGATTGCGATTGCGGCTAACTTTCCTTGTTGTACCGCTTCAACAGTAAGATCTTGGCCGACACCAGTACAATCTCCACCAGCAAATACGCCATCAATACTGGTTAATTGGTTGTGAAACGTAGCGATTTTTCCGTTACTAATCGTAGGAATTAATTGTTCTGCATCTGGGTAAGCCATTTTTTGACCTACCGCTTTAAAAATAGCGCTACACGCAACGTCAAACTGCACATCACCGCCTTTAAGTTTGCCATCTTCTAAATAAGTTTTACGAAAGCTCATGCCTGTTACTTTACCGTTATCATCGACATCGATGCTTTCTGGCTGGCTCCATGTTTTTATTCTGACTTGATGGTTTTTAGCAATTTGTTGCTCATGCTTTGTTGCACTCATTTGCTCTTCGCCACGGCGATAAACTAACGTCACTTCTTCCGTCCCTAAACGTTTTAACTGACAAGCAATATCAATCGCTGTATTACCAGCACCAATAACAACCGCACTATCTTTAGGAATATCTAACTGCTCAAGATCTGTTGCTTGACGTAGTTCTTTAATATAATCAACAGAGTTAATCACCATCTCATTGTCTTCGTTATCTAAATACAATGACGAGGTATCCTGTAAACCAATACTTAAAAACACCGCATCAAAATCTTCTTTCAATTGGTCAAGACTAATATCTCGACCCAATGCAGTTTCATAGTGCACAGTAATACCGCCAATGCTTAAAATGAAATCAACTTCTTTTTGTGCAAAGTTTTCAGTCAGTTTATATTTAGCAATACCGTACTCATTTAAACCGCCGGCTTTATCTTCGGCTTCAAAGACCTCTACATCATTACCTAGTAATGACAGACGATGAGCACAACTTAACCCTGCAGGCCCTGCACCCACTACCGCAATTCGTTTACCTGTCGATGCGGCACGTTCAAAGGGGTGGCCTTCAAATTCTGCATTATCCGTTGCGTGACGTTGCAACAAACCAATTCTTACTGGGGCTTTCTCTTCTTCTTTATTTCTAACACAAGCTTGTTCGCATAGAATTTCAGTAGGACAAACTCGCGCACAGCTGCCGCCCATGATATTTTCTTTGTAAATAGTTTTTGCAGCACCCGTCAGGTCATCTGCGTGTATACTAGCGATAAAACTAGGTATATTAATTTTAGATGGGCACGCTTTAATGCAGGGAGCATCGTAGCAATAATAACAACGAGAACTTTCAATACCTGCTTGGCGGGCACTGAGGGCGGGGTTAATGTCTTTAAACATCTGATTTAATGCCAGTTGTTGTTGCGAATAATTTACTGAATTGTCCATATTCATCACGATGATCTCTCCTGTTGGTAATTAATGATCAGCCAGTGTCTAAGTGTTAATTTAAGTTTGAGTTACTATTAAGACAATGCAATCAACAAGCCAACTAACTGACCACAGGGTCAACAAGTTAGATCAAAAAAACAAACTAACAGTTAAGCTTTTGTTTTATATGAAATAAATATAAATATAATTTTTCTTAGAATTAACCAGCCGAAAAGAGAATAATTATCACTATTATTTACAGATAAAAATATGAGATGATGTCGCACCATAAAGTCCACTATTGCGACAAAACAGTGCAGAGAAAACTAAATGAAAGAAAATAAAAAAGTCAGTACTACACGTCGTAAATCAGCAGACATTCGTAAAGATAACCTGCAGCTTATTCTGTCTGTTGCGGAGCAGCGCTTTGCTGAATATGGATATAATGGCACCACCATTTCATCTATTGCAGATCAAGCACAGTTGCCAAAATCTAATATTCTCTATTATTTCAAGACAAAAGAAGTGTTATATAAAGAAGTCTTAACTCAGATTCTCAAAATTTGGTTAGTAGACATGGAAGAAATGAGTGCAGACCAACACCCAAGGGAAGCGCTTAGACACTACATTATCCTTAAAGTGAAACAGTCTAAAGATCACTCAAATGCCTCTAGAATCTTTGCTTCAGAGCTTCTACACGGCGCTCCTTTCCTACGTGAAAAGCTACAAACAGACTTAAAAGTTCAATTCATGAAAACCTGTCAGGTATTTCGAGAATGGATAGCAAAACAGTGGATGAATCCAATCAGTCCCGAGCATCTATTATTTATGATTTGGTCATCAACCCAAGCGTATGCCGACTATGGTTTACAAAGTAGTATTTTGATGGGTAAAACTGAATTAGATGAAAGTGATTTTGAAACAGGGGCTGAATTAATTACGCAGGTCGTCTTAAAAGGTTGTGGTGTTAAGCTACTTTAAAGCGATTTAAATAAAGTAACAGTAAGTGAATAAATAAAGCTAACTTACTGTTACTTAAAAGATAATAAACAATACAAATTATATAAAATGTTCTATATAAGATATTCTATATGAAGCGATCAATATAAAATGGCCAATACAAAATGACCAATTCAAAATGAATCATCTAGACTAAACTACTTCCGCCATCGTCAGCATGGCATTTAACAAGACTGAACAACCCCCTTCACACTCTTCTTGTGTTGTACTCTCAATTTCATTATGACTAATACCATTTAAACATGGTGTGAAAATCATACTCGTTGGTGCAAAATCTGAGACATAACAAGCATCATGCCCAGCACCTGCAATAATATCCATGTGGCTATAACCCAAGTCCACAGCGGCTTTGCGAACGGCATCTACACATTCAGTGTTAAAATGAATAGGCTCATAATACCAAAATGGGTCGAGTTCAACCGATACGCCAGTCGCTTCTATTTCAGCAATTGCTTCTGTTAGTTCTTTATCCATCAAGGTTAACTCACCATCAATAGGATGACGTAAGTCGATACTCATCGAAATAGAGCCAGGAATGGTATTACGAGAATTAGGAGTCACTTGCATAAAACCAACAGTACCGCACCCAGGTGGATGTGCTTTAGCAATTTCCTCTACCTTTAATACTAACTGTGAACTTGCGATTAATGCATCGTTACGTAAATGCATCGGCGTTGTGCCCGCATGTGACTCACGCCCTATTAACGTTGCGTTATACCAACGCTGGCCTTGCCCACCCGTCACTATACCCACTTGTTTTTCTTCAGCTTCTAAGTAAGGCCCTTGTTCGATATGCGCTTCAAAAAAAGCATGGAAGTCACGTCCTGTTACCGGTGTTTCACCAGCAAACCCTATGCGTTCTAATTCATCACCTAAACGTAAGCCATCTACATCGGTTTTATCTAAAATTTCTTCAAGCGTAAAACGACCCGATACAACACCCGAGCCCATCATCGCCGGTGCAAATCGAGAACCTTCTTCATTGGTCCAGACCGAGATTTCGATGGGATATTTAGTTTTAATCCCTTGATCGTTCATTGAACGAACGACTTCTAGCCCTGATAACACACCATAAACACCGTCAAATTTACCGCCGGTAGGTTGTGTATCAAGATGACTACCGGTACCGACTGGCGGCAAACTCATATCTTCACCAGGACGTGTACACATAATATTACCAATAGCATCAACCTTAACAGTACAACCCGCTTCTTCGGCCCACTTTATATAGAGTTCTCTTCCTTGTTTATCTAAATCGGTTAATGCAAGGCGACAACATCCACCTTTTGCAGTGCCCCCTATTTTGGCCATTTCCATCAAACTATCCCATAGACGATCACTATTAATTTTTAACGCTTCCATGATTGACTCCAATAAAGTTGAATTAACCTATATTCCATAAAAGAACATAATCAACAAAACATAATGCAAAATACTGACCAACAGGACAGGAATATTTTATTTAGATTAAAGCCTGTATTTAAAAGGCTTTGAGTATAAAACAATGTACAAAGTTTTATATTGACCGATAACAGTACAAAATTAACGCACCAAATGAGGGAGTAAATGCGCTAAAAATGAGCAAGATGTACTTTACATCTTCACCTCAACCCCAACAATAATAGCAACCAAAGAAGCTAACGCATAAGCAGACACGGCCTTTTACATGAAAAAGTAGTCCAATTGGTCAACTAGTTTGTTATTGGCTTGTTAATTGCACCCTCATTAATAGACATGCAGATTGTTATAAAAGTTGATGGAAATGACGGCTTTAAAACATGCCACCAAATGACAGCAACCAACAATTAGCACTTTAATTATTTTAACTATTTCAAAAAGTGCAATACCCGCACTATCACGGAGGATTGAGTCACTATGAATTTATTAATAAAAGGCGGCAAACTAGTTAATGCAGATAACAGTATCTTTGCTGATGTTTATTGTGAGAATGGCATCATTAAAGCAATAGGTCATGACCTCGAGACAGCTCAAGATACTGAAGTCATCGATGCGAGGGGTAAATTAGTCATGCCAGGCGGCATCGACCCACATACTCACATGCAACTACCTTTCATGGGTACCGTCGCTAGTGAAGACTTTTACTCAGGTACAGCGGCAGGCTTAGCGGGCGGTACCACAATGATCATCGATTTTGTGATTCCAAGTCCACAACAACCTTTAATGGAAGCTTTTGAAACCTGGAAAGGTTGGGCATCGCGCTCAGTAGCAGATTACTCGTTTCACGTAGCAGTCACATGGTGGGATGATTCAGTGTCAGAGGATATGAAAACCTTAGTAGAAGAAGAAGGAGTTAATAGCTTTAAGCACTTCATGGCTTACAAAAATGCGATCATGGCTGAAGATGAAACCTTGATAAACAGCTTTAACCGTTGTTTAGAACTAGGCGCAATGCCAACAGTGCACGCAGAAAACGGTGAATTAGTGCATCACCTGCAACAAAAAATGTTAGCCGCAGGCATCACCGGCCCAGAAGCTCATCCACAATCAAGACCGCCAGAAGTAGAAGGCGAAGCCTCTAACCGAGCAATACGTATTGCACAATCAATCGGTATCCCACTGTATTTAGTCCATGTTTCTTGTAAAGAAGCGATTGATGAAATTGCACGCGCAAAATCTGAAGGACAACGTGTTTACGGCGAATGTTTAGCGGGCCATTTAGAGTTAGATGACAGCGTTTATAGCAACCCAGATTGGGCAACAGCAGCGGCACATGTTATGAGCCCTCCTTTCCGACCTAAAGGTCATCAAGAAGCATTATGGAAAGCGTTACAAGGCGGTACGATTCAAACTACAGCCACTGACCATTGTTGTTTCTGCGAAGACCAAAAAGCCATGGGTAAAGACAACTTTACGCAAATACCCAACGGTACAGCAGGTGTTGAAGACAGATTAATGGTGTTATGGGATTCAGGCGTGAACAAAGGACGTTTAACTGAAAATGAGTTTGTAGGCGTGACCTCTACTAATACCGCTAAAATATTTAACCTTTACCCTCAAAAAGGTTGCATAGCCGTTGGTTCAGATGCAGATATCGTGATTTGGGATGCACAGAAAGAACATACCCTTTCCGCTAAAACGCACCATCAAAAAATCGACTTCAATATATTTGAAGGTCGCACCGTCGTCGGTTCCCCTTACATCACTATTAGCCAAGGGAAAGTGGTCTTTAAAGACGGAAAATTAAACGTAGAAGAAGGAGCTGGTCGCTACATTAAACGTCCTGCGTTCCCTACTATTTTTGAAGCGGTCAATAAATACAACCAAACAAACGCACCTTATAAAGTTGAACGTTAATTTCCCTATTAACAAGGCAATAATTGACGAGTTAAAAGTGAGTAAGATAAAAAATTAACAAGATAAGAGAGGTAATATGTTAGCAGTTGCAGAACAAACCACACTGACAGAGCCGAGCCTAACTGTTAAGCCAAAACGTGAAATGATATCTGTGCAGGACTTATCATTAGTATTCCCAAGTAAGGATGGTGATGTCCACGCATTATCTAATATTAACTTAAGCATCAAAAGTGGCGATTTTGTCTCTTTCATTGGCCCCTCTGGCTGCGGAAAAACCACCTTATTAAGGGTCATTGCGGATTTAGAGCGCCCAACATCAGGTAGCCTTAAAGTGAATGGTACTGATGCAGAAGATGCGCGTTTAAATCGTCTATACGGCTATGTTTTTCAAGCACCTGCGTTATTGCCTTGGCGTAATATCAAACAAAACTGTGCACTGCCTATGGAGATATCAAAACAGTCTGATGCGCATAAAAATAAGCAGATTGATAAATATCTACAAATGGTTGGGCTACAGGATTTTCATAATAAATTCCCTTGGCAGCTTTCAGGCGGCATGCAGCAACGTGCATCAATAGCACGTGCGCTATGCCTTAATCCAGACCTATTACTGATGGATGAACCTTTTGGTGCGCTCGATGAAATAACCCGTGATCACATGAATATTGAGCTACTGCGTATTTGGAGTGAAACACAAAAAACCGTGGTGTTTGTGACTCATTCCATTGATGAAGCCGTCTTACTATCAACGCATATTGTAGTGATGTCTCCACGTCCAGGGCGAATACTAAAAGTCATTGAAAGCCCACTACCAAGGCTCAAAACATTGGCATTAAGAGACAGACCAGAGTTTCATGCATTAGCCAGTGAGATTCGATCTGCACTCGCACACGAGCATGCTATCGACTAGTTTTCAGTCTAAAGGAGTAGACAAAAATGAAGCAAAAATTATTCTCTTTTGTCAGTTTATTCACCATAGTGATCGCGATATGGTATCTGGCTGCGTTGATTATGAATGGCAATCAACTGATTAATAACTTGGAACGAAAAGGCCAAACCTGGACCTATCAACAAGTAATATCTCAAGCCTATGAAGTAAAAAGGCCGATGTTGCCTGCTCCCCATCAAGTGGGTCAAGAGTTGATAAAATCGATAATTGATAAACCGGTGACGTCTAAACGTTCGCTTATTTTTCATGCACAAATAACCCTTAACTCAACGCTGTTAGGTTTTGTATTTGGGTCATTACTCGGCATCTTGATCGCCGTCGGTATCGTTAATAATAAAACCTTAGAATCGAGTTTAATGCCTTGGGTTATCGCCTCTCAAACCATTCCCATTTTAGCAATTGCACCTATGGTTGTGGTCGTACTCGGTGCCATCAATATTACAGGTGTGATCCCTAAAGCTATCATTTCCATGTATCTATCCTTCTTTCCGGTCACTATCGCCATGGTGAAAGGATTACGTTCATCAGACAAATTACACGAAGAATTAATGCACACCTATAGCGCAAGTGCCAAAGACATTTTTTGGAAACTACGTTGGTATTCCGCGCAACCCTATCTGTTTGCAAGTTTAAAAGTAGCCATAGCAGCGGCATTAGTGGGTGCGATTGTGGCAGAACTTCCAACGGGGGCACAAGGTGGTTTAGGCGCACGTTTATTAAGTGGCTCTTATTACGGACAAACGGAACAAATATGGGCAGCGTTAATTGTCGCAGCGACATTAGGCTCAATATTAGTTTGGTTAGTGGGACTTGCTGAAAAAGTATTATTACGTCGTCGAGGAGAACTTACTCATGCTTAACTTGCTCATGCTTAATTCAACTAAACCGAACTCGTTCATGTCTCAAAGCCTAAAGAACACTCTTTATATCGCGTTAATATTATCACAGGTGATCATCGTCGCGACCAGTGAGATTGGTTTCTACAAAAACTTACCGCTACTGATTTTAGTATTAATTGCAGCTGCTTTTAGTATGGCAATGTTACTCGGACAATTGACAAACCTAGAGGGAAAGTACAAATCGATTAAAGCCCTTATTCCAACCTTATTTGCTTTTATGCTCTTATTGACTTGGGAAAGCGTCATCAAAGGTTATGCCGTTTCACCGATTTTAATGCCCGCGCCAAGTAATATTTTCAATGCCTTAATTAATAATATCCCTATGTTATGGGCTGACTTTAAACAGACATACTTAAAGGCCGTATTAGCAGGTTATATTATCGGTTGTTCATCGGGTTTTATTGTTGCGCAATGGGCTGCAAGAAGCCAAGTATTGCGTGATGGTCTAATGCCCTTGGGTAACTTTATGTCTGCGATTCCGATAGTCGGTATCGCCCCAATCATGGTGATGTGGTTTGGTTTTGACTGGCAATCTAAAGCCGCTGTTATTGTGGTAATGACTTTCTTTCCGATGTTTATTAATACACTCACGGGCTTACAGTCAACCGATGCATTACATAAAGATTTAATGCATACCTATGCGGCTAAAAAATCACAAATATTCTTTAAAAATCAATTACCCCACGCCCTACCGTTTATTTTTAATGCTTTAAAGCTTAACTCCGCTTTAGCGTTAATAGGCGCCATTGTTGCCGAGTTTTTTGGTACGCCAATTGTAGGCATGGGATTCAGAATTTCGACTGAAGTTGGTCGAATGAATATGGACTTAGTATGGGCCACGATTGTAGTGGCGGCTATTGCAGGTTCATTAAGTTATGGGGCACTTGCCTTATTAGAAAAATCATTACTGTTTTGGCACCCCTCGTACCGAGAAGGTAATAACAGTCGTTAATGTCATCCTATTAATAGAAAAGGGAATACACTATGAAAAGAACACTAATCACACTCGCAACTGGTGCCGCTTTATTGGCATCAAGCTTCAGTGCTAGCGCAGCAGACAAACTCACATTGCAGCTTAAGTGGGTTACTCAGGCGCAATTTGCAGGTTATTACACCGCATTAGAAAAAGGCTTTTACAAGGACGAAGGACTAGACTTCACGATTAAACCAGGCGGACCAGATATCGCTCCCGCTCAAGTATTAGCAGGTGGCGGTGCCGATGTCATTGTCGACTGGTTGCCTTCAGCTTTAGCCACTAGGGAGAAAGGACTGCCTATGGTGAATATTGCTCAGGTTTATGCAAAATCGGGCATGATGTTAACCTGTTTAAAATCAAGTGGCATCAAAACGGCCGCTGACTTTAAAGGTAAAACATTAGGTGTTTGGTTCTTTGGTAATGAATACCCATTCTTAAGCTGGATGTCTCAACTTGGCTACCCAACGACAGGCGGTGACGATGGCGTAACCGTACTTAAACAAGGCTTTAATGTTGACCCAATTTTCCAAGGACAAGCAGATTGTGTTTCAACCATGACTTACAATGAATACGGCCAAATCATGGACGGCGGTTTAACACCTGAAGAATTAGTGTTATTTAAATATGAAGAAGAAGGTGTCGCTACATTAGAAGACGGTTTATACGTTTTAGAAGAAGATTTAAAAGATGCTAAAAAAGTAGAAAACTACGCTAAATTCTTAAAAGCCTCATTAAAGGGTTGGAAATGGGCAGCGGAACACCCTAAAGAAGCGGCAATGATCGTATTAGAATACGATGATACCGGCGCACAAACAGAGCATCACCAAACACGTATGATGACCGAAGTAGCAAAACTATTGGGTTCAGGTCCAGAAATGGGTTATTTAGATCCGATTGCCTTTGATCGTACAGTGGGTATTTTACTTAACAGTGAATCAGCACCCGTTATTACTAAAAAACCTGTGAACGCTTATTCGCATATCGTATTTGATAAATACAAAGAGCTTTAAGACTTAAATTCAAGCTTCTTTAAAAATCGAAGTACAGCTTAATCAAAAGCAGTTTAAGGTTTGAAAAACGATATAAAACACCGAGCCTAAAACGTTCGGTGTTTTTGTTTTCATTCATAGTGATTATAAAGAGTGGCTTTACGGACTATTTACTAGTATTAAATTCAAGTAAAAATTTAATGGCTTATCGCTTTATGACTTAATAGCTCTTATTAATAGTTTTGATCAATGGTACGAAATGTCAGATTAATACGCGCGGTTGTGACCTTCTTAGTCGGTGGTAATCGATGCAACCAATGGGTTTGTGTTTCACCTTTCATCACTAATAAACTGCCATGTTGTAAAAATAGCGAGGTCGTTTCTTGACTCACTTTATGCTTAAAAGAAAACTTACGTTCTGCACCAAAACTTAATGAAGCAATCGCCCCATTCTTTTGTAAGTCTGTTTCACCATCATGGTGCCAAGCCATGCCCTCTTCCCCATTATTATAGAGGTTTAATAAACAGGAATTAAACTGATGCCCGGTTGCTTCTTCCACTCCCTTTTTTAATGCAAGTAGCTCTGGTGTCCAAGGTAAGGCGACTTTAGTCATATTAGAATACGTGTAATTAAAAGACTCGTTGGCATACCAAGCCACCTTTCTCTTCGTCACAATCACTTCGCCTAATACATTGACTTGGTCATGCTTCCATTGGATGGTATTAAGCAACACATCAAAGTAATCATTCGCTTCATCAAAAGGAATTAACAACCCATGGTACTCGACAATCCCATCGTAATTGATGATATTAATAGGTGTGTCTTCAAGAGCTGAAAATAAGTCCATGTTGTACATTTTATTTCCTATTTAAGCTTATTATTGAATATTAACTGATGTGTTATTGGCATAGGAAAGTGTAAAGAATTCTATAAGCAGCGGCAATCTAAAATGGTAAATGGTAAATAATGAATATTAAGTGATGAATAACGAAAAAGACCCACCAGTAAATAATCACTGATAGGTCTTAGCCGTTTAGAAAATATTCCAAAAGACAGCAAACTAAAGTTTCTAGCTTTGGTCGTTTTTTACCTTATATCGCTTTCTAACTTTTATCGCTTTCTAACTTTTACCGTTTTCTACCTAATACACTTTTATATTCTATGTTTAATCGTTGTATCGTTGTATCGTTGTATCGTTAATAGTTAAGGCGTAACTGACACTTCAATCGGTGTATAGCAAACTGTTGATGAAGCTTCTTCACCGTACAAACTAAGCGAGTCTGCTGCACAAATATCCTGTGACACACCCAATCGACCATCACTACCAGAACCCCAAGCATAAACAACATTCTCTTTAGTCACCGCAAAATGGTGAGAGGTATTTGCGCTAAAAGAAACAATAAAAGGTTCATCTAAAGCAGCGACTTTAATAGGTTGCACTGATACCAGACGTTCAATACCTGAGTCATCAACTTCATAACCATTACCGAAGTAACCTGTTCCCATATCACCCCAAGAGTAAATATCACCATTCAAGCTAATTGCCTGTGCATTACGACTTCCGCCTTGAAAACCTATCATTCGGTCACTTCCCATGGCATCAGATCCTGTCGATAAGTTAACAATAACTTCAGGTATCAAAACATTTTCAATATCAGAGACTTTATATATAGAGCCACTAAGCGTTGCAGTACCTTGTGCCAACGCACCATAGCCATTATAACCCCAGCCATATACCGTCCCTGCATTATCGACAGCTAAACCAAAGTCAGCACCTGCTTCAACTGCAATGATATCTTTACCTTCAAGAATTTTTAATGGCGTAGAGCGATCCACACTAACACTGCCGTCACCAAGCTCACCATTACTTGAGTTATTTCCCCAAGAATATACATCCCCATTTTCAGTCAAGGCATAAACATGATGATCTCGTACTGCAACATCTACAATTACCTCATCGTCAGGAATAAGTACTAAACCAAATGTACTTTGATCGTCAGACGAATCTTCAGAACGACCTAATTGTAAATTGCCATTATCGCCGGCTGAATAAACCTTTCCTGAACGTGTCACAACATAGCTACTTGAGGTACCAGAAGTTGCATATACTGCTAATTCGTCATCGGGCAAAGTCACTTCGACAGGGACAGTCACTGGGCTTTCATTGCCAGTACCTAACTCGCCACTATAATTAGGGCCGAAAACAAACAATCTCCCTTCGCTAGTCACTAATGCACCATCAACTTGATCAGTAGACACACTGTTAAACGTTAAAGTATCATCTGATAACGTCACCCAACCCGTGTTGGCATTATAAAGGCCGTATTGACGTGCGATATTACCTTCGATATAACATTCATTTTCTTCATCGGTTAAGGTATCTCTTCCTTCTTCATCAAGCTCAGTGCCCGGTTCAAGATCTTGATCAGATTCACGACCTAATTTATTGCGTAACTCACTACCACAATAACGGCTAGGCGATTCCGCATACACAATACCCGCATAGTTTTCACCGAAACTAAAAGGCTTTCCTTCTTCAGATAATCCTAGAGTATGGTGGTTACCGGCAGACATCATGATCGTATTATCAAAGTTCATCCATTTCAAATAAGCATAAACTTTAGCATCCCCTAATCCATTGGTTATCGCTGAGTATTCAATATCAGAAATACTAGCAAACTCAGTGCTAGTTTCATTTAATCCTGCCGTATCCAAGGTTAACCCGTTATAAACATCGTTATCATCAAGCGAGATCATCGCTTTTAATAATTTTACGGTTTGAGTTTCTTGAAACCTTTCTTCTCCGACTAAAGAGGCTAACGTAATTTGAGCACTCGCTTCAACAGTTGAAAGACGATAGTCACCTAAGCTAAAGGTAATACTTTCACCATCTCGGTATTCAAATGAACCTAATTCATCGGTCGAACCAGAAAGTGTATCTGTTTGATAACTTAATCCTGAAACAGGTACATTTAATTGTCCGCTCACAACGGCTGCTTCTTCAGTCGTTGTGTCATTACAAGCAGCAGTTAAAGCTGCAACGGAACACAGTACAAACGCTTTCGTTAATCTTATATCCATATAATTTCTATCTTACACCTTAAAGTAAATGATAATCACTCGTATTATATTTTATAAAATATATTAAATCCAACTTTTTATTTAAATTGAATCAATAGGTTATAAGCACTCAACATCAAGGAGAGAAAGTCATCATTAAAGGGAAGCGTTTAGCAGTAGATTAGAAATTGTTTTTATACGTAAAATTGAAATAACATACCTAGAGGGAATGATATAAGTAAATTCATTAAGCATAATGGCACTGATACATGAAGGATATCAGTGCTATTTCATTCAATAGAAAAACAGTTGATTAATCTTGAATGAAAGAAATAATAATAATTACAAACGTCATCAGTTATTAAATATCGCTTATTCATACCACTAAATATAGGGTCAAACACTAGTAAATATAAGTATAAGCACTAGGTAATCATTACCGTCTAGATAACTTGTTGTACACAAATAACGAGAGAAAAATAATTGCAGCACCAATGAGTTTTTGAATTTCAACTATCTCGCCTAACACCGTAATGCTTAATAATAACGTCCAAATCGGCTCTAAAATCATAATTAATGACGCGGTTTCTATTTTGATTGAAAATTGTCCAAGTGTTTGAAATAAATAACGAATAGAGGTCGCGATCAAAGTAGATATCACAAACCAAACAATAACCGAAGAAGTGAGCTGCAGATGAATTTCTTGTGTTAAGAAAACGTAAATAGCACTCAATACCCCGACAGTAAATAACTGTAAAAATATCGAAGCAATCGGCTTAACAGTTCCCGTCACGCGTTTATTAAAGACAAAATGCACAGAAAAAAGCGCCGATGACAGCAAAAAACATAATTGGCTTTTTTCAACCTGCCAACCGTTTGATAATGTCATTAACATCATGCCCACAACGGAAATAGGTAAAGCAAGCCAAAAAGCTCTATTGGGTTTTTCTCGAAAAAATAACCATGCAGTAAAAGGCGCAATGATCATTGCTAAACTCATAATAAAGGCCCCTTCCGACAGGCTATTACTGATTGAGATAGCATAAATCCATACTTGAATACCCAGTGTTAACATTAAACCAACACCACATACCGACAGCACTTGTTTTAAGTTTAAACGAAACACATGTTTATAGCAGAACGGTAATAAAATAAGGCTAGCAATAAAAAATCGAGACATAATGAACACATCACCTTGCACCCCTTCAATCACTAATTTAGAGGCAATCCAACCAATCGCGGCGAGTAACGTTGCCATTAATAAATGAAATTCACCGCGCATCACTGTTCTCTTTTATTATTCGTAAAAAACAAAAAGCAACCGAACATAAATGTCAGGTTGCTATCATAGATATAGATTATATGGCGCTAGTCTAACTTAATTAATCTGCTAGTGAATAGTATATTTTCAGCTAAAAATTATTTTAAAAAGTATTAGTGAGTAAACCATCATCACTTCTTGTACTTTGGATAATCGGTTAAGCCATTTTCGGCGCCACCGAATAATGTATCAGGATCATGGGTTGCTAATGGATAGCCATGTTTAATGCGATTTGGTAAGTCTGGATTAGACACAAATGGACGTCCGAACCCAATCATATCTGCCAACCCACTGTTAATCGCTTGATCACCTTTTTCAGCATCATAACGTCCCGCGTAAATTAATGTACCTTGGTAAGCCGCGCGAATATTTTCTTTAAATGATACAGGCGTTTCAGGTGCATCGTCCCAATCCACTTCTGCAATGTGAATATACACAACGTTATAAGTATTCAACAAGGCAGCGGCTGCGCTATACGTTTCAATAGGCGTGTCATCTACCGTTCCATTCAATGACGTAAACGGCGCTAAACGCACACCGACACGATCTGCGCCAATAGCGTCAGCCATTGCCCTAACCACTTCACCCAGAAAACGTAGGCGATTTTCAATACTGCCACTATATTCATCGGTGCGATTATTAGCATTTGAATCAATAAATTGATTGATTAAATAACCATTGGCAGCATGTAGTTCAACACCATCAAATCCGGCTTCAAGTGCATTCAGTGCCGCTTGACGATATTCTTCAACAACCGCTTTAATATCTGCTTTCGTCATTTGACGAGGTTCAACTACGTCAACAAAACCAGGAGCGCCAACACCGTCATCAACAAATACTTTTACATTTTCGGCTTTTAAAGTAGACGAAGAAATCGGTTGAACGCCACCCGTGTTATCTGGATGCGAAACGCGGCCAACATGCCAAAGCTGAGCAAACATCACACCGCCCTTTTCATGCACGGCATCGGTTACTTTTTTCCAACCTGCAATTTGTGCTGCATTATAAATACCCGGTGTCCAAGCATAGCCTTGGCCCAATGCAGAAATTTGTGTGCCTTCGCTAATAATAAGCCCTGCACTTGCTCGCTGAGAATAGTACTCAGCCATGATGTCATTAGCTTCGTTACCCGGTTGTGTCGCACGAGAACGAGTCATCGGTGGCATCACAATACGATTTTTTAATAAAAATTGACCTAATTGGATTGGTTGAAATAGTGAATCAGTCATTATGATTTCCTTTATAAAGTCATTAAAATTCAAGCTTAAATTCAAGTAATTAGCTTTTTGAATGTGTATTAAAATAACCTTGTTTTTGGATAAAAAGTCATACAGCACGGCTATTTCAGCAAGCTTCTGTATTAGATTCTTCTCAATAACCAATTTTTTCATTAAGCAATACTTTTATTAACCAGAATTGACGTTAAATAAGCTTTAAAAATTTATCTACACGCATTGTTAAAAAATTCTTACTAAATTAATTACACATTAAAAAGCGTTTAAGCATTTTGATAGATACAAGATACGCTTATTATTAAGTGCTTTTAAATTATCATTAATTATCATAATGATAATTATTTGTTATGTGCTTTAAGGGGTCAGTTTTAAGAGTACGAGTTAAGAATATGCTCTGTAGGTATGATGTAGGGGATAGGTTAAGGAGATGGATAGTTTAAGGGGTGGATAACGTGGCTTTAAATCCAAATATTTTAAAAAGTGTCAATCCACATAAAAATGCACAACAAATTCAATCACCTTAGTTTTTAATAATAGTCAGTTGCATAGTTTTTGAATTCAACCTATTCTTCATACAATAATATAAAAAGGAATTTTAAAAATGAAAGACATGATCGTAAAAAATTATATGGATGTTAATTTTGCGAAGATTTATGAAGACATGCCAGTGATCACCGCTTCAATACAGCTCATTAAAAAAGAAGCGTTAGGCGGCCCTGTTATTGCCTCAGACAACACACTACTTGGTTGGATTTCAGAGCAAGAATGTTTACATGTCACCACTCAATTTGCTTACCACAACCAGCGAATCGGGCTAGTTCAAGACATCATGCGTAAAGAAGTGTTAAGCGTTAAAGCAGATCAAACGATTTTCTCATTAGCTGAAAAAATGGTGGGTCCACAACCTAAAACCTATCCAGTGATTAACAGTGACAATAAAGTGGTGGGCGTCATATCTCGTCGCCGTGTATTAAAAGCACTATTAGATAATAATTTTTAAGATGGGTTACGAATATCTTTAAGATAGTTTTAAGATGGGGTATGAATAGCTTTAAGGTAACTTTCAAATGGTTTTAAAGTCGCTTTTTGACAAACTAGCAGTCTAATTAGCTAATTAAGTTAGCTAATTAAGTTAGCTAATTAAGTTAGATTCTTAAAAAGCTCATTCACATGCTGAAAAACGTCTATTTACCCTAATGCCGATCAGTTAAGAAAATTAGTTGATTTTTAACTAAAGAAGATCAAAATCCTATAACTCAAAAGGTTATGGGATTTTTTTATGGAACTTTCAGAAGCACTCGCTCGCACTTCGATTAATCGTCTTACCGAATTCTCTTCGTTATCAGATATCCTAGAGCCAGATATTATTGAGTCTTGCCTGCAATCTAACGGTGTTGCGACGTTAAGAAAACGAAAGCTTCCAATGGATGCTATGATCTGGGCTGTCGTCGGTATGTCACTTTTTAGAACCGAGTCTGTTCGCCAACTTATTAACAAACTCGATATAGTATTACCTCAAGAAGTCGATTACGTCGCTAGAAGCGCTATAACACAGGCTCGCAAAAAACTAGGTAGCGATGTTGTCAAAGATGTTTTTCATCAAACCGCTCACACATGGCATAAACGTGCCGAGCATCCACAATGGTGTGGACTCAATTT